>NZ_MBLO01000027.1 GCF_001854805.1 Pseudofrankia coriaricola
CTGGGTGGCTGGTCATAAAGAGGCCGGATGATCAGCAGAAGGATCCCCGGTGGTCTGCGCCGTGCGCAACAGTAGGGAGACTCCGGCCCTGCTGGGACGGCTCAGGTCTCGCGGCTCAGGACGACCTTGAGCGCACCGGTCTCGTCCGCGTTGGCGAACACGTCGTAGGCGCGGAGGAAGTCGTCGAGTGGGAAGTGATGCGTGACGAAGCGGGCCGCGTTGATCTGTCGACTGGTCAGCAGGCGCAGCAGCGTCGGTGTGGAGTAGGTGTCGACGAGGCCGGTGACGATCGTGACGTCCCGCGTCCACAGCCGTTCGAGGTGCAGGGTCGCCGGCTTGCCGTGCACGCCGATGTTGGCCACCCGTCCACCAGGTCTGATGAGATCGGCGGCGAGTTCGAAGGTGGCCGGAATCCCGACGGCCTCGATCGCGACATCCACGCCCAGCCCGCCGGTCAGCTCCAGTACCAGGTCGCGGGGATCCTGTTCGCCGTTGTTCACGACCAGGTCCGCGCCGAACCGCTTCGCCGCGTCGAGCCGGCTTGTCACGAGGTCGATGGCGATCACGTGGCTTGGGCTGAACAGCCGCGCTCCGCTGATCGCGGACAAGACGCGGCTGACACGGCCCGCGACCGCGATGGCCCCGCCCCATGACTGGGGCGCGCAGCAGTCGGGCCGCCTCCGCCTGGGCACGGTCGGACGTTCGGCCGCGTGGAGGGTGTCCGGTTGGACGCCAATTTCACCACCCGCTGAGTTTCTTGGCACCGATCGGCTAGCCTTAACTCATCAAGTGTTGAAATTGGGGGCGGCATGCCGATCGAGGATGCGGCCAGGCGCGTCGGACGGCGCCCCGGCCAGTCGGACGCACGGGCTGAGATCCTGCGCGCCGCGCGCGCGTTGTTCGCCGAGCGCGGGTTCGTAGGCACCTCGATCAGGGCTGTGGCTGCCGGCGCCGGGGTCGATCCCGCCTTGGTGCACCACTACTTCGGTAGCAAGGAGGGGCTGTTCCGCGCGGCGCTGGAGATTCCTGTCCAGCCTGAGGAACTGGTGGAGGAGATCTTCGCCGCCGGCGTGGAGCAGGCTCCCCAGCGGTTGGTGCGGACGTTCCTGCGGGTCTGGGATGCGCCCGAGACCGGTCCGGCGATGGTGAGCTTCCTGCGCACTGTGCTGTCACGGCAGGAGTCCGTGAGCCTGATGCGCGAGTTCTTCGCGGCCACCGTGGTGCGGCTCGCGGCGGGCAAGCTGCTCGGCGGCGTCGACCCCGCCGAGGCCGAGATCCGGATCGGGCTGGTGGCTAGTCAGATGCTTGGCCTTGCGGTGGCGCGCCGGGTGCTGGCCGTCGAACCGCTGGCCAGTATGCCCGCCGACCTGCTGGCGGCCATGGTCACGCCCACGATCAGCCGCTACCTCCTCGGTGAGCTCCCCGGCCCGCCCGACGTCACCGACGGCCCGCCCGCCGGCCCCGCCCTGCCCTTGTCCTGATCTGGTTCCGCCTCCCAGGAGAGATCCCGTCGATGATCGACACGCATGAGTCGGCGACCCAGCCAGCAATCCGGATCGAGGGGCTGGTGAAGAAGTTCGGCTCCTTCACCGCGCTCAACGGGCTCGACCTGACCGTCGCCCGCGGGGAGGTTCAGGGGTTCCTGGGCCCGAACGGCGCGGGGAAGTCGACCACCATCCGAGTGCTGCTGGGACTGCTGCGCGCCAACGCGGGCACCGTGGAGCTGCTCGGCGGTGACCCGTGGCGACATGTTGTCGCGCTGCACCGGCGCCTGGCCTACGTGCCCGGCGACGTGGTGCTGTGGCCCGGGTTGTCCGGCGGGGAGGCGATCGACCTGCTCGGCAACCTGCGCGGCGGGCTCGATGAGACACGCCGCGCCGAGCTGATCGACAGGTTCGAGCTCGACCCGACCAAGCGGGGCCGCCAGTACTCCAAGGGCAACCGGCAGAAGGTCGCCATCGTGGCCGCACTCTCCTCCAACGTCGAGCTGCTCATCCTCGATGAACCCACCTCCGGCCTCGACCCCCTGATGGAGGCGGTCTTCCAGGAGGAGATCGCCAAGGAGAAGGCGGCCGGCCGCACCGTCCTGCTGTCGAGCCACATCCTCAGCGAGGTCGAGGCACTCGCCGACCGCGTCAGCATCATCCGGCAGGGCCGCATCGTGCGGACAGGCACGTTGCAGGACCTGCGCGGACAGACCCGGATCAAGATCACCGCGACGCTCGCCCGACCACCCGCGGACCCAGGCGACCTCCGTGAGATCCACGACGCCCGGCTCGACGGCACTCGGCTCACCGGCTCGGTCGATCCTGACCAGATCAACGCCGCGATGGCCGCGCTGGTGCCGCACCAGATGTCCATGCTCACCGTCGCGCCGGCCTCCCTGGAGGACCTCTTCCTCAGCCAGTACGACACCGACAGCGTCACTGCCGGCGACGCCGTTCCGCGCCAGGCGCCGACTGGACGGGCCCGGCCATGACCGCCTTCACCGGTACCCGCCCGCTGTTGAGGGTGGCGCTACGCCAGGACGCCCGCAACATCGCACCCTGGGTGATGCTCATCTCGGTGTTGTCCGCGTCGTCGATCCTCGCCTACTCGTGGATCTTCCCCGACGCGGCGGACCGCGCGAAGCTGGCCGCCACACTGGGCGGGAACCCCGCACTCGCGCTGATCTTCGGGCCCGCCCGCGACCTGACGACTGCTGACGGGTTCAACGCCTGGCGCGCGGGCGCCCTTGGCGCCTTCTTCGCCGGACTGATGGGGATCCTCATCGTCGTCCGCAACAGCCGCGCCGATGAGGACTCCGGCCAGGCCGAACTGCTCGCGTCGGGCGTGCTCGGGCGCCAGGCCCGACTGGCCGTCGCCGTCCTGATGGCCGCCGCGGCCTCCGTCGCGCTCGGAGTCGTGTGCTTCCTGCTGACCATCGCTTGCGGCGGAGCTGTAGTCCCATCACTGATACTGTCCGCGACATTCACCGCCTCGGGCCTGATGTTCGCCGGGGTCGCGGCGATCGCTGCCCAACTCGGCTCCGACGCCCGAACCGCCAATAGCATCGCCGTCGCCGCGCTCGGCATCTGCTACGTGATCCGCGGCTACCTCGACTCCAGTAACACGCCCGACTGGACTTCCTGGACCACCCCGCTCGGCTGGCTGTCCCGGACACGCCCCGCCACGGACAACAACCCCTTGCCGCTGCTCGCCGCGCTCGCGCTGACGATCGTCCTCGTGCTCGCCGGGTTCGCGCTGCACAGCCGACGCGACTACGGGCTCGGTATGATCGCGCCGCGGGCAGGCGCCGCCCGTGGGGGCGCGACGGCGAACGTGTGGGGTCTCGCGGTGCGGCTCCACCGCGGGGCGCTCGCGTCGTGGATGATCGCCTTCGTCGGCCTCGGCCTCATCTTCGGCAACCTCGCCACGTCCCTCGGCAGCGTCCTCGGCGACAACCCCGCCGCGGCCAAGGTCCTCGCCGCCGGCGCCACCGGCCCCGCCGCGCTCACCTTCGGGTTCCTCGTCACGATCCTGCAGATCGTCGGCATCATCGCCGCCGTCACCGGCGTGCAGGTGGCGCTCAGAATTTACGCCGAGGAGGTCGACTACCGGGTCGAGCCCCTGCTCGCCGGTGCCCTGCGGCGACAGATGTACCTGGCCAGCAACGCCGCCGTCGCGTTCGCCGCGCCCGCGGTCGCCCTTACGGTAGCCGGCACCGCGCTCGGCGTGGTCGCCGCCTCCCGGGACAGCTCGATTTCCGCGGGCGACGTCGTCACCCAGGCGCTCGTCACGATTCCCGCGGTGTGGACGCTCGTCGCGCTCGCGTTCGCCGCCGTGGGCGCCGCGCCCAGCAGGCGACTTGTCGGCTGGCTCGGCGTCGTCGCGACCTTCGGCCTGACCCTCCTGGGCCCGACGTTCAACCTCCCGGGCTGGGCCCTGGACATCAGCCCGCTGCGCCACGTCCCGAACGTGACCGCCACAGCCCCCGACTGGGCCGGCCTCGGGTGGCTCGCGGGAATCGCCGCGCTGTTCCTCGCCGTCGCCTTCACCGGATTCCGCCGCCGCGACATCGTGTGAAATCCCACCGCCGCCATCCGCATGCGCCGACTCCCGCCGACGCGCCCGGCTGTCAATCCTGGCCATCCTGGACATGAGCCCAAAGATGGTCCCCATCGGCACACCGGAAAACCACCTCTTTACCCTGACCCCTCAGCCTGGATGCACCGATCCATTTCGGCGGTCAATCGAGTTGATCTGTAACGGCTATTGACTGACGCCCAGGACGCACTCGGCTTTGCTCCCTCCGTCGTCTTCGAAGGCCCCATCGACACCGTGGTGCCCGGCGACGTCGCCACGCGTGGGAAACCGCGGCCATGGCTTGCCATCCCGGCGACGCTGTGATCGTGTACACGGACGGGCTGATCGAGGCCCGTTGATCGCGCCGACCGAGGTGCCGACCACCAGGTCCGGCCGGATCCCGGCGTCGAGCAGGGCGCGAGCATGACCACCTCGCTTGCCCCGAGTACACCGCTGCCGCCGAGGACGAAGGCCACCGGCCGCGTCACCGTCGCTCCCCACCGTCTAACGCCGGCTGGCGGCGGACGACGGCGACCGGGCAGGTGGCGTGCAGCACGCACTGCGAGCTGGTGGAACCGAGCAGCAACTCGGCGAAGCCGCCGCGGCCCCGGGCGCCGACCACGAGCATCTGGGCGCGTGCCGCCGCGTTGATGAGCCGTGGGCGGCGGTGCCCATGATCAGGCGTGTGTTCACGTCGAGGCCCGTCCGGCCGGTGAGACCCGCGCTGGTCGACTCGTCCAGCACGGCCTGCGCGGCGTCGCGGAATACCTCGTCGCCGAGGCCGGTCCGGGCGGTGAGGGTCGGTGCTGGCTCCCAGGCGTGTCCACCGCCCAGCGCAGCGCCCGCTCGGCGTCCGCGGAACCGTCGATCCCCACGACGATGTCTGCTTCCGCCACGTCATCTCCTCCCACAGGAGTCGCACCAGGATTCTCGCGGGTGGTCTGCCTGACACTCGCGACTACAGCGAGCACGTCGCCCGGCGCATCTGGCCGGCGTGACCGGCGGCTTCTCCTCCCAGCCGGGGCCCCGCGGCAGAGGTCGGCGTCCGCGTCAGCGAAGGACCTGCCCGCGATCGCGGGAGGGTCGGCGGCCAGACGTTTCTGACCAACACACAGCGGCTAGACACTCCGTGGGTAGTCATCCCCGGCGCCCGGACGTCGACACCCCGCGTCTACGTGCGTAGCAGGCGAATCCGCGGATGGCGCGGCACCGCCTGACGGAGGGAGAAAGAGATCGTGGTTGCTGATCAGGAGGCGCGCATCGCGCTTTTGGAAAGGCAGATCGTCGCGCTCACGGAGGCGGTCCGGGTCATCGCCCGTGGGCTTGAGTCCCCGCCCGTCGAGGATGAGCCCTTCGAAGCGACGGCGGAGCGGGCAGCCAGGCAGGCTCACGAAATGTTGCTCTCCGCCGGCCTGTAACCAGGGTCGCGGAGCCGGACCTGCCCACGAGGCGGCAACGACCCAGTTCCGGCCTCCCGGAGGGAAAGGATGTCCCGCACCGCCACGACCTTGCCTGTGGCCATGGCGGCTTCGCTGAGCTGCTGCTTGGTTCCACCAGCCGAGCCTGCATGCCGCGCGCCCGTGGCCGTCGTGCCCGGGGTAGACACCCGATGGAGCGCTTCTCGACAGATACGCCAGGTTCATCGACGTTGGGCGAGCAGGCGGAGGCGACGAGCACCCAGCGGCTGTCCCTGATCGCGGGGAAGTATGTCGGTAAGGACGATCGAGTGATGATCGTGCGCTGCCAGTCCGGGCTGCCCTCGATCGGCGAGGCGTTGGAGCCTTTCGCGCTGGCCTACACGGTCGGCGGCTCCATGCGCGGCTCGCACCACGCGCCACTGATGCCGGTCTCGACCGCCCAGGCGCACCCGTCCCGCTTCGACGGCCCCCCGCGGGTGGTCTGCCTCGGCTTCCAGATCACCGGCGGCCGGCTGATCGGCCCGCGCGACATGTTCGACGACCCGGCCTTCGACCGGGCCCGGGCACAGGCCAACGAGGTCATGGACTACCTGCGCCGGCACGGCCCGTTCGAACCGCACCGGCTCGGCCTCGACGAGCTCGAGTACACCACCATGCCCGCGCTGGAGGACAGGCTCGCCGACCGCTGGCAGGCCCTGCCCGCCCCGGCGGCTCCCGCCGAAACCGCGCGGCGTCCAGCCGCCATTGATCTCCGTGCACGGCCCGGCCGTCAGCTCCGGTCGTGACGCCGACGCCCTGATCCGGACGAGTCCGCCCCGAGCGCGGAGAGGCCTCCGCTGGTCTTTCGAGCAGGGAGCGACGCTGTGCGAGCGACCATCGCGTTGGGACGGATCGCCGGGGTCCGGGTCGGGGTCCACTGGAGCGTGCTGCTCATCTTCGGCATCATCACGTTCGGCCTCGCGCAAGACCGCCTCCCACAGGCGTATCCGGGCCGTGCCCTGGTGCTGTACTGGGTGGCGCCCTTGGCGCCGCGGTTGCCTTCTTCATCTCCCTGCTCGCCCACGAGGTGGCGCACGCCGTGATGGCCCGGCGCAACGGGGTGGCCGTGGATGACATCGTGCTGTGGCTGCTGGGGGCGTGGCCCGGCTGAAGTCGGAAGCGTCGAGCCCGGCGGCGGAGCTGCGGATCGCGGGCGTCGGCCCCCTGGTCAGCCTCCTGCTGGGCGGACTCTTCGCGCTGGGCGCCTGGCTGCTCGCCTTGGCGTCCGCGTCCGGGCTCCTAGTCGACGTGGTGGCCTGGCTGGCGGACGTCAACCTGCTGCTCGCCGTCTTCAACGCCCTTCCGGCCGCTCCACTCGACGGCGGACGGCTGCTGCGTGCCTGGATCATGGCCGAGGTCCCGTCGGTGGCCTACTGGATCCCCGCCTACGCCCGGCTCGGCATCGACGGGGTGTCGATCGGGTCGAACGACCTGACCCAGCTCGTTCTCGGCGTCGACCGCGACTCCGAGACGTGCGCGGAGCTGTTCGACGAGTCCGACCCGGCCGTGTTGGACGCCATCGCACGGATCATCGGAGCCTGCCGGGAGGCCGGGATCACCTCGTCACTGTGCGGCCAGGCGCCTTCCAGCCGGCCCGACTTCGCCGAACACCTGGTGCGGCTCGGCATCACGTCGGTGTCGGTGAACCCGGACGCGGTCGACGCGGCCCGGCGAGTGATCGCGGCGGCCGAGCGACGATTGCTGCTATCCGCCGCCCGCGGCCGGACCGGCGCATCCCCACCCGGGTAGGTCTTGTCGAGTAGGCATGGGCGCGGTGCGTTACGCCCGTCCCGAACGGCTACGCGGCAGCGGTCCGTTCACGGCGGCGGTGGTCGGCTCGCCACAGTTCGTCGGCGCCCCAGACGAGGACGGGCATGGGCAGCAGGAGGAGCAGGTTCACAGGGTTGACGGCAACGGTGTCGAGCACGGGGTGCAGGAACGGCAGGTAGACGACGGCGGCCGCGAAGGCGACCTCGAAGAGGATGCCGTAGAGCGGGGTGGCGAGCGTCTCGCAACGCTCGAGGACCGCTTCCGGGGCGCCCTTGACGAAGGCGACGAACCGACCCGGCGCGGTCTCGTCCACCGTGGTCATCCGGCGCAGCCTTGGGTCGAACGGCGCCTCCAGGCGTCGCCGCGCGAGCCGCGAGGCGCGCCCGGTGTCCGCCCTCAGCCATGCGGCCGCCTGCAGCAGCCCGATCTCGGTGGGGTCCCCCCGGTCCTCGCTCTCCTCGGGCTCGCTGAGTTCGGCGTCCGGCTCGGGCAGCCCGGGCCGGACACTGTCGTCGCTGGGCTCCTCGGGTGGGATCCCCTGTCTCGTCTGGTACGTGTCGCCAGCGAGCTGGGCGTTCGAGCAGCTCGCCAGCGCCGTCCGGAGCGCCGCGAGCACGGGGGCCGACCGGTCCACCGCAGTCTCGTCGCCGCCGGTCGAAGCAGCCCAGTTCACGCCGTCGACGGCAAGGTCACCGGCTGTGGTCCACAACCGGACCGGGCGCATCCGGTTCTCGGTGAGAGTGCCGGTCTTGTCCGTGCAGATGACAGTGGTCGAGCCGAAGGTCTCGACGGCGGACAGCCGGCGCACGACCGCGCCGCGCCGGGCCAGCACCCGCACGCCGACCGCGAGCGCGAGGGTGATCGTCGGCAGCAGGCCCTCGGGCACGTTCGCGACCAGTAGCCCGATCGCGAACGTGAGCGCCTCGCCGAACGGCAGCCCGGCGGCCAGCCCGATCGGCAGGAAGGCGACCCCGACCCCGACCGCCACCGCGGCGATCAGCCACGCGACCCGACGAACCTGTCGCTCCAGCGGGCTCTCGTCGCGCTGCACCCGCTCCGACAGCGCGGCGAGCCGGCCGATCTCGGTGTTCATCCCGGTCGCGACGACCAGCACCCGCGCGGACCCGGCCGTGCAGGACGTGCCAGAGAAGACAAGGTCCTCGGCCGCGAGCAACGGGCCGGCGTCAGGTGTCTCGGCCGCCGAGCGGGCGACCGGCACCGACTCGCCGGTCAGCATCGACATGTCGACCTCGACGTAGCCGTCGAGAAGTCGCGCGTCGGCCGGCACCCGGTCGCCTTCACCAATCAGCAGCACGTCTCCGGGCACGATCTCCCGGACGGGCGCTCGCCGTTCGGCGCCGTCGCGCACGACGGTCGCCAGCGGCGGCAGGTAGGCGGCGAGCGCCTCGACGGCCTTCTCGGCGTGCTGTTCCTGGATGAACGCGACGGCGGCGTTGAGCAGCACGACGATGACGATCGCGACGGCCAGCGCCGTCGAGCCGGAGACCGCGGCGAGGACGGCGGCGAGCCACAGCAGCAGCGCCAGCGGATGAACGAGCTGACGGGCGATCTCACGCGGCCAGGTGCGCCCGCGCCGCCGGGACAGCTCGTTCGGCCCGGCGCTGACCAGGCGCCGGGCCGCCTCCCGCTCCGACAGACCGCTCCGCCCGGCGCGCAGATCACGCAGCAGCAGAGCGAGAGGCTCACGCGGGTCGGACACCGCCGCGGGACCAGGTTCGGCGGCGGTCCGGCCAGAGTCGTCGGGCGGCACCGGATCGGGATCCGTCGGTGGAACGCCGGAGGATTGCGTAGGCACCCTACGCTGACCGCTCGGCGGAGCCACGCGTCCAGCATCCGCGCGGGAGCGACGCGGCCGCGACGGCCGATGGTCCCGCTGCGCAGTGAGGCTCGTCGCTGGCGCGTTGTGGTCCGTTCTGGCTCATCGGGATCTCATCCAGTCGTGCCGATGGGCGCTCCGGCGGTCTCCCCCGCCGCGCCGCCCGTCGCCGGGCGGGCGGCGAGGTCCGCTGCCCAACGACGGGCCTGGTCGGGCTCGCCGTCGCGCAGCGGCCCTCGAGTGCCAGTGACGTAGAAGCTGCGCCGGCCGACGACGTTCGCGCCGCGCCGTCGCAGCAGGCGCGCCGCCTTCGCCGCGGCGGAGCCGGCCAGCGGGGAGCGCGCCCTGGTGTCGAAGACGGCCACGGCCGGCGCCGGGCGGCCAAGCTCGACGCTGGCCAGCCACTCCCGGATCCCGATGCCCGGCGAGATCACGCCGTTCTCGACGGCGGGGCCTTCGGCGTCGGCGGCCAGCTGGCGGGCGGCGTCCTGCCGGCTGTTAGGCCGGCTCATGCCCAGGACGTGGGTGGGGCCGCCGACGACCAGCAGGTCGACGTCGCTGGTCAGCGTGGTGGGCGCGGCGCCGACCTCGACCAGCTCGGCGTCCATCCGCTCCCCGAGGCTGGCCGCGACCGCCTCTGCGATCTCCTTGGTGTTGCCGAACATCGACTCGAAGACGACCAGTGCGCGCATCGTGCCCGCTCCATCCTCGTCGCGTCACGCCGCGACGTGCCGGGTGCCTCTCCATCGGCCTGGCGCCGTTTGCGGTCGCCACGCCCGGAGTGCCCAACTCCCATGTTTCTTCCGAGGGGACGAGTCGGGCAGGTCTCGCTCGTCCTTCCAGGACCGGCCGTTCGGCTCCCCGCGCCGAGGCGATCCGGCCGTGTGACAGGCCCGTCGGGCGGCGCGTTGCCGGTCGGTGTCCGCGCTCGTGACGACCTCCACCTCGATGCCGCCGGCCGGCACCAGATATGCGACGTCTCGTTGGTTGGCATGGCTGGCCCTGTCAGTCGGCGACGCGGACGGCGACGGCGGGGCGGATCGCGGCCGCCCGACGTGCTGGGCCGGCGCTGGCGAGCAGGGACGCGACGAGAGTCGCGCCGACGGTCGGGCCGATGGTCGCCCAGTCGACCGGGAACGCGACGTCGAGGCCGCCGAATGCCGGGCTGTTGGTGTACATCAGCCAGGAGGTGAGCAGGGACAGTCCGGCACCGAGCACGATCCCCTCGATCGCGACGAATGCGCTCTCGCCGAGGAAGGCCAGCGTCACCGTCCTGGACCGCACGCCGAGCGCCCGCAGGATGCCGATGGTGCGCCGCCGTTCCCGTACGGCGCGCACCATGACGACGCCCAGGCCGATGATGCCGACGAGCAGGCCCAGCGCGAGGTAGCCCTGCATGAGACGGAAGAAGCTCACGTTGGCGGCGAAGGTGCGCCGTACGTCGCGCTCGATCCGGTTGGCGATCAGCCCGTTGGCCAGGAACCGGCCTTGCAGCGTGGCGGCGAGCCGCTCGTCGCTCACGCCCGGTGCCGCGCGGATGAGCAGGCTGGTGTCCTGGGCGCCGTCGCCGTAGATCGCCCGCACGGTGTCGGCGCCGGCGAACACGGGGTAGGCCGGTGGCTGCGCCGGGAAGGAGTAGTACGGCAGCGCGTTCTCGACCTTCGCCGCGATGATCTTCTTTTGGGCTCGGCCGGTTGCCGGGTCGGTGAGGGTGATGGTGGCGCCCGGTTTGACCTGATCGGTGTTCGGGCCGGTGGTGCTGTTGAAGTACGGGTCGAGCACGACGTAACGGCTGTCGGCGACGATCCCCCGCCACGCCGCCTTCTCGTCGGCGCCCAGCGACGGCAGCCACGAGTCAAGGGCGAGCGGGTGGCTGGTCGCGGCGGCCGCGGGCAGCCCGATCAGTACGACTGGCAGCGGGGTGTCCGAACGCCCGGTCGGGTCGTCCGAGGTACCCCGGCCGATCGTCAGCGGGGTCACCTCGGTGATCTGGCCGGCCAGATCACCCGAGCGCAGCGTTAGCTGCGGATCATTGATCAGGGTCGACGGGGCGACGTCCGCGCGGATGGCATAGCCGGCGGATGCCTCGACGACCGCCTGGTCGGTGCCCGCGCCGATGATGGCACCCATCTCGGTGATGATCACGAGGGTAAAGATGATCAGGGAGTACATGAGCAGTGTGGCGCCGGTGCGGAACTTCCGGGAGGTCGGATAGGTCACCGCGAGCCGGGCGGCCAAGCCCGTCTCCCCCGCCCGGGCCGTGAGCAGGCGCAGCGGGCGCAGGACGATGTCCTGGTTCACCGACAGCAGCACCACCGCGGCCCCGGTGACCATGACTCCGAGGACGACGTAGGTCGCGGTCGAGCCGTTGTCGTACACGTCCGGACGCGCGATGTTCGCGAGCAGGCCCCAGGCCAGTACCAGCGCCGAGGCGACAGTCGACACCGCCCGGGTGCCGGCGAACCGGCGCGCCAGCGGCACGGCGAACAGCACCGCGAGTGCGGGGAACAGGTAGGTCGTCATGCCTTCGCTGCTGGCGACCGCCGGGACCGCGGCGGCGGTGCACAGCACCGCGAGCAGCGCCGAACCGACCAGCAGCGATCGACGCGGCTTGCGGCCCACGCCGTCTGGCAGGTCCCGGATCGCGGCGATGATGTTGAGGCGGCTGACCCGTGCGCTGGTCGCCGCGATCGTGGCGAACGCGATCAGGAAGCCGGCGGCGAAGCCGTTGAACAGGCTGGTCGGCGTGATGGCGAAGGTCAGCTCCAGGGCATTGCCGCCGTCCTGGAAAGCGGCGAAGATCTGCGCCGCGACCAGCACCACCGCCCAGCCGACCCCGATGCCGGCGGCCACGCCGAGCGCCGCCGCCACGACCCCGTAGATGCTGCCCTCCAGGAGGAAGGCACTGATCAGCCGCCGTCGGCGCATGCCCATCGCGCGCAGCATGCCCAGCTGGCCGCGCCGCTCGTCGGTGAGCATGACGAACACGTTCACCAGCAGCAGGACGCCGGCGATGATGCTGAAGCTGCCGATGAACAGGAACAGCGAGCCGAGCTGGCCGGCCACGTCCTCGGCGGTCGCGAGCGCGTCCTTCTTCGGGGTCGTCACCTGCGCGCCGGACGTCGTCAGGCCCCCCAGCGCGGTGCGGATCTTCTGTTCGACGGCGTCGGTGAGCGTGCTGCCCGACTCGACGCCGCCCCGGTTGGACACGAGTGTGATCGTCGACGGTGAGTTGTCACCGCCGGCCCGGGCCGCCGCGGCGGCCAGCGTGCCGGGGGCGACGAACAGATCACGGTTGATGTTGGCGAACCCCAGCGCGGCCAGGCCCCGGGCCGGCACCACCCGCTCGACCCGCAGCTGCGTCGGCTGGCCGTACAGATAGGCGGTGACGGTGTCCCCCGCTCGCAGCCCGAGGGAGTCCGCCAGCTCGGTGTTGACGACCGCAGAGCCTGGCGCGGGATTCGCGCCAGACAGGTGGCTGCCGTCCCGGCCGTCGGCGCCGCGGTCGCCGAACGTCGCGGCGGCGGCGAAGTCGGCTTCGAAGACCTGTGCCTGCGGCTCGGCGACGCGCGCCGCGCCCGTGCCGCGGCTGACCGCCGCCTTGTCCGCGACCACGGTGAGTAGGCCGTCGACGTCCGGGTCGACGCGCAGCGCGGCCAGGCGCCGCGTGGCCGCGTCGCCGCGAGTCAGGTCGTTGGAGTAGACCTCCTCGTCGACCGGTCCCAGCGTGCGGAAGGCCGTGTTCCGCACCGAATGGTCGATCGTGTCGCCGACCGCGAAGCTACCGACGATGATCGCCGTGCCGAGCAGTGAGCCGGCTATGACGAGCACCGCCTCCAGCGGGCGGCGCGACACCTGGCGCAGCGCCAGCCTGCGTAGGAACGGTCGGACGGCAGCTACCGTGATCAGCGCGGCCGCTGCTGCGACCAGCAGGACCAGCAGTGGTCGAGTTAGTTCCGGATACATGATCTCCTCATCCCCTGGGCGCGCTCAGACGGCCGACGTCAGCGCATCCGGCGCCTCGGGCGCCGAAGGAGACGAAGGTGCTGGCGGCGAGGCCGCCATCGAGGAGGCGGAGGGTGCCGAGGGCACTGGCCCGTTCGCGGGCGCGCGGCGTTCGTCGCTGATCAGCGCGCCGTCGCGCATGCGGATCAGCCTGCCCGCGGCAGCGCCGATCCCCGGGTCGTGGGTAACCAGGATGATCGTCTGTCCCTCGTCCCGGTTGAGCGTCCGCAGCAGGTCCATGACCTGCGCCGCCATCTCACTGTCCAGGTTCCCGGTCGGCTCGTCGGCCCAGACGATCGCCGGGCGGGCCACCAGGGCCCGCGCGATCGTCACCCGCTGCTGCTCGCCGCCGGACAGCTCGTTCGGCCGGTGCGCGCCGCGCGCACCCAGCCCGACCCGCTCCAGCATGTCGGCGGCTCGCCTACGGGCCTGCGCCGGAGCGACGCCGACGAGCAGCAGCGGAAGCTCCACGTTCTCGACCGCGGTAAACACCGGGATGAGGTTGAAGGCCTGGAAGACGAAACCCATCGTGCGGGCGCGGTGCTCGGTGCGCCTGGCGTCCGGCATCGCGAACAGGTCGACGCCGCCGAGTATCACCCGGCCGCCATCAATGTCGTCCAGCCCGGACAGGCAGTTAAGCAGCGTCGTCTTCCCGGATCCCGACGGGCCCATGACCGCGACGAGCTCACCGGCCTCGACCTCGAGGTCGAGGCCGCGCAGCGCCTCCACCTCGACGGCGCCGGTCCGGTAGATCTTGCGTACGCCTTCGGCGCGTAGCAGAGGGGTGGCGGTCATCCCGCTCTTCTCGACCATGATTTCAGCGAACCATCGGCACCAAATCGCCACCATGTGCCCACCGTGTGCACGCCTCGGGACCTTTGGACTGACCCGGGGGGCGTATCCGCGCTCATCTGTCGTGGAGGAATACCTTGCCGAGCTCGTCGATTGGGTCGCCGAACCGGTCGTACACCCGGGCGTCACATGCTTCGAGCGCGGCGGCTGACCGGCGGAGGTGATGCGCGCAGAGAAGAACGTCGGACTCCGCCGGCTGGCCATCTGGGGCGACACCGGTTGTTGGATGCATCAGGGCCGCCTGCCGGACAGTCCCCTGTCGCGCAGCACGTGAAGCGGCCGGGACGCGTCCCGTGACGCGTCCCGGCCGCTGGATGCCGGACTGGCGGAGGAGTTCAGGATGCCGGGTGCCGGTTCGGTCACCGACGGCCGGACGTTCAGACCAGGTATGGGCGGTCGCGGACGATCGGGGTGCGGGCCCAGGCGCCGCCGAGGCCGAAGGACCGGCCGGCGTTCAGCGCGGCCAGCAGGATCAGGGTGAGCGCGTAGATGAGGTGGTCGTCCATGAAGACGTTGTTCTCGGGGGGCAGGACGACCGTCCACATCATGACGAGCAGGACCGTGCCGGCACCGGCGGCGGCGCGCATCCCGATCCCGAGGATCAGCGCGGTGCCGATGGCGGCGAGGCCAATCATGAAGAGGTAGTCGGCCCAGGCGGCGCCGGCGATGTCGTTGTAGAACGACTTGAACGGGCCGACCGCACCGTGTGCCAGGAAGCCTTCGGTGGGGCTGCCGCCATGAATCCAGGCCGCCTTCGACGCGGTCTCGTGGCCGAGGCCGAACAGCTTGTCGAGGAACGCCCAGAGGAAGACCCATCCGAGACTGACCCTGGTCAGCGCGAGCACGATGTCCAGCGCCAGGCCGCGGGCGCCGGCACGCTGCCGGAACAGCGTCGAGAAAGGCGACGAGACGACCGAGCCGGACCGCGCCCCGACCTTGGCGTTGGTGGTGGTTGTCATGTGCTTTCGACCTCCCTGGTTTGTGTGGCTCTTAGACTCGCGCGGCCACGGCGCCCGGATCAGGGGCTGCGCGGGCCACCCGGGCAGTCGCTTCGGACTATCGGCACGTGCCGTCTGTAGGGCCGATCGGCCCACCTGCCGCGGGAAGGCCAGAGAGGCTCCGGGCGAGCCGACGGAAGGGCATGCCTCGGCCGGGCTGCCACTCGTCGTGGCCGAACAAATCAGCCGGAGACGCGGCGAGGCGCCTCCCGCCCCGGCTGGGGCAGGAGACGCCTCACGTACAGGACTGACGTCGAGCCGGCCTCCGATGATGGCGGCCCACCTGTCGCCGCTTAGGAAGATCTCAAGGATCATCTCGGCGGCCTCGCGTTAGCCCGGTCCATCGAGCTCGCCGGCACCGTAGCGAGAGACCAACGACCGCAGACTTCGGCCTTCTAGGTGGACAGGGCGGCGCCGGCCGTCGCGGCCGATTCGTCCACTGGGGCGGGAAGCCGGTCGGAGCGCACGACGGCGACGTCGCTGTCCGCGTGCAGCACGCACTGGTTGCTGACCGAACCGAGCAACAGCCGAGCGAAACCGCCGTGCCCCCGGCTGCCGACGACCAGGAGCTGCGCCTCGCGGGCCTCGCGCAACAGGGCACGGATCGCAGATTCGGGCGAGACGACCGACTCGACGGTGAGGCGCGGGGCGTCGGCCAGGCCCAGCTTGACGGCCTGCGCGAGGACCTCGTCTGCCTGCTTGACCAGCAATCCCTGCGCCCCGACAAGCACTTCGGCGTACATCGGGTCATAGCCACCCCAGGCGTGGATCACCCGCAGCGGCACCTTACGGACGGCCGCGGCGTGCGCGGCCCAGCGCAGCGCCGTAAGCGACGGGTCCGACCCGTCGACGCCGACGACGACCGGCCGGCGGTCGTCGACCCGTGGGGTCTCGTCCTCCTTGGGCGGGCGGACGACGACGACGGGCCCCGGCGCGTGGTGGACGACCCCCTGGCTGACCGAGCCCGCGGTCATCCGGTGGATCGGCCCATGGCCACGCTCCCCGATGACGACCATGTCGGCATCCGCGGCCGCCGCGGTGAGAGCCGCGACCGGGTCGTCCAGGACAACGGTGCGCCGAAGCGTGACCGACGCCGGCGGCTCGCCCACCCGCCTGATCGAACGCTCCAGCATCTCGGTAGCCGCCTTGGTCATCCCATCATGGTTGCCCTGGGCCACGGCGCGCAGCACGCCCGTCGGCAGCCCGTCCGCGGTCCAGGCCAGCAGGGCGGTCACCGTCGGGGCAGCACCCCGGCCGGCGCCGTCCGTCGCGGCGGACCACAGCGCCGCCTCTCGAAGCGCCCACCTCAGCGCGGCCTCCGAGCCAGGAGAGCCGTCAACTCCGACAAGAATGCGTACCGAGCTGCTCACGCCTCACGCTCCACGTCCGGTGCGGCACGTCGCCGTGCCCGCTGTGACGGCCCACCACTTTCCGACACCGATCTGGGGCGATCGGGCGGAAGCAGAACTGGCCGGTGATCGACCTCCCTGACTGTTCCACCGGAATGGACCGACGAGACCGCGCCATGCGGCGGTCCACGAGGGTGCATTGGGCCGGCACGCCTGGGCCGGTTGGCCGGGTGGCAGAGCGCACCTCGGCGTTTCACCCGGCCTTCAGGGTCGGTCTTCTACCCCATTGGTCCAGTCTCGCGTGACGACTCGGACCATCCATCTCAGAGCCGTCCGGCCAAGAATGGACACGCACGGCGCCGACATGCAGAAGCAGGTCACAGCGTAGGGAGGCGCGCTATGCGCCGCAACGCGACCGTCATCGCGACAGACTGGGCGCACCGCGACAGGACGAGCCCCACCGAAAGCCCGCCCCGCGGGACCGTCGAGAGGCCTGGGACGCCGGCCCTGCCGGACCGGTCCCACTCTCCAGGCGACGCGGCCGCCAACAGCGCGCCGCTCCACCGCCCGATCGGCCTGATGACCGAACGCGAGGAGTCGGACCGGTCCGGCCAGAACGGGCGGACCGGCCGACTCCTGGCGCAGATCGACCTGACCAAGGTGCTAGTCATCGGCGAGCTCGCCGCAGCGGGAACCGTGATCGCGATCCACCTGTTCGACCACCTGGACGGCCTGCGCGGCGGCCCCCGGGCACGGATCCAGATGGGCCCCGGTGGCTGGGTCAGCATGCGTGGCGGTGCCGTGGATATCCGCACCCGTCGGGCGAGGACCTCCATGGGCTCCCGACCCGCGCGGCGCCGACGCTCCGCCTGCCAAGACACGTCAAGCCAGGCGGCTCGCGGTCTACCGCACGACCGCAGGACCAGCGATCACCAGCCCTGTGGATATCGAGGCGGCCGCCAGCTCGTCACCGACCGCGCGGGCAGTGGCCGCCGGCCTTGGTGGGCGGTCCTGCTCGGCGCGAAGTCCGTCGAGACGCATTGACTCTCGGCACACATCCCGGCCCGCCGCGGCTGATCTTCCAGTCGCGGCGGCCGACATCTGGCTGAAAAAGGAAGCGTCGATGATTGGGATATCACCCGTCCGCCATCAGCCGTCCCGTTTCCCCGACAGGGTTGATGCCGCGTCGCACTGGGTCGATCTGGACGGACCGACGCACTATGTCGATTTCGGGGGCCCACAGCGCGGGCCACTGCTGGTCTGCGTGCATGGTCTTGGCGGTTCCCATCTCAACTGGTTCGCGCTCGCGCCCCGGTTGACCCTGTCGTGCCGTGTCCTGGCCGTGGACCTGGCCGGCCACGGCCTGACCCAGGCCCTGGGGCGACGCACGACTGTCGAGGCCAACGTGCAGTTGCTCGGCAGGTTTCTTCGAGAGGTCGTGGGCACGCCCGCGATCCTGGTAGGAAACTCGATGGGTGCGATGATCGCGGTCCTGGCGACCGCAGCCGACCCGGACGCCGTGGCCGGCCTCGTCCTGATCGACCCGGCTCTGCCCGCGCGACCGGGCGGACATCCAGGGGTATTGATGAGCCTGGGCATTCTTGGCTACGCGCTCCCTGGCGTTGGCAGAGCCCTCGTCACAGCATCGCGGCGCTGGGCAGGGGCCACACGTGGCATCGAGTCAACCTTGAAGGTGTGCTGCGTTGACTCCACGCGGGTGCCGGCTGACCTCGTTGAGCGCTCCGTCGAGCTGGCCGAACGGCGCTTGTCCTATCCAGGTACCGAGTCTGACTTCCTGCACGCATTTCACAGCACCCTGCGGGCCCTGGTCACTCCCGCACGTTACGAGGCGACCATGGGCGGGATACGGCAGCCGGTTCTGCTTCTCCACGGAGAGAAGGATCCACTGGTGTCGGTGGAAGCGGCCAAACGGGCCGCCCGCCCGCGGTGGGCGTTCGACGTGGTGCCCGACGGGCGAGGTGGTAGACGCGTTGCGGGCGTCCGTCCGCCGTCCACGCGACGAGCGCCGAAATTGCTGCCGGACGGAGCGTCGCCTCGTGACACGCCCATCGCAGCGCCGCCTCCGAGCCAGGTGATCCATCGATGCCGACGAGTATTCGCATGGGGTGGGTTGGTGCGTCAGCGCGGTCCATGGTGCACCTTCCGGGTCGCGGTTCGCTCGCTCGGTACCACTGTCCCTTTGGGCGCCTCGGCGGACATCGGCCGTCAGGCTGGCCGTCGCGGTGCGTTGGTCCCCGTCCCGGCGGGGCTGCAGTCTCCTGACACCGGCGACCATCGAGTCATGCGGGGTGGTCCCAGAGGTCCGTTCCTCCCACCAGACCGGACCGACCGCCTCAGGATCGTGCCGGATAACGCAGGCAGAGTGGTCACGCGAGCGAAGAACGGCCCGCGACACGGACTAGGAGGGTCGAGATGCCGCACTCCCGGTCATCCCCGATGAAGAAAATCAGCTGCGACTTGCGCATCGGCTTGGTCATGGACAACGGAGAGCGGCTGCCCCTGACGGGCCATCTACGCTTTGACCCTGCTGACCCCATCGCGGTAACACTCGTCGTTCGGATGCCGGCCGACGAGACCGTCGCATGGACGTTCGCGCGCACCCTGCTCATGGCAGGAGGTCCTCGACCAGCCTCGGTGGGCGACGTGCGGGTCCAGCCGGTCCACGGTAATAAACGACGGGTCATGACGATCACGCTGACTGGCCCGGATGGCCACGCGGATCTGGAACTGCCATCTCAGCGGGTCGCTGCCTTTCTGCGCCACACCTACGAGGCCGTTCCGCCCGAGGTGGAAGCCGGTCTGATCGACTGGGACGCCGAGTTTGGACCGCTACTGGGGCTTGGAGGTACCCGAACGGAACGTCCGACCGACATGTGACCCGCCTGGCGACCGGCGACTCACCCGACGGCGCCGCAGCACAGCCTGGAGGAATCAATGACCAGTACTTCGCGGCTCGGTCCGGGAACCATCACGGTCCAGATCACCGGACCTGTTTCCCAGCCAGCACGTGACTACGCCGTGGAAAAGGTGAACGCGTTGGCACAGCTATGCCACGAGCCGATCCTGCATGCCCGGATCAGCCTCGACGCGGGCGGACGACCTGGCACCGTCCCCGCATCAGCGGCGGTGAGTCTGGACGTCAATGGGACACCGGTACGGGCACGGGCGGAGGGAACGACGCTACGTGAGGCGATCGACCTTCTCCAGGCGCGGCTGAGGACGAGACTTCTGCGATATGAGGACCGCCCGCACCGAGGCCAGCCAGTCCGGACGGGCCCGTCCGCCCGGCCCGAGGACGAGCACGAAGCCTGAAACACCGCCCCCGACCTCGTCGCCGGTTCGCGGGCGACCTGCCTGCCCGGCCCCAGCCGCCCCGCTAACCGGTACCAGCGCCCATCACGGGGCCGAGCTCTCCCCTCCAAGGTGCTTGTACGCAAGGACGGCGGCCTGGGTGCGGCTGGTCAGCCCGAGCTTGTCCAGAATGCTCGACACGTAGTTCTTGACGGTCTTCTCGGACAGGTGGATGCGCGTCCCGATCTGACGGTTGGTGAGTCCTTCGGCGACGAGCCCCAGGATCTCGCGTTCGCGGGGGCTGAGCTCCGCCAGGACCGGGTCCTGCTTCGGTCCTTCGCGCAACCGGGCGAGCACCCGCTGCGTGACCGACGGCGACAGCAGCGACTGGCCGGACGCCACCGTCCGGATCGCGCCCACCAGGTCAGTGCCGCGGATCTCCTTGAGCACGTAGCCCGCGGCGCCAGCCATGATGGCGGAGAAGAGGGCCTCGTCATCGTCGTAGGAGGTCAGGATCAGGCAGGCGACGTCCGGATGCGTCGACCGGATCTCGCGGCAGACGTCGATGCCGCTGCCGTCGGGGAGCCGGCCGTCGAGGATCGCCACGGTGGGCGTCAGGGCGGGTATACGCCGCAGCGCTTCCGCCGCGAGCCCCGCCTCTCCCACCACTTCGATGTCGTCATGACGTTCCAGGGTCCGCCGGAGACCATCCCGCACGATTTCGTGGTCGTCGAGGATGAATACCGTAATCTTCTCCACGCCGAGGACGATACGCGGCACGACTGGGGCCGATATCCGGCGATCGGAGTGGTGACCTCGGGACCTTCGTCATGCGAGGCGCACGTCGAACGACCGCAGCGAGCGCACTTCGGCGGGGTCTTCGATGATCGCGGAAGGTCCTACCGCCCCGGCTGCGCGCAGCCGGGGCGGCCTAGATCGGAGCGGTCCAGCGCAGGTGGGTGCCGCCCCCGACGGGAACCGCCAGCGTGAACGTCCCGTCGAGTGACTCGGCACGTTCTCGCAGGTTGGCCAGGCCGCTGCGGCGGACCGTCTCCCCGATTCCCACGCCATTGTCCTCGGCGTCGACGACGACCTCGTCGTTCTCCAGGCGCACGCTGATCCGCAGCGTGGTGGCGCGGGAGTGGCGGGCCGCGTTGGACACCGCTTCCCGTATCACCGCGAGCACGTGGGTGACCAGCGTTTCACCGACGACCGTGTCCAGAGGGCCGGCACAGGTCACCGTCGGCGCGAAGCCGAGCCCGGCTTCGGCGTCCCTGGCGATCTTCTCGATCGTGGCGCGCAGACTGCCGCGCCCGAGCTGGGCGCTTCCCCGCAGCTCGAAGATCGACCGTCGAATATCCTTGATCGTCGCGTCGATGTCCTCGACGAAGCCGTTCAGGCGGTCGGCGTTCGCGGTGCTCTCGTACTGCGCCACGTCCTGGACACCCAACGCGACAGCGAACATCCGCTGGATCACGTGGTCATGAAGGTCACGGGCAATCCGGCCGCGGTCGGCGAGCACCACGAGCCGTTCTCGCTCGGACTTGGCGCGGGCGAGCTCGAGGCCAACCGCCACGTGGCCGGCGAAGCTCGATGCCATGTCGAGCTCCGCGGCCGTGAACGCCCGACGCCCGCGGGCGTGTCCCAGAAGCAGAACGCGGCGGTCGGCGTCCGTGCCGGCTCGCAGCGGCACGGCGATGAGGGACCCGACGTCAGAGACTCGTTCCAGATCGCAGGCGTCCACGTCGGCATTGCCGGTGAGCACGGGGCGCTGTTCGGCGAAGACGCGCCCGGCCAGGCTGCTGTCAAGGGGGATCGCGTTCCCCCCGATATCTGCTCCGGCGGCGACCTCCACGATCGCGGAGACGGGGTCACCGCCGCGGACGACCATGGCCGCGTAGTCGGCACGCGCGGTGGTTCGAGCCCGCTCGACAACCAGCACGATCGGGTCGGACGGGTCCGCCATGACCTCGTGAGTCACCTCGGCCGACGCACTCATCCACTGGTGCCGCTGCTGCGCTTCGTCGAACAGCCGGGCGTTGTCGATCGCGACGCCGGCGGTGGCCGCCAGGGCGAGCGCGAGTTCCTCGTCCTCGGCGGTGAACGCCCGGCCGTCGCGTTTCTCGGTCAGGTACAGGTTGCCGAAGACCTCGCCCCGCACGGTGATGGGCACGCCGAGGAAGGTGTGCATCGGCGGGTGCCCCGGCGGGAAACCGACGGCGTTCGGGTCGCGGGCGATGTCGCCCACTCGGCGGGGACGCGGGTCGTCGATCAGAACGCCCAGCACACCGTGGCCAGTCGGTAGGTGGCCGATGTGTGCCACGTCCGCGGAGTCCATGCCGACGTGGACGAACTCCTCGAGAGTTCGATCCGGCGCCACCACCCCCAGCGCCCCGTATCGCGCGTCGAGGAGTTCGCAGGCAGCCTCGACCACCTGTCGTAGCAGCGTTGGTAGGCGCAGGTCGGTCGTGACCATCCGGTTGGCGCGCAACAGGCCGCGCAACCGGCCCTGGGTGGCCATGACGTCCTGGGCACGTTCGACCAGCTGGGCAAGCAGCTCATCGAGCTCGAGGCGACCAACGGTCGGAAACATCAGGTCGTCGCCGACGGAAGGCGACGCTGGTCGTCGTGCATCGGACGGTTCGACCCGAACCTCGGGCCGGGTGACTGCGTCCACGGCGGGAGCATAGCGAAACCGAGTTCAGCAGGCCGTCTGTTCTCCGCATATCTGCGCATGCCTCCGCCTCACCTCACGCTGCTGGTGCCGTGCGGCGCCGGGCGTGTCAAGTACCAAGGGACGTCATTGAAGGCCGGCCAGGTCCTCGCCTGCCCCGATGCGTTGGTCAACCGAGACCGCTACCGCCATGTCACGGCGTCATGGCCCGCGGCGTCGCCGATCGTCACCGCCAGCCGACCGTCGTCGAGGCGGAAGGCGTCGATCCAGTCGCCGCCGATGGCACCGCGGCCGGCCGGACGTCGGCGCCAGCAGGCCTGAATTCCGCCGCCGTCCCGCCGATGAATGCGGTGGGCCGTCATCGTCACACGCTCCTGTTCCGCCGTCCCGTTACCACTGAGATCACCTCCTGTGGCCGCGGGAGGTTGGCGGGTCCCAGGATTGCCCACGAGCGGTGCCGTCGACAGGGACTTTCGGTCCTGCCCGCACGTCTCATAGGTCTGATCGCCACGCACGCCTGGCGCAGACGCTTGAACCCCGGGCGCCGCTACCGCCCACCACAGCCGGGATGGTTGGCCAGCCTGCGGGAGGCGCCGGGGTGATGCCGGTCGGGAGGCGTTTCTGTCGCCGTCGTCGGCCGAGGTGGATGGGGAACGCAGGCGCCAGCAGCCACCGGACGCGGCCGGCCCGCCGCCGCGACCACGCCCGCGGTCATCTGACGGGATCGACTCGACGGCCTCATCCGCGAATACCAGCAGGCAGCGTGACCGGACCCGATCTCGGGCACCCACAGGCCGACGGAAAAGGACCCAACCAGGGCACTTCGCCGGCGGCCTGCCCGACTCTGTGGGAGCGCGGGGTGCGATTCCCCCGGGCCACCCGACCAGAGTTGCTCAGAGCGTGGCGAGTACGTCCAGAGTGTGCCGGCGGCTGGCCTCGCCCTCGATGCTCAGGACGGACGCACACAGGTCAGTCACCCCAGCGTCCGCGAAGCGCCGCAGACGTGCCCGCACTGTTGCCTCGTCGCCGATGACCGCCACGTCTACGGTGTTGCCGGTCTCGCCCCGCGACAGGATGCGATCGTAGCTGGGGATGCCGGAATACGCGGAGAACAGCTCGGCCGCCCGCTCCCGGGCCGCGTCCACGTCGTCCACGACGGCGACCGGCACACCCGCGACCACTCGGGGAACAGGTCTGCCCGCCGTCTCCGCGGCGGCATTGATCTTCGGTACTACGTGTTCGCCGATCGCGCGTTCGTCAGCCCACCAGGTGATCGTGCCGTCGGCGAGCCGGCCGGCGATCTCGAGCATCCGAGGGCCCAGCGCCGCGACGAGAACCGGCACCGGTGAGCCCTCGGGGACGTCGAGCATCGCGGCCACCGAAAAACGGTCACCCTCGTGCCTGACGTAGCCGGTTCCCGCGAAGCAGGCCCGGAGCACCTCGACGTACTCCTCCGTGTGCGAGGCGGGCCGGTCGTAGGAGAGCCCGTACATAGACTCGATCACGACCGGGTGCGACGGACCGATACCCAGCGTGAGTCGGCCGCCGGCGACCGCCTGCACCGTGAGCGCGTGTTGGGCCAGCGACATCGGGTGGCGCGGAAAGGTCGGTACCACGGCTGTGCCGAGCTCGAGCTCCTCGGTGACCCCGGCGGCCAGCGCCAGCGCGGTCAACGCGTCCAGGCTCCATGGCAGATGCGGCACCCAGCCGGTGGACAATCCCCGGGCCTCGGCGTCCCTGGCGTTGTCGAGCAGTTCCTTGGCGGTCGTGCGTTCGCCGGTCGTCCGCCCGATGAACACCCCGACCCGCATGCGGTTCCCGCTCACGCAGCCCCCATTCCCATGCCCGAGGAACATCCCACCCGATTCACAGCGTCACCCTGGATGCGTGAACCGGCGGCTGTGCCACGTGCGAGCGTGCCGCGCGCCCAGTTCCAATAATGTATACGATCTCGCGCCTGGGTTGGGGCGGAAGGCGCAGTTGTGTTGAGCTGGCCCGAGCCATGACAGGGGCCGTAGCGCAGGTTGGGCTTGCCGGAAATGCTATCCGCCCTGCTCAGGGCGGCCGCAGTCGTGCCGGCCGGTCGTGTGGCATCGACCGCTGTGGCCAACACAAATTTCGACGCCAGGATATACCTCCGTGGTGCGCGGGGAATTCCATGGCCTCGAAGGTGAGGCCGAGCGCGCCGACCACGGGGTGGTAGAGGCGCTTGGCTCCGGTGCGGTGGAAGCGGACGTCCAGCCACCTCTCCGAGTTGTCCTCCCTTCGCCCTCGCGGCATCAGGCCAGTTTCGACGCGACGCCCTCGTAGGCGAAGCCGATCAGGGCCGTCCCGCCCATCTGATATGTCCTGGCCGACTCCAGGGTCAGTCCGGACTTCTCGACCAGATCGTCGATCCGGCGGTTGAGGTGGCAGCCTCCGACGAACCTGCCCCAGGCGGGTGTGAGCCGGTCCTGCCAGCGAGCGACGGTGGGTTTGGGCGAGCGGCCGTGCTCGGTGAAGTGCAGTGTGCCGCCGGGCCGCAGCACTCGATGGATCTCGCGCAGCGCCAGTTCGGCGTCGGGGATGGTGCACAGCGTCCAGGTCATGAGGACATGGTCGACCGACGCGTCCGGAAGGAGCAGCGCCTGGCCATCGTCGCCGATGAACTCGATCATGAAGGGCGCCGCGGCGATGCGAGGCGCCGCGAGCTTGCGTCCGACGGCGGCGGGCTCGACCGCGAGCAGGCGAGTGACTCCCGCCGGAAGATGCGGGATGTTGCGTCCCGACCCGAAACCGATCTCCAGGACCTCGCCGGACAGCCCGGCCGCGACGCGCGCCCTGGCCTCCTCCATCGGTCTGCCGAGGACAAGATCGACAAGTCGGGGCAGCACCTGGTCGTCATAGAAGCCCATCACGACTCCTCATCGGTAGGCCTGGGCGGAACCTGCGGGAGGCGCGGAACCTGCGGGAGGCAAGGCCGCGTCCGGCCTTGTTGGTGGGGCCGCGGCCACCAGGGTTGCCTCGATGGTGGGCCAGGGCAGGCCGGGTGGCAGCAAGACGGTGACGATGTCGGCTGCCTGGTCCCACGCCTTGAGCTGCTCGGTGACCTGGTCGACGGTTCCGTACGCGGCGAGCTGGTCGAGTACGGGCTGGGCGGAGGGCGGCACGGTCCCGCGCCGGGGGCTTGGCCGCGGGTTGGCGGCCATGATGGCGTCGACCTGTGGGGCGTAGCCCTGGTCGGACACCGACCGGGCATAGACGCCGCCCATGGCGGTGAGGTACCAGGCGGTACACGCGGCGGCGATGTCCCTGGCAGTGTCGGGGTTCTCGTCGGCGACGGTGATCGGTCCGGCCGCGACGGTGAGGGGCGCCCGGTGCGGAGCGATGGTCTCGCGCAGGCGGTTGAGCTGTTCTGCCGAGGATGCGAGGCGATCCCGGGCCATCAGCGCGGGGATCCAGCCGTCGCCGAGCTCGGCGGCCACCTGGGTCGTGCGCGGGCCGAGCGCCGCGACCCAGATGGGCACCTCGGAGGTGGGCGGCTGGCCTAGTCGCAACGGGTGCGCGCCCGGGAGGCGGCGCAGGAGGGCTGGCTCGCCGGCGAGCAGCGCGCGGACCTGGGTGACGACGTCGCGCAGCTTGGCGGCCGGATGCTCGAACGGGGTGTCGTGAAATCCCTCGACCAGCGCTCTCGTGCTGGTACCCAGGCCCAGTCCGTACCGCCCTCCACAGACCTGTTGCAGAGTGGCGGCGGTCATCGCCAGCGTCCCCGGGGTGCGCCCCCACACCGACAGCACACCCGACACGACCTGGATACGGCTGGTGCGCACCGCGATCTCGGTCACGATCGGGGTGGAGTCCAGCCCCCATCCCTCGGGTACCGCGAAGGTCTCGTACCCCAGCTGCTCGGCCAGCACCGCGGCCTTGACGATGACATCCCAGCGAGTCTCCATCGGCGTGAGCCCCACGCCTCGCCGCTCCGTCATGACGCCTCTTCCACGGGCATCCCGCACCCGGAGCGTGGCACGGTAAGCCACACGGCCCTGGCCGCCGCGAGCACCTCGCCACCGGCCCCCAGCAGCGCCGAGCCGGCCATCAGCTTGCGGCCGTCACGTCCGAGCGGCCAGGCGATCACCCGGCACTCGTCGCCGACCGCCGGCAGCGCCGCCACGGTGGCGGTCATCCGGCCAAGCAGGACGGCGGCATCGTCGCCGAGATCGGCAGCGTCGATGGCGGCGATCCCGCTGGGACAGTCCAGTGCCGCCCAGACGATCTCCGAGGGCACTCTGCCGCTGCCGTCCGCCAGCGAGGCATCCGGTGCCCACGGCGCCGCCCACACGTCCCGACCCGGCAGCCGCCCAGCGAAGATACGCAGGCCGTCGCCTGATCCGCGGCGTATCCCGCAGACGAAACACGCCGGGTACAGCGGGTCTTGGAAGTACCGCGCGCGGCCCTCTGCCGCGCGGGCCTCGGCCGCGGAGACGGTGTCGGGCACGCACAGCGTCGCCCCGTCCCGGGCGGGCTCGGCCTCGGCGACGAGTGCGCCGCCATGACGAGCCCGCACCGAACCGTCGGTATCGGCGTCGACGGCCAAGGGCGTGGCCAGCGGCGGAGGTCGGCGGAGGGTGACCGTCGCTGGTCCGTCGAGGTATGCGGCGAGGCGACCGCACATATAGCCACCGTTGGCGGTGCCGGCCGGACCACCGAAGCGAGACGAGACCGTCAGGGTGGGCAGTACCCCGCGACGCATGTCCGTGCCGGCCGCTGGCGGGAGAGTCGGCCTTGAGGCGTGTGACATGGGATTGACGCTAGGACTGCCGCCCCGGGCGGGCCATCGGGTGAACTACCGACACAGCGTCCCTCGTCCCCCCTGCTGGCCCGGTCAGCGAGCACGGGCATCGGGTGTTCGACCGATCCCTCATAGGAGCTGGCGCAACCGCTGTTCGGTTGCGGGGCTGTTCACGAGCCGGGGTGCGTGGCGAGTGGACGGGTGTGTGCGGTTGCCCGCTGCTGTTGCCGCCAGGCTCCGGGCGGATTTCCGTGGTGGCGGCGGAAGGCTGCCGCGAAGGCGAAGGGTGAGCCGTAGCCGATGGTGTCGGCGATCGAGGATGAGCTCACGCTCAGGGACCTGGCGACTCACGCTCACACCAGCGTTCGCAACCTCACCCGCCGTTTCCAGGCCGAGACCGGCCTGAGCCCGCTGCAGTGGCTTCCCCACCAGCGGGTCGACCGGGCGCGGGTTCTGCTGGAGTCCACGACGCTGCCGATGGACCAGGTCGCCCGGCGCAGCGGCCTGGGTTCGGCCGAGTCACTCCGCCAGCATTTCGTCAGGCGAATCGGCGTGTCCCCCAGCGCCTATCGCGCGAGCTTCGCGCACTCGTCCGCACCGCTCGCGAACTGAGGGCCAGCCTGATGGCGGGCGCACGGGCGGTGACCGACGACGGATGATGCTCTGATGAGCCGCATCGCGATTCTTCACCCGGGGGAAATGGGCGCGGCGGTGGGCCGGGCGCTCGTCGACTCCGGCCACGACGTGACCTGGCTGCGCACCGGACGAAGCGAGAGCACGCGCCGTCGCGCGGACGCCGCCGGGATGCGCGCATCAGTCGACCTGCGCGACCGCGACGTCGTCCTGTCCATCTGCCCGCCCGCCGCCGCGGTGGAGACCGCCCGGACGGTTGCCAGCTTCTCCGGGTTGTACGTGGACGCCAACGCGATCAGCCCGGGCACCGCCTCCGAGGTCGCGGCGGTGGTCCACGCCCACGGAACCGCCTACGTCGACGGCGGGATCATCGGGCCGCCACCGGAGCGACCCGGGACCACCCGCCTGTTCCTGTGCGGGGACCGAGCCGAGGAGGTGGCCGCGCTCTTCCGCGACACCCGCGTCGAAGCCGTTGTGCTGTACGGCGATCACACGGCCGCGTCGGCACTGAAGATGACCTACGCGGCGTGGACCAAAATCACCACCGCTCTTCTGATCAGCGCCCGCGGCGCCGCGAAGCACTACGGGGTCGACGAAGCTCTAGCGGCGGAGTGGGTCCGGTCCCAGCCCGAGCTCGGCACCCGCCACGCCGCCGCACTCGACGCGGCAGCCCACAAGGGGTGGCGTTGGGAGGAGGAGATGCACCAGATTGCCCGCACGTTCGCCGAGGCGGGAGAACCAGCCGGCTTCGGCGACGCCGCCGCCCAACAGTTCGGCCGCTGGCCCCGCCCGGCCAGCTCCTGACCGGGCGGTACACCCAACCCGCCGCCCAGCTATGACACACCCATCGCCTTCCGCGAACGCCCGACCCTGGATCACCAGGAATGCGACCCCGGACCAGGACCCGAGCTCACCGCCATCGGCTGAGGCCACACCTCCAGGGAGCAACCCCGCCATGTCCGACCTCGACAGCCAGGTTCCCTACTGGGATGCCGTCGCGGCCACGAAGACGTTCACCCACCCGCTCGATCCGCGCTGGCTCGACGGGATCAGCAGGCACGCCGCGATCCTCGACTACGGATGCGGCTACGGCCGCGTCCTGGCGGAGCTCGAACAGCACGGCTTCGACAACCTCACCGGCGCCGACACCTCGCCAGAAATGATCGAACGAGCGCGCGGCACGCACCCCGTCACGCGCTTTGCCGTCCTGGATGCGCCACCGCTCGCGCCTTTCCCCGACGCCGGCTTCGACGCGGTCCTGCTCTTCGCCGTGCTGACCTGCGTTCCAGGCGACGCCGCGCAACACCGGTTGATCACTGAGCTGCACCGCCTGCTCAGGACAGGCGGAGTCCTTTACATCAGCGACTATCTGCTGCAGGACGACGAACGCAACCGCCGTCGCTACGGCCGCTACGCCGACCGCCATGGCGGCAGCTACGGTGTGTTCGAAACGAGCGACGGCGCGGTCTGCCGCCATCACTCCCGCGCGTGGCTTTCCACCCTGCTCGCCGGGTTCGAAACGGTCCGCACCCACCAGATAACGGTTGCCACCATGAACGGGCACGAGTCGACGGGTATCCAGATCCTTGCCCGCAAGCCCTAGCCGCACGATCAAGGTTCGGAACCCGCACCCACCACCAGCCGGGCCACCAGCTTCTGCCATTGCACGCGGCGCGGTGGATCACTCGTTGAGGCAGGTGAAATTGGGGTCGGAGGCGCCGTACTAACCCCAATCCGCGGCCGAGACGCGAAATACCTCCGCGCCTTTGACGACGTGTTCGCCGCCGAAGACATCCAGGTCGTGCGGACGCCGCCGCGGACACTCCAGGCGAACTGCTCGGCGGAGCGGTTCATCCGCTCCGTCCGCCAGGAGTGCACCGACCGGATCCTCCTCTACGGCGAGTGTCACGCCACCGCCGTGCTCGGCGACTACGCCCGCCACTCCAACGATCACCCTCCCCCGTCTGATCACGTAGAGCCGCCCGGATCGTTTCATCCTTTTTGTTCCACTCATAGTGCGCCAGCTCCGTCGCGTTGACGCGGGCGACGGGGGCAGGGAGCGCAGCGACAGGAGGCGGCCGAGGGTGCTTGACGACCGGGAGAGGAACGACGGTGACGACCCGGAGTGGGCGTTCGAACGGTTCGTCGCCGTTTCGGGGGACCGGCTGCTGCTGACCGCGCTGTGGCTTGTCGGCGGTCACCGGGGCGAGGCGGAGGATCTGCTGCAGGGCGCGTTGGAACGCACCTATCGCCACTGGAACCGGGTCCGGGCGGGAAACCCGGAGGCCTACGTCCGTCGGGCGCTCGCCAACGCCGCGACCAGCCGCTGGCGCCGGCTGAGGGTCCGGGGCCACGAGGTGCCGCTGCTCGCCGAGCACGAGCCCGCCGGCCCCGACCTGCTCGACCACGCCACCCGGCTCACCCAGCGGGACGGGCTGGTCCGTGCGCTCCTGTCGCTGCCACCCCGCCAGCGGGCCGTCATCGTGCTGCGCTACCTCCACGACCTGCCAGAGGGCGAGGTGGCGGCCACGCTCGGCTGCTCGATTGGCTCCGTCCGTAGCCAGGCGTTCCGCGGTCTTGCCAGGCTCCGCGACAGCCACCACCTGGTCGACATCGCCGACACCCTGCCCGGCGACGAGCCGGCCAGAGCGAACACACTGCGCAGGAGGAACACGCTGTGACCACGAACCACCTCGAGGACGAGATCCGCGCGACCCTGCGGACCGGGCTCGGACACCCGTCCGTCGACCCTGGGCTGGCGGAAGCGGTCCGTCATCGCGTCCAGCGCCGCCGTCGGCAGACCCGCGCCCTCGCCGCCATGGCCGTGGTCGCGGTCGGTGTCTCGCTACCGGTCGTCCTCCGCACCGACGGGGCTGAGCGCGACAGCCGGCCGGCGCTGGCGGACACCACCTCTGCCTTTGCCGCTCTGGACTGGGCGAACACCACCGTCGACCCACCGGCGGAGTGCGCCGCGGGCGGTGGCGCACCGCAAGTGACGCTCCGCCACGGCGGCGGGCTGGTATCCGGCGCGACCAGCGAAGGTCCTGGCGCGGGCATGCTGCTGGTGTTCGGCGGTTCCTCCGCCGGCCGTTTCGTCGCCGGGTCCACCGCCGAACACGCGGCTGTCCTTCTGTACTGCCGCCACCTTGACCCGGGCGGCCCCGCCGTCGATACCTCGTTCGTTCAAATCTACCGCGACGACCGCACGCTGCTCGCCACCCTCACCCCGCCCGCGGTCGACGGCCAGGTTCCGACCGGGTTTGCCGACCGGAAGGTCCGCGTCACCGGCAACGAGCTCTTCACCGCGGTCGACTACCCACCTGCGCAGGACACGCCCGGGCTGATCACCCGCCGTACCTTCGTCTGGCGGTGGAATGGCACCGAGTTCACCCCGTTCCTCACCGGCGAGGAATCCATCCAGGTGGTCCCGAAGGCGTTCATCGACGTCTGGGCTGGCGACATCGCGCGCAGCGATCTCGCCGCGCCCCAGCGCGTAGCCCTCGAGATCGCCGGCGGCGAGCAGGGAACGGTCATCGGCACGCTGCTACACCTACACTGCTCCGGGAAGATGAAGCTCCTGTCGGCCGCGGCCGACGGCTCCGAGATCTACCTGGAGGAGCTGCCGGGGAACAACGGCTGCGCTCCGCCGCCCGTCCGCCTGACCATCGACGCCTCGGGCCGCCTGCACTACGACTATGTGCCGCCCACCGACTCCAGCTCGAACGTCCAGAACCTGACCGGCGGCGGCATCTTCACGAATCCCTGATTCGCGTGGGCCCGGCCAGAAGGTCTGGCCGGCTGCGGCTCGCCGATCGGGCGGGAGTCCGCGTCGTTCCGATGGGACAGCAGCACGCCCTCGCCGCCGCCGGGTAGCACGACGTGATCCGCCGGGTTGAGGGGCTACGTCCTCGAGCTCCCCACCCGGTCGGCCTTCAATGCTCAACGGCTTCGGGTTGAGTATGCGCTGGTTGCTCGTCGATGGGCTGGAGGCGGGTGAGCAGGTCGCGGCGGCCGTGGACGGTCAGCCCGATGCTGGTGGCCAGGTCGATGTCGATCACACCGGCGAGCAGGCCCAGGATGGCACGGGGTGGGCCGTCCAGGATCAGGTCGGGGTTGTCAGCGCGTCCGACTCGGCTGCGGACCTGTCCTTGGCCGACCTCGATGACGGCCTGCTTGTCTGATGCGACGAGCTGGATGGTCACCGGCGGGGCGTCGGGATCGGTATCAGTCGTGAACCAGGCGGGGGCGTAGGCGAGCCAGCGTGCCTGGAACTCGTCTCCGGGCCGTTCGACGGTCATGTGGCGCAGTCCCCAGAGTCCGAGCGCCTTCAACACCGGTTCCAGCGCCAGGCCGTTCTCGGTCAGGGAGTACAGGACGGTGGCGACGGGGGGCGGTGCGTCCTCGCGGCTGATCAGCCCGGCGTCCTCGAGCTCCTTCAGACGGGTCGACAGGAGGTTGGTCGCGATGCCGGGCAGCCCGTTCTTCAGGTCGGTGAACCGGCATCGGCCCTGCAGCAGTAACTCTCGGGCGATCAGGAGCGTCCAGCGGTCCCCCACGACGTCGAGGGCGCGGGCGATCGAGCAGTACTGGCCGTAAGTCCGCACGAGCTCACCCCAGGTGTCGATGGTTTAGTTTCTATATATAACGGTGGAGAAATTCTATCATCTGGACGTAGTCTTCAACCGTGATCCTGTATGGCCGTGGAGCTGGTCGTCCCCGCGAACGCGGCGCGACGGCGATCACGCCTGCCGATGCCCCAGACCCCACCTAGTCGATCTGACGGCAACCACCAGCGACGGAAGGGACCTCGTGCGATGACCTACGGAGAAACGACGGTCGACCAGACGATCGAGCGGCTCCTGACCGAACATCCGGACCTGGACGCGTCGGCCGACGGTGCGCTGGACAACCTCGACCAGTTCCACATCGGCGGCGCCGACGCGGTCGACCTCCTCATCAGCGGGCTCGCCCTCGCCGAGGGCGACCGCGTCCTCGACATCGGCTCGGGTCTCGGCGGACCCGCGCGCCAGATCGCCCACCGCACCGGCAACCACGTCCTCGGCGTCGACATCACCCCGGCCTACGTCGACGCCGCCCGCGACCTGACCGCCAAGGCCGGACTAGCCGACCTCGTCCGCTTCCAGGTCGGCGACATCGCCACGTTCGAACCCGACCCGCCGTTCCAGGCCGCGATCACGATGCACGTCCAGATGAACGTCCAGGACAAGACCTCCTGGTTCGCGCACATCGCCCGCCGCCTCGCCCCCGGCGCACGCCTGGCCGTCTGGGAGGTCTGCCAGCCTCGCCAGCGGCAGGCCGACCCGCCCTGGCCGATGCCGTGGTCACTCGACGGCACCGACAGCTTCCTCGTCACCGCCGACTCACTCCACGCCTCGATCGAACGGGCCGGCTTCACCACCACCGAGTGGACGAACCAAACGGCCTGGGCCCAGGCCTGGGTTACCAAGACCTTCTCGAACGGCCTACCCACCGGACCCGCGCTGCCGATGCTCCTCGACGACGGCTACAGCCGCGTCATCAACTACACCGCCGCCCTCGACGACGGATCCCTCGAGGTCTGGCGAGGCTCCTTTACCAGGGACGCAGTCCAACCCACTCGCTGAGGCTTTCGCCCAGGCAGCCGTCGCACGGCGCGGAAGGCCGCCTCATACCCCGGCTGCTCCCCGAAGACGAACCAGCCACCGCTACCTGACCTCGCCCGACCGGTGGGCTCCCGGTTCAAACCGGCTGCAGGCCTTGACCTGCGAGTCGAGGTGACGCTTGATTTGTTTGGTCGGACGTCGGCGATCGGATGATGAGCTTGGCTCTGAGCCCGTTCGACGTCGTGCCGGGCGTCCCAGGCTCGATGGTCCGCTACCACCAGTCCCGCTGACCGCCCGCGCCGAGAACGCGGCGCGCCAGCAACCGCCGTAACGGCGGGATGCGCATGGGGCGTACCCAGAAGAGCTCCATCGTGTTGGGCACGGCCACCACCCCGCCCCAGCTCTGGCTTCCGGCGAACCAGACCGCCCCGGGCTCCGGCGTCGCCAGCCGCTGCCGATCCGTCACGGCCGTCCTTCCTGGGCACTGGCCGCGGCGCACGGGAAGCCGGCCATCCGCGCCCAGACAGTACCGCCCCGCCCCGGGCACCGCCGGCCGTCGGGGCCGGTCTCGTCGTACATCTCCCGCGCCAGCTGCACCTGACGAGGGCCGAGTTTGGGCTTCTGCCCGCCGGTGCGGCCGCGAGCCCGTTCATCGTTCGCTCGGACATCAGCGCGTGCTCGGCGATCGCGCCCAGGATCTGGAAGAACATGCCGCCGATGGCGGTGGAGGTGTCGATGCCCTGGTCGAGCGCGACCAGGTCGACGTCGCGGGCCTGTAGGCCGGCGGACAGTTCGAGGAGGTGTTCGAAGGACTGAACGCCATTGGGTGAGACCGGTGCGAGCGCGGAGGATCTGGCCCTGGCCGTCAGCTTCGAGGCTCATGTGCACACGAGTTCAGACGTCAGCGTGGACGTCTTCGGAGGTCGGCAACCGGGATGCCGGCGACAGGTGGAGCCGGCCGGCCCGGGTGGGGTCGGCCGGCTCCACCTGTCGACAGGCTTTCGCCTCTGCGTTGGGGGTGTGTCTTCGGGGTGTGGGTCAGGCCGCCGGCTCGGGTTCGGTCTGGAGCTGGGGTGCCGCGGCCGTCCGGGCGGGCAGGTAGCGCAGGGCGATGGCGGCGGCGGCGAGCAGGGTGGCGGTGGCGGCGGTGAGGGCGAGGTTGGTGCCGTGGATGAAGGCGCTGGCGGTGGTGTGGGCGATGGCTTGCCCGGCCGGGCCGGGGGTGTGGTGGGCGATCGCGGTGGCAGCGCCGATGGACTGTCCCGCGGTGGGCGCGGTGGCGGCGGGCAGCTGGTGGGTGAGGGTATGGGTGTAGGCGGTGGTGGCGATGCTGCCGAGGATGGCGATGCCGAGCACGCTGCCGAGGTTGCGGGTGGTGTCGTTGATCGCCGAGCCCACGCCGGTCTTGGCGGGGGGCAGCGCGTTCATGATGGATGTGGTGGCGGGTGCCATCGCCAGGCCCAGGCCGGTGGACATCACCACGGTGGCGATCAGGTAGTGCGGGTAGGTGGACGCGGTGGTGGCGGTGGCGAAGAAGGCGAGCCCGCCGGCCATGACGAGTAGGCCGCCGGCCACGGTGGCCCTGGTCCCGAGCCGGGTGGCGAGGTGGGCGCCGAACTGGGAGGCGATGGCCAGGGCGAGCGCGGAGGGCAGGGCGCGGACGCCGGCGCCGAGCGGGGAGTAGCCGAGAACGAACTGGTAGATCTGGGTGAGTAGGAACGTCGCGCCGGTGAGCGCGAAGAACATTGTCATGATCGCGGCGGATGCGGCGGTGAAGCGGGGGTTGCGGAACACGGTGACGTCGACCATCGGGTGGTCACTGTGCAGCTGCCAGCCGGTGAAGGCGGCGAGCAGAGCCGCGGCGGCGGCGGCGCGGGCCAGGGTGGTGGTCGAGGTCCAGCCGGCGGCGGGGGCTTGGATGAGGGTGTAGGTCAGGGTACCCAGGCCGGCGATCGACAGCAGCGCGCCGGCGAGGTCGGGCCGGACCGGGCGCGGTGCGCGGGAGGCGGGTACCAGCAGTGCCCCGGCGGTCAGGGCGACCGCGACGACGGGCAGGTTGACCAGGAAGATCGACCCCCAGGAGAAGTGGGCCAAAAGCCAGCCGCCGGCGGTCGGGCCGATCGCGACACCGAGCCCGCTGACTCCGGACCACAGCCCGATCGCCTTGACGCGCTCGGCGGGGTCGGTGAACACGCTGGTGAGGATCGACAGCGTGGCGGGCATGACGAACGCGGCGCCCGCGCCCATCAGGGCACGTAGCGCGATCAGCTGTGCGGTGGTGGTGGTCAGCGCCGCGCCGAGCGAGCCGGCGCCGAACACGATCAGCCCGGCGGCGAGGGCGCGGTGTCGGCCGTAGCGGTCGCCGAGGGCGCCGGCGGGTAGCAGCAGGGCGGCGAAGGCCAGGGTGTAGGCGTCGACGATCCAGGCGAGGCCGCTCGCGGTGGGATGCAGGTCGCGGGACAGGGTCGGGAGGGCCACGTTGACGATCGTGGTGTCGACCACGATCACCAGCAGGCTCAGGCAGAGTACGGCGAGGGTCGCCCACCGGCGGCGGAACGGGCCGGGCGCGCTCGCTGGCCGGGCGCCGAGGGAGGCGGGAGTCGCCGGGGCGCTCGGACGGGAGGGATGGGTGCGGGAGGGAGCGTGGATGGTGGTCATGCCGGGAACCTCTCTTGATTGATTGACCTATAAATTGATGCCGAAAAAAAAGACGATCAGTGGGCGGGCGGGGCGAACGCGTAGGAGCGCGGCAGGTCGATCGTGACGCCAATGGTCAGCAGCATCCCGGTGGCGAAGAACCGGGCGACCTGCTCCTGGTCGGCGCCCGTCATCTCCTTCACCGCGTCGAACAGCTCGACGAAGCGGCGGTGCACATGCGCTCGGATCTCCGGGTCGGCGGCCGCGGCGAAGCCCTGCATCCGGCACCGCATCAGGTCCTCGTCGGCGAGCAGGACCTGATAGGCCCGACCCAGCAGGCGCAGAGACTCAACCGGCGACTCCGCCGGGCGCAGCGCCGCGGCGAAGACCCCCCGGATCCGCTCATGCACCTGGTCCTGGCAGGCAAGGAACAACACCTTCTTGTTCTCGAACAACGCGTAGATGTAGGGCTGAGAGATCCCAGCCCGAGCCGCGATCGCCGCGGTACGCGCCGCGTGGTAGCCGTTCTCGGCGAACTCAGCCACCGCGGCCGCCAACACCTGCTCGCGGCGCTCCTCCATCGAGAGGCGCTGCTCATGGACTCGCCCAGTGGTCATGGGCCCATTATTGATAGGCCAATCATAAGATGTCAAGCCGAGCCACCGGCCGCCGCGGCTGACATCCCCCCGGCCCCGCCGACGACAAGGAGGACCCCTCGATGCCCTCGCCTCGCACCCGCGCCGTGCTGGCCGCCACCATGGCCGCGGAGCGGCAGATCCAGGCCCGCGTCCTGGACGCCGCCGACACCCTCGACCCGAACGACGACAGCCTGACCGCCCAGCAGCTGCGCGAGACAGCGGACGACACCCTGTACCTGCCGAAAATCACGTCCGGCTTGTCAGGCGGCATGTTCGTATTCGTGCAGGATGCCGATCGCGAGGTTCGCCCGCCGGGCGTTGCGCGCGGCGAGGAGCCGCGGGAGGTTGGTGGCATCGACTCGGTCGTCGTCGATCAGAACGAGTTCGCCGACTCCGAGGTGCGCGAGGAACTCCGTGATGATGTTTCCTGCTCCGCCGAGACCGACGACCGCGACGCGCATCCGGGCGAACGCCTGCTGCCCAGCGGCGCCGAACAGCATCGCCTGGCGGTGCCACTGCGCGTCGCTGTCGGGGGCGGGCGCCGGCCGTGCGTGAAGCCGGACGAGATTGTTCCCGGTGATGACGGCGTCGGCGAGGGCGGTGTCGGCGAGGGCGGCGGGTGCCGTCGGAGAGCCAGAGGTCGCCCGTGGCGGCGTGTCGTCCATGGATCGACCAGGACTCGGCTCCACCACGCGGCGGTCCAGCAGGAGTGCACGCCGGTCGGCGGTGACCGAGGACCTGTTGCGTTGGCGGGGCACAGCGGTCGGGCCAGCCGCTAAGGCATGATCGATTGGTGCATCGTCGGAGTGTCCGTTCCGTGGTCGTGGCCTCGGAGTTCGCGGGGTTCCGGTTCCCGCCAGAGGTGATCACGTTGGCGGTGCGGTGGTATCTGCGATATGGCCTGTCCTACCGGGACGTCGAGGAGCTGCTGGCCGAACGTGGCATCACCGTCTACCACGTCAGCGTCTACAGGTGGTGCAGCGCTTCACTCCGCTGTTGATCGACGCCGCCCGGCCATGCCGCCACAGCCCAGGTAGCAGGTGGTTCACCGATGAGGCGGGGCGTTCGTCGTCTTCGGCTCAGCTGGCGGTCGGCACGGGTTCTGCTTCGGTGACCGTGGTCGCGATCTTCCACTGCCGGCCTCGACGCCACGGACCGGTGCGCTTCAAGCCGTTCTCGGCGAGCAACCTGTCGGCGGCCCGTTCGAGCTCCCCGAGGTCGGCCTCGTGATCAGGCCTGTCGAGTCGGGTGACGCCGGTGTTGCCGATGCACTCGCCATCGTCATGGCGATGGCGGCTGACGCGGACTTCGCCGGTGTCGTAGTCGGCTTGGGCGCGCAGGTCCATTTCTGTCAACGGGTCCCTTTTCGCTGGGAGGGCCGGCGTCACGCGGCGACCAGACCGGGCTGTCGTCGGTCTGGTCGCCGCGGCCTGGGCTCAGCCGAGCTTGGTCCACGTGCAGCGAGTCTGGAACGCGACATCGGTCGGCTTGATGGTCACGACGCCGTGGCCTTGGACGTTGCCGTTCGCGAGGATCTCACCGAAGTCCCTGGACGTGCCGGACAGCCGCGCCCAGTAGCAGGAGTCCAGGACGTCCGCGCTGGCGTTCGTGATCTCGTAGGTACCCGGCTGGATGTTGCTACCGACCAGCCAGGTTCCCGGAGTGATCGTCGTCGCCGGTGCAGGCGCGGCGGGCACCGTGGTCGCGAGCAGGGGCGCAATATCGGGCCGCGGCACTTCCGGGCAGTAGGCGATGGCGACCGCGTACACGAAGTCCACCACCTCAGGCCGGGACACGAACCCTGTGCCTGACCGACTCCCGTCGCGATGCATCGACAACACGAGCCTCCCCAGGGGCACGCGCCGGCTTGTCCTGCTCGCCGATGACACGATCATGCCCGACTGGCCGGCCAGCCTTGCCCTCCAGCCAATGGAACTGTGCCGGGCTGATCGAAGCCCAGCCGCGACGACGGGGTGCCCACCAATCCGCCTCCCGACCGCAGACGGCGGGTCGGCGCGATGAGTGATAGGCTTGGCTTCGTTGCAGTTGTAGGTTCCTCGAACATATGGACGCCCGCGGATTCTGACAGCGGGCGTTTGTCGTGTTCCGGCCAGTTCGGCAGTGGGAGCAACCGCACCGCAGCACCCCGGCCCGCGCCAGGCGGTCCCGGTTCAGCTCCCACGAAGGAGAAGCACATGGCTCAGGGCACTGTTAAGTGGTTCAACGGCGAAAAGGGCTTCGGTTTCATCGCGCAGGACGGCGGCGGCCCGGACGTTTTCGTTCACTACTCGGCGATCGACAGCGCGGGTTTCCGCAGCCTGGACGAGAACCAGCGCGTGGAGTTTGACGTCACGCAGGGCCAGAAGGGCCCGCAGGCGGAGCACGTCCGCCCGGTCTGACGCACGCCGCTGGCGTCTGCGTCTCGGGCGCCTCAGCGTTGATCTTTAAACACCTGAACAGCTGTGCGGGTCGGCATCCGACCCGCACAGCTGTCGCCGTGTCCGCACTGTCGGTTCTGCCTGTACCGTGCCAGAACTCGGTTTCGGGGGTTTGACCTGCGACTTCTCCGCCAGGCGCAGCGGTTCATGATCTCTGTTCATGGTGGTTCGGCTGGTATATCTGGTCATGGTCCGGGTCTTCGGCTGGCTCGTCCTGCTCACCCGCAGCGACGCGGCGAGGACGGCGGAACTGCTGGTGCTGCGCAACGAGGTCTCGATCCTGCGCCGCCAGCTCGGACGACCCCGGTTCACCTGGCCCGGCCGCGCCCTCCTGGCCGCCTGACCCGGCTACTCCCCCCGGGAGGTCCGGTCGTGTCAGCTGGTGACCCCGGCGACGCTGCTGGCCTGGCATCGCCGCCTCGTCCGCCGACAGTGAACCTACCCACACCGGTCAGCGCGAGCACCATGCCCACGAAACCTGACCCAACGGTCACCAGGTCCACGTCGTTCATCCCTTCGTCGGTCAACAAGGGCCTCGGCGATGAGGCCCTCACCCTTCTAGAGCCGGCGCGCCCCGCCTGCGTGCACCCTCCGTGCCCGGACCGTTTCACCCCGATTCGTCCCCGCAGGTCGCCGTGCCCCCGCCCGATGGGGCACATCAGCCGCGTCCGAGCGCGCATGCCGGGTCGGGTCCTTCTCGGTCCTGACCCGCGTCCACCGCGCAGCGTCGACGACGTTCCGTTGCAGCGAGCCAGACAGGTGGCCTACGGCCTGAGGCTCGTGCCGCCGTGAAGGGGTTGTCGCCTCGCCGAAGGAACTCACATCGCCGAGCCCCTACCCGCCACTCCATGTCCATCGCACCGTCGGCGTCCACGCCGACGGCTGGCCATCGAGCCCGGCGGGCATGGGAGATCGGCTGTCCGGCCCGACCGGGTGGCCCCGCTTCAACGACAAGGCGCATCACGAGTCTTCTCACAGGCGGTTCGGGCGCCCATCAACCGCCACGGCCTCCCACGGCCTTGAGCCGTCCCCCGCCGCGGCCCCCGCGACAGGGCAGGCCGCGTCGAGGTCCCACGGCCTGGCACGCCCGGGTCCCGGTGAGAGGAAACGACTGGACGGCGAGCAAACGTCCGCCCACCGCGACACCTGCTCACAGCAGCCGAATTGGGGCAGTTCGTTGTGAACGGAGCGGCACGGGTCGTTTAGGGTGACCAGAAAGGACATGTCGAGGGAGATGACAGTGACCACGAGCGCTGTGCCTGACCCCGACAGCACCTACCAGCCCGTGCTCGACACCGCCGTTCCGCACTCGGCACGGGTGTGGAACTACTGGCTCGGCGGGAAGGACAACTACCCGGCCGACCGGGCGATCGGGAACCAGGTCCGCGAACTCTACCCGGAGATCATCAACATCGCCCGCGAGTCGAGGGCGTTCCTGGGCCGGGTGGTGCGGTTCCTGGCCGGCGAGGCCGGCATCCGCCAGTTCCTCGACATCGGTACCGGCCTGCCGACCGCCGACAACACCCACGAGGTCGCCCAGCGCATCGCCCCAGACGCACGGATCGTCTACGTGGACCGCGATCCCCTCGTTCTCGTCCACGCCCGGGCCCTGCTGACCAGCACCCCCGAAGGCGCGACCGCCTTCATGGACGCCGACGTCCGCCAGCCCGACGCCATCCTGGCCGCCGCCACCCGCCTCCTCGACTTCACCCAACCGATCGCGCTGATGATGCTCGGCATCCTCGGCAACGTCGCCGACACCGACGAAGCCCACAGCATCGTCACCCGGCTCCTCCACGCCGTACCCGCAGGCAGCTACCTCGTGGTCAACGACGGCACGATCCCCACCGACGACACCGCCGCGGCGGCGCGCGAGGCGGGCCGCCGCCGCAACGAAGCCGGCGACCCGTACCACCCACGCACCCCCGAGCAGCTCGCCCGGTTCCTCGACGGCCTGGAACTCGTCGAACCCGGCGTCGTCTCCACCTCACTGTGGCGACCCGACCCCGGCACCAACCCCACCCCCGTCGACAGCCACTGCGGCGTCGCCCGCAAATAACACTCACAGTTGCGTTCGGCGACTGGCGGGATTGGTTCGCGACGCTGGAGATGACGACCGCCGCAGTCAACAGCGCCCTGCAACGGGCCAGGGCCCGGCTCGGCGAGGCGGGGCTGCGCGAGGACCAGATCGACGAGCCCGCCGACCCCGGCGACCGCGCCCAGGTCGAGCGGTATGCCGTCGCCTTCGAGAGCGCCGACCTGGCGGCTCTGGAGAAGCTGCTGACCGATGACGCAGTCTTGGAGATGCCGCCGTTCCTCACCTGGTACGCCGGCCGCGAGCCCTACATCCGCTTCATGGCACGCCTCTTCACCCTCCGGGGCACGGGCTGGCGCATGGTGCCGACGCGGGCGAACGGGCAACCCCGCGCTGGCCGCCTACACACGCGCCCAGGACGGCGAATACCACCTGCACACCCTCCAGGTCTTCACCGTCACCGCGTCAGGTATCAGCCGCAACAACGTCTTCCAGGACCAGGACCTGTTCGACTCCTTCGGCCTGCCCGGCAAGATCGGCGGCGCCGAGAAATGACCCCAGGGAATCTTCCGCCAGCCTCGCCGCGACCCCTGTACCGTGCCAGAACTCGGTCTCGGGGCGTTGATCTGCAACTTCGCTGCCAGGCGCCGTGGCGGATGATCGTGGCTCAAGGTCGTGCGACTGGTGTATCTGGTCATGGTGCGGGTGTTCGGCTGGCTCGTCCTGCTCACCCGCAGCGATGCGGCGAGGATGACGGAACTACTGGTCTTGCGCCAGGAGGTCGACGTGCTGCGTCGCCAGGTCGGGCGGCCTCGGTTCACCTGGCCGGATCGCGCGGTCCTGGCCGCGCCGGCCCGACTGCTCCCCCGCGGGGCCCGGTCGTGCCGGCTGGTGACCCCGGCGACGCTGCTGGCCTGGCACCGCCGGCTGGTCCGTCGGCGGTGGATCTACCCGCACCGCACCGGTCGCCCGTCGAATGCACCGACAAGATCTTCCTCTACGGCGAACGCCACACCACTGCCGTAGACGACGTCCTGCACGGCCCCGAGGTGCGCGGTGAGCCCCTCGGCAAGGCCTCCGACCAGACCAGCCACGCTGCCGGCAAAGGTGGCGGTGACAAATCCGCTCACCCCGGAGGCGTGGCCGAGCGCCAGCACCGGATGGTTGTCGTCGTACGTCTCATTGATGTCGTACTCGTCGTAGAACATGATCGCCCTGCCGATGGCGGCGCCCAGGAACG
>NZ_MBLO01000028.1 GCF_001854805.1 Pseudofrankia coriaricola
GCCCGGTTCCTCGACGGCCTGGAACTCGTCGAACCCGGCGTCGTCTCCACCTCACTGTGGCGACCCGACCCCGGCACCAACCCCACCCCCGTCGACAGCCACTGCGGCGTCGCCCGCAAATAACACTCACAGTTGCGTTCGGCGACTGGCGGGATTGGTTCGCGACGCTGGAGATGACGACCGCCGCAGTCAACAGCGCCCTGCAACGGGCCAGGGCCCGGCTCGGCGAGGCGGGGCTGCGCGAGGACCAGATCGACGAGCCCGCCGACCCCGGCGACCGCGCCCAGGTCGAGCGGTATGCCGTCGCCTTCGAGAGCGCCGACCTGGCGGCTCTGGAGAAGCTGCTGACCGATGACGCAGTCTTGGAGATGCCGCCGTTCCTCACCTGGTACGCCGGCCGCGAGCCCTACATCCGCTTCATGGCACGCCTCTTCACCCTCCGGGGCACGGGCTGGCGCATGGTGCCGACGCGGGCGAACGGGCAACCCCGCGCTGGCCGCCTACACACGCGCCCAGGACGGCGAATACCACCTGCACACCCTCCAGGTCTTCACCGTCACCGCGTCAGGTATCAGCCGCAACAACGTCTTCCAGGACCAGGACCTGTTCGACTCCTTCGGCCTGCCCGGCAAGATCGGCGGCGCCGAGAAATGACCCCAGGGAATCTTCCGCCAGCCTCGCCGCGACCCCTGTACCGTGCCAGAACTCGGTCTCGGGGCGTTGATCTGCAACTTCGCTGCCAGGCGCCGTGGCGGATGATCGTGGCTCAAGGTCGTGCGACTGGTGTATCTGGTCATGGTGCGGGTGTTCGGCTGGCTCGTCCTGCTCACCCGCAGCGATGCGGCGAGGATGACGGAACTACTGGTCTTGCGCCAGGAGGTCGACGTGCTGCGTCGCCAGGTCGGGCGGCCTCGGTTCACCTGGCCGGATCGCGCGGTCCTGGCCGCGCCGGCCCGACTGCTCCCCCGCGGGGCCCGGTCGTGCCGGCTGGTGACCCCGGCGACGCTGCTGGCCTGGCACCGCCGGCTGGTCCGTCGGCGGTGGATCTACCCGCACCGCACCGGTCGCCCGTCGAATGCACCGACAAGATCTTCCTCTACGGCGAACGCCACACCACTGCCGTAGACGACGTCCTGCACGGCCCCGAGGTGCGCGGTGAGCCCCTCGGCAAGGCCTCCGACCAGACCAGCCACGCTGCCGGCAAAGGTGGCGGTGACAAATCCGCTCACCCCGGAGGCGTGGCCGAGCGCCAGCACCGGATGGTTGTCGTCGTACGTCTCATTGATGTCGTACTCGTCGTAGAACATGATCGCCCTGCCGATGGCGGCGCCCAGGAACGCGCCGACCCCCACGCCGGCACCCGAGCCGGCGCCCGCCGCGAAGGAGGTCGCAAGGCCGGCCGCGACGCCCGCGGGAATGACAGGGAAAAGGCTCGCGACGATGAACCTGACAGGATCCGTGGACCTGGACCGGAGGGCGAACGTGCCGCTACCAATGCCGGCGCCGAGGATCAGGCCGAGGAATCCTCCGTCCCACATGCGGCCCAGGAACGGAGCCGGGCTGTCGGGCGGGAACAGCAGGAAGACGACGACCGCGACGGCGGGCAGGCAGCCCGTGAGCGCGGCCGCGATCAGGGCCATCCGGATAGCGCTGGCCCAGGACAGGGGCTCGTCGCGATCCTCGGCGGGCTGAGTCCCACCGGCCGGCTGAGAACCAACGGCCGCGTCCGCCGCCGTGACAGACGCCGTCCTGGCGAGGGCGGCTCCCGAAGCCGCGCGGCCAAAGCCGTCGGGCCACGCCGATGACCTGTTGAACGACGGACTCTGGCGGCCCGACAGGCCGTGCGGCGTGCCCCCCGCGCCGCGGGGGAAGGGCGGAGCCGAGCCATGGCCGGCTTCCCGAGGAACAGCCGGCCAAGGGAAGTCGGCGGTCGTCGGCGTGGGCCTCGCCGTCGGGAACGGTGGCGGGACCAGGGGCTTCGCACGGCCCGCCAGGGCGACCCGGATGTTGTCGAGAAGTTGGCTCCGGGCGGCGTCGAGCTCCAGGCCGAACAAGTCGAACGAGACGACGGCGTCCAGCAGGGCGGGCCGAGGGCAGTCCTCGACGCGGACCGGGACCAGCTTGCGGTTGAAGCCGTTCGGGTCGGCCCGGTAGGCGGCCTCCCACTCCTTCCTTCCGAACATCGAGCTCAGATACGAGTGCGAGAGGACGGCCAGGGTCCGGCGGGAGCGTTCGATGCCCTCGGCCATGCTGGTCATCCAGTGCGACCCGGGTACGAAATCCCAGACCTGCACCAGGACCTGGTAGCCCGCCTCCTCCAGCTCCCAGGCGATCCACTCCGCCCAGTCGCGGTCGGCGCTGGCGTAGGAGATGAAGAAGTCCCAGCGCTCGTCCCCCGGACGGTCGCCCGTCGTCGTGACCACGGCGTCAGTCGCGATGTCGCCGAGCCACGGAGGCGGCCACCTCGGTTCCCACGAGTGCAAGTATGCTCGCGACCGCTCACCGAGGGCCCGCCCGTGTAGGTTCCCGCGTCGATCTTCCTGCGCGTGCCGTCGATTACCACCTACGCAAGGTCTTCCGCAGGCTCGGCGTGAGTTCCCGCCGCCGGCCAAGCCCTCGGCCGCCCTTTCGGAACGGGAATGGCCCCGGGTCTCGTCGGGGGCCATTCCCGCCTCGCTCACCAGCGGACCCGTCCGTGATCCGCCGACGCAAGATCCTGCGCAGGCCGGCGGGGCTGGTGACGGTCGATCGTGCCGGTCCCGTTGACCGCCCGCCGCAGGTAGCGCTGCAGGATCAGCTGCGCGGCGGCCTCCGACGGGGATTGGCGGCGCGAGCCGCTGGCGTCGTGCGTCGGGACGCGGTTCGAGGCGGTGCTGCCCGGCGGTGACGAGCGCGCCCGGCGGTCAGGCGGGCAGGGGGCGCCGGTCTCCAGGAGTGTCTTCAGGCTGGCGATGACGTTGGGCCAGCCGACGCTGACCATCTCCGCGAGGGTGCTGCCGGGAGCGAACCCGTCGTGCACCACGGTCAGCTTGACCCCGCCGGCGCCGGCGGGCTCGAGGTCGAATCTCACTCGGGTCGATTCGCGACTACCTCAAGATCCGAAGAAGCTGAAGATCCCTTACGGATCACCTTCGCTGTCACGGATCACCTTCGCTGTCATCGCCAACGCCCGACCATTCCAGCCACTGCCCGAACCGATCACAGACCCGGACCGGCTCGCCACCTCGACATCCACCGACGCGACCGGCTCGCCGGCATTCTGCACGAGTATGAACATGCCGCCTGACCTACCCGGACGTGGTTTTCGGCAGGTACAGCCCAACAGCGTCCAAAGCTGGCCAGTTATGTCGCGGTTTGCGGGCCAAAAGGTCTAGCGATTCTAGGGTATACGTGCCCGCCACGGGCAGGACTCACCGCATCGCGGTTGAGGAGCTCGTCGCCTGACCGTAGTGTTCCAGCGCGCCGAGCGATTTTCGCAGGCCACCGTCGAGAGTCTCGTTCTTCATCGCTGAATCAGGAGGACTGGTGTGTCCGTCTCCGCCATGCTGCCCGAAACGACCATGTCAACACCTTACCAGCCGCTTTCCGTGGCACCGCCCGTGATCAGCGGGTACGGGGCTGGAATAATGCCGTTCGGTACGCAGCAGCTCGCGTCCGGGGGAATTTTTAGCGGTCTACCGGGGGGCGTCGCACCGAACGCGTTCGGTGTCGGAACCGGGGTTCTTGTTCCGTTCTCCGTCCAGCAGGCCGTTGCCCAGCAGCAGCTCCAGCAGGCCGCGCTGGCAAACGAGATCGCCCATGTCGCGACGCAGCAGCAGCTCGCGCAGCAGCTGCAGCCGTTCGGTCA
>NZ_MBLO01000029.1 GCF_001854805.1 Pseudofrankia coriaricola
GCGACGCAGCAGCAGCTCGCGCAGCAGCTGCAGCCGTTCGGTCACCTCGGATCGACGCTCGGCTACCAGCCGCAGCTCCAGCAGGCCGCGCTGGCGAACGAGATCGCCAGGTGCGCTGCTCAGCAGCAGCTCCAGCAGGCCGCGATCGCGGGCGACATCGCCCGGGTCGCCGCCCAGCAGTCGCAGCTGCACCGCCAGGCGGCGCTCGGCGGCGATGCCGTCAATCGCCTCCAGGGAGTGGTTCCGCCTGCGTGGTCGGCCCTCGTCTGACGGCTGCCTCACCGCGACGGCGGTCGCCGGAAGGTTCAGCGGCCGCCGTCGCCCCGGCGCGAGAAGGCACGACTCAGTACCCGACGCTGACCACTTCGAATGGAACCGTCTATGTCAACGGTAAGCAGCCTGCCATATCTCGGCACGACGGCGAATGGGTCGTCGTCCCGGCAGTGGTCACAGCAGCCAGGCGCACTGTTCGCTGGGCTCGCCGGCCCGGCGGTACCCGCGCAGGACACGTACCGCGCCCAGGCCGAGCTGTTCCTGCAGCGAATCCACACCTGGCTGGAGCGAGTGACGCCGAGCATCCCGCAGGTCGCGCAGTTCATCCCGCCGACCGTGGTCGCCGTGGAGCTCTACCGGGCACGGCGTACTCAGGAGTCCCTGGCACACGCATCTTCGATCGCGATGTCGCTCCAGCAGGTGATAGCCATGAACCCCGCGCTGCCGCCGCTGTGACGTGAAGTCCGAACGGCCGCGTAGCGAGCGGGCGGCTCAGAACCTTGGGTCTCCCACTGTCCGGACGACTTTCCTGACGACGAGGACGCGATTTCCCGTCCGGTCCTGCGGCCGCTCGGTTTGAGGCCATCATCGACCGCGGCGGCCGCACGTCCCGCGCCATTCACTCCTCACTACCGCGTGACCGGCACGAGCCCGCAATCGCGACAGATCGGGCCATCGCGCAACGATTCCCCCGACTTTCTGAGCCTCTCGGTAGGAGCGCTGACAGCACAGATGGAGAAGAAAAACCCGAAAGAAGAAGCATCGGCCCCGAGGTCGCCGCACGAAGTCGGGCGTCGCAACGGCCGATACCTCGTTGGCGCGGCGCCCCAGGAACTGCTGCCGGCGGCGGTGAGCGTGGCCGATCCCAACGTGCTCTTCGAGCGGATTGGGGCGCTGCCGGGCGTCACGTTCCACCGGGAGCTGAAAATATCCGCCAACCTCCCCGTCGGCACGTTCGCGACCGGTGTCACCCAGCCATCCAAGATCGCGATCTTCGAGATGCCTGTGGAACGGGCCGCTGCGCTCTGTCAGGCCCCCGAAGTGCTGATCGAACCAGACCGGAGGCTGAACCTCTGCGACACCGCCGCGACGGCGACTCGCATCCTGCCTGACCCGGGGACAGTCGTCTCCCTCGGCGCGGAGACGAAACTGTCGTTCAAGGTCCAGGGCCGGGACGGCAAGAGTGCACCCGGCGCGAGCGTGCTGGTCCAGGGCCGGAACCTCCTGGTCCAGGGGATCACTGGCCAGGACGGCAAGGTCTCGGTGACACTGATCGCCGATACTCCCGACACCGTTCAGAACGTCTACGTCCGACCGGCGTCGGGCTACTGGGAGCGCTCGATCGACCGTCCGCGGCTGTCGTCCAGCGGGGACAACCTGATCGTCTTGGAGCCGCTGAGCCGGCTGCTGCCCGACTTCCCGGCCCAGCAGCAGTTCAGCTGGGGCCAGCGGGCCCTCGGGATTGACCGCATCCCGCCGACCTACCGCGGCGACGGCGTGAGGATCGCCATCATCGACTCGGGCGTCGACGTCGGCCACCCCGACCTGAGCGGCCGGATCACCAGCGGGCTCGACCTGGTCGACCGGGAGGGCAAGGGGTGGGGCAGCGACGAAGTCGGGCACGGCTCGCACTGCGCGGGCATCATCGCCGGGGCCGACACTGGACGCGGCATCGTCGGCATCGCGCCGGGCGCGGAGGTCCACGTCTGCAAGATCTTCCCGGGCGGTCGGTTCAGTGATCTCATCGAGGCGCTCGACTACTGCATCGCCCAGAAGGTCGACGTCGTGAACATCAGCCTAGGTGCCGACGCTGGATCGATCTTCGTATCCCGCAAGATCGAGGAGGCCAGGCAGGCCGGGGCCGCGTGCATCGTGGCCGCGGGCAACGCCGCAGACCAGCCGGTCCGGTTCCCGGGTTCGCTGCCGACGGTTTTCACGGTGTCCGCGATGGGCCGGGTCGACACCTTCCCAGCCGAAAGCAACCATGCCCGGCAGGTTCTCGGCCAGCCCACCCAGGACGGCTACTTCACCGCGAAGTTCGCCAGCGTCGGGCCGGACATCGACGCCGTCGCCCCCGGCGTCGCGATTGTGTCGTCCGTGCCCGGCGGGGACTACGCATCCCTGGACGGAACGTCGGTGGCCGCCGCGCATGTCACCGGCCTCGCCGCGCTCGTCTTGGCCCACCGGGCGGACTTCCGGCGGCAGTTCGCGAGCCCGGCAGACCGGGTGCAGCGGCTGTTCGACGTCCTGGCGGCCAGCTGCCGGCCGCTGCCCGAGTTCGGGCCCGGCCGGGCCGGCGCTGGTCTGCCCGACGCTGCCCAGGCGCTCGGTCTCGCGGTCGCTCCGGTCCCCGTACCTGGACCAGGCGCTCCCGCGGCGCAGGCGATGACCGAGGTACGGGTGCTGCTGGGCACCTTGCGGGTCTCGATGGAGCGCGCCGGCCTGACGGCCGGGTCGGTCGTCTAGCCGCCGACCGGCTGTTCTCGACAGGTTCGAGGGGCTCCGCGGAGCCCGTCATGGCGGTGCGGTGGACCAGAGGCGGCCACCGGTTGGTCGTCGCGGGTTGCGACGACCAACCGGTGACCGCGGCCGCTTCGTCCGGAGTGCCGAAACCGGTCGTGGCCGACGCTTGGATGACGTGGAGTCCGCGACGAATCCTGAAGTTGCCCGGACACGGGGCAGGACGCCGCCGCGGCCGGCGTGCCGTGGGCTCGATGGCCGGGGACGAGAGGTAGGGAGCCGACCCGAGACTCCCCGGTGTGGCGGGGCTCGCCGGAACGCCAGCGGAACGAGGACCTCGTCGACGATCTTGGCGATCAAGTCGAGAGGAACCGGTGTCGGCTGGAGCGACAGCTCGGCGTGGAGCAGGTCGACGGGAAGCGCGCGAGGCGGCGCGGAACGCTGTCGAGGTTGATCTCGCCCCGTCGGCCGGCTTCCCAACCGCCCACCGCGCTCACCGTGACCAACCAACAGCGCCGCCCGCCACGCCGCCTCCCGCCGCACCCGCCCAACCTGTCAGACGTGACCGTCTCGTCCTGACACGAGCGGCTGAACCGTCTCGTGGCAACGCTGCCGACGCCGGGCACCGGTGCCTGCGGAATGTCCGTGCGGCGCTGCGATACCCGCGTGGGCACAGGTGGAGCCCCCGGGAGGGCGTCGAAGCCGGAGCGCACAGACCATGCTCGGATGGTGCCCGCTCGTGCGCTCCGGCTTTCCGTTGCCGCGGCCTGGAGAGAAGCGCCAGGCCGCCGGTGCTGACCAGCCCTGTGAAGCGGCGGGCTGGCGCCGGCCAAGCGGCCCCCCGAGGCCGCTCGACGGGGCGCGGGCCTGCCGGTCTCTCTTCCTGCGCGGCGGCTGGAAGCCGCCGTGTCAGCCGGTGGGGCCGTTGGGGAATTTGATCAGAGCACCGGCGTCCACGCGGATCTGCTGCCCGGTGATGTAGCGGGCCTCCTCGCCGGCCAGGAAGAGCGCGAGATTCGCGACGTCCTCCGGCTCCACATAGGGAATCGGCATGGCCTGGAAATAGGTGAAGGCAGGCAGCACGTCGTCGAGCGTCGGCTCCTCCAGGTCATCAGGGCGGAAAACCATGACAGCGCGAACCGCGGGCGCCAGCGAACGGCGGTGTTGCGTTGAGCCGGCGTGGGGCGTGGCAAGGACCGGTGGTTTGCCTGGTCAGACGGCCTGGGCGAGTTCGGCGAAGGCTGCCGTGAGCCGCTGGTGGGGCTGGGCGTCGACGCCGAGTTCGTAGTGGCCGCGGCGGATGTTTTGGACCAAGGCGTGCCCGGCTCCGATCACCTGGGCGGCGCGCAGCTGTTTGAGGCCGCGCATCGGCCGCAGTCGCGCTTTCAATCGGCCATGATCGGCCTCGATCGGGTTGTTGGCGTATCGGGCGTCGACGTGGTGGGCGGCGGGCAGCTGCTCGTCGAGGACCCGTGGGTAGGCCGCGGCCCGGTCGGTGGTCACCTCGGTCGGCCGGCGGCCGTGCGACAGAGCCGTGGTGAGGAAGCGGCGCGCCGCTGCCAGGTCCCGCTTCTCGGAGGCGAGCACGTCGATGACCTGGCCGAACTGGTCGATCGCCCGGTACAGGTGGCACCACCGGCCCGCGATCTTGACGCACGTCTCATCCGTGAACCACTTGTCGCCAGGGCTGTGGCGGCACGGCCGGGCGGTGTCGATCAGCAGGGGAGTGAACCGCTGCACCCATCTGAAGATCGTGACATGGTCGACTTCGAGGCCGCGTTCGGCCAGCAGTTCCTCGACGTCCCGCCAGGACAGGTCACAGCGCAGATACCACCATACGGCCAGCGTGATCACCTCTGGTGGAAACCGGAAGCGCGAGGCGGTCACGCCGACGGTGGACCACGCGATCATGCCTGACAGGCAGATCCAACCCCGGCGCCGACCAACGCAACTGCGCCTTCGAGCACCATCTTGACAGTATGCGACCGGTGGTCGCATACTCCAGCGGCGGAACGCGATCGTCGATCGCATCCCTGTCGGGTCGAGGGGCCCAGACTGGTGGCTGTCGGTCGCGCCGGTCCGCCCAGGTCGTGGATGTCGGGCACGCCCATCGGTGATCATCATCCGCGACGAGGCGGAAGGAGGCCTGTGACTGCGGCGACGGGCGGACGTGGTGCGCCAGAGGTCGCCGAGCGCGCCTTCGTCCCTGTGGTTCTCGCGCTCCCAGTGGACCGAGGCGCCGATGCCATCGAGATCAGGTACGTCGAGTGGGTGAGCCCTGTGGCGAAGGGCGCCACGGTCCTGTACCGCCCGCGGGTGTGGCGGGATGGGCGGATTTTCCGGAGGGGAACATGACAAAGGAGCAGCGGCGGGGCAGGAAGATCGCGATGAGCCCGGAGGAGGTCGATGCCTTTCTCACGGCAGAAAGAACGTGCCGGGTCGCGACGTCTTCCCCGACAGGTCCGCACCTGACGCCGCTGTGGTTCGTCTGGGACGGCACGGCTCTGTGGGTCAGCTCGCTCGTGAAGAGCCAGCGATGGACCGACATCGAGCGGGACCCACAGGCCGCCGTTCTGGTGGACGGCGGCCACGAGTTCAGAGAACTGCACGGCGTGGAACTGCGCGGCCGCTTCGAGAGCGTGGGCGAGATTCCTCGGACGGGTATCCCGGAGCCCGCGCTCGAGACCGTGGAGCTGCTGCACGCCCGCAAGTACACCGGCCGCGATGAGAAACATTACGACGGTCGCCACGGCTGGTTGCGCCTAGTGCCAGAGAAAATCACCAGCTGGGACTTCCGGAAGATGTGACCAGCGGTTTCGCCTGGTAGGCGAGACCGAGGCAATGCGGCCAGCCGCGCGGGAAATGATCTCACAAAAGCCGAGGAGGGACATGAACGTCGACGAGATGGTCCTGGTCAGTATCGACGATCACGTGGTCGAACCGCCGGACATGTTCAGGAACACCGTTCCGGCGAAGTGGGCCGACGAGGCGCCGCACGTGGTCACCGACTCCGGCGGTGTGGACCGGTGGGTCTATCAGGGAAAGACGGTCGGGGTCAGTGGGCTGAACGCGGTGGTCTCCTGGCCGGCCGAGGAATGGGGCCGCGACCCGGCCGGCTTCGCCGAGATGCGCCCGGGCGTGTACGACATCCACGAGCGCGTTCGGGACATGGACCGCAACGGGATCCTCGCCTCGATGTGCTTCCCGACGTTCGCCGGATTCAGCGCCGGTCACCTCAACCACCACAAGACCGACCTCACCGTCATCATGATCCGGGCGTACAACGACTGGCACATCGACGAATGGGCCGGCACCTACCCAGGCCGGTTCATCCCACTCGCGCTGCTGCCGACCTGGGACCCGCAGCTGATGGTCGACGAGATCCACCGCGTCGCGGCCAAGGGCGCCCGAGCTGTCACCATGCCGGAGCTACCCCACCTCGAGGGGCTGCCCAGCTACCACGACCTGATCTACTGGGGCCCGGTGTTCGAAGCGCTCTCGGAGACCGGTGTCGTGATGTGCCTGCACATCGGCACGGGCTTCGGCGCCATCAAGGGCGCCCCGGACGCCCCGATCGACAACCTGATCATCCTGGCCTGCCAGATCTCCTCGATCGCGGTGCAGGACCTGCTGTGGGGCCCGGCGATGCGCAGCTATCCCGACCTGAAGCTCGCCTACTCCGAGGGCGGGATCGGCTGGATCCCGTTCTACCTGGACCGCTGCGACCGGCACTACACCAACCAGCGCTGGCTGCGCCGCGACTTCGGCGGCAAGCTGCCGTCCGAGGTGTTCCGCGACCACTCGCTGGCCTGCTACGTCACCGACCCAACGTCGCTCCGGCTCCGCCACGAGATCGGAATCGACATCATCGCCTGGGAGTGCGACTACCCGCACGCCGACTCGATCTGGCCCAACGCCCCCGAGTTCGTCCTAGGTGAGCTGAACAACGTCGGCGCCGACGACGCCGACATCAACCAGATCACCTGGGAGAACGCCAGCCGCTTCTTCAACTGGAACCCGTTCGCCGTAGTCCCGAAAGAGAAGGCAACGGTCGGCGCCCTGCGGGCCCAGGCAGCCGACGTCGACACCGCCGTCACCTCCCGGCGCGAATGGGCCCGGCGCTACGCCGAGCGTCAGCCCGTCTGAGCCACGGTCCGCCACGGCCGAAGCCGCGCCTGGGCCGCACTCGCACCCCTGGCGTCCTACCGAATCATCTCCATCCCGTCCGTGCCGTGACCGCGGCAGGCGAAGGAAGGCCAGCATGACCGAGGATCTGTACTGGGATCCGTACGACAAGCAGATCGACCTCGATCCACACCCGCTGTGGCGGCGGATGAGAGACGAACAGCCCGTCTACCGGAACGAGAAGTTCGACTTCTACGCGTTGTCGCGGTTCGCCGACGTGGACGAGGCCCACCTCGACCCCGTCACCTACAGCTCCCGCTACGGCACGGTGCTGGAGATGATGACCCCGGAGCCCTGGGACACCGGGCAGATGATCTTCATGGATCCGCCGACCCACACGACCCTGCGGGTACTGGTCTCCCGGGCCTTCACCCCGCGCCGAGTCGGCGGCCTGGAAGGTGCCATCCGCGAGACCTGCGCGCAGCTGCTCGACCCGCACGTCGGCGGCGACGGGTTCGACTACGTGCAGGACTTCGCCGCGCAGCTGCCTTCCATCGTCATCTCCCGGCTCATCGGGGTCGACCCGCAGGACCGCGAAGAGGTCCGCCACATGATCGACGGAACCTTCTACCACGACGAGACCGCCGGGATGGCCAACGAGATCGCCCTCGCCGCCGCCAGGAAGCTGCACGAGTACTTCACCGAGCAGATCGAAGCCCGCCGCGCCGCACCTCGCGACGACCTGATGACCGCCCTCGTCCAGGCCGAGGTCCGCGCCGCCGACGGCGGCACCCGCCGGATCTCGACGCGGGAAGCCACCGACTTCACCACCCTGCTCACCGCCGCCGGCACCGAGACCGTCGCCCGCCTCCTCGGCTGGGCCGCCGACATCCTCGCCGCCCACCCCGACCAGCGGGCCGAGCTGGCCGCCGACCCGTCCCTAACCAGGAACGCCGTCGAGGAGACCCTGCGCTACGAGGCGCCCTCACCCGTCCAGGGACGGGTCACCACCCGCGACGTCGAACTGCACGGGATCACGATCCCGGCCAAGTCCAAGGTCCTCCTGCTGACCGCCTCCGCCGGCCGCGACGACCGTAAATACGCCGACCCCGACGCCTACGACATCCACCGCGGCTTCGACAGCCACGTCGCCTTCGGCCACGGCATCCACTTCTGCCTCGGCGCCGGCCTCGCACGCCTGGAAAGCCGTATAGCGATCGAGGAAACCCTCAAGCGCTTCCCGACCTGGGAGGTCAACCACGACGACGCCGTCCGCCTCCACACCAGCACCGTGCGCGGCTACGAGAAGCTACCCATCGCCGTCTGAACCCTCGGACCCGCCAGTCGAAAGATCGCCGACCCCGCCGCCGGGCGCCCTCGCCTGTGGCTGCGCCTCGGCTTCCTGCTGATGCTGGCCGGGGCGGTTCTGGCCGTGTCGGCCTACGCGCTCTCGCACGGCACCCGGGATCCGCTGGTCCAACGGGATGCGATCACCCTCGGCCTGGCCGGGGTGACCTCCGCCGTCATCGGCTCCGGGATCTTCCTGCGCTACTCGCTGACCGGCTTCCTGCGGTTCTGGCTGGCCCGCCAGTCCTACGACCTAGCCCTGCTCGCCGACCGCCTGCTCGAACGGGACACCAGCCGCGACCTCACCGGCCCCGACCCTCGTCCGGCGTCCGAGGTCGTGACGCCGCCGGCACGCAATGCCGTCGCCTCATCCCGGCCGTAGCCGCCGACGCCCTCATCGGAACGTACTGCCGTCGTGCGGCCAACCGATCCAGCCCCACGGCCGGCATCTCGCTCGCCACGTACAGGACTGTGAGGTTCGAATGAGCACGGCAGGCTACCCGGCGCCACCCATGGACGCCGACTGCGCAGCCGTATGGCGCGACATCCTCGACCGCTATTTCGGCGGGGTCCCGTCGGAGCTGACCGAAGAGACCCTTCCGATTTCTCGCGCCTTCAACGTCCCGGGCCGGGACTATCTTCTCAAACTGTTCCCGTTCACCGAACAGGAACGCGCGATCACCGGCCCCGAATCACAAATCGTTCTGTCCGTCTTCACACCCCCAGATCATGCCGGCGTGGGCCCAGGAATCTTCTGGATACACGGTGGTGGGATGGCCTACGGGGACCGCTTCAGCGCGCTGCCCGCACTCCGGCTCGCCACGGCCGCCGGCGCGACTGTCGTCTCCGTCGAGTACCGACTCGCTCCCGAGCACCCCTACCCCGCGCCCGTCGACGACTGCTACGCCGCGTTGCTCTGGGCCGCCGAGCAGGCCGACCAGTTGGGGATCGACCCAGGCGCGTTGATCCTCGCTGGCAGCAGCGCAGGTGGCGGCCTGGCCGCCGCGACGGCCCTACGCGTCCGCGACCAGGGTGGGCCTGGCCTCGCCGGGCTCCTGCTGCTGAGCCCGATGCTCGATGACCGCATGCAGACCCCGTCGTCCCACCTCACGGGCGACCTTCTATGGAGCCGGACCAGCAACCAGACCGGCTGGCGCATGCTGCTCGGAGATCGCGTCGGCGCCGACGGCGTCTCCAGCTACGCCGCTCCCGGCCGCGCGACCGACCTGTCCGGCCTCCCCCCGACCTTCATCGACGTCGGCTCCGTCGACCTCTTCCGCGACGAGGACGTCGCCTTCGCCTCCACCATCTGGGCCAGCGGTGGCGACGCCGAACTGCACATCTGGCCCGGTGGCTTCCACGGCTTCGAGGACATGGCACCCGACTCCGCGCTCGCCACCGACGCCTTCACGGCACGTGAACGCTGGCTCACTCGCGTCCTCGCCCGCACGCGCCGGTGACCGTCCCGAACGGGCGCTTTCGAGAGTCGGTCAGGCCCAACACACCCACGCGGGTGCGTCGGCCGGCGAACGGGAGCGAGGGCCGGCCACGATCCCCGGGCTGAAGGCGAAGCGGGCGCCCCGACACCCCTGGAACGGCCCCGCCCACCCAGCCGAGCGATCGTACCGTCAATACTGATTTCAGTATCGTCGCACAGTTCCAGGCCGAGTTCCGGGGTGTCGCGGAGTACTACCKGTTGGCGTTCAACCGTCATCGGCTCGGCTACCTGAGGTACGTCACGGAACGGTCGCTGACCAAGACCCTGGCCCGCAAGTACCGGATCACGGTCCCGAAGGTCTACCGCCGTTACCGAGCCGTACTCGACACCGAGCACGGTCCACGYCGTGGCCTTCAGGTCACCGTGGGCCTCGATGGCGGACGACCGCTGCTGGTGGCGCAATGGGGCGGCATCAGCCTGGCACGGGACACCACGCCACGGCCCCTCGACGACAATCCGCCACGCATCTGGAACGGAAACCGGTCGGAGCTTGTTCAACGGCTCCTGGCCGAGGTCTGCGAACTATGCGGCTCCACGGAACAGGTCGAAGTGCACCACATCAGGCGCTCAAAGACCTCAAACCCCAAGGGGCGGAAACAGCAACCCGAATGGGTTACGCGGATGGCCTCCCGCCACCGCAAGACCCTCGTCGTCTGCCGCAGCTGCCACGAGGACATCCACGCCGGACGTCCCACACGCAGACCGCGATAAGCACTGGAGAGCCAGCTGCTACGGAAAGCGGGCACGGCTGGTTCGGAGGGGGGCCGTCGGAAAAGGGCCAGGTCAACTGGTACCTCGCCGGCAGCCTACCCTACCTCACGTCCGGATCTACGAGCGCCGAGGGGTGAGACTCCCCTCGGCGACTCACCCACAGTCCCGACGTGCGAGACAACATCACGGCCGCCGACCTCGACCGACAGCCCTTTCGACCAGCCCGTAGACCTCACCTGGAAAGTGCCTCTGATCTGTAGACGCCCGGGCTTCAGACACCCGAATCGTCCCAGGCCAGAGGCACTTTCCCGTTCCCGGTTCCCACCGTTCAGCTAGATCAACAAGACTCGGCCGCTCACACGGCGTCACCTCCCGCTGTCTGCTGGGCACACGAATAGCCGAGGTTAGCCGCCGATGCTGGATCTGGCGGCTGCTGTGACAAGCTCAGCCGCGTCGGCCGGGCGGATAAAGCCCGCGAAAACAGCAGATCCGGTAGCGGCCGCCCAGCGCTCGACGAAATGCACGTGGGTGGGATACAGGGCTTCCAGCTTCACGGCGTCGAAGGGGACGGTCGTGCCGAACAGGCGGCAGAAGCTCGCCCCGGGCTGGCCGAGCCCGGACAGGGTCGCGACCGGCACGTCGACGGCGGGCGTGCGGACGCCACCCTTGACGTTGCCATTGGCGTCGAGGACGAAGGCGGGTGCGGAACCAGATGTGGTCACCTGCAGGCGGGGCGCCACGGCGGGAGCGACTCCTGCGGTTACCCAGCGGTTCAGTGCGTACTGGGCGCCGTCCATGACGTAGTGCATCGGGCCGGTGTTGATCGGTGTGTCGCAGGTGAAGCCGGTTGTGCCGGTTGGTGGGTTGAGCATGGAGTTTAGCTGCTGCAAGCCGGCCGCTCCGCTGCCGTTGTCGCCAGGGCCGACGGTAAGGGTGTAGTTGTCGCCGTGCGACGTGCCGGCCATCTCCCAGAGTCGGATCCCCGGGGAGTCAGGCTGTCTGGCCGCCAGGTAACCGAGCAGCATCAGGTCAGTCTCCGTCTGCACGGTAAGCACCGGCACGCCTAGGTCCGGGCGGAGGTGGACGACCTGAGGGGCCTGGACGTCGGGCTGGGGTGCCTGCGAAAGTGCCGCGCTGCCGCCTGCCCGGCTGTGCAGAAGGAAACCGTTGTACACATGCGCGAGGGGTTGAATCGCATTGACGTAGGCGGTGAGGCGGGACGCGGACTGCGACTCCCCTTCGGCGAGCATGGCGCGAGGGCGACGCTGGCCGAGGATCGTGGGCGCGGAGTCCAATATGGCCTGGCCAGCCTGAGAGAAGATGTCGTATGAGTAGCTGTCGCCAGGATGGGACAAGGCTGCGTAGCGAACCGGGTCCGTGGTCTTGTTGGCGGCCACTCCCACAGCCTGGGCGGAGACGCCGACCCAGGCGAAGCCATCGCGGATCAGCTCGTTGTGAGTGTAGGTCCAGTCCACAGCCACGTCCGACCCGCCGGTGACGTTCAGCCATTCCACGATGACGGACCCGTTAAATCGGGCCGGGTTGGCTGGCCGATACACCACGATCCGGGTGGTGTATGGAGCTGCACTCGCCGGCGCCACCTGCCAGCGCCCGTCGGAGCCGAGCGCTGCCGTCGGCGCATAGGATGTCGCGTTCCCGGACAGGAAGAATTCCGATTGCGTGTATCCCACGCTCGCCAGGTCGATCGTCGTTCCCCGCAGCACCGTGGCGCCGTTTCCGCCTGTCACCGGTCCGGTGACAGTTGGGCTCGCCACTACGGGACTCGCCGAAGCCGGGGCGCTGGCACTAGCCTGCGCGGCGACCGTAGAGGCCGCCCCGAGTAATAGTAGGGCGGTTGCCGTAACCACTATCAGACCTCGCGGGGCCCGTCTCGTCCATCCGCATTTCATACCCATTCCCCACACCTCTCCCGACTCTCCAATTCGACCACGACAACTAGCGCTCCCCACAGCGACAAGGAACGGAACCGCGGCAGACATCGATAAGATTCCACCAGGAACGTTTACCTCAGGCTTTAATCACAGGACTCACCCCTTCTCACCGGAGAAGCAATCCATCTCGCGGGCGACGTCTTTTCGGCGCCTACCGCCACCGGGTACGCCGTGAGCCAGACCGGTCTTGTGGGGTTTCGACGCCGCCCTTTGCGCACTCCATCCCTGTCTCGCCGCTGCCGAAATGTGCTGGTTCACGACCTGCCTGGCCGGCCGCGTTGTCTCGCGGTCGCGGCCAGCCAATGCCCAGCACCAGCGCGGCGACTGCTGTCATGGCGTTCGTGTTCGGCTGGTGGCCGATGCCCGGTTTGCGTCGGAGCCGTCCACCCAGCGGACCGCCGGGGCGGCGCACACGTCGTGTCCGGCGCTTGAGGTATCGACATCGACGAGCGGCAACGGGCATTCGGCGCCAGGCTGAAGGTCTCCTCGATCGCGGTCCCCACCGCGGCGAGCTGCTCGCTGTCGTGGATGCTGTTGACGTTGCCGGCGCAGGAGGCTGGCGGGTCCGGGCGCAGGCGTGGGTAGCCGACAAGGTGCACCAGCGCGTTCGGCGGGGCCGACGGTCCCGAGGAGCCCGGACACGATCGGCGCGCAGGGATGCCGCTGCCTGGGCTGTCTGCCCGGTACTGGGCAGCCCTGTGCGTGGCTGGCCCGTCCGGGCCGCGTTCATGCTGAGCAGCGTGGCGACGCCGTAGCCGAGGTCGCCGCTGCCCGCCTCAATCGTTATGAGCCGGGTGTCGGCGGTGTCGGCATCTGGCTGCGGTGGATGGTCACCTTGCGGTGTGCAGAGCAGGTTGGCTGTCGTGGCGCCGCCACAGGTCACGTCGGTCAGGTCGAGGCCCAACCGGGCGGCCACCTGGTGGGGATGGTTGCGCGCGGGGCGCAGACATCCGCCGCTGATGTCGGACCAGATGCCCGGGCCGGCGGCGAGGACCGCACTGACGCGCACGACGACCGGTAATCGGCTCAGGAGTCGCGGCCGCATGCGCCTACCTTCCACGCGAACGTCGTTCGCATCTCGGTCGGCACAGTATGCGAACCTCGTTCGCCTACTGTCAAGGTGGTGTTTTATGAGCTGGTGGAACGGCAAGTGACCGCGGAGACCGACGGTTCCGAGACCCCGGCGCATGAGCGCGAGACGGCGCCGCCCGCGCCCGGGTCGGCTTACTGGTGGGCGGAGCGCGCCGCGGCAACCGGCAGGCGCAGGCCGCGCACGGGCGGCTTGTCGGTCGAACGTATCGTCGCCGCTGCGGTGGAGGTCGTACAGGAGCGCGGACTCGAGGCTCTGACAGTGCGCGCCGTCGCCGACCGGCTCGGTACCGGCGGCGCATCCCTCTATCGGCACATCGCCAGCCTCGATGAGCTGATCGTGCTCATCGTCGACCACACCATGGGCGATGTCCGGCTTGATCGCACCGGCCGGGGCTGGCGCACCGACATCGAGGCGCTGATGCGCGAGATGCGGCGGGTCATGCTCGACCAGCCGCTGCCCTCGTCAGTGACGCGAGGCAAGCCGGCCCTCGGACCGAACATGCTCCGCGTTATCGACTCCGCGCTCGCGCTGTTCCTCGATGCCGGACTCACCGACAAGCAAGCGACCTCGGCGACCACCGCGATGATCGATTTCGTGGTGGGCGCCACCAGCATCCAACGCAGCAACGCCGRCCGAAGCTCGATCGGAGCGGCAGGGACCGCCGGATTCAGCCAGCTTCTCGACAGCCTCCCCGCCGACGAGTTCGCGGCGCTTCGCGCGGCCGGGACGACCTTCATGGCCGCGTCCGGGGACGACGTCTTCACCGACGGCATGGCCATCTTCCTCGACGGTGTGACCAGCCGGTTCCTCCGCGAGCGCTGAAGAGAACAGACATGGACGAACGTTGGCTCGACGGTTCGACTTGTTGGATCTTTGGTGGGCGGAGTAGTCGGTGCAACACCGATATGATCTTGCTGTTACGCGAGTTCGCGGATGGACGCTGGTGGCTGGTTCACCCACTTTCACGACGTGATCTGGAAATCGTCGCCGCCCGGCGCGTGCGGCTGGGTTTGAGGTGCCAGGGTAAGCGTGCGCCTGGCGCGCGCTTACCCTGGCAGGTCGACGTGGAGCGATATGGACGACCCGGTGGTGTCAGGCGGCGTGTGGTCGGGGGTGGCCCGAAGCGTTGGTGGTGTTCGCTGCGGACCCGGGCGCGTTCGCGTCGTTGAGCGGCCAGGACACCGGGGTGGCGGGCGTGGGTGTTGCGCCAGCGCAGGTATGCCTGCAGGTCGACCCGCTCCGATCGGTGGCGTGCACGCTCTGACTATCGAGGATGCCCGCCTCGGGAGTCGGATCCCGGCTGCCAGAGACGCGGTCGCGTTCACGTACTCGGGCCAGGATCTGCTACCAGCAGCAATGCGCCCCACTACCTGACGACCGGGCCGTGACCCTGCGGCGCCTGTACTGCTTCTTCGCTCTGGAGGTCGGTACCCGCGACGTCCACTTGCTCGGAGTCACCAATCACCCGAACGGGCCGTGGACGACCCAGATGAGTAGCCGGGGGCGGTCACACCCCCGGCTCTCGCAGAACCCGGCGTAAACCTCACGAGTTACCCGGAGCCGATCATCAAACGTCGGGTGCACCCCACCCACCAGTGAGCGATCAGGTCCCGATCGCGTACTGCGATATTCGCGAGGACCTTCGACGCCCGCATGCAGCGACGACGCAACCGTCTGAATTTCGCATGGCGTCAGACGCATCGTCGCGAGCCCGTCAGGGCTGCTGGTTCAGGGCAGCCATCTGCTCCGGGCTGATGACGTCGCCGCATATCGCCGTGTTACTGGTCGGCTGGAACCTGGATCCGTCGAGGCTGATCTTGATGGCGTAGTTGCAGGTCGAGGTCTGGCGGAAGTTCGTGGACAGGTCGATGCTGGTGTCGGGGGTCATGCCGGCGCCGTCGTAGTCCTTGACGGCACGCAGTCCGGAGATGAAGGACTCCCGGGTCGGGCATTTTCCAGCGACTTCGAGGCCGCGGATGAACAGGTCGGCGGAGATCCAGCCGTCGACGGCGAGGTCCTGGGTCGGTGGCTGGATCTCTGGGGCGTAGTCGCTCATCGCCTGCTTGAACTTCTGCTGGCCGGGGGTGTTCAGCTCGAAGGGCTGGATGGAGGTGAAGATGGAGGCACCGGCGAGCGCAGGGCCGAACTGGGTGAGATTGCTACTGTCGTAGCCTAGAGGCATCAGGGCGACCTTGAGGCTGCCACCGACGGTGACGCCGATCTTGGCGAGCTCGGGGAGCAGCTTCGCGGCCGCGTCCGGGAGCAGGACGCCCGCGAGGGCGTCGATGTTGTTGGCCTTGATCTGCTGGGCGACGGTGTGCCAGCTGGTGATCTCACCGATGTAGAAGGTCTTCACGACCTGGACGTCGTTCGCCTTCAGGCTCGCCACGATCTGCTGGGTGAAGTCCCCGTTCGTGGCGTTCGCGTCGATCGCGAAGACGCCCGCGCGGGTGCCGCCCTGGTCGTGGACGTACTTACCCCAGGTCGTGCTGGAACCGTCCCCGAGGTACACCCACGAGAACATGTTGTTCATCCCCAGCCAGACCGGGTCGCTCCCCAGGCCCGTGACGGGGATGTTGCGCTGCTGCAGGAGCTTGGCCGACTGGGTGCCGGCGCCCGGCGAGTAGATGAGCCCGAAGATCTTCTCCTGGTCGAGGAGCTCCTGGACCGCGCTCAGGTTGAGCTGCTGGTCCCCCTGGTCGTCCCGCCAGGCGTAGACGACCTTGCGCCCGTAGACGCCGCCATCCTCCTCGTTGGCGGCATGGAAGCGGGCGTCCGCACCGGCCCGGAAGGACCGCATGGTTACCGCCGCCGGCCCGGTGTCACTCCAGACCATCCCGGCCTTGACCTCGGTGGGCGTGATGCCAGGCACCGTCGCCGAACACGCCCCACCCGCCCCCTCCGCACCCGGTCGCTCACCGCAGGCGACCAGTGAGGCGGCCAGACCGCCAGCGCTCATCGCGAGCGCCGCCGCTCTCACTAATCGACGCCTGACTGGCGACCTCATGCCACGACTCCTTCGGCGTCATCAAAGAGGTCCGCGACGCGTCCCTGTCCCCCGAATAAATGGTGGAGCCGGATCGGCGTTCCGTGAGGATCAAGGCCGATAGTTATCGTCGATTTGCCCGTGGTGCTAGGCGGTCCGAAGGCAGGGAACGCCCGTTGGATGAGCTCGTCGTGGGCGGCGTCGACGTCGGCGACAGTCACCGCTACTTTTGGCCAGCCGTAGGGCATTGGCTCGAGGTATGTCTGTGTTTCCATAGGTCCAGCCTTCCTTGAACTCGATGGTTGTACGAGAAGATCTGGGATGCCCGCGTCGGGGGTAGTCCGTTCTCGGGCGGCGGCGCGGGCCTTGCATCGTCCTAGTGCCTCGTGATTCCGCTTCCTTTATTTACCATTGTTGTCGACCAACTTCTTGATGTTGGTCTGGACCAGTTTGACCTTGGCGAGGATCTCGTCGGCGGTCGCGGTCCAGACGAACGGCTCCGCGTCGGCGTTCCAGTAGGCGATGTAGTCCTGGATCTGCTTGA
>NZ_MBLO01000030.1 GCF_001854805.1 Pseudofrankia coriaricola
CATCGCCAAAGCCCTGCGAGCCACCGCCCGCCAGCCCGAACGCGTCCTCCAGATCATCGGCCTGATCAGCGAAAAGGGACTTTGACGGCACCCTGATGTTGTACGGGTCGGCGACGGGAATGTTCGAGCCCTTGACCCTCCCGGTGACCGGGTCGATCGGCGTGAGGCTGTTACCGGTGTTGTTCGTGGCGTACAGCGTCGACAGGTCCCACGACGGCACGACGTGCTGCGGCTTGGCGCCCGTCGTGAACTCGTCGATGACCTTGAACGTCTTCGGGTCGATGACCGTCACCGAGTCGCCGTCGCTGTTGGGCACATAGACGAGCGAGCGCTGGCCGGCGACCTTGGGGCTCAGGTCGCCGGCGCCGGTGTGGGCGTAGACGCCGCGCCCGCCGGCCCCCGTGGCCGGAGTGGACGCCAAGGTGCTCGCCGGCGGCATCGTCGTGCCGGCCGGCATGGTCATCGTGCCCATGCCGCTGGTGCCGGCGGCATGGGTGACCGTGGCGGCGCCGGCCTCGCCGTCGCTCGAGCAGCCGCTCGCCGCGGCGGCGACGAGCGTCGCCATGGCGAGCGCGAACATCAATCGGAATACATCTTCCGCATACCGCTGACCACGCACAGTCGGTCAGCTTTGCCGCCTCCGGGCTCTCTGTCATGCGTCCGCGCCGTGTCGCGCGGCCGCCGCGCGCACGTCCCGGCCTCCCTGCCGCCGCACACCATGGCGGACCTGCCGCCAGCGGCCCTCGTCACGTTGCGAAAAGAACGGGCTCCCAGACACCCGCGCGTCCGCCGGCGGTGGTAGGCAGGAAGACATGGACCTTCGGATCTTTGTCGAGCCGCAGCAGGGCAACACCTATGCCCAGCAGCTGGGCGTCGCGCGGGCCACGGAGGAGGGCGGGTTCGACGCCTTCTTCCGCTCTGATCACTTCCTGCGGATCGGCGGCGGGGACCCGGGCCCTGGGCCCACCGACTCCTGGGTGACGCTCGCCGGGCTCGCCGTCCAGACCAGCCGCATCCGGCTGGGCACGCTGCTGACCAGCGCCACGTTCCGCTACCCGGGCCCGCTCGCGATCTCCGTCGCCCAGGTCGACGAGATGAGCGGCGGGCGCGTCGAGCTCGGCCTCGGCGCCGGCTGGTTCGAGGCCGAGCACCAGGCGTACGCGATCCCCTTCCCGCCGATCGGCGAGCGGTTCGACCGGCTTACCGAACAGTTGGAGATCATCACCGGTCTGTGGGCGGCCCCGGCCGGCGAGACCTTCGGCTACGAGGGCCGGTACTACTCGGTCACCGACAGCCCGGGGCTGCCTAAGCCGGCCCAGCGGCCGCGGCCGCCGATCATCATCGGCGGGTTCGGGCCGGTGCGCACGCCGCGGCTGGCCGCCAGGTACGCCGACGAGTACAACGCGGCGTTCCAGCCCGTGGCGGACGCTTCCCGGCTGTTTGATCAGACCAGGAAGGCCTGCGAGGAGCTCGGCCGCGACCCGGGCGGCATGAAGCGGTCGGTGGCGCTGACGACCTGCTGTGGGCGGGATGAGGCCGAGCTCACCCGGCGCGTCGAGGCGGTCGGCCGGCAGGTGCCGGAGCTGCGGGAGAGCGGCCTCGCCGGCACCCCGGCGGAGCTGGTCGAGAAGATCGGTGCCTACGCCAAGATCGGCGCAGACCGCGTCTACCTGCAGATCCTCGACATGGACGACCTTGACCACATCGCCCTACTAGCCGCCGAAGTCCTCCCGCACGTCTAGCCCAGATGCCCCCGCGTCAGCAGGCAGAGGCGGGGCCGGGTCGCGGAGCGTCCTCGCCCCGTCCTAGCGCGCCGCCTTGCTGCCCGGGGACGGACGGAACATGACTAAGACGGTCGGGTTGCGGCGGGCGTAGCGGACGGCCGCCCGAGCGGCCGAGCCGGACGCCCACAGCAGCGTCCACTCGACCGGGACCAGGCTGACCACTCCCGAGACCCGCTCGTAGAGGTCGTCCTGGACGGCGCGCTCCGCGGTGTGCGACGCCTGCGCCACACCGTCCATCCCGAAGGCGCAGTACATGCCGGACGTCCAGCGGGCGAACCGGGCCCACCGGTCGCGTTCCGCGACGACCACCAGCTTCGAGCCGGTCCGCGCCGCGAGTTCGGCTGCTAGCAGGACATCCGCGAGCTCGCCGGGGTCACCCGCGCGCAGACCGACGATCACACAGCTACCGGACCCGACCGCGGTCGCGACCGCTCGGTCCTGCGCCTGTTCCACGGCCCCTCCTCAGGGGTACGCCGTCCGATCTGACTGAGCTCGATTGTGACGCACTTCATAGGCAAGTGTAAGGGCAAGTGAAGTGCGTCTCGTTCCTTGTGTCCATACCCGCATCCGGGCGCCTCAGTCGCGAGGGATCCGTCCAGAGGGTGGTCTAAGGACCCTGGCTGGCTGGGTCCAAGGACCTTCGAGCTTCCGCGAGTTCCATCGCTCTCCGTGACGAGATAGGTGCGCATTGCGGATTTAGCGACATATGTCACCACGAGTAGAAGTTTTTCGAGCTTCCTTCGATTGGCAGCATTCGGGCGGTTGGCCCGCGCGCGGGTGGCCGAAGGCGGCCGTGGGGGCGGGGGTGTCTTGGGAAGTCCCACGAAGGGGCGGTCGATGCGACCTGTTCGGACGGCCGCGGTGGCCATGGTTGCGGTGGCGCTGGCAGCGGCCAGCGCGTGCGGCGGTGGCGGGTCGGGCGGCTCCGGCGACCCTGGACGGACCGTCAACCTCGCCGACTTCACCCCTGGCCCGCCGAAGGGCTGGGACGCGAACGGCTTCAGCGTCGACGCCTCCTCGCTGCAGTGCGCCGGCGCCGCGACCAACCCGACCCGGGGGATCACCGACACCTCGGTCAAGGTCGGCGGGCTCGCCGTCATCACCAGCCCGGCCACCAGTTCGATGGCCGGTGTCGATGTCGGCGCCAAGGTGCGCTTCCAGCGAGCGAACGCCGCCGGCGGCGTCGCCGGGCGCACGATCGACTTCATCGGCGTCAAGGACGACGCGCTGGACCCGGCGCGCAACGGCCAGCAGGCGCACGCGCTGGTCGAGCAGGACCAGGTCTTCGCCGTCGTCCCGGTGGCGACGGTGTTCTCGAACTTCCTCGACGTCTTCTGCTCGCAGCGGGTGCCCTTCTTCGGCTGGGGCATTGGCGGCGGCTTCTGCGACACCGCGAACGGCTTCGGCATCACCGGCTGCCTGCTGCCCGACCGGCCGAAGGTCGACGCGACCACCTGGGGCCTGATGGCGACCTCGGTGCTCGGCCCGGTGGAACAGGCGAAGACGAAGGCCGTCGCCGTCGTCGGGCTGGACACGGACGCCTCGCGCGCGGGCGTCGACGCCGTGGAGCGCGGCATCCGGCTCGCCGGCATTCCCGTGTCCTATGACAAGTCGCCGATCCCGCTGTCCGGCCTGAACGACGCGACCGCGATCGTGGGCGACATCATGACGTCGAACAAGGGCGCGCCGCCGGACCTGGTCATCTTCCCCGGCGACTTCGAGTCGACCACCAAGGTGACCGAGGCGCTCAAGGCCAACGGGTACAAGGGCGACACGCTCAACGCCGTCGGCTACGACCCGCGGCTGGCCGGCCTCGACGCGCTCGACGGCGCGCACACGCTGCTCCAGTTCGCCGTTCCGGAGACCGACACGCCGGCGATCCGGCAGCTGAAGGCCGACTTCGCGAAGTACGCCCCCGACCAGCCGCTCACCCTGCCGGCGATGGCCGGCTACTGGTCGGCCGACATGTTCGTCGCGGCGCTGACGGCGACCGGCCGCGACCTGACCGCCGACTCGTTCCTGAAGAAGCTCAACAGCGGCGACTTCTCCTACTACGTGCAGGACACCGTCGCGGAGAGCCGGTGGCCGCTCAACCACGCCACGGCCCCGCCCTGCTTCGCCATGGCCAAACTCAGCCAGCATCAGTACCAGGTCGCCACGAAGCTCACCTGCGGCAGCCTGGTCCCGCTGGAGCCCACGCCGACGCCGACGAGCTGACGCCGCTCTCCGCGGCCGGGCGCGCGGCTCGGGAGGTGAGAGGCTGCGCTCTGGAGTGAGAGCTGGCGTTCCGCCGGGGGTGGGCGGCGCACGGGGGAGCGGGGGCTGGCGTGGAGGCCGGAGCCGGATCGGAGACGGGCCGTCGCGGTGTGGCGGTGGTGACCGGGGGCAGCAGGGGGATCGGCGCGGTGACCGCGGTCGAGCTGGCGAGGCACAGATGGGACGTGTGCCTGAGCTACCGGGCGGACGAGGCGGCGGCGGCCGAGGTGCTGGCCGCCTGCGAGACGGCCGGAGCGCGCGCCGTCGCGGTGCGCGCGGACGTGGCCTCGGCCGATGACGTGACGGCGCTGTTCGTCGCCGCCGACCGGCTCGGGCCGGTGACCGCCCTCGTCAACAATGCCGGGATCGTCGACCGGCGGGCCCGCGTCGACGAGATGGCGTTCGAACGGCTGGAACGGATGATGGCGGTCAACGTCGTCGGCGCCTTCCTGTGCGCCGGCGCCGCCGTCCGCCGGATGTCCACCCGTCACGGTGGGAGCGGCGGCGCGATCGTGAACGTGTCGTCGGCCGCCGCCCGGCTCGGCAGCTCCGGCGAGTACGTCGACTATGCGGCCTCCAAGGGCGCCATCGACACGATGACCGTCGGCCTCGCCAAGGAGGTCGCGGCCGAGGGGATCCGGGTCAACGCGGTCCGCCCCGGCATCATCGACACCGAGATCCACGCCAGCGGTGGCCAGCCGGGCCGGGTAGCCGAGGTCGGCTCCACGGCCCCTGTCGGCAGGGCCGGCACGGCCGACGAGGTCGCCGCCGCGATCCTCTGGCTCTGCCTTCCCGAGACCTCCTCCTACGTCGTCGGCAGCCTCCTGGACGTCGCCGGCGGCCGTTGACTCCCCCACGCCGTCCCGCGTGACCTTCCCCCGCCCCTCCCGCGCCGCCCTTCCCCGGCGGCGAAAGGGGATGGCGTTTCCGGTACCGGCCTCAGGCCGTCAACGCAGCGAGTGCCGTGGGCTGGGGCAGGGCAGGGACCGGCCGGTGGGATGGGGACTGGGCCAGCATGGGCTCCGGCGTCGGCGGCGCAGGTGCGGCCTGGCTGGGGATACGGGCCTGGGCGTCCATCAGGTAGGCCACGACGGAGCCCGCTCGGCCCTTCACGGTCATCGGGGGCAGGGGCACGAGGCGGGCGCCGCACTCGCCGCGCAGCGCGCTGGCGGTCGGCTCCGACAGGACCGTCTGGCCGGCGCCGGCGAACGCCTGGAGCCGGGCCGCGAGGTTCATCGTGTCGCCGACCAGGGTGTACTCGCGGCGCGCGTCAGAGCCGAGCAGGGCCGCCGCGACCTCGCCGGTGCTCACCCCGACGCCCAGGCCGAACGGCGCGAGCCCCTCCAGCTCCCAGCGGACGTTGAGAGCGCGTTGCCGCGCGTGCATCGCGACCGCCGCCCGCGCGGCCCGGGTCTGGTGGTCGTCCTGCGGGTAGGGAGCGCCGAAGACGGCGATGACGGCGTCGCCGGCGTACTGCAGGACGGTGCCGCCCTCATTGAGGATCGCCGCGTTCATCTCGCGACGGTGCGCGTCGAGGAGGCCCGCCAGCACCATGGGGTCCGTCCGCTCGGCGATCGAGGTGTAGCCGCGGATGTCCGACATCAGCACGGTGACCACGAGGCGTTCGGTGCGCTGGCCGGCGCCGGCATCGGACCGCAGCTTCTCGGCGAGGCCGCCGGGCAGGAGCCGTGACAGCGCCTCGCCCTGCTCCTCGCGGCGCACGATCGCGGCATGCAGCAGCCGAAGCTGCCGCAGGGCCCCAGACCGGCCGTTGCTGGCCCCCTGGGCCAGGCGGAGCAGCGTCGCGTCGATCGCGGTGTTCACCGCCTCCGGGGTGTCGCCACGGCGCTCGGCGATCGCCCGGATCGACCGGCCCTCGGCGACATCGCGCAGGAGCTGTGCCTGATCCTCGCTGAGATCGCTCGCGTCGCGGACCGGGCTGAGAACGGCGGCGACGATCTCCGGGTCGAGCATCGACGAACCGGCCGCCACCTCTCGGATGGCCCGCACCAGAATCTCCGGGTCGGCCAGGCGCTCCTTGAGCAGGTAGGCACAGCCACCGGCGTCGGCACCCGCCAGCAGACCGACCGCGTACTCCGGCTCGTCGTACTGGGAGAGCAGAACCACGCCGGTCCCAGGCGCGTGCTGGCGGATCTCGCGGGCCGCTTCGATCCCCTCGTCCGAGAAGGTTGGCGGCATACGGATGTCCGTTACCACGACCCGCGGCCGGCGGGTGCGGGCGAGTTGGACAAGTTCGTCGCGGTCGGCGGCGACGCCGACCACGGTCAACCCAGGCACCCGGGCGAGCAATGCTCGTACCCCGGCGCGGACGATCAAGTTGTCGTCCGCCAGCAGAACCCCGATCTGCTCCATGGTGCTAATTCAGCCCTGTTGGTGACCCGATGCACAGGGCGGTGGGCTCACCGGCACGGTGGTGCCAGCACCACACTCTTCTTGAGGATGACTCGTGAGCGCCGACTCCGGTGCCCCGCGGCCCGGCAACCGCGCCCTCCTAGTGGGCCAAAGGGTGTGCGAAAATGATCTTCCTTCGCACACCCGGCGGCCGTTGTCCCCAGGATCACCAGCGGGACCAGGTGAATCGGGCAAGAGCGGCGACCGGTAACCGAGCCGCGGGCGCCGGCATGGTGTGGCGCCGGACGCGTCACCCGGATGGGCTAGTGGCGATTAGGGATAGATTAGGGATAATTGAAGGCGGTTCCAGGGGGTTGTCCCTGTAATAGGAGCAGTTTTCCGGTGCTTGGGTACGCTCCGTGGCTAGCACGGGAGTGCGGTACCGGCCCATGGTCGTTCGCGAGCCCGCGCTCTGGCGTAGCGGGCGCGCTACGCTCCGACAGAGGTTCCGGGGTAGTGGATATCCCTGGGATGGACGTGGCGGATCGCCCGGACCTGGCCGAGGGGGCAGCAGCCGGAGTCGACCGCGTAGACCAGGACCACATCGGGGTGGTGACGCTGAACAGCGAGACCAACTACGCCGCTCGTGGCTGGCTGGAGACGGTTCCCGACCCAGCGGTCGCGGTGGGCGCGGATGGCAAGATTGCCGCGGTGAACGCTCGCGCCGCCGCGCTGTTCGGCTATGCCGACGATGACCTGGTCGGCCAGCCTGTTGACGCGATTGTCCCCACCGGACTTACCGGCGTCGGTCTCCGCCAGGATGGTTCGCCTTTCTCCGTCGCCCGTCCCGGCGGCGACCCGGGGCGGCTGGAGAACCTTGGGCAGCTCGCCGGCGCCGTGGCGCACGACGTCAACAACCTGCTGTCGGTGATCAGGAACTACGCCGTGTTCGTCGCCGACGCGCTGGACTCGGCCGCCGAGGCGGATCAGGCGGCCCGGGATGCCGCGGCCGCCCACCCCTCCTCCCCCGGCGGCGCCGGGGCGTCGGCCGGCCGCTCCGGGCGACCGGCGGGGACTGCCGGGCCGGCCGGCCCGGTCGACTGGGAGGCGATGCGCCGCGACGTGGCGCAGATCCAGCACGCGGGTGAGCGGGCGGTCGAGCTCACGGCCCAGTTGCTGGCCGCCGTGCGTCGTAAGCCGGCCGAGATCGGGGCCGTCGATCTGCGCGCGGTGGTCCGTGAGACGGCCGGCATGCTGCGGCGCCCGCTCGGTGAGCGGATCGATGTCCGTGTCGAGGTCGACGACGACCTGTGGCCCGTGTGCTCAGATCCGGTGAGGCTGGAGCAGGCGATCATCAATCTGGCGATGAACGCCCGCGACGCGATGCCTCACGGCGGCACGTTGACGATGACGGCCGGCAACGTCGTACTCGACGGCTCGCCGGAGGCGGTCGCGGCCTCCCTGCCGCCGGCGGGAGCCACCGACACGGCCGGCGTCCAGGACGTGGACGACATGCCCCGGCGGCGTTTGGTGAGCCTGCAGGTGATCGACACCGGCACCGGGATGACGCCGGCGACGCAGGCGCGGGCGTTCGAGCCGTTCTTCACGACCAAGCCGGAGGACGCCGGCACGGGCCTCGGCCTCGCGGTGGTGCGCGACGTCGTCGCCCAGGCCGGTGGCGAGGCTCGGATCTCCTCCGCGGTCGGTGTCGGCACCGCCGTCAGCCTCCTGCTCCCCGCCTGCGATCCGCCGGCGCGGCGTGGGCCCGCCCCGGCGCGCGCAGGGGCCGGCGAGTCGGCGCCCGTGACCCCACCGGCATCCGTGACCCCACCGGCATCCGTGACCCCACCGGCATCCGTGACCCCACCGGCATCCGTGACGCCATCGCGGCCCACGACCCCGCCCACGTCCACGGATCCGGCGGCCCCGGATGGGCTGTGGATCTGCCATCGGCGCCTCGACGGCACGCCGTCCCGGTCCGCTGGCACTCGCCGTCCTCGCGTTCAGCCCCCCGCGCCTTCAGCCGCTCCCCGGGGCGCCGGCACCCGTCCGTGACGGGATGGCCGTGACCAGGGCGGTGTCGATACCCACCGGGCCGAGGCCCGCGGCGCCGCCCGGTTCGCGCAGCGGCGCGGACCGGCCAGGGAGCGGCTGGTAGAAGAACGCCGTCGCGTCGGCGAGGTGGGTCGCGTCCGGGCTGGCCGGGTCGAGGTCGCGGTCCCAGGTGATCGCGTCCACTGGGCAGCTGCGCGCGCACGCGCCGCAGTCGATGCATTCCTCGGGATGGATGTAGAGCTTGCGTTCACCGGTGTAGATGCAGTCGATCGGGCAGTCGTCGACGCAGGAACGGTCCATGACGTCGACGCACGCCTCGCCGATGACGTAGGCCATCTCTACTGCCTCCTACGGCGAGGTCTGCTGGTAGGTCAGAGACTCGGCGGCCGCGCTCGCGGCGGCGACGCCGGCCTGCCTGCGTGGCAGCCCGTTCGCCGCCGCGCCCGGGTCGCCCGCCGCCCTGGCCGCGGCGCTGAACGGCCCGGTCGCCTCGATCCAGGTACCGCCGCGCACGCAGCCGACGGGGGCCAGCCGGCGCTCGCCCGCGATGGTCTCGAAGCCGTCGGAGAACGCGGCCGGCCCTTCCTCGACCCGCAGCACGCTCACCTCGGCCGCGCGACCGACGCCCAGGGTGCCAAGTTCCGCGGAGCGGCGGATCGAGGCGGCGGGGTTCACCGTCGCCATCGCGATCACGTCCGCGAGCGGGACGCCCAGCGACCAGATCTTCGACATCGTCTCGGGCAGCGAGTAGACCGGGCCGTCCTCGTTGAACAGGTTGAGGTCGGTGCTGATCGTGTACGGCGGGTAGCCGAGGTCGAGCAGCGCCCGCGCGGAGGCGAACCGGAAGTCCGAGCCCGAGTGGCCCACATCGAGGCGCACCCCGCGCGCCGCGGCCTCGGCGAACACCGGGTGGACGGCCGTCCCGTCGTTCACGAGCGCGCCGGAGTGGCCACGGAACGCGTGCGTGACGATGTCGCCGGGGCGCAGCGCCGCCAGCGCGTCCAGGTTCGTCAGGCTCTTCGTGTACGGGTACTTGCCCAGGTGGATCATGATCGGCAGGTCGCCGGCGATGGCCTTGGCGCCCTCGAGGAACGGCGAGACCCGGTCGTCCTCGGTGGTCGTCGCCCGCACCTTGAAGCCGATGACGTAGTCCTTGTGCTCCTCGACGGTCGCCGCGGCGGCGTCCAGGTCGAGGTTGCGCGGGTCGTTGGCGATCTCGAGGCGGTGGGCGATGAAGTCCTTCGTCGCCAGGTAGAGCAGGCATGGGTCCATGAACGCGAGCACGCGGGTGTGTATCGCTGGGCTCTGCGCGAACGCGCGGGAGATGCCGAGCGTGCGCACTCCCGAGGTGCCGCCGTCGACCACGACCGGGACGCCGACCTCGACGCCGGCCCGGTCCGGGTGCACGCAGAAGTCGCCGAGACCGGGGTAGGCGTGTACGTGCAGGTCGATGAGGCCGGGAGTGACGACGAGCCCGGCGCAGTCGATGATCTCGGCCGCGCCGCCACCCGTCGGGGCCCCCGCCGGTGGTGTCGTGTACGCGGCGCCCGCGGCGGGGCCGACGGCCACGATCTGGCCGCCCGCGCAGACCACGTCCGCGATCGTGTCGATACCGTTCGCCGGGTCGATCACCCGTCCGCCGGCGAGAACTGTGACGCTCGCGGCGTCACCAGGATTCGGGTCGCGCATGTCTCTCCGATCGAGCTTCCCGCCGAGGGCCGGCGGCAGCGGCCGAGGGCTGGGCGGCGATGCCCAGAACACATGTTCGCGCCCTCGCGAACCGAGGTCCAAGACGCAATCCCGCGCGGAGCTATAGCCCTTTCCTATAGTCCAGGCAGAGCCGGCGAGCGCTCGCCGGGGAGGGCGGTGCGGTGACGAGGCCAGGCGGCGAGAATGCGCGCGAACCTCCCAGATCGCTGACCTCCCAGATCACGACCTCCCAGATCGCCGACCTCCCAGATCACGACCTCCCAGATCGGCTTCGCCGATCCGGCAGGGACCCCGTCCGTCGATCCGGCAGGGACCCTGTCGCCGATCCGGCAGGGACCCCGTCCGTCGATCCGGCAGGGACCCTGTCGCCGATCCGGCAGGGACCCCGGACTGGCGCGCAGGCGCGGCCATGGCTGGATCTGCGGCAGGTGGGGTACTTCGTGGCGGTCGCCGAGGAACGGTCGTTCACGGCGGCCGCGGCGCGGCTGCTCATCTCACAGCCGTCGCTGTCCCAGCAGATCCGCGCGCTGGAGCGGCAGGTCGGCACGGACCTGCTGGAACGCTCCAGCCGCGGAGTGCGGCTCACGCCGGCCGGGCGGGCCTTCCTGGACGCCGCCCGCGGCCTGCTCGCGGATGCGGGCACCGCGGTGACCCGTGCCCGCGCGGCCGCCGGGCTCGACGGCGGCATCCTGCACGTGGCCACGCTGACGTCGCTGGCGACCTGGGTGCTGCCGGCAGCGGTCGTGGGCTTCCGGGAGCGGTTCGCCGACGTTCCGCTGCGGATCACCGAGCATCCCGACCGGCTCGGCCTGGAGGAGTTCATGGCCGAGGGACGCGCCGACGTCGCGGTGGGCGCGCGACCGCCCGACTGGGCCGGGCCGGTGCGCTGGCTCGGCGACGAGCGCTACGTGCTGGTCGTGCCACCCGGCGACCCGCGCGCCGGCCGGGTGGGCGTCCCGCTGAGCGCGTTCGCCGCCTCGGACTGGGTGATGTACGCGCCGGGGCACGGCCTGCGCACCCTGGTTCTGGAGGCCTGCGGCGCGGCCGGGTTCACCCCGCGGGCGGCGGTCGAGTCGCGCACCGTGGACGCGGCCGCGCGGCTCGCGGCGGCGGGGGTCGGAGTGGCGCTGGTCCCGGGCGTGGCCGTGGGCGCCGACCTGGCCGCGCGGCGGGTCGAGCTGGCCGATGCTCCGGTCGTCGCGGTCGTCGGCTACGCCCGAGCCGCGTTCCCGCCGCGGGCGGCAGCCTTCCTCGATCTGCTCGCCGAGCTCCCGGTCCCCGGGCTCGCGCGCCCGGGCCCCACCCCGCCGGGCTAGCGGGTGCGCCGGGCCGCCGCCTATCCGGGCCCGGCCGGCGCGGCGGCTGTCAGTCGGTGCCGGCTGTCAGTCGGTGCCGTCGCGGTCGCCGGCCGGGCGGTGCTGGTAGGCGGCGAGGCCGGGGCGCTGCTCGATGCGGGTGTGGACGACCGGGGGGCGCGGGGCCGGGCGGGGCCATGCCAGCGAGGCCCGCCAGGAACCGCCCGGCGTCTCCTCGATGATCTGTGCGCCGGTCAGCGCGGCGACCCGGCCCAGCCGGTCCGTCCTGGCGCTCGCGTCCCTGGCCGCGTCGGGACTCGCCGCGGCCGAGATCGGGTCGGGTGTCGCGCGCAGCGTCAGCGTCATGCCCTCGTGCCCCGACCGGATGGCCACGGCGGCATGCGCCGCCGGCCGCAGCGGGTCGCTCTCGAGCAGCAGGAGCTGGACGGCGCCCAGCAGCTCGGCGACCTCGGCGCGTGTCGGTGCCGGGTCGTCGACCTCGAGCACCGTCTCCAGCGTCCGCGCGAGCGGGCCGCGCACCCGGCTCGCCAGCGCCGACTCCAGGATCATCCGGGCGTCGTTGCTGGCCCGGAACGCCGGCGACGGCAGGCGCAGCGTGGCGATGGCGTTGTGCAGCTGGGTCTCGACGTCCGCCAGCCGCTCCGCCTCCGGCCCGGCGAGCGTGCGGCGCACGGTCGAGCAGGCCAGCAGCACGGCCGTGAAGTCCTGGATCGGCCCGTCGTGGAAGACGTCGCACAGGTGGCGCTGCTCGCGTTCCTGGTTCGCGACCAGCAGCCGCAGCAGAAGGCGGGTGTTCTCGCTCACCGGGTCCGCCGAGGCCTCCGAGGCGGCGGACGTCCACGGCCCGGCTGCTGGCGTCTCGTCCGTGGCGGCCTCCGGAGTTCCCTCCGGATCGGCGGGGCCCGCGGTCCCCACCGGACCGACGGCGGGGTCCCCATCGGATTGGCGAGGCCCTGGGAGGTCCGCCTGCGGGTCGGCGATCGAGGAGGTCGGCCGGGATGCCCGAGCCGCCGTGGCGGCCCGCGCCTCGGCGGTGGCCACCGGCTTGGTGTCGGGCGTCGGGCAGGGGGGAGCGGAGGCGGATACCGAAATGACGCCGGCCGCCCGCCGGCTGGCCCAGGTGCCGGCCGATCCGCCATCCATCGGCAAACCGTATCGGCCCGACGGCGCCCTTTCCATGATCGCTACGGGTCCGGCGGCCGGCGTCTCCCGGCCGGGGGGCTGATCCTGATGGGTGTCGGGTGCCGCGCGGCCGGGCGTGGCGCGGGAGAGGAGGCCCAGGTCCTGGCCGGTCACGACGACGACCCTCGAGGGCTGTCCATCGGCCGGGTGGCGGGCACCGGGCTGGCGGGTGGCGAGGGGATCATGGTGGTGGTCGCGACGCCCGTCGCCGCCGTGCCGGACTGCCCCGGCGGCTCGGCTGGACCGGTGGCCAGGTGCGCCGCGGGCCGCCGCCCGCGGCGCAGGCCGTGCACGGCGGTGATCAGCTGGTCGGCGCTGAACGGCTTGCGCAGCACGGCGACATCCAGCGGCAGGTCGTCGTCGATCCCGCCGGTCAGCAGCAGGCATCGGGTAGGGGTGGACGGGTCCTGGGCCCGCAGCCGCTCGATCAGGTCGGTCCCGCTCCCGGAGCCGAGCCGCACGTCGATGATGAGCGTCTGGTAGTCGGCCGTCGGAAGGGCCAGCGCATCCTCGACGGAGGCGGCCACGTCCACCGTGTGCCCCTCGTGGCGCAGCAGCCGGCTGACCAGCGTCCGGATCATGTCGTTGTCGTCGACGACGAGTGCCCGGGGCTGGGTGGGTTCGGTACCGGCGCTCCCAGCGGTCGCCTCGGACGCGGCGACGGCGGCCCGGGCCACCGTGCGCCCGGTGGTCGCGGTGGCGCCGCTCGTCGCGACCGCCGGCCAGCCCGGCCTCGCCGACGAGATCACCGGACGCGCCCGGCCAGGCGGGGCGTGGCGCCCGCCCCAAGGGAACGGGCCGTGCCCCTGGAGGCGCGGCGTACGGCGGGGTGGCTCGTGGTGGGGTGGCTCGTGGTGGGGTGGCTCGTGATGGGACGGTTCGCGGTGGGACGCGGCGGCTCCCGCCGACCCAGTGGCTGAGTTCCTACGGCTCGCACCAGCCCACCTCGCTCGCCTCGGCACAGCCCAAAGTCACCGAACGTCCGCCGGTCGTGCTTGCGCCTTCGGTACGCGCGCGACGCCCGACGACACCGTTGCGTCGAAAGTCCTGGTTGACAACCCCACGTGTGGGCCCAGGCAGGACCGGAGTGACGGAGCCGGGCGGCCCGGGTCGTAACGGTAATGGATCGGTTACACCATACGGCAGCCGCGCCGGCCTCGACATCCCGCTCGCGGGCCCCGGCGCCCCGCTCGACGGCGCCGCGCTGGATTCGTCGATAGGGACATTCGGTCCGACCGCCCTGATAGGGGATCTGGCTCAAGCGGGCGCAATACGGCAGACTGCCGGTGACCTGTCTCACATCCCGCCTGGCTCGAACGTGCCGGGTGGCGGCCGTGCCGCCCGCGTCCCGTCGCCCCCAGTGCGCCCCCTGGTTGGCCGTACCCCTTGGGCTGCCCGGGCCTCGGACGTCGAAATTCCGTTTGGTCCTGGTTCTACGGGTCTGAAGGGGGTAGCTCACCGGCCCGCGGCGGTCGAGATCGTTTGTCGGGTCAACGTTCCACCTCGTACGGTTTCGCGCACCTAACGGTCCCGCGCTCGAAAGGACGGAGGCAGCATCCGATGATCAGCACGATGCAGGACGTGCCGCTGCAGATCCGGCGGCTCCTCGAGCATGCCACCACCGTCTTCGCCGGCCAGAAGATGTTCACGGCGCAGCCCGGGGGCGGCCTGGTCGAGGCGACCTTCGCGGAGGCCGGCGCGAACGCCGGCCGGCTCGCGCACGCGCTGGTCGAGCTCGGTGTCGCCGAGGGCGACCGGGTCGCGACGCTGATGTGGAACAACCAGCAGCACGTCGAGGCCTACTTCGCCGTGCCCTCGATGGGCGCGGTGCTGCATCCGCTGAACCTGCGGCTGCCCGGCGAGCAGATCGCCTTCATCGCGGGTCACGCCGAGGACAAGGTCCTGCTCGTCGACGACACCCTGCTACCCCTGGTCAGCGCGCTGCTTCCGGCGATGAAGACCGTCGAGCACGTCGTCGTCAACAGCCCGGCCGGCGCCGGCACCGACCTCGACGCGCTCGCCCTGGCCGCCGGCCGGCCCATCGGCGTCCACGACTACGCCCGGCTCATCGCCGGCCGCGCGGCCGAGTTCGACTGGCCGGACGTGGACGAGCGCTCGGCGGCCGCGATGTGTTACACATCCGGCACCACCGGCGACCCGAAGGGCGTCGTCTACAGCCACCGGTCGATCGTCCTGCACTCGATGGCGTCCGCCCTGCCGTCGATGATCAACCTGTCGGCGGCCGACCGGGTGCTCTCGATCGTGCCGCAGTTCCACGTGCTCGCCTGGGGCCTGCCCTACATCGCGTTCCTCGCCGGCACCGAGATGGTGCTGCCCGGCCCGTTCCTGCAGGCGGAGCCACTGGCGAAGATGATCGAGGCGACCCGGCTGAACAAGGCGGCCGGCGTGCCGACGATCTGGCAGGGCCTGCACGCCTACCTCACGGCCAACCCGGGCGCCGCGGACATCTCCTCGCTGAAGGAGGCCCTCGTCGGCGGCGCGGCCTGCCCGCCCTCGCTCATGGAGGACTTCGACCGGCTCGGGATCACGCTGCTCCACGCCTACGGGATGACCGAGACGTCGCCCATGGTCACCGTGGCCCGGCCGCCGGCAGGCCTGACCCCCGAGCAGGCCTGGCCGTACCGGCTCACCCAGGGCCGGTTCGCCGCGAACGTGGCGGCTCGGCTGATCGGCGCGGATGGTTCCGAGCTGCCGTGGGACGGCCGGAGCGCGGGCGAGCTGGAGCTGCGCGGCCCGTGGATCGCCAGCAGCTACTACGGCGGCGGAGCCGAGGACGCCGCCGGCGCGGACAAGTTCCGCGACGGCTGGCTGCGCACCGGCGACGTGGGCCACATCAGCCCCGAGGGCTATCTCACGCTCACCGACCGGGCCAAGGACGTCATCAAGTCCGGCGGCGAGTGGATCTCGTCGGTCGAGCTGGAGAACCTGCTCATGGCGCACCCCGCGGTCGCCGAGGCGAGCGTCATCGGGGTGCCGGACGAGCGCTGGGGTGAGCGCCCGCTCGCCCTCGTCGTGCTTCACCCCGACACGGAGGTGACCTTCCCCGAACTACGCGAGTTCCTGTCGGGCAAGGTCGCGCGCTGGCAGCTGCCGGAGCGCTGGGCGGTGATCCCCGAGGTGCCGAAGACGTCGGTCGGCAAGTTCGACAAGAAGCGCCTGCGCCAGCAGTACGCGGTCGGCGACCTGTCGGTCGAGACCCTCGCGACCAGCTGATCGGCGCCGGGCCACCGCCCGGCCACCGCCGGGCCGGGATGCCCGGCTGGCTTCGTACCCATCGCACCTGGGGATGCAGACCGGATAGCTTGGGCAGCCGGACCGCTCGGCCTGACGGTCAGGCGGCGGGCGTGCCACCGGCACCAGGGCCCGGGGTTCCGGGGTTACCAGGGTTCCGGGGTTACCAGGGTTCTGGGGCTGGCAGGGTTCCGCCCTGACCGGCGAAGCCCGTCAGGACAGTCGTCGGATCGGCGAGCCCGACCAGGGTGCCGCCGGCTCGGTGGCGCTGATCCGGGAGGCCTGCTGGCAGGTCCGCGATCTGCCGCGCCTCGGTCGGGCTGAGCCTCGGAACCGGGCAACAGCCGGGCAGATCGATGGGGAGGGCTGGCGTTGAGCGTCATCTACCTGGTGCGACACGGCCAGGCGTCGTTCGGGACCGCGGACTACGACGTGCTCTCCGAGCTCGGCTACCGGCAGGCGGCGCTGGTCGGCGCGGAGCTGCGTGCCCGCGGCGTGCGGGCCGGCCTCGCCACGACCGGCACTCTGCGCCGCCAGCGGGAGACCGCCGCCGCCGCGCTGGCCGCGATCGCCGAGGGGCCGGCCGTCGGGGCCGCGGAGGGCGGTGGCGTTCTGGCGGACGGCGCCGCCGGGGCGGTCGCCCTCGCCGCCGCCGGCACGGACTCCGCCGCCGGTGCGAGCCTCGCCGCCGGCACGGATGTCGCCGTCGCCGGTTGGTCCGGGGACGTCGAGACCGACAGCCGGTGGAACGAGTACGACCAGGACTGGATCATCAACCGGCACGCGGACGTGGGGAGCGCGCCGGCGGGCGAGGGCCAGCTGCCGCCGTCACGGGGCATGTCGTCCCGTTCCTTCCAGGGGCTGCTGGACGTGGCGCTGTCGGAGTGGATCGCGAGTACGAACGCCGGGCCGGGCAGCTACGTCGCGTTCAGCGACGGGGTGGGTGACGCGCTCGACGGCCTGGTGCGCCGGCTCGGCTCCGGTGGCACCGCAGTGGTCTTCTCCTCCGGCGGACCGATCGCGGCGGTGTGCGCGCGCCTGCTCGACCTGCGTGTCGACGGCATCATCTCGCTCAACCGAGTAATGATTAATGGAAGCATCACCAAAATTGTTTCTGGTCGGTCGGGGACGAGTCTCATCTCGTTCAACGAGCACAGCCACATCGATGCGGCGGGCCGCGAGTTTCTTAGCTACCGCTGACACACGGGCATACCCTGTTCGCTGAGCCCGCGTGGCCGGGGCTCAGCGAGCCCGCGCCCGTGGCCGGCGGCGTTGCCGGTCGGCGGCCGGTGGGCAGGTGGGGAGGCGCGGCTCATGACGGTGGCACCCGAATCGATGGCACCCGAGTCGATGGCACCCGAATCGGCCGGACGGATCGGCGCGCCACCCGGGCGGGGGCCGATCCGGTCGCGGCCGGCGACGACGCACGAGGTGACGAACCAGGCGCCGCCGCTCGTCGACTACGACGTCGCGGACGACCCCGTGCTCGTCGAGGGCGTCGAGCGAGAGAGCGCCGGCTTCTATCTCGACGACCTGCACCGGCTCGGGTGGCTGGCCGGCTCGGAGCAGGCAGCCCGCTGGGGCGACGAGGCGAACCGCTTCCCGCCGGAGCTGCGCACCCACGACCAGTACGGCAACCGGATCGACGAGGTCGACTTCCACCCGTCCTGGCATGCGCTGATGGACGTCGCCGTGCGTGAGGGCCTGGCCGGCGCGGCCTGGAGCAGCTCGCGCCCCGGCGCCCATGTGGCCCGCGCCGCCGGGCTGCACGTCTGGAGCACCGTCGAGCAGGGCCACACCTGTCCGGTCTCGATGACCTACGCCGTGATCCCCGCGCTGCGGGCCGAGCCCGACCTCGCGGCCGCCTACGAGACGCTGCTCGCCAGCCGCGTCTATGACCCGGGCCTGAACCCGCCGCTGAGCAAGCTGGGTCTGATCGCCGGCATGGGCATGACCGAGAAACAGGGCGGCTCGGACGTGCGTGCCAACAGCACGGTCGCCATCGCCCACCCGGATGGCGGGTACCGGCTGCGCGGCCACAAGTGGTTCACCAGCGCGCCGATGAGTGACCTGTTCCTGGTCCTCGCGCAGGCGCCCAGCGGGCTGTCCTGCTTCCTCGTGCCCCGGGTGTTACCAGACGGCAGCCGTAACACGTTCCGGATCCAGCGGCTGAAGGACAAACTCGGCAACCGCTCCAACGCCAGCAGTGAGCCGGAGTTCGACGACACTGTCGGCTGGTTGGTCGGCCCCGAGGGGCGCGGCGTGCGGACGATCATCGAGATGGTCGCGATGACGCGGTTCGACTCGGCGCTCGGCTCGGCCAGCGGCATGCGGGCCGCCCTCATCCAGGCGCTGCACCACACCCGGCACCGGTCCGCGTTCGGCGGGCTGCTGGTCGACAAGCCGCTGATGCGCAACGTCCTGGCGGATCTGGCGCTCGAGTCGGAGGCGGCGACCACGCTGGTGCTGCGTCTCGCCGGCGCGGTCGACCGGGGTGTGCGCGGCGACGCGGGCGAGCGTGCATTCCTGCGCCTGGCGACGGCGCTGGCGAAGTTCTGGATCTGCAAGCGCCAGCCGGCGTTCGTCGCCGAGGCGCTGGAATGCCTGGGCGGCAACGGCTACGCCGAGGAGTCCGGCATGCCGCGGCTCTACCGGGAGGCGCCGCTGAACGGGATCTGGGAGGGCGCGGCCAACGTCAACGCCCTCGATGTGCTGCGCGCGCTTGGCCGGGAGCCGGTGGCGTTCGCCGCCTACCGCGCCGAGGTGGAGCTGGCGGCCGGCGGGGACAAGCGGCTCGACGCCGCGTGGTCCGCGGTGCGCGCCGATCTGGACGAGCTCAGCGGGCTCGGGCCGGACGAGCTGGAGTTCGGCGCGCGCTCCCTGGTGGAGCGCCTCGCGCTGGTACTTCAGGCCTCGCTGCTGGTCCGGCATGCGCCGTCGGCCGTCGCGGACGCCTTCTGCGCCACCCGGCTCGGCGAGGCTGGCGGCCGCGTTTTCGGCACCCTGCCCCGCGGCACCGACGTCGACGCCCTCATCGCCCGCGTCCCACCCGCCACCCGCGGCTAAGGCGGATCTGGCTCGAAGGTCGCTTGCGCGACCGCTCGCCGATCCCGCCATCGGACGCTGAGCGTCCTCCCTGCGTGGTGCCGGATACAGGCGTATGACGGTGGCTGGTCTGGTCGGTGGCAGATGAGGTGGCCGAGTTGGCGCTGCGCCAATGCGCCGTTACGGTCGGTGGCCCGGTGGCGTGCGTTGCGCGCCAGTGCGAAGTCATACCCACCGGGTGGCCTGTCGGGGTGGAGGCGCCAGCCCTGCCCCGACAAGCCACCATGCCCGACTAGCTGTTGCTCCAGGTCCAGCGGAAGCCGACGACCGCGTGGTGGACGGCCGGCAGGAAGCGGTGGACTGTGCCGTCCGCGGAGAGCGTCACCGGTTCCTCGTCGACGATCAGGCCGCCCTCATGCGTGCTCCACACCGTCCAGTGGAGATCCCGCGGCGGAAGGCCGGGATCGAACTGGATCAGCATGTCGACGTTCTCCGTCTTGGCTCGCGCGGCGCGGCGTACCTCCTGCGTCGGCAGCTCCGTCGGATAGCGGGCGAGGAGCTCCAGCGCATGCCGCTGGCCCCTGCCGAGCGCCCGCTCGAGCTCGACCTCGACGAGCGTCAGCCGGGAGCTGTATGCGTGCCGGGCACCAGGCGCGCCACCGATGAGAACCGCGCTCTCGATCGCATCGGTGCGCAGCACCCATGGGTAGATCCCGACACCGTCCTCCTGTGCGGAGATCACCTGAAAGGTGTGCTGCTGGACGAGCGAGCCGGTCGCGTCGAACCGGTAACGCTCGAATACGGCGACGGTGCGATGTCGCTGCGGCATGATCATGGCTGGGCCGCCGCGCAGGGTGCCCGAGCTGACGTCGACGCCCGGGTCGGTCAGGCCGGCGAACGCCGCCCACAACCCGGCCTCGTGCCGGCGCATCCCGAACGCCTCGATGAACCATTCCATCGTCTGCGCGGAGATGCGGCCACCGCCGAGTGCCCGGCTTACCCGGTCTTTGAGTGCTCGGTCGAGTTCCTGGTCCTCCTCGGAGACGATGCCGGCATTCCACAGGTACTCCGCGATCACCCGGGCAACCGCGGCGAAGCTCGGCTCCTGCGCGCTCGCCCGGCGTACCCGGGATTCCCACATGCGGCGGTATTCAGCGGTGCCGGTCAGTAACTCGCGCAGCAGCCGCCCGGCGCGCTCGCCGGTTGACAGCGCCTCGTCGCCCGCGGTCCCCGCCTGACCGCCCGCCGGGCCTCTCTGCCTGGTAGCGCCGGTGGCCGACGGGGTCATGCCCCCGGTCTCGTCACTGTTCGAGCGCGGGTCCGGCGACGCTGCCGCCGGCCAGGCTCCAGTGACTGTTGGGTTTCCAGGCCCCACGCCCCACCCCTCCCGATAGCGCTGCGTGGTCGGTTAGCAGTGGGCGCCCCGTGGCGCTGATCGCGTGGTCCGCGCGGTTTGCATGGCTCTGCGTCACCGGCGGTCCCTGCGACCTTTGTTCGCACCACTGCTGCGACACCCAGCCTGGACAGTAGTGCGTCGGCGGTTTCCGGCATCGCCGGCATGCCCGTTACCAGCGAGTATGTGCCCCGGCGACTACGGGTAGTGTTCTTCGGGGCCATTTCGAGCAGGGAATGTTCCGGAGAGAGCCGTGAGGCTGACGGGCGCTGACCTCATCAAAATTACGTTGCGTGTCCATCCGAACGTGGTAGCGAACTCGTTTTGCTTACCTTCAGTAAACAGTTTGGGGGTCCGTGATGGACTTGTAGGCGCCCGCCACCGCCCGCCATCCGTCCTTGATCGTCGCGGAGTGTAGCGGCGGCCGAAAATGCCAAATGGGCATGTGGAATCGGGAACCCTTGCGGCCCGGGCGGCGGACAGCCCCTCAGGCTCCGGGGGCGGTGGGGGCAGCGGTGGCATCGAGGGCCTGGCGGAGGTCGGCGACGAGGTCATCCGCGAGCTCGATCCCGACCGACAGCCGGACCAGGTCGTCCGGCACCGCGAGCGGCGAACCGGCGACCGAGGCGTGTGTCATCCGGCCCGGATGCTCTATCAGCGACTCCACCCCGCCCAATGACTCGGCCAGCGTGAACAACCTGGTGCGTCGGCAGATCTCGGCGGCGGCATTGGCGCCGCCGTGCGGCCGGAACGACACCATGCCGCCGAAGCCGCGCATCTGCCCGGCGGCGACCTCGTGTCCCGGATGCGAGGAAAGGCCCGGGTAGCGGACCTCGGCCACCCCGGGATGACCGGCGAGCATGTCGGCGACGGCCGCGGCGTTCGCGCAGTGCCGATCCATCCGAATTGCCAGCGTCTTTATGCCACGAAGCACCAGCCACGCATCGAACGGACCGGGAACGGCGCCCGTCGCGTTCTGGAAAAACCGAACCCGCTCGCCGAGCCCGGGGTCGTCGACGACGACAGCTCCGCCGACGACGTCGCTGTGGCCGCCGAGGTATTTGGTGGTCGAGTGGACGACGGCGTCCGCGCCCAGCGCGAGCGGGCGCTGCAGGTAGGGCGAGGCCAACGTGTTGTCGACGGCGAGCAGCGCGCCGGCGGCGTGCGCGAGCTCGGCGAGCGCCGCGACGTTCGCGATCGACAACAGCGGGTTGGTCGGCGTCTCACACCAGATGAGCCGCGTGCCCCGCTCGGTTCCGCCGGCCCCGCTGGGCGGCCCAGCCCCGCCAGCCCCGCTGGCAGGGCCGAATCCCGCCGGTCCGTCGCCGGGGCCGGGGCGAAGCGCCGCCTTGACGGCGTCCAGGTCGGACAGGTCGACCGGGGTGTACTCCAGGCCCCATTCCGCGTAGACGCGGTGGAAAAGCCGGAAGGTGCCACCGTATGCGTCGAGAGGAATGAGGACGTGGTCGCCGGGGCGGCAGACGGCGCGCACCAGGGCGTCCTCCGCGGCGAGTCCGGAGGCGAACGCGAGCCCGAACCGGCCGCCCTCCAGCGCCGCGAGCGATGTCTCCAGCGCCGCGCGCGTCGGGTTGCCGGAGCGGGCGTACTCGAAACCGGCCCGCAGCCCGCCGATCCCGTCCTGCGCGAACGTCGACGCCGGGTGGATCGGGACGACCACGGCCCCGGTCGCCGGGTCCGGCTCCTGGCCGGCATGCACCGCGAGCGTCTCGAAACCGCCCCAGCCGCGCTCGGCCGCCCCGCTGTCTCCCGCCCCGCTGTCTGCCGGCTGGCCGTCTCCCGGCTGGCCGCTGTCCGCGTGCCTGTCGCCGCCGGGGCTCGCGCCAGGGCCGGCGGCGGTCACCGGGCCGCCAGGAAGCTGAGCAGGTCGGCGCGGGTGAGAATGCCGACCGGGTTGCCGTTGTCGAGCACGAGCACGGCCGGATGGTCGCCACCGAGCGCCTCGACCAGGGTGGACAGTGGCTCGCCCGCGCCGATCGTCGGCAGCGGCGCGGACATGTGTGCCGACACCGGGGCGTCGACTGCGGCCCGGTCGGCGAACACGGCCGCGAGCAGCTCACGCTCGAGCACCGCGCCGGCCACCTCCGCCGCCCGCAGCGGCGGCTCGTGCCGGACCACGGGCATCTGCGACACGTTGTACTCGCGCAGGTAGGAGATCGCCGCGCCGACGGTCTCGTCCGGGTGGACGTGGACCAGCTCCGGCGGGCCCGCCTGGCCCACTCCCCGGCTGGCGCCGGCGAGGCTGGCGGTGCGTGCGCCCGCGGGGTGGCGTTCGCCGCGCTTGTTGGTCAGGATCTCGGCCACGACCGGCTCGTCCGACGGCGGCTCGAGGAAGCCGTAGTCGTACATCCACTCGTCGTTGAAGATCTTCGAGAGGTAGCCGCGGCCCGAGTCCGGCAGCAGGACGACGACCAGGTCGCCCGGGCCGAGCTCGCTGGCGAGCCGCAGCGCGGCGACGACCGCCAGCCCGCAGGAGCCGCCGACCAGCAGCCCGGCGCGCCGGGCGAGCAGGCGGGTCATCAGGAACGAGTCCCGGTCGCTGACAGCCTCGACCCGGTCGACGACCGTCTTGTCGAAGGTCGCCGGCCAGATGTCCTCGCCGACGCCCTCGACCAGGTAGGGCCGCCCGCTGCCGCCGGAGTACACCGAGCCCTCCGGGTCCGCGCCGATCACCTGGACGCGGCCGCCGCTGGCCTCCTTGAGGTACTGGCCGACGCCGCTGATCGTGCCACCGGTACCGATACCGGCGACGAAGTGCGTCACCCGGCCGTCCGTGTCCCGCCAGATCTCCGGACCGGTGGTGGCCCGGTGCGCGGCCGGGTTGTCCGGGTTGGAGTACTGGTCGGGGCTCCACGCGCCGGGGGTCTTCCGGGTGATCTCCCGCGCCACGGAGTAGTAGGAGCGCGGGTCGTCCGGGTCGACGGCCGTGGGACAGACGACGACCTCGGCCCCGTAGGCGCGCAGGACCGCCCGCTTCTCCTCGCTGATCTTGTCCGGCATGGTGAACACGCAACGGTAGCCGCGGATCGCGGCGACCATCGCGAGCCCGACGCCGGTGTTGCCGCTGGTCGGCTCGACGAGGGTGCCTCCGGGGCGCAGCCGGCCGTCGCGTTCGGCCGCGTCGACCATGGCGAGGGCGATCCGGTCCTTCACCGAGCCACCCGGGTTGGTGTACTCGAGCTTGCCGAGGATCTCGGCGCCGCGGCGGGGGGCGTGGCGATGCTCCCCGCTGGGGCTGGCCAGCAGGTCCGCCGCGGCCTCGGCCATCGACGTCAGCCGGACCAGTGGGGTGTCGCCCACCAGGTCGATGACCTGGTCGACGATCCGGGCGCCGCCGCCGCCAGCCGCCGGGGCGCCGCCGCCAGCCGCCCCGGCGGGTTCGTCATCAATCCGCATCGCTGCCACCCCGCCTGCCTGGTCGCATACTCAGCCGTCCCCGCGCGGTAACCATCGGTCTCGACGTTACCGCTGTTGGTGACTGTGTTGCTGGTTCGCTGTGTTGCTGGTTCGCTCCGTCCGGGCAGCGCGCTCCGGCCTCGTACTCGCTTCGCTCCCACGAGACCTCCGCGCGCTGTCCTCCTCCGCTCACGGGCGCTGCGGCGACCTCGCTGCGGCCCGCCTACGTCGCTTCGCTCGTAGGAGGGCCTCCGCGAGGCGCGCCTCCGCGCCCAGCGCGGTCGCCCGCCGTTGCACCGTCACCAACCCACCACCGCGGCACTCGCGGGGCCACTTCGCTTCGCTCGTAGGAGGGCCTCCGCGAGGTGCGCCTCCGCGCCCAGCGCGGTCGCCCGCCGCTGCACCCTCACCAACCCACCACCGCGGCACTCGCGGGGCCACTTCGCTTCGCTTGTGGTGGGCTTCGCGTCTGATCGGGTTCGTGACGTGCAAGCGGGTCGTAGCCGGGGCTGGCGCGGAGGCGCGCCTCCGCGCCCAGCGCGGTCGCCCGCCGCTGCACCGTCACCAACCCACATCCGCGGCACTCGCGGGGCCACTTCGCTTCGCTTGTGGGTGGGCTTCGCGTCTGATCGGTGGATCCCGCAAGGATCTGGCTCCGGATCGGGTCCGGTCTCGGATTCGTGACGTGCAAGCGGGTCGTAACCGGTCTGGCGCGGAGGCGCGCCTCCGCGGAGGCCCTCCTACGAGCGAAGCGACGTAGGGGGGCCGCAGCGGAGGTCGCCGGAGCGCACGTGAGCGGAGGAGGACACGGCGCGGAGGTCCCTTGGGAGCGAAGCGAGTAAGGGGCCGGAGCGCCGTGCCCGCACGGAGCGAACCAGCAACAACCTTCCCGGCCGACCCCGGCCGACCCCGGCCGACCCCGGCCGACCCCGGCCGACCCCGGCCGACCCCGGCCGACCCCGGCCGACCCCGGCCGACCCCGG
>NZ_MBLO01000031.1 GCF_001854805.1 Pseudofrankia coriaricola
CCCCGGCCGACCCCGGCCGACCCCGGCCGACCCCGGCCGACCCCGGCCGACCCCGGCCGACCCCGGCCGACCCCGGCCGACCCCGGCCGACCCCGACCCCGGCCCACCTCCGCCGGCAGCTCGGGTGCGAACTGTGGTTCGGCCTGCGAGGGGTTGTCCTCGGGCTCTCGACGTCGTTGGGTGGAGGTATGACGGTCGACCCGCATGCCGAGATGATCCAGGCTGTCGAGCCAAGCACTCAGGACGGGTGCGAGGACTGCCTGCGCGAAGGATCCAGGTGGGTGCACCTGCGACTGTGCCTGACCTGTGGGCATGTCGGGTGTTGCGACTCGTCGCCGCGCCGGCATGCGCGCGCACACGCGGCCCACGTCGGGCACCCGATCGTGCGGTCCTTCGAGCCAGGCGAGGACTGGGCCTACTGCTTCATCGACGACGCTTTCGTCTGACCAGGCTTGGCCGGAGACACCGGCGCCGTCCCCGGCCCGCGTGCCGATCATGCGTTGTTCGGTGGGCGTGACACTGGTTCGCGCCGTCGCCGGGGGAGCGCTCGGCATACCCGCGTGGCGCGGCGCCTGTGTCTGGGAAATGCCAGAGCCCCGGCACGCCGCTGTGCCGGGGCTGGACTCTGGCGGGGCTGGCTGGCGGCGTCGGCCTGGCCAGCGGCCCTGCTGAGCGGGAAGTGCTTTCAGAAGGTGCGTCTCACAGAGACCCGCGCAGCGCCCGGGTGGCGACCGGGAGGATGACGCGCGGGTAGCGGAAGATCTTCTGGGCGGTGAGCTCGCCGCCGTCGAGCACCGCGGCGAGGGTGTCGGCGCGGGTGCGGTCCAGGCGACCGGTGCGCCACAGGTGCCGCAGCCGCAGCAGACCGGGCAGCGCCGCCTCGATCGCCGTGTGGTCGGGCCGGGGCGCGCCTCCGAGCCAGGCGTCGTAGCGCGGGCCGCTCATCACCTGCCAGACAGTGGTGTCGGCGACCGTGCCCGTCCCGTCGGAGACGGTGACGAAGTGCGGGACCCGGAAGAGTCCGGGGGCACCAGCGAGCTCGGGGCGGACGGCCGCGGTGACGACATCAGCGCCAAGGCCCATCCGATGCTGCCGGGTGCGCAGGTAGGCGCTGAAAGCCAAGGCCAAGGCGGTCCGTCCGGGAGGGCTGGACTTGGCGTGCAACACCACGGCGTCGACGGCGCGGGTACGGACCCGGTCCATGCCCTCCCGGACCAGCCAGGAGCGGTCGACCACGACGAAAGCCACCTGGCCGGGACCCCGCTGCCCCAGGCTCTCGTCGTCGTCAACCGCGGCTTCCGCCGTCCACCCGGGCCGGAATGTCTGAGTCGGCGCGCACCAGGCCGGTCGGCCGGGCGTCGAATCCTGGAACCACCGACAGGTGACAAGGCCGTCGGCGTCCGGCAGCGACAGACCTGGAAGGTCGCTCGACGTGAAGATGCGCTCTCCAGTCAGCGTCTTCTCCGATGTCAAGGTTTCCATGCGGCCTCCGTACCGGCGCGGAGTGCTGTCAGACGTGGCGTCGATGGCGGCGGAGACCAGCATCAGCAGAGGAGGTTGTCGAAGTCGCCGTCCTTGGCGCCCAGGATCAGGGCCTCGATCTCGGCGAGTGTGTAGATGAGCGCCGGGCCCCGCGGATCCCGGGAGTTACGGACCGCGACGGCGTCGTCCGAGAGCCGCGCCATCTCGACGCAGTTTCCCTGGGAGTTGCTGCGCTGGCTCTTCTGCCAGGTCACGCTCTTCAGCGCGGCAGCGGACATGCCGTTGTGGATCATGGTCAAGGCGGTCTCCTGGGGATGCCGGGGAGGGCTGCCGCCATATGCGGCACACCCCGAATCCGTGTCCAACGTTTCGGTCGGGCCGCCTGCTTCTGGCGAGCGAATCGACCTCTGCGAGCGGTGCCAGACGTTCATGCCGGGCCGCCGTCTCGGGAAGGACTCCCGGTCAGTAGGACCAGGAACGCCGGTGTGGCGTTGCGCCCCGGACCTCCCAGACCTGCCAGCAGACCTCCCGGATCGGCTTCGCCGATCCGGCAGGAACCCCGGACTCCGCAAGCTCCATCGATCCGGCAGGAACTCCGGATCTGGCAGGAACCCCGGGCTGGCGGCGGCGACACGCACCGAGGAAGCGGCGGCCCCTTGGAGCCGCTGACCCGGAAGTCGAGTCGCGTGCACCAGCCCACCCTCCTCCGTGCCTCGGAAGTCGCGGATACACCGTGCTTCTTGCTTGCAAGAACAGTATGGCACGGTCGCATGCACGTGCATCTGCCCGGGAGAGGACGTGTGCAAACGTTGGGCGCGAACGGAGGTCACATCCGCAGGCTCGGATGCCGGGCCGGATGCGCCCGCCGGCCGGGCCTTGCCAGCTGCAGGCCCATGACCTGCGCGGTCTGGGGCGCGGCCTTCCTCAAACGCCGTCCGCCGCGGGCTGTCGCCTCGTCGCGCGACCCACGCGCTCGTTCATCCCGCGCCCTCGGATGGCGACGGGGCTAGGGCGGCGTGGCGGGCGCGGGGGGCCGGGGGCTGGGGTTCGGCTCCGCGCTCGGCCATCTAGTGGAGGAGAGGAGGCCATTCCCTGGCCGCGAGGGAGACGACTGCTATCCCTTGTGGAAAAGTGCGCAGCCCGCGGCCGCTGTGGAAAGCGTCCGCGTGGCTGTGGCCGCGCGGCGCGACTGCCTGCCTACCGTCGCGACTCGGTCGCGTCACGTAATCGTTATCTGCGCGCAACGTGATAGATCAGGTCGCTGATGCCAACCAGCCGCCGATGGTGTAGGAATCTCCAAGCGACGCACCGTGGCCGGTTGGGTCTGGTGAGTCGGGGCGTGGGACGAGAGATCTCGCGTCGTGACCGCGACGGAGGGGTCAGGTGGCGGACGAGGGCGCGACGCGCCCAGGGGCGGTCGTCCCGACCTTTGGCGTGCCCGTCGACGGCGTGGCGCCGTCGATGCCCTGTCGCGGCTGGCTCGCGGCGCCTGGCGCCGCCCATCCCGCCGATGCCGTGTCAGCGAGGGCAACCTCGCGTCCGCGGGTGGCGTCTGGGAAGGCTATGAGGCCGATCATCGGTGGGGTCCCCTACCCTGGCCGCGTGGACATCCCCGTGGGGAGGACCTCCCAGGCAGGAGTTACTGGCGCCCGGGTCGTCCGCCCAACTATCGGAACCGTTGGGCGGGCTGGCAGAATGGCTCCGTTCGGCGGATCCGCGCGGGTCGTGGCGTCCGGCGAGGTTGTGGCAATAGTCCATGGTGCGACAAATGTCGGATTTGCTCACCAGGCGCCCGCCTCGACGTGCCCGACGGCGCCGTGGGATCGCGGCCGGAGACGTGTCTGGGACTACCGAGCCGGGCAGTCGAGATGGCTTTGTCCGGATCGGCTCTGGACGGCGGCAACGAACGCGGCCAAGCTGGCTAACCGTTGTGACGACTGGATCAGAGGGAGCGGGACGTGACGACACCCCCGGCGGGCACTGGCCCGACCGTTCGTCGCATCCTGCTCGGGTCCCAGTTGCGACGGCTGCGTGAGGCAAAAGGGGTAACCCGGGAGGAAGCCGGCTACCATATTCGTGGTTCCGAGTCAAAGATCAGCAGACTCGAACTAGGTCGTGTCAGTTTTAAGGAACGCGACGTCGAGGATCTGCTTACTCTTTACGGCGTGACCGACGAGACAGAGCGGGCGCCGTTCCTGGCGATGGTCCGTGAGGCAAACCAGCAGGGTTGGTGGCAGAGCTTCTCCGAGGTCCTGCCCAACTGGTTCCAGCCATACATTGGTCTGGAGGAATCAGCTTCCCTGATCCGTACCTACGAGCTCCAGTTCATCCCCGGGCTGCTGCAGACGGAGGACTACGCGCGAGCGGTGATCACCCAGGGCAACCGCGGTGTGCCCAGGGACGTCATCGACTCACGTGTCAATGTCCGGATGAACCGGCAGAAGGTCCTGACCAGGGACAACGCGCCTCGCCTGTGGGTCGTCATCGACGAGGCGGCGCTGCGCCGCCCGATTGGTGGCACCAAGACCATGAAGGCGCAGATCGAGCACCTCCTCGACCTGATGAGCCAGCCCTCGCTGACGCTGCAGGTCATGCCGTTCGACTTCGGCGGCCACGCGGCCGAGGGCGGCGCATTCAGCATCCTGCGGTTCCCTGAAGCGGACATTCCGGACGTCGTCTATATCGAGGTTCTCGGCGGCGCCAACTACCTGGACAAACGCGAGGACGTCGACCGGTACATGGAGGCCATGGACCGGCTCTGCGTCGACAGCACCACCCCGGCCCGTACCGCCGACGTCCTGAGGAAGATCGCCTCCAGCCTGTGACAGTCGTGTAACCAGCCGCCATGATCCTTGGCGGCGGTTCGTGATGTCCGTGAACGCCCGGCGAAGCGCGCCTCTCGTCCGGCCGCGGCACTAGCCGTGGCACGGTGATCCGGCGGCTTGTGCCCGTGCCATCCGGTGGCCCGCGTCCTGGCCAGGCGTGCCTCCCGGCGTCGGCTCGCCGGAGTTGTCGCTGGTGACGAGCCTCTCGGCGCGCTCCCGCGGCTGTCTTGGCCTCAGCCCGCGCTGGCCTGGCTGGCGCCTCCTAGAGGGCCAAAGGAGGTGCGAAAATGCTCCTCCTTCGCACCTCCGGAGGCCCCCGTCCCAGAAGCACTCGTGGAGGGCCGCGCGGCGCGCGGCGCCGCCACCCGCGGCCGCCGACCGCCGTTACCCGCGGGCGGCCGACCTGGCCTGGCTCATCCGTCGCGCGGCCGACTGGCCCGCGGCGGCGGCCGACGGGTCCGAAGAATCCTCGGCGACGTGACCGTCCGTGTGAAGAATCGTCCGCGGCGCGGCGGCCAGCCCAAATGATGCCGGGTGCACGTGCAGGCGGCGTGCATATCGCGCGTGCATTCCACCGTGCATTTCAGGCGCGCATCACGCCGGGCCCGGTGCGCCATTTGATTCGGCATTGTTAACGGGCCGGGAGCGCTCGGTAATCGACATCGCTCCGTGATGGCCCGTCCACCGGGTCGCGGGGAGCTGTTCGATGGGCGAGGCATCGAGGCCGGGGTGGTCGGCCAGATTTTCGCGGCGGCCCGACTTGTGCGGGTGTGCGCGGCCCGTCCGTCCGCCGGCACGGCAATTCGGGAACCGGTGCTCCGCTTGGCGGGCGGCCTCGCGGTTCTCCATGCGGCGGCATGCGGCGGCGGGGCCAGGGAGCGGGCACCCCACGGCCGGCCGGGAACTGAGGCGCGGGTCTGGCGCAGGCCGCGGCGAACCCGGTGCCAGTGTGCGGCCCGGGAACGGCCTCTGCGACCATAGGCGGAACACAATGAGCTCCCGGAACGCAGGGAAGGCGCCGTGGACGACCGGATCGCCGATCGCTGGTACGACGCGGTGTCGGTGACGGCGGCGTGGCCGCCGATGTCACCGACACAGCTCACGTCGCCCGTACCCACCGCCGAGCACCTGCCCTGCGTCACGGTGCGCATCGACTCGTCTCCCCGCGTGGAGCCGTCGTCGCTCTCCGGATCGCCCGACCCGTGCGCGGGGACCACCGCGGACGCCGCGGCCCAGGGCCTGGTCGAGCCGGCGGATGCCTGCCCCTCGCCCATGGCGCCCGCGCCGCCCGCCTCCGAGGGGCCGGGCGACGACGGAGCGGCCGGGATGCGCGCCGAGCTGCGTGAGCTCACCGGCCAGCTGCTCGGAGCGCTCGCCGCCGACCCGGTGGACCGGGCCGCGGGCCGTACGGTCGGAGCCCGGCTTGCCCGGGTCGGCTTCACCGGCCCTGACGCCCTTGCCCGCACCGTCGAGGTGCTCGGGCCCCCGCTGTCCGCCGCCGCGGGCCCTGGGCGGGCGCAGGCCGCGTTCGCCGTCCTCGGCGCGGTCGCCTCCGGGCACGGCGAGGCGGTCCGCAAGTGTGCCCTGGCGGCCGTCCGCGACAGGCACAGCGCGGAGCTCACCGGCCTGCGCCGGGCCGAGCGCGCCCGCCGGCTGGGCGACAAGCGGTTCCGGTCCGTCTTCGAACACGCCGGCATTGGCACCTTAGTGGTCGCCGACTCGGGGACGATCCTGGAGGCCAACGACACCGCGCGCGCGATCGTCGGGCGCGACCTGACTCGCCTGTCCATCGGTGACGTCTGGGACCTGGTCCCGCCGCGTGACCGAGCCGGGCTGATCGACATGTGGGCGGCGGTGCGCGCCGGCCGGCCGGGGCACGGCTTCTGGCGGCTGGACCGGGAGGCCGACCCGGACGGCAACGAGGTGTGGGTCAGCCTGACGGCGGCGATGGTCGACGACGAGACCGCCGCCGGCGGCTCGTACTACGCCGTCACGGTCGAGGACGTGACCAGTCGTCATGACCCGCGGGCAGGGGCCGGCCACAGCGGCGGGCTCGACCGTGGCGACGCAGCTGGCGGGGATCACGGCCGTCCACCGGGGCGACTCGTGGGTACGGGAGCGGACCGGCCGGTCCCCGGCTCTTCGGCCTCCCGGCAGGGGGCGGCCGCGGCGGCCACGGCGCGGCTGACCCGCTCGATCGCGGCGGCGCTGCGCACCGGCCAGTTCGTCGTGCACTACCAGCCGATCGTGCGGCTGACCGACGGGACGATTCAGGGCGCCGAGGCGCTCGTGCGCTGGGACCACCCGCGCCAGGGCCTGCTCTCGCCCGAGGAGTTCATCGGCGTGGCCGAGGAGTCGGGCCTGATCGTGCCGCTCGGCCTGCACGTGCTCGAAACCGCCTGCCGCGACGCCGCCCGCTGGGCGGGCGCCGCCGCGGCCACCCGGCTGGCAGCCCCCGACGGCGAGGCGGTCCCCGGCCTGCCCGGTGTATCCGGCGCGGACGGTGTGGATGGCGTGGGCATGCGCGGCGGGGCCGTCCCAGACCCCTTCGTCAGTGTGAACCTCTCGGTGCGCCAGCTGGAGGAGCCGGACCTCGTGCCGGTGATCCTGGGCATCGTCGAGCGCGCCGGGCTGGACCCGCGCTGCCTGCAACTGGAGCTGGTCGAGAACCTGATGATCGACGCGTTCGGCCGCCAGCCCGAGGCGTTGCACCAGCTCGCCGACGCGGGCATCCGGATCGCGATCGACGACTTCGGCACGGGTTACTCGAACTTCGCGTACCTACCGACGCTGCCGGTCGGTGCCCTCAAGCTCGCCGGCCAGTTCTGTGCGCGGGACGAGGACGACGGGGCGGACGAGACGGACGACGAGGTGGGAGCCGACGCCGATGCGGGCTCGGGCGCCGGTGTGAGCTCGGGCGCCGGTGTGGCTGTGGGTGACCCGGCCTCCGTCGTCGCTCTCGCCGCCGGCGGCGGTGGGGAGCGGGCTCGGCTGCTCGCCGAGCGGTCGGAGACCGAGGCCATGGACCAGATGGTCGAAGGGATCGTCTCGATCGCGCATCGGCTGGGGCACATCGTCACGGCCGAGTCGGTGGAGACGCGCGCGCAGGCGGCGCGGATGCTGGCCCTTGGCGTCGACCTCGGCCAAGGCCACCTCTTCGGCCGTCCCATGTGCGCCGACAAGATGGCCGTCGCGTTCGCCGCGGGCGGGGCGACCGTCCCCTTCCCGGGGGCGCCGGACGTTCCTGGCGGCCCGCTGGTCCCCGCGGCGCGCGACGGCCACCGGCACCGCGCCGCCCACCGCCACTCGTAGGCCAGCACCCCGCCCCGCACCCCGCACCCCGCCCCGCACCCCGCACCACGCGCACCCCGCAGCCCACAACCCCGCACCACGCCCCGCGTACTGGCGGAGAGCGGTGGGGAGCTACCGCATGCCGATGCCGGCGAGGGCGGCCCGGAAGCCCGGTGTAGCGCCAGCCGCGCGGGCAGGGGAGGTGAGGCGGTCGGCGTCGTCATCCAGATACGGGCGCCAGTCCTCGAGGAAGACGAGCCCGGGGGCGACCAGTTCGAAGCCGTCGAGGAGGGCGAGGGTCTGGGCGCGGCCGCGCAGCGAGAGCCGAGGCGCTCCGCGTGCGTAACCGTCGTTGTAGGCGTTCGTCCCGGCTCCGCCGGTGTCAGCGCGGCTGTTGACCGTGCCCTGGGAGAGAGCGAGGAAGCTGCCCGGGGCGAGGCGTTCGCGGATCTGGCCGATGATCCTCGGCGGGTCGTCCGCGTCCGGGATGTCGTGCAGGACGCCTAGGATCAGCACCGCGGTAGGCCTGGCCAGGTCGAGCAGCCGGCGGGTGTCCGGATGGTCGAACACCGTGTCCGGGTCGCGCAGGTCGGCCTGGATGATCGTTGCGTCCTGGTTACCGGCCAGGACGACGCGGCTGCGGGCGACCGCCGTCGGGTCAAGGTCGACGTAGACGACGCGGGCGCCGCCGTCGCGGCGCCGCCGCGCAAGCTCATGCACATTGCCGGCGTGACCGTCGTCCGTCGGAATGCCGGAGCCAAGGTCAAGGAACTGCTGGATGCCGGCATCCAGCAGAAAACGGACCGCCCGGCGCATGAACGCCCGGTTCTCCCGCATGATCGCGTCGATGTCGGGAAGCGTGGCCGACAGACGAGCGGCCAGCTCCCGATCGACAGGGAAGTGGTTCGACCCGCCGAGGAAGTAGTCGTAGACCCGCGAGGTGCTCGGTCGCCGGCAATCGACCGTCGGCTCATGGCGCCATGACGCCCGGTCATGGCGCCATGACGTCCGAGGGTCCGTTCCGAGGCCTGGCTGGGATCGCTCAAGATCGATCTGGTTCGCATCGGCACGATTGATCTTGTTGGCATCGGCGGGATGGGCGCGGTAGCGGTAGGCGCGGTCGGCCTCGGCCCGGCCGAGGCCGCACTCGGCGGCTCGATCGAGATCGCGGTCGGGTCGGTCCAGATGCGGCTCAGTGGATGCCACCGGTACCTCCGCCCCTCGGGCAGCAGATGTGCTCAATGCCTACCCCGGCCGTACACCGCCACCCGCGGCGGGTCACTGTCGGCAACCAGTTTGTTCGGCCCGTGCGCATCTCTGGTCGCTAGAGAGCCAAAGGAGGTGCGAAAATGCTCCTCCTTCGCACCTCCGGAGGCCCCCGTCCCCAGAAGCACTAGTGGGAAGCGAGATCGACGGGGAGGGCTAGGCCCAGCCGAGCTCGTGGAGGCGGTCGTCGTCGATGCCGAAATGGTGGGCAATCTCGTGGATGACGGTGACCCGAACTTCGCGGACGACCTCGGCCTCGTTCGCGCACATCGCGCAGATCGGTTTCCGGTAGATCGTGATCCGGTCGGGGAGAACCGCGCTGTACCAGTCCCCCCGCTCGGTGAGTGGGACGCCCTCGTACAGCCCGAGCAGGCCATCCGTCGAGTCGTCCTCCACGAGGACCGCGACGTTGCGCATCCGCCGGCCCAGCTCCGGCGGCAGGCTGTCCAGTGCCTCGACCACCAGTTCCTCGAACCGATCCAATGGCACATCGACGCCCATGCCACCAAGTCTGCCGCCGCGCCCAGCCCCAGGTCCGCCGGACTGGCCGTCCTCCCCGCCGGTCCTCCCCGCCGGCCCTCCCGCGGCCGTCCGCTGGCGCCTTCGCCGCGAGGGGCGGATTGGGGCTTAGGCGGCGGGTTGAGCGGCGGATTGGCCGGGGCAGGGGGCGCCGGCGCCGATGCTGACCGACTCCCGGCCGGACGGGGTGTGGACTTCGACAGGCAGACAGCGCGGGGTGTTGACGTAGTAGCCGCCGGCAAAGGCCAGCCAGGTGACGCCGTTCCCGTGGGCCGAGCAGGCCGGGACGTGGACGACCAGGCCCGGTTCGCCCGTGCCCCAGCCGATCGCGGCCTCGTCGGCGAAGTTCGGTGCCAGTGCCAGGTCGACCGCGACGCCGACGCGAACGAGCAGGCCGTACTTCGCGAAATATGCCTGTGGGTCGGACGCCGGGATGTTGGTGTTTCGGGACGCCTGCAGCTGAACGCGGGTGGGAAGCGCGATGTCACTCGCGACGATGGAGAATTCGCTGGGTGGCGACGAGATCGCGTCGATCACATCACCGCAGTCCATCGTCCTGCTGCCATCGTCGACTGGGGCGGCGCTCCCGAAGCCGGGAGCGACGCTCGGGCCGCCGGACCCTTCAGATCCCCGCGCCGAGACTGCCTCATCTGTCTCTGAGGAGCCGCGAAGGGACGACTGGCTCGCGAGCGGCTGAGAACGGGCGGTTCCGGTGGAATCCTTGTCGCCGCCGCAGCCAGCGACCGTCACGGCGAGCATGAGCGCGGCGGCGGCCATCGTCGACGCGGTGGGCCTGCCGGAGCGGCCGGACGCGTCGGGCTCTCGTCGGTTGGACGGAGCGGTCACCCCGGCATCGTCGCAGAGATGTCGGGGTGACCGCGATGACCATTTCGTCGCGCGTTACCGCGAGTTTGTCACTGGATGATCATGCCTGGGCCGCCAGGCGTCACTGGGTGACCGTGAGCGAGAGGATCTGCGGCTTGGTGACCGGCGCGCCATCACCTGTCTCACCCTCGGCACCAGGACTGGTGATCTTGTCGAGGATGTCGAGTCCCTCGGTGATCTGACCGACGACCGTGTAGCCGCCGGCGAGCGCCTGGGCACCCTCCTCCGACGGATCGGCATAGTTGATGAAGAACTGGCTGCCGTTCGTGTCCGGGCCGGCGTTCGCCATGGCGAGTACGCCACGGTTGTAGTTGACGCCGGTGGTGTTCTCGTTCTTGTACTGGAACCCGGGCGAGCCGCCGCCCGTGCCTGTCGGGTCACCGCACTGCAGAACGAAGATCCCAGCGTCGGGACCAGAGGTCTCCCGGTGGCAGGTCGTTCCGTCGAAGTACTTCTTCTCGGCGAGGTAGCTCAGCGCGTGCACGGTGCACGGCGCCTTGGCCGCGTCGAGAGTGGCTGTCATCGTGCCGAGGTTGGTGGTGATCAACATCTTGGCGGGATTCGTGTCGACGCTGGGCCCCGCGGGCGGAAGCGTGACGTTTCGGGCAGGCGTGTTCCCGTCCTCGGTGTAGACGCAGTCCCCGACCTTCGATGTCGCCGGCGGCTTGACGCTCTGGGTCGCTTCAGGGGTGACGCTCGCAGTGTCGTCGGATGACGACGAGCCGCCGAGCGACTTCGAGAGCGCGATCGCGCCGACCGTCAGCAGCAGGGCCGCGAGGACGCCGAACGCGGCGACCTTGACCTCCGGGGCGAGCTCGCGACGTCGCGGGCGCTCGCCGGAGACGTTCTTCTGCCAGCTCGGCGAACCGTCCTCGCCGTCGTCGCTGTCCTCGTCCTCGTCATCATCGTCTTCGTCGTCATCGAAGTCCGGCTCGTCGAGGTCGGACGAGTCGAGGTCGAGGTCGTCGTCCGTGTCGAGGTCATCGTCGCCGTGGCCAGTGCCCGAGGCGCGGCCGGTGACCTTCACGCCGGCCTTCTCGCCGCCGCGAAGGGCCTGGTGGTCCTCGGCCGCGTCGTCGACGTCGTTGTCGTCATCGACGTCAGCCTCGTCGAGGCCAGAGGCGTCACTGGACGATTCGGGCTGGTCACGGTTCGTAAGAGTAGGGGCGGTGAGCCCCCATGGCCCGGAAGCAGGGTCCCGGGGTGGCGGCAACAGTGCCCAGCCACCAACGGCCCCACCGGCCGCGTCCGCACCCTGAACCATCGGAATCCCCGAGGTGGACAGGATGATCGGCGGTGGCGCGGTGGCGCCCTGTCTCTTGCCGCTCTGTCCTTGCTTCTCTTCCTTGGCGTCCGTGTCCGCCGGCGATGCCGGCGCGCTCGACTCATCAGACCGTGCATCCGGCCCGGCTGGGTCCTTCTCGTCCGGCATCAGCACCTACCTCCCGGCGCCGCAGCCTAGCAACCAAACCTGTACAGCAGCCGCTCACATCGGCCTTGTCAATGACGGTTGGTAGCCGCTTCGTCGCCGCCACTCCACCTCCGTTGCGGCGAGGCGGCCCTCGATGGCTCCAGGCGGGAGACCGGATGCCCCCAGGCAGGAGACGAGCCCGACCATCCGCCCTCTGCGCTCACGCTGTGACGCGCCGAGACGCGGATCGCGCGTGCGTACGCCGGCAGTCGGCCGGTCGCTGGCAGTCGGCTGGCAGTCGGTCGCCGGTCGCGGACGGGCGGCGGGGTCGCCCTCGCCATGCGCGTGCACTCGGCGTGTGTGTCGTTCGTGGTGCCCGCGAACCTCCGCGGATCGCCGCCGACGGTCGCGGACCGTCGCGGATCGCCGCTGGCCCGGCGGTGGCCGTGCCGAGCCGGGCTGGACCGAGCCGAGCCGAGCCGAGCTGGACCGGGCCGGGCTGGACCGGGCCGCGGTCATCCATGCGGCTGTCCTTCAGATGTTGGTGGCACCCTGTCGTTCGCGCGTGAAAGCTGAGCCGAACGTCCGGCCTACGCATCGGGTGACTGTCAGTTCCGAAAGTCCGAGCGAGACGGCGCCATATTGCGTACGGTACACAGATAAACACAGCGCCTGCGTTTTATCGTAATTCCGGTGAGGAAAGCGGTTTTGTGGCGTGACGGGCAAGGTTACCATGCCGTCGATCACCCCCGGGCATTGACTCCCGACGAGCGTTCTTTGTTCTCGGCGGTGGGGGGTTCCGTTCCGGCCCGAGCGCCCACTTCGATAGCGTTGCGTCCAGGTAATCTATGGAGGAGGGAAATGGTCGACATCGTTGGCGCGGGCTTCGGGCGCACCGGAACTCTCTCACTCAAGGCGGCCCTCGAGCAGCTGGGATTCGGGCCATGCCATCACGGCTTTGAACTGATGAAACGGCGTGAAACCGTTTTCGACTGGCTGGACGCGGTCGAAGGAAAACCTGTCGACTGGGATTCCATGTACGCCGGGTACAGGTCGACCGTCGACTGGCCGGGCGCCCGTTTCTGGCGGGAGCTCGCCGCCCACGACCCAGCGTCGAAGGTGGTTCTTTCGGTACGCGACCCGGAGAAGTGGTACGAGAGTGTGAAGAACACGCTCTACCAGGCGATCCTGAACGTCCCGGAGCATCTGCCGGCCGAGGTCGAGCCGCTGATCAAGCTGCTCAGGCTGCTGATCTGGGACGGCATCTTCGACGGGCGCTTCGCGGACAAGGACCACGCCCTGCGGGTCTATGAGGACCACATCGCCGAGGTGAAGCGGGAGATCCCGGCGGATCGCCTGCTGGTCTTCGACGTCGCCGAGGGCTGGGAGCCGCTGTGCGCCTTCCTCGGCGTGCCGGTCCCGGCCGAGCCCTTCCCCCGCCTCAACGAACGGGACGCCTACGCGGCCCAGCAGCAGGCCCGCGTCGCCGCCGCCGCCGCATAGTTCTGGCGGTACCCGCAAAGGAAAGCAATCAGGAACCCGCCCCGGCGACTCCCCCCGCCGGGGCGGGTCACCCGCTTCCCGACTCGCGCCGAGGCTTGGCGCTCAACCCGGCAAGGTTGGCTCCGTTCCGCCGCCTGACATGATCGCGATCTCTGTCCTCTGACGGTTGTATCCGCAGTCCTTCCACGACCACCAGGGATCGCTCGCTGGCCATCATGGATGGTCCGATGCGTCAGGCGATCGATGAGGATCTCACGAGCACGCCCGGTTTGGAACGCAGACGCGTGCGTATCGTCGAACGTCCCCTGACGCCCTATCTGCAATGGGAGATGCAGGTGTTTCGGCACCGCACCGGCGCGGACGAACGGATCAGGATCCTCGACGCGGCGGAGGTCAGGCCGCTTGAGGCGCGGCGTCTGCTGCCAGAGGTCCTGACCCTCGATGACACGGTCTTCTACGAGGTTCTGTACGCCGAGGAGGGCGAGTACAGCGGTGCTCGCCGCGTGGACGATCGGGCGGTCGTGCGCGCGTGCGTCGATGAGATCGCCCGGCTGTACGACCGCGGGGAAGACTTCCGCCCGTTCTTCGAGCGGGAGGTGGCTTCGCTCCCGCACCGGAGGTGATCCGCGCCAACTCGCGCGGATGAACGGCGCTGAACCTACCTTCGTTCTATGAGCCGAGCGCGAGTCTCCGCGATGGCGGTCGCGCTCGTCGTCGTCGCTGTGATCGGGGTCGGGGCGCTGGCGGTGGCCCCGATCATCCTGACAGCGGTGCGCGGCCAGTCGAAGGACTGGAACGAGCTCAGCGACATCGCGACCACCTACGGGGCAGCAGCCGCGCTGCTGTCGGTTCTCGCGTTGGCTGGCGTGGCGGTGTCGCTGGTGTTCCAAGCCCGAGAGACCAAGGCGAGCCGAGACCAGGCGTTGCGGTCGTTGCATGTGGATCTGTTGCGGATGGCGATGGACGACGAGGTCTACCGGCGCTGCTGGGGCGACTTTTTCGACTCCGCCGACCCGGAGGAGCAGCGAGCCCAGCTGTACGTGAACATGATCTTTTCCCACTGGGAGCTCATGTTCGAGCTGAACGCCCTCACGGAGGTGGCGCTGCGCGAGGCCGCTCGCATCGTGCTGGCTGGATCCGACGGTCGCCGATTCTGGGAGGGCAGCCGTGACATCAGGGCCAAGTCGGCAAGCACCCGCCGCAAGCGCCGCTTCCACGAGATCGTCGACGGGGAGTACCTCCGCCTCCCGCCGCCGACGTCTGCTCCCACGCCAGGCCCGAGCCCACCCCCAGGCTCCAACCCGCCGTCGGGCGCCGGCTGACTCCCCTCCATGTCCGAGGATCGAGTGAAGCGTCCTACTGTGACAGTCATGGCGGTGCGGGTTCAGATCGTCGAGGTCGACGGCGATGGGGCAGAGTCAGGCAGCGGCGCGGGCGCCGACGTAGCGGTGGAACCGCTCGGCGTGACCGATGAGGCTCAGAACGACGGGGAAGAGCTCACCGAGCGGCTGACTGCTCGGGATGCGCTCGCCGACCTGCTGGCGGTGCTGCGGCTGTGCGCGGTCGGGAAGCTGCGCTGCAGCGAGAAGACCAGCCGGCCGTCGGCCGCGACGGTGACCGCGGTCGCCGAGGTGCTGCGGCATGGCGACTTCTACGTTGACGACCCCATCGCGGCCTTCGCGTGGCCGTTGTTGCTGCAGGCCGGCGGCCTGGCCGAGATCGTTGGTGGACGGCTGACGCTGACCGCGAAGGGGCGGGCGGCGCTGACGAAGCCGCCGGCGGAGACCATCCGGCTGCTCTGGAAGCGTTGGCTCAGCCACGCGCTCCTGGACGAGATGAGCCGGATTGAGGAGATCAAGGGCCAGCGGTCGGCTCGGGCGTTGACGGCTGCTGGACCGCGGCGCAAAGCCGTGGGCGAGGCGTTGGCTATGCACTGCGCGCTGAGTGAGTGGATGCCAGTGGACCTCCTGTTCGGCTCTATGATCACGGAGGGCCCGCAGTTCGGCGTGGCGCGTGACCTGTGGAAGCTGTATCTCGACGACCGGGAGTACGGCAGCCTCGGGTACGACGGCCACCACGGCTGGACGCTGCTGGAGGGCCGGTACACCCTGTGCCTGCTGTTCGAGTACGCCGGCACCCTCGGGCTCTTCGACCTGCGCTACGGCTCGGCGGCCGGCGCCCGGGATGACTTCCGCGACAACTGGGGCGCGGACTGGATCGACTGCCTCAGCCGTTACGACGGGCTGGCGGAGATCCGCCTCAATAGGCTCGGCGCCTACGTGCTTGGCCTCTCCGACCGGTACGAGCCTGACGCGGCGGCGGGCGAAGATGACGACCGCCAGGGCGAAGATGACGATGCAGACGACATCCTCGAGCCGATCAAGGTGCTTCCCAGCCTTGACGTCGTCGTCACCGGCCGCCTGGTGCCCAGCGAGGAGCTCCTTCTGGATGCCTTCGCACGGCGCCGATCGGAACGCGTCTGGGCGCTGAGCCTCGCGTCGCTGCTGGTGGCCATCGAGCAGGGCCGCCAGCCGGAGGAGCTGCGGGCGTTCCTCACCAGCCGCGCGGCGGTTGACGAGCTGCCCGCGGCGGTGCGGACGCTGTTCGTCGATGCGACAGGCCGCTCCGGCCAGCTGCGGGATCTCGGGTACAGCAAGGTGGTCGAGTGCGCCGATCCGGCGCTGGCGGCGCTAATCGGCAACGACCGCAAGCTCCGCGCGGTCTGCCAGCGGATCGGCGACCGGCACCTCGCAGTCTCCCCGGAACGCGAGGCCGACTTCCGTGCCGCTGTCCGCAAGCTCGGCTACGCGCTGCCGCTTTAGCCGACGTGTCGATCTGTCTGCCGCGCGATTTGCAGAGGTGGCGACAGATCCGGCGCGACGGGCGGGACTGCCCGCACACCTTCCCAGTCCCGCCCGCGGAGCTGGGAAAGTCGCCTTCCGCGTCTCTACGTCGGCCAGTACCTGGAGACCGTGTTTATAGGTCCGCTGATGCTTGAGTCCGTGACCTCTGGTGCCAGCTGGCCGGCTACTCGCCGATCAGCACGCGCAGCTCGTCAGGAGTCAGCCAGGGCGAGCGGCGGTGGATCATCCGGTGGCAGTTGGCGCAGATGACGATGAGATCGCCGAGTCTTGTCGTGCTATGGCCGGCCGCGTGCAACGGGACGATGTGATGGCACTCGATGTAGCCCTCGCCCCGCTCGCCGTACCGCTCCTCGAAGTCAAACCCACAGATCTCGCAGGCAAGCCGACCAGTCTCGGCGCGTACGGAAGCGATCTTGCTGTCGCGTAGTCGGCGGTCCCGCTCGCGAACCATGTGCTGCCGAGCGAGGAGCCGTCCTTCGGGTGCATTCAGTTCGTCGTCGAAGTCGGTTTCGATCATCTTCCAGGTGAAGGTCCCGGCGGCCACCCCGGCCCGGATCGCGGTGGCCGCCTGGTGCATGAGCTCCGGTTCGTTCGCGAACTTGGCAGCGATCACCTTGTCGAGCTTGCTGCCGTTGGTCTGCCGGCGTCCGGTACTCAAGTATTCGGAGCGCAGGGTCCGTAGATCAACCGACTTCCGGGACACGCTGTTGGCGCTGCGAAACGTCGGGGAGCGTTGCTCGGGCGGGTGGATCGGCAGCTGGCGAAGGAGATCCGACAGCTCCTGCGCTTCGGCCTCGGTCTCGAGGATCCGGCGCCAGCCTCGACTCGCGACCACGTCGCAGACCAGGATGATCTCGTCTTCGGTCCAGTCGGGCGGTCGCAGCGCAGCGGCGGGCACCAGCGCACGCTAACCCGCTCAATGGTTCAACTGCTTGCGCGCAAGCGCTTGTGTGGCGTCTTTCTAGCGCTCGTGCGCCGCTTGGCCGCTGTCGATGACAGTCATCGGTCCGGTGCTGTCGTCGCGACTCGCAGCTCGGAGACGTTGGAGAACTGAGCTCAGCTGTCGAACGCACAGAGGTTATGCCGGCGCTGCGCCACGCCGAACGGCTCGACGGCCTCGGAGAGCGTCCGGCCGCAGAAGACAGGTAGGGTGCCCAGACCCTGTCCGCATAGAGGTCGTGGAGATCTTCGAGGTAGTAGACCATCACCGTGATTCTGGAACAGCTCGACAGCGGTCACTTTGACCTCTTCAACCTCGGGAGCGGCCTGAGCCATGGCACGGAGAGATTTCTACGACGACCCAGCGGCACCGAAGCCAAACTCCATCGTGCCGGCCGCCACGGCTGTGGTGCCCGACGGCCAAGGCCGCGTGCTACTGATCCGGCGCTCGGACAACGGGAAGTGGGCGCTGCCGGGCGGACAGATGGACGTCGGGGAGCGGCTAGCGGATTCGGCGGTCCGGGAGGTCAAGGAGGAGACAGGTCTCGATGTCGAGGTGGTGCGGATCCTTGGGCTGTACAGCGATCCCCGACATGTCATCGCCTACGATGACGGCGAGGTCCGCCAGCAGTTCGCCGTGTGCTTCGAGACCCGCGTCTTGGGCGGCCAGCTCCTCGCCGACGGCAGCGAGGCCAAGGACGCGCGCTTCTTCTCGCGGGCGGACCTGGCCGACTTGAACATCCACCCGTCGATCAGGCTTCGCATTGACCACCACTGGGAGAAGCGTCCTGAGCCCTACATTGGGTAGCCGTTTGACCTCGGCATACGCCAGGCTCGTGCGGGATCAGCGGTCCGCCTGCCAGCGCCGCGGCCATGGTTCCGTAGCGGAACTCTACCGTCGGTGGAGTCGACGTTGTCAGCTGGCCAGGCCGAGCGCGGTCGCGATCTGGGGGGCGTCGCGGCGGATGATGGCGAGGATGCTTTCGAGCGCGTCGTAGTGGCCGGACTGCATCGCCGCCGAGCGGAGCGCGAGACCCGCGAGCGAGAGGTCCGCGCTGGGAGTCGATGACGGCTGGCCGGCGCCGAGGTGCAGCGGCATGTTGCCGCGGGCCGATGAGCGGCGGTAAGCCGCATTGGCAGCGAGGCACAGCTCGTTTACCGAAGTGGCGATCATTTGGCGGAGCTGCGGTGGTATTGAGACGCGCATTTTCGACACGTTGATATTGAAAACCGGGTCGAGCGACGTGTCGAAGTCGAGCGAGGCGCGAGCCAGCTTGGTGTGCTCGTCGATGCCACGAATGCCGGCCCATCCACCCCACTGGACCAACCGGTCAGCGCGGTAGACGTAAAGGCCCTGTTGGCGGTTCCAGTTCAGCGGGCCCGACAGGCGCTCGAACTCGTCCTGTGAGGAGAACTGGGTCCGCGCTGGCAGCACGAAGCGTCGTAGGCGGGCCGTGCCCGAGGCGTCGCCGACGGTGATTTCGAACCGTTGCGCCGGCAGCTCGCGGCAGTGCTCCTCACCCGGCGCGAACGGGTTCCAGGGACGAACCTTCTCCCCGTTGACCGAGATCGCGACCTTTCGGCCATCAGGAAGTCCCTCAAGGAAGCGGTGGAAGACGACGGCGAGATGCTCGGCGGTTCGGCGGGCGTAGGTGTCGATCCGGCGGCGGGCCCAGCCGCCCTCTGGGCGCTTCTCGGGCAGTACGCGGTCGAGCAGGCGCCAGAGCACGACGGTACCGGCGCTGTCGCCGAGCAGCTCGCGCGCGCGGTCGATGTCGGCAGAACGCTTCGGCGCGACCACCAGCCATTCGTCGAGTTCCTCGATGAGGTCGAGGTTGAGCTCGCGGACGAAGACGCGGTCGACGGAGACCGAACGTCGCGTGACGACGGTCACGGATTTGCCCTGCGAGAGAGACGCCGTCTTCAGGCCGAGCCCGTACCGGCCGAGGTCGGTGGCCTCGTAGGTGCGCCGCGACCCGAAGCGGAGTGCCTCGACCAATGCATTCTCGCTCATCCCGATGCCATCGTCGGCGATGAAAACCCGGGAGTCGACACCATCGAACTCGATGATCACCTGAACGTGGGCGGCGCCGGCGGACACGCTGTTGTCGACGAGGTCGGCGACGGCGGCGGGAAAGTCGTAGCCAACGTCCCGCAGTGACCGGGTGAGGCGGGCCGCCGACGGTGTGACCTCGTACGTCCTGCGAGCCGTCACCAGATCCCCCTCGTTCGTTCCTGCGCGGACGTTCTCCAGGCTCCCACACACCTCCGTGCTGTGGAAAGCGCGCCACAGGAGTTGTCTCGGTTTCTGCTGTGCAGTTGGCGCGGGCGGTGAAGGATGGCTCCCGCGGTGGTCAGGTAGTCGGACGGGTCGCTGACCGTTGTCGACGCCGTCGTCGTGACGCCCGCTGCGGCGCGGGATCGGAGCCGGCGCCGGGAAGTTGTCGTACCTCGGAGGTAGAACATCTGTGCGAAGACGGCGGCGGTGGTCCTCGTGGCCGCTCTGGGCCGCTCGCTACGGTCCGCTGAGGGCTACCTGGCATGGCTGTTGTTAACTACTACCGCGCGTCGGCGGCTGCTCCGGATGCGACTGATCCGGGCTGACGGCTTTGGGGGAGGGCAGACGGTGGCTACCTACGGTGTGCAGCTGGAGCGCAGCGACCTGCTGCGGCTTCCGCCGTGCGCTGGCAGCTCCTCGGATGACGAGTTCGTCGCCTGGTGCGCGGACGAGGTGACGGCCGGTCGTCGCCTGGCTCTGGATCTCTTCAGCGGAGCCGGCGGCCTCAGCCTTGGCCTCGAGCAGGCCGGGTGGACGGTGGTCGCGGCCGTCGACCATGACCAGCGCGCGATCGAGACCCATCGCGCCAACTTCCGGGGCAGGGCGCTGCAGCTCGACCTCAGCGATCCCGACGTCCGGACCGAGCTTGTCGCCTCGCTGGCCGGTGTCGAGATCGACCTGGTGGCTGGAGGCCCGCCCTGCCAGCCGTTCAGCCGGGCCGGGGCGAGCAAGATCCGCAGCCTGGTCGCGCAGGGGACGCGTTCGCACATCGATCCCCGCCGCGAGCTGTGGATGGCTTTCCTCTCGATCGTGCTCGAGCTGAAGCCGCGTGCAGTGCTGATGGAGAACGTCCCGGACATGGGTCTGGCCGACGACTTCCAGACGGTACGCCGGATGGTCGGCGACCTGGAGGCCTCCGGCTACGCGACCCAGGTGCGGATCATCGACACGTGGAGATACGGGGTTCCCCAGCACCGCCGCCGTCTGATCCTGCTCGCCCGACGGGACGGCGGACCGTTCACCTGGCCCCCGGCGAAGCCCCGGATGACGGTCCGCGACGCGATCGGTGACCTTCCTCCGTTGCTCCTGTCCACCGGCTCTCGGCAACTGCCGCACGTCGAGGGAGCGGAGCTGGGAGAGTTCGCGCGCGAGCTGCGCCAGGGCGCGGACGAGACGTTCATCTACGACCACTTCACCCGCCCGGTCCGTGATGACGACCGCGAGGCGTTCGCTCTGATGGACGAGACGACGCTCTACTCGGCGTTGCCGGACAGGATGAAGCGTTACCGGTCGGACTCGTTCGACGACAAGTACAACCGGCTTGGCTGGGATGAGCTCAGCCGGACGATCACCGCGCACATCGCGAAGGACGGTTACTGGTACATCCACCCGTCCGAGTTGCGGACGCTCACCGTCCGCGAGGCCGCGCGCATCCAGACCTTCCCCGACAGGTTCCGGTTTGCCGGTTACCGGAGCGACGCCTTCAAGCAGATCGGCAACGCGGTTCCGCCGCTGGCGGGTGCAGCGGCAGCGCAGGCGCTGCTGCCACTGCCGGCCAAGGATCCGGCAGTCGAGACGCAGCAGCCGTCGCGGGACTGGCCCGACGTCCATCGGCGCCTGGTGGAGTGGGCGGCTGACCTGGGACGCAGCGAGGCATGGACGGCTGTTCCTGGCGAGGCCATGACGCCGCTGCTCGCGGCGGCCTGCGCGCTGCTGGCCAGGCCCCAGCCGATCCCGGCCGAGGATATGCCCGCGCTTTCCGTGCTGCGTGGGTGCGAACGCCTCGACGAGGCGACGCTGCGGGACTGTCTGCACGTCGCGCCGACGAACACCCGCCGTCGGCTGGAGCGGCTGCGGAAGCTGGTCGACATCGAGTTGCCGAAGGACGCTGGCGACGTCATCAAGCTGCTCAAGTTGCGTCCCACCGAGGCGAAGGTCTTCAAACTGCTCCGCGGGTACGACGTGCTCGTCGCTGGGGCGAGCACGATCCGGGTCGCCGCCCGGTTCCTTGGCACCAGGCCCGAGGAGCAGATCGAGCAGAACCCGCTGACGGACGGGCGCATCGACCTGTCGCGGCTGGTCGGGACGGGCGAGCAGGAAACTGGCCGGCCGGCGGAGACCGTCGACGAGCCTGACCGGCTGGTGATGAGGGGCGAGGAGGCGCCGCTGCGGATGGCGGCCATCCGCCACCTGGGGATGACGGTGTGCGAGTCGACCACTCCGAACTGCGCTGCCTGTCCGCTTGCACCGGCGGGCTGCGCCTACGCCCGTAAGTCGGTGGCGCGGGCGGCGTCCAGGCTTGACGAGGCCTTGTCGGCGGGCGGCCTCTTCGCATCCTGAGCCGCGCACTGCACGAGCACGGCGGCTTCGTCCGCGCTGCGGCGCACCTGGCACTCCCAGACTCGCAGGACCGTCCAGCCGGCCTCGGTGAGCGTTGCGTCGTTGCGACGGTCCCGGTTGCGGTTCGTCTCCATCTTCTGGCGCCACAGCTCGGCGTTCGGGCCGCGGTACTGCTTCATCCCGTGTTCGGGGCAGCCGTGCCAGAAGCAGCCGTCGACGAAGACCGCGAGCCGCCAGCGGGGAAGCACGAAGTCGGGGGTGCATCGCGGTGCCACCGTCTGATGGACCCGGAAGCGGAGGCCAAGACCGTGCACGGCCTTGCGCAGCGCGACCTCGGGCTTCGTGTTCTGCGCCTTGCGGCCCCGCAGGTGGTTGCCAGCGTCCGTCGCGACCCACGTCGGTCGCTTGCTGACGCTCTCATCGCCGGCGGTGCCCGGGCCATCCACGGTCACGCCTCGGATTCTTCCAGCTTTGACCTGGCCCGCCGCACGTCGGCTGGGCATACCTGGCTTCTACCCGTGAGATCTCCAGGTACGACCAGCCAGCACCCTCGGTTGCCAGTGTGGCCTCAGCCGGCGCCGGAGGCCGATGCTGCCTTCGACTGGTCGGCTTGGACCTTCTTCGGCTTCCGCTTCGACTCCGCCTTGACCTGCTGGGTTGCGTAGCGGCAGGTGGCGGCCAGCGGGCAGCTCTCGCAGACCGGGTCGTGTGGTCGGCAGACTGAATTGGCGAGCGCGATCAGCGCAAGATGCGCCTCGCGGGCGGTTCCGGGACCGCCGATGAGCCGGGCCACGGCGAGCCGTCCGTCGGACATCCGGTTCTGGAAGTCGACGGAGCTACCATCGTGCCGGGCGGCAAGGCGCAGCACGCCCTTGCCGACGAGCACGGGTTCCGGGCTCTCGTCGACGTCCGTCGTCCGAACGGCGAGGACCGCCAGCTCAACGACGGACTGGGCCACATGCGGGGTGTTCCCGGTCGGATCGGGCGCGTCGAGTGCCTCCGGATGATCCAGCAACCAGCGGGCCGCTTCCAGCAGCTGCTCGGCGCGATGCCGGCGCCCGATCCAGTTGGCTGACTCGAGGAACCTCTCCGCGGCCTCGACCGTCGCGGCCGGGCTGTCCCAGCCGGAGAAAAGCGGCCAGAGAAGGCGGAGCTCATCGACCGTCACCCGGTCGAACAACATCTCGGCGACGACAACCTGCCATCGGGTCCGGGCCGCCAGCCAGGGGACGTGCAGGGTGGTGTCACGCTGCTGCGCGAACCAGGCGGTCAGCCGGCCCGCAACTTCGGTCGTCGTTACCTGCGGCGACCTTGGTGCCGAGATGCTCTCGATCAGGGCGTGGCCCAGATGCTCGCCGAGGCGGGGTGGTACGGCGTTCCCGATCTGCCGGAACGCGGCCGACGGCGGGCCGGCGAACCGGATGTGGTCGGGGAAGGTCTGCAGACGCGCCGCCTCGCGGATGGTCAGCGTCCGGCTCTGGCGCGGATGGATGTACCAGTAACCATCCTTCGCGATGTGCGCGGTGATCGTCCGGGAGAAGTCGTTCTCGTTCAGCTTCTTGTACTTGTCGTCGAAGATGTCGTCCCGGTACCGCTTCATCTCGGGCGGAAGGTCCGAGTAGAGCGTCGTCTCGTCCATGAGCTCGAACGCCTCGCGGTCGTCGGGCCGGACCGGACGGGCGATGTGGTCGTACACACGGTCGACCTCGTGCGCCGGGACCTTCGCGCGCATTGCTCGCTGGAACGTGGTCTGGTCTTCCGGCTCGTACGCCGACCAGCCGACCGCGCCGCCCGGTGGCCGCCAGCCGCCCTCCACCTCAGGAAGGTCGCCGATGGCGTTCCAGACGGTAACGCGCTCCGGAGCATCGGCAGGCCAGCGGAAACGGGCGCCGTCGCGCATCGCGGCGATGATCAGTCGCTGCCTGAACTGCGGGACGCCGAATCGGGCGGTATCGACGAGCTGCGCCTCGACGGAGTACCCGAGCCCTTCAAGCGTGTGGACGACCGCCCGGAAGATGAACATCTCCCGGTCCAGCGCCATGTCGGGCACGTTCTCCATCAGCACGCAGGCCGGCTCCGCCTGGCGCACGATCGTGAGGAACGACTCCCACAGGTCCCGTCGCCGGTCATGCGCCTCCGCAAGCCCGAGCCGCACTCGATGCCGGATCTTCGACCGACCCGCCCGCGAGAACGGTTGGCACGGCGGCCCGCCGACCACCACATCCAACCGAAGCGATCGGATCAGTTCAGCGATCTCGTCGACCTTCGCCAGGTCAGACAGGTCCTCGTCGAGCGTCAGGCCACCGAAGTGATGGCGATGCGTCTCGGTCGACTCAGGGTCGTGGTCGACCCCGAGCACCACGCGAAGTCCGGCCTCCTCCAGCCCGAGGCTCAGCCCGCCGGCGCCGGAGAACAGATCGGCGACGAGCAACTGGTCCGGGTTCTCGGACCGCAGCCGGGCGACGTATGACGCCATGTCGGCGAGATCCGCGCAGCTGTCCGGGTGCGGCTTCAGCCGCACGAACGGCCCTCGGACCAGTTTGACACCGTAGCCGCCTGGCTTCCCGCCAGCGTCCCCGGCCCGGCGAGCGCGTCGATCCGGGGCTTCAGGCGGCATTGGATGCTGGTACGGCTAGATCGGCGACCAGGTCGGCGGGGGGAGTCCACCCGATTCGCTGGACCTCGAACCAGCTGGACTCCTTCTTGGCCCACTCGGTGACGTTCCCCATTCCCGGCGCGTTTGTAATCACGGCGCGCACCAGGGTCGCCAGGTCGGGCACGGCGCGCTCGAGCGAGTCAGGAACGGCCTGCGCGCGCCAGATCCGGTTCAGGTCAAGGGCGCCACCGAGCCGGTCGACGATCAGGGAGATCGTGCATGCGGTGATGTTGGCCAGATACCCGCTGTAGCCCTGCTGCTGAATGAGCTTCCGGACCCGGTTGTAGAGGATCGTCTTGGCGACGAGATCGCGGAAGTCCGCGTCGGTCGGCGTCTCGACCACGGCTGGGTCGCCGTTCATGGACCACCACTGGAAGCACTTCTGCCCACCCAGGCTCACGATGTGCGGCTGGCGCCGGTAGGCGAGTTCATACTTGGCCGCGTCCGTCTTCGTGATCTTCTGGCTCTTCGGGTTGTCGAGGTCGAACTGCTTTTGCTCGGAGCGCTTCGAGAACCGCGCCCGGTCGACGTCGTACTGGCCACGGACACGCTCGTAGTACCAGTGCGTCTGCCGCGCACCAGCGCTGACGACCGGGGCCCAGATGGCGCGGGAGTGCTTCTCCATCTCTACGTGGTACGGGCTGTTGCCCTCGAAGTCGGCCGCGGTGACAGCGTTCTGCGAGTTGGCGTACATCGAGATCTTCGGGACCAGTTCGTCGAGGAGACGGTCGCCAACCACCGTGAATTTGGTGGCGACGTGGACGTCGGAGAGGCCGTCGACACCGGCCTTGAAAGCGACGTGCAGCGACGCCGTCGTCTGGCCGCCGTTCACGATCTGAAGGTCGCTGATGGTACGGATCACCCGGCGGCCGTCCGCCGCGGTCCCGAACTCCATGGACGTCGCGGTCGCGGAGATCCCGTTGTTGTACGCAAGGAAACGGCCCGGATTATTCTTGATCGTCTCTGCGATGGCCTTGTTGACCTTGGTGCGGGCCTGCAGGAACGCACGCACGTTGCGCTGCAGCAGGCGGCTGTGGTGGAGGTCGTACAGCCCCGCGATGAGGGATGCCGGCAGCACCGCCAGCACGCACTCATACTCTTCCGGCTGCTTAGGCGCCTCCAGGCACGGGATCTCGTAGCCCATCTCCAGGAGGTCGATGACGATCTCCTCCTGGCGCCGTCCGGAGGTCATCAGCCGGTGGAGCCGGGTGAGGTCCCAGAGCTGGATGGCGACCGGCAGACTTCCGGCCGTGAGATCGTCGGCCCAAGTGCCGGAGGTGCTGACGGTGCCGTCGGTCAGCGCGACGACTTGGACCTTCTCGAACTCGGACCAGCAGTTCCTGATCCGCTCGGCCATGTCTCGCTGTGGCGACTTCTCGAGCTGGTCAGGCAGCTCGCCGCGACACGCCTCGGCGAAGTTGAGCGCATAGCGGACCAGCTGGTCTATCTGGCCCTTCTTGACGATCGCCTCGCCATAGTGCGCGGCGAGCAGGCGCAGGACCGAACCATCCGTGCTGATGTCGAAACCGGCGACCTCGAGGTGCCGGTTCTTCCACTGCCTGCGGACGAAGCAGGACTCCGGGTTGTCGAGCGTGCCGTCCTCGGCCAGCGCTTCGCCGGCGACCTGCACGAACGCGTCCCGGAGCATGATCTCCTCGGACGCCGCCCGTTCGTGCACCCACTGATGAAGCTCGGCGACGAAGTCGGTGATCTCTGTACTCAATGCCGTCCGTCCTGGGGTGTCGCGGGTGGTTCCCGGTGGCGTCGGAACACGTCGGCTGAAAGCCGCCTCGTCATCTTCGCAAGCACTGCGACGCGTGGTTGTAGCGGAGCTGGCACGACGAGTGGCTGATCGGGGGTCGTGCCGCGCCAGGCGTCGAGCTGGGCCGGCTCGATCTCGATCTCGAGGCGGGCCAGAGAAGTGTCCGCGTCGAGATCGAGATCGGGAAGGCCGAGCCACCCGCCCAGAGACCAAAAGTAGCTGTCGCATACGACGTAGAGGCCCTGCGTCTCCCGCCACGAGCCCCGATCGCCGGCCTCCCGGAAGTCCCCCTCGTCGAGAGCGTCCGGGTACGGCAGGACGTACGGCGTCACGAGCGCCAACAGGCCGTCGCCGGGCACGGGCTCGGTCCCGAAGTCCTGGGTGGCCGGGTGCGTGAGCAGGAACGGATCCCGCGAGGCGACCGGGACTTGGATGACTTTGGGCTCGGGCGACGTCTCTCCGGCGGGCGTCGGCGCCGCTACCTCGGGCTCGTCTCTGGGGACGGGCACCGCTGTGGGCACTGGTGCCCGCGGCGGGACCTGAAGACCGGCCGGATCCGGCACGGATGTCGGGCCGGGCGTGGCCGGCGGAACGGTTCCAGGCGTGGATTCCGTGCGATCGACGGTCTTGGACGGTCTGGGCACCAGCGGCCTTCGGCCGTGGAACGGGATCACCTGCCCGCGTGCCGGCCGCGACGCGGGCGCAGGCCCTGGCCCGGCGGCGTCCTCCAGGTATGCCTTCCGGAGCCTGTCCTTCAACTGCTCCAGCGCCTTCTTCTCGATCTGACGGATGCGCTCCCTGGTCACGCCGAAGACCTGCCCGACCTGTTCCAAGGTTCGCGGCTGGTTGTGGTCGAAGCCGAACCGCAACCTGATGATCTCTGCGCTCTTCGGGCTCAGTTCCGCGAGCTCCTTGGCCACGATCAGACGGAGCCATTCCCGGTCGAGGATCGTGTCCAGATCGGCATCAGAGTCCGGGATGCCGATGAGTTCGCTCAGGACCGTGTCCCCGCCGTCGCCGATCGGCTGGTCGAGGCTCACTACGCCCTGCACGAGCAGGCGGAGGCACTGCTCGACGGCCTTCTCGGACAACCTCGTCGCAGCCGCGATTTCGGAAAGTGACGCGCGGTCGAACGGCATCTGTAGCCTGCCGCAGGCACGACGAACCTTGTTGACCTGCTCGGCCATGTGCACCGGCAGACGAATGAGCCGGCCCTCGTCAGCGACAGCGCGGCCGATCGACTGGCGGATCCACCAGGTGGCGTAGGTCGAGAACTTGTACCCCTGTGTCGCATCGAACCGCTGGACGGCGCGCATCAGCCCGATACTTCCGTGCTGGATGAGGTCGTCGAGGTCAAGGCCCTGCCCTTGGTACTTCTGCGCGATGGAGGCGACGAGCCGCCGGTTGTGCAGGACCAGTGCGTCATACGCCCGGGCCCGCTCGTCGCTGGGAGCCAGCGGCTTACGGAAGTCCTTCCCCAGGTCCTCGTGCAGCGGACGGTCGGGGCGCATAAGGATCGCCAGGCCGACCTCCTCTGCCGCGCTCAGGATGTACGTGTCGTGGCGGCGGCGTAGTTGGTCGTCCTCGAGTAGGCGGCGTGCCGAGGCGGCCGCTTCCGGTGGGGGGACCACCGGGTCGAGATCACTCACTGCCAGCCCGAGATCGTTCTCGGCCAGTTCGCTCAGGGGCGGATCGTCGTGATCCGTTTCGGTCTCGTCCGCGAACGCATCATCGGCCGCGGGCTCGGCCGTCTCGTCCGAGTTCGGAAGGTCGACCGAGAGCTCGGATGGCCCGAACGCGTCATGCACGAACGGCTTGCCCCGCTGGTCGTCGAACAGGTCGAGAGGAAGCTCGCGGATCATGCGCGGGTCGCCCTCGCCCGAGTAGGCGAGGACGACCATCCGGCGAGCCCGGGTCACCAGGTACTCCAGTGCCCCCGCGAGCGAGGGTGCGGACGCATCGAGCGTGACGTCCTGCAGCTCCGGAAGCACGACGGTGTCGAACTCGACCCCCCGCGCGGATGCCCAGGTCGTGACCTTCAGGCCCGGCTTGTCCAGGTCGATTCGCCCGTCCGGAAGCCTGAAGCTGGCACTGTGTTGGAACTGGACCGCGCCCGTTGTACCGCGACTGAGCGCGCGGTACAACGCGTCCACCTGTGTGACCTGCTGGACCAGCACCCCGATGCGCTCGCGCGGGTGCTGGTCGCGGTAGTCGCGCAGCCGTTCGGCGGTCTCGGTCAGATCGGTGTCATGCCAGAGCACCGAAGGGACGCCACCGCGGTCCGGCAGCGTTGGCCGACGCCCACCGGCCTGTTCACGGAGGTGAGCGGCCAACTGGGCGATCGAGGTCGTGTTTCGGACGTTCTCGCGCAGGAAAATCGGCCGGCCCTGGCCCAGAACAGCCTGGATCTCCTGCACGGAGGCGCCGCCGGCGCCAGCGCCCGCGTCAGCCTCGACGAAGACCGTCAACGAGACACCCAGAACCCGCAGCAGGACATAGAGATCCCGTGGAAGCTGCCCACCGTCCACCACGACTACGTGTCGGCGTACCCGGCGCGGGGAGACCTCGCGTAACGCGCGGTCAAGGCACGTCTCGAAGTCGTACTCCCACGGTCCCAGCATCGGCGCGTCGTTGTGAAACAACTTTCGCCAGAGGTCGGGGAAGAACGAGTGATACCGCTCGATCCTGGTGCCGCGATCGCCCGATGCGCGCCGCAGCCCGAGCTGAGCGATCAGTAGCGAGCCTTGGGCAACGACGGAGACTCGCAGGCCCATCGAGGTCAGCCGACCGGCGAGTTGCATCGCCGAGCGGGCCATCCCCGAACCCGGCGATGCAACGATCAGCTGGGCGTCCAGGGAGATGGTCTGTCCGTCGCTGGGCGCCGCCGTGTGCACAGACTTCACGGGGAGGCGAGGTCGAAGGCGCCGTCGATCGCGGCCAGCATGTTCCGGAAGAAGCCAAACTCCTCGTCCACGACCAGGCGGCGGTCGAGCAACCGGTTGGCGGCTACGCAGCTGGTTTCGGCAACCAGTGAGCATGCGTGGCAGGCCGCCATGGACAGGCCGTACGGTCCCTGCCCCGTTGACTCACCACATACCGGGTCGAACGAGCACCAGCGTGCCGCGGTGAGCGCGCCAGCGATCAAGGTGGTGAGCCGGTCGGGCTCGCCCAGCCGTACCAGTCCGCCGAGGGTGCCCTCGGTGTCGCCCGCTGCGGTGTAGATCAATACGCCGGCCATCCGCGGGCCGGTCTCCGACTCGGTCACATAGAGCCGTTCGCGCAGTGAGGAGGACGAGTATCCGGCCTCGAACGCCGTCTGGCGTAGCAGCAGGTGCGCGAACGTATGCAGCAGCACGAAACGGGGGGTCGGCATGGACAGCCGGGCGAACTCGGTGCGGGTGTTCTTCCGGCCGGCAAGCGTCTGAGCGCGGCCGACCACCGTAGGCCGCCGTTCCCAGGTCTCCAGCGCGTCCTCGTTGAAACGCAGGAAAAATCCCTCGCCGCAGACCTCCACACCGGGAAGGAGCATGCGGTGGGGGCCGAGGTTGGCGGAGATCAGATGGTCGGCCTTGTGGCGCCTGAACCCCTCCAGAACCCGGACCTCGCGGAGCTTCTCGACCAGGGTGACCTCGGTGGCCAGGTACGTCAGCTCGCTGGCCGCTGCGCCGAGGCGTCCTTCGACGGCGGTTGCCGCCAGATCCTTCTTGCGAGCGACGAAGTTGTTACGTCGGTCGTAGGCGTCCGGGCCCGCCGGTGGCTCGGTGAGCGCCATCCACTCGCCTGGGATGAGGTCCGCCCGCTCGCTGGTCGGGCCCGACGGCTCTGCGCCGGCTTCCAGACTCGCGAGTACGGCCTCCACCTCAGAAAACGGCAGGCCGGTCTCCGTCGCTGCCACACCCAACAGGACGCTGCGTGCCGGGTGGCCCGGATTGTCGAGTACCAGGCTGAAGTTGCTGTTTGCCTTCAGCAGGACCAAGGGGCTGTTGAGCACGCTCCAGTTCGACTCCGGCGGGATGTCGATCGCTGAGACGATTTCTGGGAAGTAGACGCTGGACGCACCGCGCTGGACGGCGGCCAGGGGCTCGTCGCATGAGACGGCCTCGGCGTCGACCTGCCATGGCTGCCGTCCGCTGCAGCGCTGCCCGACGCGTCGGAGCGCTTCTTTCGTTGGCAGGTCTTCGAGCGAGCGCGAGGCTCCACAGGCTGAGCAGCGAACCTCCGTCGACTGCAGACCACCACCGACGCCGGCATTGGTTTCGAACGTCAGCCGGCTGTCCGCGCATCTGCCTGTTCCACCGCCCGCTCGGCCTGAGGGCCCTGACCGAGCGGCCGAGTGCGCCCAACGCCGCCAGTCGACGTCGCTGAGGTGGCCGCGCGCGCAGATGGCGACGAACCGCATCGGCACCAGTTGCGGGATGGGCTTCTTGGTGCAGCTCTGACAGCGGGGTACGGGATCCTTCTTCTCTCGGACCGTGCTCCAGCGCTCCATGCGCCGGCAGCTCGGGCAGAAGAGCCACTGTGGGAAGCGGTAATAGGGCAGGCCCCTCGCGGGCGCCGTCTTGATCTCGTGGATCCGCAGCGACGCCTCAAGCCTGGGCATACGGATTGCCTTGGCACTGTGCGGCCACCGGCTGACGTCCTCGGCGACGAAGGACTCACCGACCAGATCAATGATCGCGCCAGGTCCGAATGGGCTGACGGTCTGCGATCGACGGACCTTCCGGATGGTCACTTGTCGGCCCCCCTGATCTTGATCACTACCGTGACGTCCACATTGCGCATCGAGTCCAACGTCGGCCAACCGTCGCCTGCCTCGTCGTATCGCCGGAGGAGACCAGGCTGGTGCTTGACCGCCCTGTAGGTGAGCCCGAACTCGTCGCCGTCGACCCGAAGCGCCTTCTCCCGCCACTCGGCCGCGAGCTGCCACAGATCCTGTTCGATCTCCGCCGCCTCGGTCTGCTTCGCTTCGCTGTCCTTCGCCCCGCTGTACTCGGCGTCGCTAGCCCGCGCCAAGAACATGTCCAGCAGCGTCGTCATCATCGGGTCGTCCTGGTCGAACTGGGCGGCGTCCTTCTCCCCGCTCCAGCCGCGGGCGTGGCGCGCCAGGATGACCAGGTCTGCGTGCAGCGCCCGGTTGCGTGCCGGCAGTGAGAAGGGAGTGACGGAGGTCGGCTCGACCGACCGGTACAGCTTGGCGTGGTCGGAGGTGAACCCCTCGTAGTGTGACCGATCTCGGGGCTTGGACGGCGAGTACAACGTGACGACCAGGCCTGGGCGTTCCCTGCTCCGGCCAACTCGGCTGCTCGCCTGGATGTACTCGGCCGTCGTCTTGGGCTGGCCCACAACGACCATCAGCGCCAGCCGCGGGACATCGACGCCGACAGACAGCATGTTGGTGCTCGCCGCGAGCGATACCGATCGCTCCTGGTCGTGGGCCCTGCCCAGCCGTTCGAGCACCCTCGGGATCTCGTGGGAGGCGACGTTGCTCGTCAGCTCGACGACGTCGTCGTCAGTCAGCTTCCTGGGGTTCTCGGCATCCTTGGCGATCACTTTGACGCGGGCTGGGATGTCGTCATGTGCGAGGGTGATCGTCTTGCCAAGCTCTCGGAGGCTGTTGTGATAGGCAACGAGCGTCTGGTAGGCGTCCTGGCCGGAGGGCGTGAGATCCAGGTCGACCGGCGCCTGCAACAGGGCCGCCGCCAGGTGCACCAGCGCCGTCAGCGGCGTGTGGCCCTGCGGCATGACGCCGGTGTAGAGCCGTCCGGGAGCGGAGTGATCGGTGCGGACGAAGTAGGAGTCGTCGGCCTCGAGCCCCGCGGGTGGGAACAGCGCGACCTCGCGGCCGAACACGCCTCTGGTTTGCTCCTCCGCACGCCGGATCGTGGCGGTTGACGCGACGAACTTCGGCCGGGCCTTGTTGTGCTTGAGCAGCACGTCGAAGGCGGCCTCGTAGATCCCGACGATCGTGCCCAGCGGTCCGGAGATGAGATGGAACTCGTCCTGGATGATCAGCGAGGGTCCGGGGTGCGAGCCCGATCCGAAGAAGACGCCCGAGCGTGGGTCCCACACCGTCCGGGCGAACTTGTCCACGGTGCCGACCAGGAACGTCGGCGGGCGCTCGTAGAGATCTTCGTCGACGGACGAGAGCGGCAGACGCTCGTGGAACGGGCAGTGGTGGTTGGGGCAGTAGACCTCGAACGAGTTGTTGGTTGCCCTGACCGCCCAAAGCGGGTTCTCGGACCTCTCGCCGGGCGTGATCCGTGTGCCGCACCACGGGCAGGTCTCGATCTGGAAGCTCTCGGTCGTCGGTTCGGACTCGCGCAGCCGCTGCAGCAGCTTCCTGGCTTCGACGTAGGTGTTCGGGCTGTTGCCGCCACCGACCCAGAGACCGATCGAGATCGGTTCCGAACCCAGCTCAGCCTCGTTATCTCTGCGGAGGAGTTCGCAGGAGCAGATCAGCGTTGCCGCCCGCTGGAACTGCTGCGCAGTGAGAAGCCGCAGGGTATAGCGGGTGATCACCGTAGTGCCGGCGGCCGAGTCCCCACCGCGCAACCTGCGCAGCAGGATGACGAACGCGGTCAGCCCCAGATACGCCTCGGTTTTGCCGCCGCCGGTCGGGAACCAGATCAGGTCGACGAGATCCCGATCTTCGGAGTCCTCGGTCGCGGCGCCCTCCAGTGTGAGGAGCAAGAAGCCCAGCTGGAACGGGCGCCAGCAGTGCGTGTCTGCTGGATAGTCCGGGTTCACCGCGCGGGCGTCGGCGGGGTCGTGGGGTCGACCGGCGAGGCTCGGGCCGCTGTGGACCATCTGCCGGTGCATCGCCCGGTTGGCGAGCGCGAAGGCCCGGCGGACCGTCGGGTCAGCCTCGAGCAGCCGGACGCCGGCGCGCATCCGGGTGCGCGCGGCGTCGACGTCCGAGATGACGCGCGCCGCGGCTGCGCGCAGCGCGGGTGGGACGTCGCTGTCGACCCGGGTCCTTAGGCTGTCCGCCCAGGCCTCGTAGCTGTCTACGAACCCGTTCAGACCACGCACCAGCTCGGGCCAAGCCTCGGTGTCGAACTCGGTGAGCCGGGCGAGGTCGAGGATCTTCTCGTGGCCGGCGACCTCGAACGAGATCCCGGGCACGACCTGCCTAGGAAGGAATGCCGTGTGGACCCACTCCGGGGTCTCCCGGCCGTTGCCGGTCCAGGCTGCCGCGGCGCCGTGTCCGATCGCGTAGGTCGGGACGGTCCGATAGAGAAGTTCGAGTTCCTCGGTCTCCTCATCGCCATAGAGGTGCGGAGTGCTGGGGTACCGCTCGATCGTGCCTGCCGCGGGCTTGGCCTGCATGGTGACCTGGAGCAAGCAGCCGGCCGTCATCTCGGCGTGCGTCTCTGCTCGGACCTGGTTCACCATCGAGACGGTGACGATGGCGCCAGCGTGCCCCTGCCGGCGCCAGACCACCTCGATGCTCGCCCGGCCGTCGAGGATCGGTTTGCTGCCGGTAAGGCGCGCCTGGCTGGCATCGCCCGGAGGCTCGATGCGCACGGCATCGTCGCCGACCAGCCGGATGGGTGTACGCCGCCATTCCTGCCGATCGTCCCGGCCACGGCCCGCAGGCACGTACCTAGCAGCCTCGATCTCGACGATGATCGGCGAACACTCGCTGGTGACGAAGCTCAGGCCGACCGAACTCGGCTTGTTCTGACCTGCCAGCGTCAGTGGATCCTCATCGGCTTCGTCGGTCTGGTTGCCTACCTGACCGGGGACCTCGTCGAGGATCTCGTCACTCTGCTCCGCGACCTGGTATGACGTCACCTCGGTCCGCGGGTACAGCAGTCCGGTCAGGTACCGCCGGTCGGGCGCCTCGTGGAGAACCTCATCGGGTCCGTCGACGGGCCCGACGAGCTGACGCTCCAGATACTCCACGATCTTCTGTCGGTCGTCCGCGCTGGAAGTCATCGGCGCCCCCCGCCTTCTCGTCTGCCGATTAGAACCGGGATGATCCGCACCGGTCGTCCCGCCGCCCCTTCGGGGCGGCCTATCTCACGGAATGCAAGGCTCACCTGACACGGAGGCTCGGTCCGGCTGTTGATCGATTGTCGGGCCGAGCATGTCCCTCCGTTCACTCTCGCTACTCGAACCGGTGTGGCGCATCGCGGACTGCGACTGGCGCGGCGATCCGAAGCTGGCGAGACACGCGTTGTGCTGTCCCGGTGATGCGGAGGATTACGCCGCCTCGGGGCGGTGAGCCGCCGATGGGGCGCCATCCTGTGTCGCGAGACTACTATGTGCTGCGTCGCGAGATCGGCGCGCGCATCAGTCGTTCTCAGAGGGCTCGGCGCAGCCTGCACCTCGGGGTTCCGCGCCCGCTTGGCGTGTCGGATCGAATGCTCGGGGTGCCCATGGCTTCGCTCGGCTTCGCGCAGAGTTTTTTCAAGCGCCTTCCGGATCTCCCAAAGGAGGTCCAGAAGCGGATCCCTGAGCTGCTGGGGAAGTTCCAGGAGAGCACGATCGCCGGGCTCCACCTCGAGAAGCCCCACGCGATCGCGGACGAGCGCGGCCGGACGATCCGGGTCACGAAGTTCTGGCGGGGTGTCGTGATGGCGCCTACGGAAGGTGACCACTACATCCTGTTCGACATACTTGAGCACGACAAGGCGTACGCCTGGCTCACGAACCACACCTTTGCGATCAATTCCGCGACGCAGGACGTGGAGATCGTGGACATCTCCGCGATGCAGGCTGCCGCGGCGGCGCTGCCGATCGTCGGGCCTCAACCATCGCCTGGCACGTTCGACGCGTTCGCCGACGCCGTTCTCCTGGAACTCGGGGTTGAGGAGAACTACCTGCCGCTCGTGCGGCGAGTCCGGTCCGACGCTGACCTCGATCTGCTCACCCGGGCTATGCCAGCCAGTCAGCACCAGGTGCTGGAGATGCTCGCCGCGGGCTTCACCGTCCGCGAGGTGCGGTCCGACCTCGGCATCCGGACCGGGTCGGCCAGTGGCGCGACATCCTCGATGACCCCATCCGCCGGACTCCTCGCTTCACCGACCGTCTTCGTGCCGAAGGGCGCCAAGGAGCTGCAGGAGGCGCTGGACCATCCACTGGAGCTGTGGCGGATCTTCCTGCACCCGTCGCAGCGAAGAATCTCCTACCGGGAGAAGTACTCAGGCCCGGTCCGCGTCACCGGCGGCGCGGGTACCGGAAAGACGGTTGTCGCACTGCACCGTGCTCACCACCTCGCGCGACAGCTGCCCGTGAGGCCGAGGCGCCCAGTCCTGGTCACGACGTTCGTGCGCACGCTCGCCGACGACCTGCGGGCGAACCTGGCTTCGCTCGACTCGGTTACCGGCGTCGACACGGGCACCTCGATCGAGGTGACCACCGTCGACGCGCTCGCACATCGCATCGTCACCGACGCCGAAGGTGTGGCGCCCAAGCTCATTGTCGGCGATGAGCTCCTGATGAAACTGTGGACAACGGCCGCCGCCGCCACCGGCTCGCCGTTCACGCCGGCGGTGCTTCGCCAGGAGTGGGAGAGCGTCGTGCTGGCCAAGGGGGTCCGGGCGCTGGCGGACTACCTGTCGGTCTCCCGGGCTGGGAGGGCGCAGCCGCTGACCAAACCACAGCGTGTCCAGGTCTGGGCCGCGATCGAGCACTTCCTCGGCCTGATGCGTGAGTCGGGCGAGCGAACCTTCTACCAGCTGGCCGATGACGCGGCGCGCTACGCCCGGGCCATGCCGGTCGGAGACTTGTTCCCACACGTCGTCGTCGACGAGGCGCAGGATCTGCACCCTGCGCAGTGGCGGCTACTGCGCGCCGTCGTGCCCGACGGGCCCGACGACCTCTTCATCGTTGGCGATGCGCATCAGCGGATCTACGACCATCGCGTGGCCCTGACGACCATGGGGATTAACGTGCGCGGCCGGTCGCACCGCCTGCGCCTCAACTACCGGACCAGCGAGGAGATCCTCACCTGGGCAATCGCTCTGCTGAGCGGCCAGGTGGTGGATGACCTCGACGCTGGCGTGGACAGTCTGGACGGCTATCGCTCCGCGTTCCACGGCGCGCAGCCGCCGACGATGCGCGGCTACCCGACGCCTGCCGCCGAGTTGGACGGTCTCGTGGCGACGGTCGGCGGCTGGCTCGATGGAGGTGTCGCGTCAGCCGCGATCGGCATCGCGGCCCGCACTCGCAAGACGGCCGATGCCGCCGTCGAGGCGTTGCAGGCGGTCGGGATCGAGTGCAGTCCGCTTGACCGCAAGAAACGCGGCGGCGTCGAGATCGGCACCATGCATCGCATGAAGGGCCTGGAGTACCGGGCGATGGCCGTCATCGACGTCTCTGCCCGCTCGATGCCGCTGCCGTATGTCGTCACGCCGAAGGCCGACGACCCGACCACCCACGCCCAGGACACTCTGCGCGAGCTGTGCCTCCTCTACGTGGCCTGCACCCGTGCCCGCGAGTTCCTCTCGGTCTCCTGGCCGGGTGCGCAGAGCCCATTCCTCCAGACGCTTGGCGACTGACGCCGCGGATGAGCCAGCGACCTAGTGCAGCTCCGCGTAAATCTTGCTGGCCTGGCTGGTGATCAGCCGATCCAGGCGGTGGGGTCGCCGGCGTAAAGCCCGCAGGCGCAGTTGA
>NZ_MBLO01000032.1 GCF_001854805.1 Pseudofrankia coriaricola
CAATCGCCGCCGTCGCGCACAGGTCACCGCGCGCATAGGCACGAAACGCGGCCACAACGTTCTCGATGCCAGTAGTGTGCCGTGGACTCGTTCGAGCAACTTGACCACCAGGTCATGCTTGACACGGTGGGTGAGAGAATCCACGACAGCCGGTTCCTCCGGCTCATCAAAGGTATGTTGCAGGCGGGGTATCTGGAAGACTGGCAATGGGAAGCAACACTGTCCGGAGCGCCCCAGGGCGGTCCGGCGTCCCCCGTCCTGTCAAACATCTATCTCGACCGGCTCGACGGCTTCGTCGTCACACACCTGCTCCCAGCTTACAATCGGGGCAGACTCAGGGGGCCCAACCCCGCCTACAACGAGGTGGAGTACGCGATCGCCCGTGCTCGGCGGCGCGGGGACCGGCAGGAACTACGCCGGCTCCGGCAGCAACGCCGCCGGCTGCCCAGCAAGGATCCACAGGATCCGAACTATCGGCGGCTCCGGTACGTGAGGTATGCGGACGATATCCTCCTCGGGTTCAGCGGTCCGAAAGCCGAAGCAGTTGAGATCACCGAAAGGATCCGGCGGTTCCTCGCTGACGAACTCAGACTGGAACTGTCGAGGGAGAAGACGCTGATAACCCACGCCCAGACCGGGCGCGCGCGGTTCCTCGGCTATGACATCGTGGCCCAGCACTCCGACACCAAGATCGCCCGGGGTCGCCGGTCGGTCAACGGGGCGATCGGGCTACGCGTCCCCCCGGAAGTGATCAGGAACAAATGTGCCCAGTACTGCCGGCGCGGCAAACCCGCGCAACGGCCACAGATGCTTGACGACACCGACTACACCATCGTGTCGAAATATCAGGCAGAGTACCGGGGCGTCGTCCAGTACTACCTACTCGCCGGAGACGTCTACCGGCTCCAGAAACTGCACTGGACCATGGAAACCTCCATGCTCAAGACCCTGGCAGGCAAGCACAAGTCCACCGTCAACACGATGGCCCGCAAGTACAAGACCACCGTGAAGACGGACCACGGACCACGGACCTGCTTCCAGGTCRCCGTCCCGCGCAGCGACGGAAGGAAACCACTGGTCGCACGATTCGGCGGCATACCGCTACACCGCCAGCCCACGGCAACCCTCGAAGATCACAARCCCGTCCTGGCTACAACCCGCGGAAACGAGCTGATTCACCGGCTCCTCGCGGGCGCATGCGAGATATGCGGGTCAGCGGATCAGGTGGAAGTCCACCACATCCGCCACCTCGCGGACCTCGACAAACCAGGACGACGCGAGAAGCCGACGTGGGTCCGGCTCATGGCCATGCGACGGCGCAAGACACTTGTCACCTGCCGGCCATGCCACGAAGCCATCCACGCCGGACGACCTACCACGCAACCCACGGCATAACCACTGGAGAGCCCGTTGCGGTTAACGCCGCCCGGCGGGTTCGGCGGGGGGCCGACGGAAAAGGACCCAACCAGGGCACCTCGCCGGCGGCCTACCCGACTCGGCGAGCGGCCGTGGGAAACGGGCCAGGGGTAACCCGGCACCGCGCCCACGGCCGACTCAGCTGGGCCTTCTGTTCGTCGGTGAGGCCGGCCCCCTTGGGCTTCTTGAACGGGATCGCGAGCGGGCCGGCCTGGGTTCCCAACCCTTCGTAACCGAGGTCGAACAGGACCCTGCGCGCCTCGTCGGCTGTCCACTCCTCGAGTACCGGCAGCGCGCCCGAGGCGCGCAGCGCGGTGGTGTCGTGCTCGCGGCCGGGGCGGACGTCGGAGACCCACAGCGGGAAGCCGTCGTCCGGGGCCGAGAGGACCTGGACGTTGCCGGCGTGGTTGTGGGCCTTCGCTGACCACCACAGGTCCACTCCCGTCGTCGGTCCGGGCATCGACAGCCGGTCGGTCTCGACCAGCGTCCCGTCGACGATCAGGTGGTCATAACCGGCCAGGCAGGCCCGGGACAGTGCGCGACGCAGGTCAGGGGCCTGAAAGGCCAGCACCGCGATGCCCTCGTGCAGATAGCGGTAGCCCACCGACCGAGCCACTCCATGATCGGTGAACAGCTGGCGGGTCCGGGTGCCGTCACAGAACCAGCGCAGCACCATCACCGCCTGCTCCAGCGGCGACAGCGTCCGCGTGCCCGCCCGGGTACCGCGGCGCTGGCGCTCCGCGACCAGCAGGCCCGCCAGACGCAAGACGGTGTGATCGCCGAAGGGCAGCTCGGCGCAGTATGTGAAACTCATCGACGACGCGGGACTCTCGGAGAAGTGATCTGTGGAAGGACTACTTCCTACCGAGACCCCGCGTCGCCTCGTCTCCAGCCCCGCACAGACCCCCAGCTCCCTCACAGCCTGCGACGGTCACCCAACGCAACGACCCGTTGCCGGGAATGGCTCAATGGCTTGAGAGGGTGGGTCCGTAGACTTCCGTGCGTCTATGAACGAACGAACGTGTACTCGCCACCGAGGTCCAACCACCGTTCACCCATTGTCGCGCTGTTCGACCGTTGACCAGTCGTCCGCTCGCGAGCGCCCGCGGCGGGTTGCGAACCGACGGCGCACCCGCGGAAGCGCTCGCGCCCATAAACCGAAGAACACGACGACGAACCCGCGCGACTCCTGCCTACGTCGAGACCGACGTCAACTGAGACCAAGCACCCGGGCGACGTGGCCGAGCCCGTGAAGTTGCTCGGTCGGACTCCCAGCCACCGGTTGCAAAAGCACCTGGTCAGCGCCGCCGCTCCGGTGATCTTGGATTCTGGAGGCGACGTCCTCTGCGGTTCCCCAGACGACAAGCGCGTCCACGAGACAGTCCGATCCGCCGTGAATGATGTCGGATTCGTCAAAGCCGAGGGAACGCATCGACGCCTGGTAGTTCGGCTGTCCTAGATACCAATGAAGGTGCTCTCGTGCCGCCGCTCGGGCGACAGACGGTTCAGTAGACAGGACGAATCCTTGCTCGACGACGAGCAGTGGTTCGGGACCGAGGACGGCCCTGGCGTGGGCAGTGTGTTCGGGCGTCACGAGGTACGTGTGGGCGCCGTCGGCCTTCTCGGCCGCCAGCGCGAGCATCTTGTCGCGCAGCGCCGCGATCACTATTGGGGTGGGAGACACGGGCTTCGGCCCGTGGTAATCGACGGCGGCCAGCGTGGTCAGGTAGTTCTTCATCGTGGACAACGGCGTCGTGTAGGCCGCCCCGCGGGCTTCGGTAAGGACACGATGGCTGACACCCAGGCCGAGCACGAATCGACTGTCGTACGCCTCGGCCAGCGCCTCTGCTCCGTTGTGGGTCGCGATCGCGTCGCGGGCCCATACGCTGGCGATTCCCGTACCGACGACGAGGCGCTCCGTGGCACTCAGGAGAAGTCCTGCGTGCACGAGTACCTCTTTCATGTAGGGGTTCTCCCCTATCCACAGCGCGGAATAGCCCAGCCGCTCGACCTCACGGGCGTACGTTCGCTCGAGTTCTGCGGGCCACTCGCCCAGGGCCGCGTTCCACACACCCACTGCCGAGTTGTGCGCGCGCCATGCATCTACGTGTTCAACAAGCATGTCGTGGTCCGTTCACAGCTAGTGCCCATCACATCGAAGAGATGTGACCGACAGCGTGGCGATCGCCCTACGGCACGGGCAGGCGGCGACGAGCTCAGCCCAAGCGGGACGCAGGCCAGTCGCGCGTGGCAGACCTCCACGGCGGCCAATGGTCGCTCGGCTCCGGGCGACCCACGGAGAGGTGAGTGAAGCAGTCCTGGCATTTCGTGACCATTCGCGGTCCGAGGTAGTTGGCCACCGGGTAACGGGCCACGTTCGTGCCGTGGCAAGACGGACACTCGACGTCGTCGACGGGCAGGCGCTTGACGTAGATGCGTTCTGCGTCAGGACGGGGGAAAAGTAGACGGTCGATCGCCACGATGCTGCTCCTAGAGAGACCACGTGAGAGGGTGCGCGACGGGTACTGTCCATCCGTCGTCGTCGCGCCCTGCTCGCAGTTCCGCCCGCAGATCGTCGGTGGCCCGGACGTCGAGGCGCCCGCCGTCGATGACCACACCGAAGGCAATGCGGACGAAGGCTTCGGAGTAGAGCTGGTTGGCCACGTCGCTCTGGACCCGTTCGATGTCTCGCGACAGCGGGTCGCCCCAGCCTCCTCCGCCTCCGATCACGAGCCGAAGCGCGTCTCCGGGTTTGAGCGCCAGGCCCGAGATCTTGGCTGTGGTGAATCGGGTTCCGAGGCAGAAGTCTCCTCGCTCCGGATCGGGAACGCCATTCGAGTCGAACACGCCGAACAGCGGTTCGGCCCCTGCCAAATTGAGCGGGTCGTGGTGCATCGACGGGTTGAAATCCCGAATGTACCACCCGTACACCGGCATTCCCCTCCCCCCACCGGCCGTGCCTGGCGCGCCTGCCCGCACGCGGTCGCTGGTGATCGCCACCACCGTCTCGGACTGCGTCGTCACTGTGTACACGGCGCCGAAGCCGCCGCGGAAACGACCGGCTCCCGCACTGTCCGGCATCATTTCGTGCTGAGTGACAATCAGCGGGGACTCGATCTCGGAATGCTCCTGCACCGACGTACGGCAGTTTCCCTGCGGCGGAACGCAGAAGGAGACGCCGTCGCTCTTCCACGTGCCGCCCCATCCTCCGCCGGCGAGGGCGAACCCGCCCCACGGATCGCCTTCGTGACCGCGGCGGGTGTCAATGCCACCCATGCTGACGACCAGCGATGTGCCCGAGTCGCACGCGATCGACCGTTGCTCCATGGCGTCGCCCAGCGCGCGCACCACCCCGTTCATCGTTCGTGAGCCGATGTCGGTGTGGTTCGAGCAACTCGACGGCGGCAAGACGCACACCACGCTTCCCGGCGGCAGCAGGACCTCGACAGGGCGCAGCGTGCCGCTGTTCACCGACGTGTGCGGATCAATCATCAACTTGACCGATTCGATGCAGCGGGTCGCTTCCGACCAGGCGGTTCCCACGTTGCCTAGAGGCTGCCGGCCGGTACCCGAATAGTCGATTTCCATCGAGTCGCCGCGCACCCGCAGGGTGACGACGACAGGAACCCTCTCGTCGGTGACTCCGTCGTCGTCGAGGAAGTCTTCGACGCGGTAGTCCCCGTCGGGGATACCGGCGATCCCCCTTCGCATGCTGGCCTCGGTCTCCTCGATGGCGTAGAGACCGGCTGACCGGACATTGTCGAGCCCACTACGGTCGATCATGGCGTGCAGCTGCCGCTCGCCCACGACGAGACAGCCGTGAAGCGCGCGGAGATCGCCCAGCACCATCGACGGGACGCGGTTGTTCTCCAGAATGAAGTTGAACAACGGGCGGACCGGCACGTCGTTGGCGTAGAGCAACGTCGGAGCGAACTTGAGCTGCTCCTCGAAGGAGGTCTGGACCCCGTTTGCGAACCCGCCGGCGATGGGTCCTCCGAGATCGACGAGATGGGAGGTCGAATGCAGCAGGAACTCGACGCGGTCGTTCACGAAGACTGGCCGGAGAAGATTGACGTCCGACTGGTGGATCGTCCCTCGCCAAGGGTCGTTCACCAAGATTACGTCACCGGGCTGCAGCGTGTCGACGTCCCACTCGTCCATGACGAAATTGACGATGTGCTGCGACGTGAAGGCGTGCTGCATGCAGCCCTCCCACTGGGCGACCGTTTCCCAGGCGTCGCCGTTGCGCATGTGGATTCCGGTCGTGCAGTCTAGAATGTCCCGGCACACGGGCGAGAAAGCGCTGCGCATCAACGAGTCGTTCATCTCGCGTGCGACCTCGATGAGCCCGTACCGAAGGATGTCGAGCTCGAAGTCGGCTGACACGTCCCGGACCTCGGTTTCGTTTGCGGTAGTCACGCCCTCGTGCTCCTAGCGCTGGTATTCGAGAATGAGCAGGTTGGAATCGTCGATGTAGGCCCGGCGGCCTGGGAGTACGAGTGTCGAGGCGTACTTCTCCGAGACGAGCGCGGGACCGAGGACGATCACGTGAGGCCGCAGTCGTTCTCGTTTGTGTACGGGGACACACAAGGCGGTGGCAGATCCTGGCACCGTGAGATCGGCGGTCCTCAGCAGCGAGTCGCCCGAGTCGCCCACCGCGGTCGACGGCATCTTTCGTGCCCGAGGAATGACGGCAGTGACCTCGATGCTCGTCATGACGACGGGAATGTCCTCGGCCGAGAACCCGTAGGAGTCTTGGTAGAACCGGTGGAAGTCACGCACCAACGGGGGTATTTCATCGGAAGTGACGCTGGCCGTCGACAGCGGCATGCGATTGTCCCACGTCTGACCCTTGTACATGGCGAAGACAGCCCGGTCGAACGTCAGTTCCTCGACGCTCACGCCTTGGCTTTCGAGATCCTGGATGATGTCGGTCTCCAACGCCTTGAAAGCGTTCTCGATACTCGCGGCGTTCGCGGGTTCGAGGGACAACATCGGAGATGCCGCGCGAGTGACCCGAAGGTCGCTTCGCAACAGGCCCATGGCCGAGAACTGTCCCGGCGAGGAAGGAACGATCACCCGTTCCACACCGAGGATCTCCCCGACCTTGTCGGCGAGCATGGGTCCTGCCGAGCCGAACGGAAGCAACGCGAAGTTTCGGATGTCGAGACCTCGGTAGACCGAGATCGACCGGATCTTCGCGGCGATGTCCTCGCACGCGACCTGGTAGGCCGCTGCGGCCAGGTCGATGTCGGAAAGTCCCCACTGACGGCCGGTCCGGTCGAGCGCCTCCAACGCCGCGTCGACGTCGAGCCGGAGCGACCCGTTGGCGAACAGGTCCGGCTGAAGGATGCCGAGCGCTGCGCACGCGTCCGTGAGCGTCGGTTCGGTCCCGCCGCGGCCGTAGCAGACCGGACCTGGGTTCGACCCCGCCGAGCGAGGGCCTACAGACACCTTCCCCAGCGCGTCCTGGCCGATGATGCTCCCTGCTCCGGATCCGACGCTCCCGACGTCGACGAGCGGCATCGTCAGAGTGAGCCCCTGCTCGAGGGTCCACAGGTCAGTCAGCGGTGTCTTCGCTCCGACGATTGCCGCCACGTCGGTGCTGGTCCCGCCGACGTCCATCGTGAGGAGGTTCTCCGCTCCGCAGTCGTTCGCGAGGTGGGTGGTCGCACTCACTCCGCCTACGGGGCCTGACACAAGTTGAAACACAGGAGCCTCGCACGCCCCCTCGACGGTGGCCACTCCACCGTTCATCATCATGATCCATAAAGTTCCGGCGAACGACTCGGCGGCCAGAGCGACCTGGAGTCGATCCAGGTAGCCGCGTACCGCCGGGCCGACGTAGGCGTCGAGAGCCACCGTCGTGGTTCGCTCGTGTTCCTTCGTCACCGGATACAGGGCTGAGGTCTGGACGTAAGCGCCCGGCATGGTCTCGGCCACGATCTCCGCAGCACGTCGCTCGTGCATCGGGTTCACGTAGGAGTTCATGAAGCACACGGCCACCGACGTCACCCCTCGGCTCGCGAACGACCTGGCGGCGTCGCGGACCGCGTCTTCGTCCAGCGGGAGCAGGACCGAACCGTCAGAGGTGATGCGTTCGGGGATCCCGACGCGGTACTGGCGCTCGACGACAGGCCGTTGCTGGTGCGGTCGAAGCCACGTCGGGTCGTAGAAGTTCTCGCCGAAATCGCGGTTCATACGGCCGATGTCAAGCAGGTCGCGATGACCACGCGTCGCCAGCAGTCCAGTGGTCGCGCCAGCTCTGCTAAGCAGGGCGTTGATTCCCACCGTGTGGCCATGGACGATCTCCGCGACGTCCGCCACGGCGACGTCGATCGCGGTAAGCGCCTGCAGGACTCCGACTTCCTGTTCCTTCGTCGACAGCACCTTCCCGTCGCGGGTCTCGCCAGTGACGCGATTAAGCCCGATGACGTCGGTGAAGGTCCCCCCGACGTCAATGCCCACGATCCAGCCGTGAGCGGCACCCTTGTCACTCATGCTGGTCTCCTTCGGTAGTCGCAGTCCAGTTGCAGCCGACGAGCTGGGATCGGGTACACGGTCGCCGGGCGAACGGTCCGGTCCGTCTCACCGGCGTGCCCTCCGGTGGAGCACGGTGGAGACCGCTACCGCTGCCGCCAGGATGACGCCGTTCACCACGTCGGACCAGGAGAAAGGCACGCCGCCCGCGACCAGGCCTTGCCTGATCCACACGAGGACGACACCGCCGACGACGGCCCCCCACACGTGGAACCGGCCAGCCGAGAGCACCACGGTGGACAGGAACGCCGCCGCGAATGCCGGGATCAGGAAGTTGTTGGCGATGTCGGCGGTCGCGTGGACGAAACCCGCACGCGGGAGACCGGCCAAGTGGGCACGAGGTCGCCCGTCGAACTTCAGATCGCCGAAGTCCCGCCGCACGACGCCTGCCAGAATCTTGATCAACGTCGATTTGCCGGCGCCGTTCGGCCCGAGGAGGCCGACGAACTCGCCACTGCCCACGGTGACACTCACGTCGCGCAGAACGGTGGCGGGACCGTACTTCTTAGTGAAGTGCGCGATCTCCAGCAGCTTTCGGTCGCTCATCGCGCCTCCTCGAGCCGTTTCGATGGTCGGCTATCGCCAGTGCGAGGCGAACGTCTGTTCGAAGTCGACGAACGGGTACGAGGCGTCGAGGAACTCGCTGGCGTTCTCCACCGTCACCAGTGGAGCTGGAATGTCAGACGCGTCCCAGGTCTCGGCACCGATCTTGGTACGGACCAGGTTGTCCACGGCGGCCCACGGCCGAGAGATCGGCGCCGACATCTTAGTCTTCGCTACGGCCGAGCCACCTGAAAGCATCAGCTGATCATTACGCCACCGTCGGCGGTGACCACCGAGCCGGTCATGAAACTAGACTCGTCGGACGCGAGGAAGAGAGCCACCTGCGCCATTTCTTCAGGTCTTCCGAGGCGCCCGAGCGGCGACCCCTTGGAATATTTTTCCGTCCATTCAGAATCACCCAGGATGTGAGAGACGAGAGGTGTCTCTATCAGACCGGGGCACAGTACGTTCGTTCGGACTCCGGCCGGACCGTAACCGAGCGCAAGCGCCCTCGACAGGCCGACGATGCCGGCTTTGGACGCACAGTAGGCGTGGTTCGTCGTCCCGACGTGGGCACCCGCGAGAGCGGAAACGTTGATGATCGATCCGCCGCCCTGCTTGACCATGTGCGGCAGGACGTACTTGCTCATCAAGAAGACGCCCTTCAAATTGATCCCGAGAACCCGGTCGAACACCTCCTCGGTGATGTCACCGGTGAGACCGTCCTGGGTGTCGTCCCACTCCCCCGCACTCCTGAGCGCTACCCCGGCGTTGTTGTACAGCACGTCGATGCGTCCGAACGCGGCCACGATCCCGGCTATCGCTTCCCGGACACTCGTGGAACTGGACACGTCGCAAGCAAAGGGCTTGACATTCGGGGAACCGATCGCCGCGGCGGCGCGGAAAACTCGGTCGCCGTCAATGTCCAGCATGGCCACACTCGCGCCTTCGGCAGCGAACACCTCCGAAGCCGCCGCGCCTTGGCCCGACGCCGCGCCCGTAATGACGGCGACTTTGCCGTCGAGCCGGCCCGCCATCAGGAAGCTCCGGAGAGCTGAGCGTACGGGTTGGGAATGTCGCCGTACGCCCATACCGTGGTTTTGCCTCGGGTGTAGGTCTTCAGGACCTCCGGCCCGTTCTCCCGACCGTAGCCGCTGTGTTTGTAGCCGCCGTACGGAGAACTCGGATGGATCGCCCGGTAGGTGTTCACCCAGACTGTGCCTGCCTCCAGCCGCCGGGCCACGTAGTGGATGGTGGACGAGTCGTTTCCCCAGATCTGTGCGCTAAGTCCGAGGTCCAAGCCGTTGGCGCGGGAGACCACCTCGTCCACGTCGTCGTAGGTGAGCACCCCCACGACCGGACCGAAGATTTCCTCACGCGCGGCGACATTGCTGTCCATGAGGTCGGCGAGCACGGTCGGTTCGAAGAAGTGTCCGTGCTCGACGTCTGGGCGCCCGTGCGCTCGGTGGCCACCGGCCAGCCTCGTGGCGCCGGCGGCGGTGCCGCGGTTGACGAGGTCCTCGATGCGAGCAACTTGGGTCTCGCTGATGACTGCCCCCATGTCCGAGTCGGGAGAGAAGGGGTCGCCCGGCCGAAGGCGGCTGGCGGCGGCAGCCAACCGACCGGTCAACTCGTCAGCCAGCGGGCGCGGCACGAAGATCCTTGAGCCGGCCGCGCAGCTTTGGCCGCACTTGACGAAGTTGGAGTGCAGCAGGTGCGGCACTACTCGGTCGACGTCGACGTCGTCGAGCAGGATGACGGCGTTCTTGCCACCAAGCTCCAGGCAGAGCGGAATCGCGTTCACCGCAGAGCTGCGAATCACCGCCTTCGCCGCGCCGAGACCGCCTGTGAAGATTGCCATGCCGACGGCCGGGTGCCTCAGGAGCGCGTTCCCTGTCACCTGGCCGCGTCCGGTGATCACACTCACCACGCCTCGCGGGATCCCCGCATCGATGGCGAGTTCAGCCATCCGAAACGACGAGAGCGGGGCGAGCTCCGGAGCCTTGAGCACGAGGCAGTTCCCGGCGGCCAGGGCGGGCGCCGCCTTGATCCCGAACATGAGGATGTTGCCGTTGAAGCTGTTCACCCCCGCGACGACGCCGAATGGCTCCCTCGTCACGTGCGCGACGCGATCGGGGTGCGCGTCCACCGCGTCACCCTCGATCTTGTCGGCCACACCCGCGAAGTACCGCAGCCATTTCGCGGCGTTGGCCACGTCTGCGGCCGACTCTCGGTAGAGGTGGCCGACGTCGGTGGACTCGATCCGGGCCAGTTCATCCTGGTGTTCCATCAGGACGTCCGCCCAGCGAACGAGCAAGCGGGCGCGATCCAGCGGACTCGTGCCTCGCCACTGCCGACGGAAAGTGTTTTGAGCACCGCTGACCACCTGGTCGACAAGTCCTTCGTCCGCTTCCCGCGCCTCGGCGAACACCTTGCCGGTAGCAGGATTCTCGAGAGCCAGGTAGTCGCCGTGGCTGACGTAGGTCTCGGCGGCGCCGACAGCCTCGACACGATGCATCTGATCAAGCATTTGCAGCCCCTCCGACCTTGGTGGCGTGCGCGAGCTTCGCGAGCGAAGGCGCACGGTCTGACAGTGGAGTGAGGTCCCACATGATCGCTTTGGTACGAGTGAAGTAGTCCAGCGAGCTGACACCGCCCGTGGTCCCGTACCCGCTGCTCTTCCAACTCCCGATCGGGACCTCGGGAGACAGCCCGTCCGCCGTGTTGATCCAGATCGCGCCCGCCTCGAGCCTGTCCGAGACCGACTTGAGCGTTCGCACGTCGCGGCCCCAGACCTGCATCACCGCTCCGGACTGCGACGCGTTCGCTTGGGCGACGACCTGGTCCACATCGCCGAACGACGAGACCGTCAGAACAGGTCCGACCACCTCGTCGCGTCGCAGCGGGTTCGTCGGCGACGCGTCGACGACGACCGTCGGTGCGAAGTACGCGCCGTCGGGGAGGTCTGCCGGCGGTCGACCACCGGCAAGCACCCGTGCGCCGTCGGCCACTCCTGCCGCGAGCGCCGTCTCGAGGAGCTGACGACGCTGTCGCGACAGCAACGGGCCCATCAACGAGTCGGGGTCGGACGCTGGACCGACCTTGATTCGGTCCGCCAAGGCCACGGCACGGGCCACGAAGTCCTCGAACAGACTCTCGTGCACGTACACGTGGGCGACGCCGAACCACTCCTGCCCGGCGCGGGAGAACCGCGAGTGCAGCACAGCCGGCACGACGGTACTCAATGCGGCGTCGTCGAGCACCAGAGCCGCGTTCCTGGCGCCGAGACCCATCACCAGCGGCGTCACTTCCTTGACCGACCCTGCAATGACCTCTCGGCCAACGGGAGACCTGCCGGTGAACGCCAACAGACCTACGCCAGTGTGGGTCGACACGTACTCGCCGACCTGTGTCGAACCCGCGACCGCCGCGACCGGCTCCACGCCGGCCGCCTGCGCCAGCTCGGCCATCATCAGCGGGGCGAGCGGAGCCTCCGCGTGAGCCTTGAAGAGGTAGCCGCTGCCACTGGCGAGGGACAGGCTCGCCTGCCCCGCGAACAGGGCGAGAGCTCCGACTGCCGCGTTGACGCCGGCCACCACGTCGTACGGCTCGCGCGCGGTGTAGCCAAACTGGCCAGGGATGCCGCCGAAGACTCGACCGTCGACCTTGCCGACCAGTCCGGAGTAGTAGCGGATCCAGTCGACCGCGCGGTCGACCTCCAGCTCAGCCTCCGACCTCAACGCACCCGCCTCTGCGGCGAGCAATTCCGCCAGCCTGCCCCGCTCGCCGTCGAGCGCTGCCGCCCAGTCGAGCATCGCGCGCACCCGGGAGTGCGCCGGCCTCGACCGCCAGCGGGCAGCAGCCGCTGTCACGGCGCGAACCAGCGAGTCGACGTCGCCCGGCGAGCACTCGTCGACCCGAGCGACCACCTCGCCAGCGCAGTCCCGGACGTCGAAGCCGGCGTCTTCCGCACGACCGCCGGAACCGCCGTCTACCGGGATGCCCGGCCCAACCACCGATGCGACTAGCACTCGCGCTACCTCCGTCCGCGTGGCCGTCCGGCCCCTCGGGCACGTCCGGCGCCCCGCGTCGCAATACTCATATAATCGTCCTAATAGATATAGGTGTGTCAAGCGTCACCGCAAAATTGCTTGGCGCTCGGTCGGAAGCCGGTGCTGGCCAGCCGGCTTCGCACCGGCGTGGCCACGAGGGAGGTACTCGCAGCGCAGGTCAACCGCACCGACGGCGACCCGGAGTCGACACCCGCCAGCCGGGTGTCGCCGCGGCTGCGGGTTACCGCTGCTCGAACCCACCCGTCACGACATCGAGACGGCCACCACCGTCCCCGCCGCTCTCAGCCTGAGACGTTGGGGCGCCACGCCACCGCACGAGTCAGCCGGCGTCGCTTTTAATAGTATGATTATGACAGATTTACTTGCCCGACGATCTCCGGCTCGACCACCGAGGTGACTCAGCCATGACGCCGTCCCCCATCGAGGTCAGCCTGGAAGAGGCGGCAGCACTGGTGAAGTCGGGTGATCACGTAGTCGTCGGGTGCCTAGCGGCCGAGCCAATCGGCCTCGTGAGAGCGGTGTGCGGGCGCGCGCACGAACTGCGCGACGTCACGATCACCGCTGGCGTCCTGCTCGACGGGTACCCGGTGCTCGACGCTCCTGAAGAGTCGTTCCGTTTCCGCACCTGGTTGATGCCTACCTCCTCGTCGCACCGCGTGGACCCATCCCGTGTCTCCTTCATGCCGTTCAGCTGGTCGCAGGCCGTCGACTGGCTCCGGCGTATCAAGATCGACGTGGCCATCGTGCAGGTCGCCCCCGGTCCGGACGGCAACTACTCCCTCGGAACCAGCGTGAGCTACGGCCGGGTCGCGGTTGACCACGCCGAAACGGTGATCGGCGTGGTCAACCCACTCATGCCCTACACCTTCGGCGACAGCGTCATCCCAGCCTCCGCGCTGGACGTCATCGTGCACGACGAGGCAGAACTTCCCGTGCTCACCAACCGGCCGGCCGGCCCTCGCGACCGAGCGCTGGCCATGTCCGTTGCCGAGACCATCCCCGACGGGGCCCTGCTTCAGGTGGGCGTCGGCGTGCTGCCGGACGCGGTGATCGCCGGACTCGTCGATCTCGGTCGCAGGAATCTACGGCAGTTCTCCATGCTCACAGACTCGTTCCTCGAACTCGTGAAGCATAGGGCGCTGACCGACGAAGGGCCGCAGGCCATCGTGGGCGAGATCGTCGGCTCGTCGGCCTTGTACGACTACGTCCGGGAAAACCGCCGCGTCACCATGGCGGACGGCCGGCGCACCCACGCTATGAAAGGGCTGCTCGAGCGGAAGGGGCTGGTGGTCCTCGGTTCGGCACTCGAGGTCGACCTCCTCGGACAAGCCAATCTGGAGGTCCGGGGCGGCGCGCAGTTCAGTGGCGTGGGCGGTGCCATGGACTTCGGCGTCGCCGCGGCGACGTCTCAGGCGACCGCGGACTCGGTCATCATGCTGCATTCGGCGACCGCCGACGGGACCAGTCGCATCGTCCCGCGACTGTCGGGAGGCATGGTCTCCCTCCCCCGAACGCTGGTACGCAGGGTCGTAACCGAACACGGTGCCGCGGTGCTGGACAGCGCGTCCGCTCGCGAACGCGCCGAGCGGCTCGTCGCGGTCGCCGACCCCGCGCACCGGGACGAGCTCGCCCGGCACCTTCGGGCTAACCCGGCGCTGTTCGGCGCGTGACGGCGGCCCAGTACCCGGCGGCCGCGACCGGAAGGAGGCGCGACAGGTGGCGACAGGCGCCATCCTCGTCGAATCGAGGATCTCACATGTAATGCTCGTGACCTTGCGAAACCCGCCCGTCAACGCTCTGACGACGGCGATGTACCGCGAACTCGCCGAGGTCTTTCGGGCCGCGGGTTCGGGCGACGAACGCTGCGTCGTGCTGTACGCGGAAGGTCAACGAGCCTTCTGCGCCGGCGGGGACAAGAACGAGGTCGTCGACCTGTCTCCGACTACTGCGCTGGCGCGGGCGCGCATGGTGCGGGAGTGCTTCGCGGCCGTCCGTGACTGCGATCTGCCCGTGCTAGCCGCCGTCGGCGGTCCCGCACTCGGCGCCGGCGCCACCTTGGCCGCCTCAGCGGACATAGTTGTCGCCTCGGACAATGCCGTCTTCGGGTTGCCCGAAATCGACGTAGGCGTCATGGGAGGCAGCAAGCACATGAGCCGCCTCGTCCCGGCGACCGTACTGAGGTGGATGGCGCTCAGCCGTGAACGAATTCCGGCGGCGGAAGTGGCTCGATACGGCGGAGTTGTGCGAGTGACCTCCCGAGAGTCGTTGCTCGACGAATCCATCGCGATGGCTTCCCAGATCGCCCGGAAGGGGCCGCAGGCGGTGCGGCTCATGAAGGAGGTGCTCAACCTGACCGAAGACCGCGACCTCGCTTCCGGCCTTCACGTCGAGCAGCTCGGCACCGCGATCATGAGCGCTCTTCCCGAGTCGAAGGAGGCGGCCGCCGCCACCAGACAGCATCGGCGTCCCGACTTCAGTTGACGTCCAACCAGGTCTAGAGCCAGTCGACGACCTGGTCGACGATGTCTCCGTTCCGCTGCTCGAAGTCGCGGACGATTCCCTCGAGATGCTTCCTCATGCTCGCCTCGGCACGGTCCTGGTCGCCGTCGATGATCGCGCGGGCGATGTTGCCGTGGGCGCGGAGATGGAGCTCGTTCTCACGCTCTGGCAGCGAGTTCAAGGAGTACATGTCGAAAATCTCGCCCATAGACCTATCGAACATCGCAAGCACCTGGTTGCCGCAAATACGTCCGATCATCTCGTGGAACTCGAACGCGAGCCGCAGGCTCTCTTTCGGAGCGGCGACTTTGGCCATGGCCAGGTTATCTTCGAAGCCGGTCGCGTCCGCCGCAGTGCAGTTCCGGGCCGCCAGCCTAGCCATCATCGGCTCGACGACCAGGCGCGTCTGGACGAGGTCGCCGAACGTGGCTCCCATCGCACGGTAGTAGAACGTCGCCGTCCGGGCGAACTCTCGCGCGGTGACCGCGGCGATACGAGGCCCTCCGCTCGGCCCCGGCTTGATCGTGATCAAGCCGTGAACCTCCAGAATGCGGAGCGCCTCTCGGAACGTGCCGCGACTTACCTCGTACTCTTTGAGCATCACCGCCTCGGGCGGCAGCGGCGTTCCCGGCGGCAACTCGCGCTCGACCACGTCGGCTAGGATCTCGCGGGCGACGTGCTCGGCACGCTTCAGCGACCGGCCTGCGATCCGGCCCATCAGCACAGCCCGTTGCATGCGGAGCCTCCCGTCCTTGATTCTCGATGAATCATTATCCTAGTACTCCGGGCCGAATTTTGTGATCTTCTGGATCTGGCGGGCTGGGGTTGGGTGGCCGGGCTGGCCTGAGCGGCGCGTCGGTGTCCGAGCATGAAGAGGCGACAGGTGATCATTGCGGGTTTGGGGCGATTCTCGAAGATCGGCCGGTGGTTGTACCACCCCAGCGTAGACCTTGACAGGTGGCGATCAGAGGTCGAGGCCCTCGCAGCCCAGATCGATCGCTGTTTCTCCCGCGTCGAGTCCCGCGGGCGGGCGCGGTCGTTCCTGCACGGCCTGATGGCGCCGACCAGGCCCAGACTCCACCCAGACTCCGCCAGGCGCTACCCGCCCCCTACCAGGTCGACATCTAAATCGAGAACGCCCGCCTCGTCCCCGTATCCTGGGACATGGCACAGATGTACAGGCCCCAGCGACGAAAGATCGCTAGACAGGTTAGCCTTGCCGGGTTGGTCTTTGCGAAGGTTGCCGCGCCAACACGTTCGACGCGGAGACGTCTGACGCCACGCGCTTGACGGTGCGTCGGCCGACAGTGGTCGTGATCGAGAAGAGGGTCGGCGCTGCCGGCGATCAAGTCGGCCGCACCACCCGGCTCCCGCGTCGAGCGGTCCCGCGTCAGCCACGACACCACGGACCGGCTCGGCGCCAACCCTGTTCGTGGCCTGAACCTGGAGAAATCAGTACGACTTCGGCAGACCCAGCTTGTTCTCGGCGAGGTAGGCGAGAATGAGTTGCGGCGTCACTGGCGCGATTCGGCACAACTTGACTTCCCGCCAGAGCCGCTCGACGTGGTATTCGCGTGCGTAGCCGTACCCGCCGAGCGTCTGCATGGCTTCGTCCGCGGCTTTGAAGCCGTATTCGCCACCCAGGTACTTGGCTATGTTGGCCTCCGCACCGCATTCTTGACCGGAGTCATAGAGCGCGGCGCCCCGCATCGCCATGAGCCACGCGGACTCCAACTCGGCGTAGACCTTCGCCAGTGGGAACTGGATCCCCTGGTTCTGGCCGATCGGCCGGTCGAAGACGATGCGTTCTTTGGCGTAGGAGACAGCCATCTGCAGGGCGCCGCGGCCGATGCCGATCGCCTCGCTGGCCACCAGGATGCGCTCGGGGTTCAGCCCGTCAAGCAGGCAGTGAAAGCCTCGGTCCACTTCGCCGACGCGATGGGAATCAGGGACGACCAGGTCATCGATGAACAGTTCGTTGGAGTCCACGGCGGCGCGTCCGGTCTTGTGGATCTCACGGACGTCGATCTTCGACCGGTCGAGGTCGGTGAAGAACAGGGTCAGACCGCGCGACTTCCGGGCGGGATCCCGTTCGCTGGTGCGGGTCAACAGCAGGATCTTGTCGGCGATCTGGGCGGTGCTTATCCACACTTTGCGTCCGCTGACGACCCAGTCGCCGCCGCGCCGCACCGCCTTCGTCTTCAATCTGGTCGTGTCGAGCCCGACGTTCGGCTCGGTGACACCGAAGGCCACCTTCATCCGCCCGGACGACACCTCGGGCAACACTTCGCGGCGCATCTGGTCGCTGCCGTGTTTGACCACGACGTTCGTTCCGAACACGTTCATGTGGATGGCACTGCTCGCGGTCAGTCCGCCGACTTTGGCAATTCCCTCCAGCATGACAGCGGCCTCGGAAATCCCCAGACCGGCGCCGCCGTACTCCTCTGGCATCGCGACACCGAGCCACCCCTGCGCGGCCGCGAACTCGAAAAATTGATGCGGGAATGTGGCCGTCTCGTCGCATTCGTGCCAGTAGTCGAGACCGAATTTCGTCATCCCCTCGGCCACTGCCGCACCGATCGCCTGCTGGTTCTCCGAAAGAGTCCACGAGGTTGCTTGCGTGGCCGTCTCACTCAACGCCGTCATGCCCCTGTCCTGTCCCTTGAACGGTCACTGTTGTTGCTCGTTTGGAAACGCCAGCGCGCAGCTCACGTCGGCGCGCCGAGCCCGGACCCGGTGCGGAGAACCCGAGCTCTAGAGCTGACGCCCGTCATACGCTCCTGCAGGCGCCCGGCTTCCCGCAGAGCCGGGACATCGATCTCCGTGGCCACTCCGGCTCGCTCGAGCGCGACCACGAGGTCCTCGGTCGCGACGTTGCCGGTTTCCCCGGAGCGGTTCTGCTCAACGGCGCTGGGTTCCCCGCCGAGACCGCCGAGGCTGGCGTCGACCATGGAGGTCCCGCTCTCCACGGCTGCCCACGTGTTGAGCGGGCCGGTGCCCCGCGTGTCGTCGTCGGTCCGTCCAGGCAGGCGCAGCACGGCCGCCGCGTAGTTCGTCGCCACCTCCGGGAACCAGATCGCCCCAGGCATCGTGTCCTCAACCAGCGCCCGGTGCAGCTCGGTCGAGGTCAGCAAGTCGAAGTGGCGCCAAGCCTCGAGCCAGAACTCGTCGAGGTTCTCGACCGACCAGGTGCGGAGCGCCTCGTAGTCGGGAAGATCGACACCCCGTCCTCTCAGTCGATCAGCGAACCTCGTGAGCTCCGACGTCGTCCCTGGTCGTGGCCGCCAGAGCACGTCCGGCGTCTGGGTCATCCTGCGCCATCTCCATCCAGGGTGGGAAGCCGACGAGTGAGGTGAGCTGCGCCCGCGAGGGGCGGCCCTCGCGGGCGCAGCTTGTATTTAGTATTATCATTACGAGTGAATTCGTCAACGTGTGCGGCCACGCAAGCGGTGCCAGGTGCACCCGTGTGGTGCGTCAGGCGGCTCCGTGAGCCGAACCCGTTGCCACGTCTGCGAGGAGGCAGCATGACCGACCCGCTCCAGGAACTTCCGCCCGACGTGCTCTACCAGGTCAGCGGGCACGTCGCGCGTGTGACGATCAATCGAGAGCCCAAACGAAACGCGATGTCATTCGGCACCATCCGAAACCTGCGTGAGGCGTTTCGGCAGGCGGACGAAGATCCGGGGGTACGGGTCGTCGTGCTCGGCGGTGCCGGCGACACGGCATTCTGCTCCGGGGCGGACCTCGGCGGGCTCAGAGGCGCCAAGGACGGTGCCGAGGCCGCACACGCCGGACGCGGTCATCTCGCCTCGCTGTTCACCGAGATGTACGAGCTCGGCAAACCGACCGTCGCGCGCGTGCAAGGGTACGCTCTCGCCGGCGGCTTCGGCCTGGCCCTCGCCTGCGACTTCGTCGTCGCCTCCGAACGCGCCACGTTCGGGGCGCCAGAGGTGAACATCGGACTGTGGCCCTACATGATCTCAGTTCCGCTGGTCAGGTCGATGCGACCCAAAGACGCCCTCGACCTCATCCTCACCGGCCGTCGAGTGACGGCGGCCGAGGGCCGTGAGCTGGGTTTCGTGAGCCGGCTGACGTCTGAAGACGGCCTCGACGCGACGGTCGACGAACTGGCGGCGCGGCTGGCCACCCGCTCACCAGGGGCCATTCGGCTGGGACGGCCCGCGTTCTACCGGATGCTCGACCAGACCTCGGCCCAGGCGCTACCGGAGCTGCAGGCCATGCTCACGGTCGCGACGTCGTTGCCCGACGCCGCCGAAGGCGTCGCCGCCTTCCACGAGAGGCGCGAGCCTGTCTGGACCGAGTGACGGCGCGGGCCCGGCTGGCGTCGTCCTCCGCACGACGCCACTGGGTCGCGAGCTCCGCACGGTGGTCCGGGTGCGCCACCTCGAGGAGGCGGTCGGCATGTTCCCGCGCGGTGCACCCTCGAAGGTCGGCGATCCCGTACTCGGTGACGACAACGCAGAAAGCGCGTGGGTCACGTTGCCCGGCGCCATCTGAACCGACGGATTGCCGTCGACGAACTCGTAGAGGCTGGCGCCGCCGATGATCTCTCCGACGAGTGCCGGCCTTCCGGCGGCACCGTTGCGCCGTACCAGGTCGAGTCCGCCCTCGGTCAGGATCGAGTGGAGTGTGATGCGGCCTCAATTTGTTATGATGATTCTATTTGATAGAGCCTGTTGAGGCCGGACGTCGAGGAGCGAAAGTGGCCGAGTACGACGTGGCCGTGGTGGGCGCAGGGATCGTTGGTCTGGCGGTCGCGCTGGAGGTCTCGAACCGCAGAGCCGACGCGTCGATCGTGGTCGTCGAGCGCGAAGCCGACGTGGCCGCGCACCAGACGGGGCACAACTCCGGGGTCATCCACGGGGGGATCTACTACGAGCCTGGTTCGCTGAAAGCCAAACTGTGCGTTGAGGGCGCGGCGTTGATGTACGAGTTCGCCCAGGAGCAAGGCATCGCGCACGAGAGGTGCGGCAAGTTGATCGTCGCGGTGCGACCGGACGAGCTACCCCGACTCGACGAACTCGAACGGCGCGGAGCGGCGAACGGCGTACCCGGCCTTCGTCGTGTCTCCGGCGACGAGATCCGGGACATCGAACCCAACGCGACCGGCATCGCCGCGCTGCACGCCCCGAACACCGGCATCATCGACTACACCGACGTGTCCCGGGCGATCCGCAAAGAACTCGAAGGCAAGGGCGTCGACTTCCGCTTCGGCGAGCAGGTCCGTGAGATCACCCAAGGCACTGAATGCCGCCTGCGCCTGCCGCACGGCACGGTGACCGCCAAGCAAGTGATCGTCTGTGCGGGGCTATGGTCGGACCGGCTGGCCCGACGGTCGGGTGCACCTGCGAACCCGCGCGTCGTCCCGTTCCGAGGGGTCTACCTCCGCCTCAAGCAGACCGACCGTCCGGTCGTCAACGGGATGGTATACCCGGTCCCGGACCCGACGCTGCCGTTCCTCGGCGTACATGTAACGAAGCACGTCCACGGCGACGTGATGCTGGGCCCCACCGCCATGCTCGTGCCGTCGCGCGACGGCTACCTGTTCCGCCGGGCACGACCCCGTGACATCTGGGACACCGTCAGCTGGCCAGGCACCTGGCACGTGGCACGCACCTACTGGCGCACCGGGATCGACGAGATCCGGATGGCGACCAGCAAGCGAGCGTATGTCCGGGCGGCAGCGCAGTACGTCCCGTCGTTGACCCGGTCCTCGATCGACGACTCGTTCCACTCCGGAGTACGCGCCCAGGCAGTCGACCGCGACGGCACGCTCGTCGACGACTTCGCGATCTCTCGGACCGGGGCGGTGTCGCATGTGCGCAACGCGCCCTCGCCCGCCGCCACCTCCGCGTTCGCCCTGGCCCGCGAACTCGTGGACCGCATCGACCGCTCGTGATCCGGCGCCTCGACCGCGACCGAGCGACTGTCACAAAGCGTCCTTCATGACGCACGGCCCCAGCCGACCAAGTCGGCTGGGGCCGTGCAACGAGGTTGCCTAGGAAGCTAGCCAGCCGCCGTCCACGACAATCTGCTGACCGGTCACGTACGACGACGCGTCCGACAGCAGAAAGATGGTCGCGCCACCCAGTTCCGCTGGTCTGCCCAGCCTCCGCATCGGGATGCGACCTTCGATCCGGCTCAGTTCGTCGGGCTGGTCGAGGAGATCGGCCGTCAACGCCGTGCGGAAGTAGCCAGGCGAGATCGCGTTGACGCGGACCCCCGAGGTGGCCCACTCGGCGGCGAGTGTACGAACCACCCCAAGGACACCGGCTTTGGACGCGACGTAGGCCAATGCGCGCGGAAGGCCGATCGAACTGCCGAGCGAGCCGACGAACACGTGACTGGACGGCACGTCATCTGCGCGGTGCCGCATCAGTTCGCGTGACAGGACGATCGGCGCCTCGAGGTTGACCGTCAGCACGCGCCGCAACACTTCGTCGTCGAAGTCGCGCGCGTCCGCACGGTGAGTGACCCCTGCCGCGTGCACCACACCATGCACCTGCCCGGTGCTAAGTTCCCGGGCGAGGTCAGCAACGGCGTCGAGGTCGGACAAATCCGCACGACGCACGCACGCCGTCCCCCCGGCGTGCTCGACTGCCGCGGCCGATTCGGCTAGCTGCGACTCGCTACGCGCCACCAGCGTCACGCGAGCACCTGCTGCCGCTACCGCCTCGGCCATCGCCCGCCCGAGCCCGCGGCCCGCGCCGGTGACGACGACGTGTCGGCCCGCGAGGTCGAACAGGTTCACAACGCACGCACTGCGCAGGTCTTCGTCCGCGTGTAGAAGGCCAACGCACCGAGGCCCTGCTCCTTAAAAGGGGAACCGGACAACTTGAATCCCCCGAATGGGTGATGAACGTCCCAGCCAGAAGTGGGTAGGTTGACGGCCGCCTGCCCCGCGTCGATGTCCCGCAGGAAGGTGTTCGCGGCGGACATGCTCTTGGTGAACAGCGCGGCCGAAAGCCCGTACTCCGAGGCGTTGGCGAGTTCGACCGCTTCGTCGAGAGACGAAACGGCCAGCACGGCGACGACGGGGCCGAACACCTCCGTCCGCCAGATGGTCATGTCGGCTGTCACGTCGTCCAAGACCGTGGGCAGGACGTAACACCCCTTTTGGAGGACCTCGCCCGCGCCGACGGTGCCGCCTGCGGCGATCGTGGCGCCCTCTGCGCTCGCAGTCGCGACGTGCCCGATGACGTCGGACTGCTGGCGACGGCTCACCATCGGCCCGACGACAGTGCTCGGGTCCAGGCTCGGGCCGGCGGCGTAGGAGTTGGCTACCGCGACCAGACGCTCGACGAAACTGTCCTTGACGGAGGCCTCCACCAGGACCCGACTCGTCGCCGTGCACCGCTGGCCGGCTTGGGCGAACCCGGCGGCGGCGATCGTCTCGGCCGCGAGGTCGAGGTCGGCGTCGGCAAGGACGATGGCCGCGTTCTTGCCGCCCATCTCACACTGGACTCGGATGTTGCGTCCGGCGACCTTCCGCTGAAGATCGAGACCGACGCCCGTGGACCCGGTGAACGTGATCGCGTCGATTTCTGGCGAACCGACGAGGTCCTCGCCGATCTCGCCGATCCGACCGGTGACGGTTGTGATCGCCTCTGGCGGCAGGCCAGCGTCCACCAGTGCCCGGGTCAGCTCGAGCGCTATCGTCGGCGTGTCGGACGCCGGTTTGAGAACCACTGCATTGCCCGCGGCGAACGCCGGCGCAAGCTTGCGCGACGGGGTGAGCAACGGGTCGTTCCACGGAGTGATCGCGAGCACCACGCCGACGGGCTCGTGCCAGACGCTTGTGGTGGTGTCCGGCCGTGCGTCGTGGATCAGGTCGCCGTAGGGCAGCCGCGCGACCCCAGCGTAGAACTCGAAGAACTCGGCGGATTTCCCGACCTCGCCCGTGGCTTCGGCCAAGGTCTTGCCGTTCTCCTGGGCAAGGAGTCTCGCGAGCTCGCTCGCCCGGTCGCGCAGGATGGCGGCGGCCCGAAACAGAACGCGCCCACGCTCGAGCGCATTGGTACGACCCCAGATCCGGGCGCCCTCGCGAGCCGTCTTGTAACCCTCACGGACGACGTCCGCTCCGAGTGCGGGCACCCGCGCCACGACCGTGTCCCAGTCGGACGGGTCGTGCACGTCGAGGAGGGTACCGGATCCTTCCCAACGCCCGCCCACGTGGGCGTTGTAGGAGCGGGTCTCGGTCATGCGAGCTCTCCCATCGCAGTCCAGGCGCCGCGGAGGTCTCCGGTGCGCAGGTGTTCGAGCAGGACGCCGAGCCGGACCGACTCAAGAGGAACAGGGTTGGTCGGTCGCGGGTAGTCACGGACGACGGACTGGGCGAGGAAGGGAATCTCCTCAGCGGCGGTGCCGTAGGCATCGAGGTCGGTCGGCAGGTCGACGAGCTCGGTCAGCGCCCGCACCGCCTCGGCGACGTCGCGCAACGTGGCGTCGGACTGGCCGAGCACGCTTTCGGCCAGGGATTTTCCGTCACGGGCCGACATCGTCTGGTTATAGGCGAGGCAGTACGGAAGCGCGATCGCGCAACCGACCCCGTGCGGCAGGTGGTGCCGAGCCGCGAGGACGTAGCTCAGCGAATGGCCGAGCACCACGCCCGCGTTGAGCGAGACACCGGCCAAGAACGAGGCGTACAGAAGCTCGGACCGCGCCTTCGGGTCGCCTTTGTGACCCGCGGGGAGGGCGGCGAAGATCCGTCGCGCGGCCTCGCCCGAGAAGAACCACGTCAATTCGTTCGACGTACTCGACATCATGGACTCGACGGAGTGGGCCAACGCGTCGAGCGCCGTCGCCGCCACGACCGGAGCGGGCAGTCGTTGCACGAGGGCGTCGTCCAGGACCGCGAGCTCCGGTACGAACTGACGGGACAACACCGCGCGCTTGGCTCCGTCTACCGCGAACATGGCGACGCGAGTCGCTTCCGCGCCGGTGCCGACCGTGGTTGGCACCATCACCAGCGGGCCGAGCCCCGGCACCAGTGGCGCCGGACCTTTCAGGTCCCGCAGCGGTGTGCCGGATGCGACGCTGTAGGCAACTAGCTTGACCGTGTCCAGAGCACTGCCGCCTCCGATTCCGACGAAGGCGACGGGGTTGGTGGCTGCGGCGGCGACCGCAGCCCGTGTGACGACATCGACGTCGGGCTCGCCGATGACGTCCGCGAACACCTGGGGCTCGTAACCAGCTTTGGCAAGGCCTTCCAGTAGATCGGCGGTCAGACCGTTGGCATGCACGATGCTGTCCGCCACCACGCATATCGCGCCCGTCGGTACGCCCCGGGCGCACAGCAGGTCGCCGACGTCACCTGAAGCACCGGCGTACCGGGTGAGCTGGCCCGGGAAGAGGAACTCTGAGATGTCGGATCGCGTCACCGTAGCACAACCCTTCCTCAACCATCATAATAGTAATCTTTTTACTACCTGGCCGACCGTTACCGAGCCATCGCGACCCCACCGTCCGGCCGACCGAATTCGCCGAGCGACCGGCCTGGGAGCCGCTGCGGCGGATGCGGCGCCCCTGCGAGCACGGCGTAGCGCTCCTCGGCGACCGCTCAGCTGCCGTCGTGTCACCGTCAGCCACGACCGGCAGGTGCGGACAGTCGGACGGCGCACCGTCGGATGCACTCCCTCACGCCAGGTGCGGAGACTCGTGTCGGGTACGAAGACGAAGCCAATCTCTCATATTAGTTAGACTCTTTGCAAGGTCTCCGCGGCTGACCGCTTCAGGACGTCGTGCACGTGGCGAGTCGTGCCCACCCGTGGGCCGTCAGGGCGGGCGACGCCAAGAGCAGACTCCGCCGGCTCGGGCAGTCTCCGGCGGCGACAGGGGGCTGGGCTGGCAGCGGCCACGACGCCGTTGGCGGCGCGGCCGCGCTTGCCGATGTACCGGCGAGAACTTCCGGCGCAACCTGGCCATCGTCGACGCCGTCACGGCGATCGGCGCGGAGATCGGCGCGACCCCTGCGCAGACCGCCCTAGCCTGGATTCTCACCCGCGGCGACGACATCGCACCCATTCCCGGCACCCGCCGTGTCGCCCGCGGCGTGGACGTGGCCTACCTGCCCGGCCTGGCGATGCGCCGCATCGCCGACCTGCATCCCGGCGAATCGAAGACCGACGCCCGCCACGACTACGTGATCGCGGACGCGGCACGAACGCTGCCCCACACTCTGCGCCGGGTCGGCACCGACGACGACGCGCTCGCCGGGCTGACCGTGCTCGTCGGCTACGACAGCGACCTGGCCGCCGACGCGACCCAGCTGTCCAACCGGCTCCGCGACGCCCTCCTTCACATCCACACGGCCGGCGAACGCCTGCTGGGCAGCCACATCCACCGGCCCGGCGTCCTCGGGCTGCTGGCCGCCGCCCTGACCCCGGCCGACTGGTCCCGGCTCGGCTCGGGGTAGCACGTTCGGGCTCAGCGCAAAGCCACGCTGACGCGGCCCGCGCCGCACCCAGGACAGTGCGGCTTCACACTATGCTGATATCTATCAGTATGAATAGCAATCAGCTCCTGGAGGCGTGATGGAGATCGGCATCTCGGTGTTCCCCACCGATCGGACGATCGGGGTCATAGAACTCGCCGAGCAGGTCGAACAGCGCGGCTTCGAGTCGCTCTGGTTGACCGAGCACACCCACATCCCGGTCTTCCGGGATCCGGACAGCCCTGCCGGGGGAGATATCGCGGAGCACTACAAGCGCACCCTCGACCCGTTCGTGGGGCTCACCGCCGCCGCCATGGTCACCAATACCCTGCGCCTCGGGTTCGGCATCCTGTTGCTCGTCCAGCGCGATCCGATCACCACTGCCAAAGCTGTCGCGAGCCTCGACCAGGTGTCCGGCGGCCGACTCATGTGCGGTGTGGGCGCCGGATGGATCCCTGAGGAGATCGCCAACCACGGCACCGTTGCCAGGACCCGGTTCAGACTGATGCACGAGCGAGTGCTCGCGATGCGCCGGCTATGGACCGACGACGAAGCCGAGTTCCACGGCGAGTTCGTGTCCTTCGACCCCGTCTGGCAGTGGCCCAAGCCCGTTCAGCATCCGTTCCCCTTGTACATCGCCGGAAACACGACGAACAGCATGGAGCGCGTGGTCGAGGCAGGCGAGGGCTGGTTCCCGGTGGGCAACAAGTGGTCGGAACGTGCCCGTCTGGTCCAACAGGTCGCGGAGTTCCGCGACCTGTGCGAGGTCCGGGGGCGCGATCGCCTGCCGGTCTCAGTCTACTCACCGGATCCCGCACCCGATCCACTCGACGAGTTGCGTCAGGCAGGGGTCGATCGCGTCGTCCTCACGATCAGCCAGGAGTCACGGGAGGCCGCGCTGAGGGACCTCGACCTGTACCAGTCGCTTCTCTGAACGACTGTCGCGCCGTGGAAGGAAGAGCAGGCAGAGCGCGACGACCAGCAGCAGACCGCCGGCGTCGAGGGCCACCGAGGCCCGGCGCGTGAGCAACTCGGCGGGCGTCCGCCCCGATGCGTGCACCTGTCCCGAGATCGCGACCAGTGCAGCGAGCCCCACCGACCCACCGAGCTGGTGGGCTACGTTGACGAGCCCGGACGCAGCGCCAAAGTTCTCACTGCCTACGCCGTCCATGGCCATAACGGTCAGCGGGGCCAGGGCTAGCCCCTGCCCAGCTCCAACGCAGAGGATCGGCAGCGCGATCGCCGTCAGGTACGGCTCAGAGGGCTCCAACCGGCTGAGCCAGAACATGCCCGTCGCAGTGATGGCGAGGCCAACCGAGAGCACACATGTGTTGCCCCACCACTTCGTCAGGCGCGGCACAGCGAGCGCCGTCACGATGTTGATCAGAGTCATGGGTAGAAAGGCGAGGCCTGCGGCCAGAGCGGAGTAGCCCAGGACGTCCTGCAGGTAACGCGAGACGAAGAACCAGAAGCCGAGCATGGCTCCGAGATACAGGAAACGACCCGCGTACGCCACGGAGCGTTGCCGGCTGCGGAACAGCGCGAGCGGGATGATGGGCTCCGACACCCGCTCCTCATTGACCAGCGTGGCCGTCAGCAGGAGCACCCCGGCGACCAGGGCGCCGAGCGTTAATGGGTCGGACCACCCCGAGCCGGCGGCACGTACCAGCCCCAGCACGAGCGCGGACATGCCGGCCGTCGATGCGAGCGAGCCTGCGAGGTCGAAGTCGCCCGGTCGGCGCGCCGTCTCGTCGATGCTCCGGAATGTCGCGGCGACCAGGACCAGCCCTATCGGCACGTTGAAGAAGAAGCCCGCCCTCCAGCCGACGGTGTCTGTCAGGAGTCCCCCGGCGACGAGCCCGAGCGTCGCCCCGAAGCCGGCGACGGATCCGTAGTACGCGACCGCTCTCGTCCGCGGTCGTCCTTCCGGGAAACCGACGGCGAGCAGGGCGAGGGTCGAGGGCGCAATCAACGCAGCTGCGACCCCCTGCAGAGCGCGTCCGGCGAGGAGTAGGGTCGGCGTCCCCGCGAGGCCGACGATCGGCGACGCGGCGACGAAGCAGAGAAGGCCCGCCACGAGGACGCGACGACGGCCGAGGATGTCTCCGGCACGAGCCCCGAGGAGCAACAGCCCGCCGAATGCCAAGGTATACGCCGACTGGACCCACGCTAGTCCGGCGGTGGTGAAACGCAGATCGCTGTGGATGCGGGGCAGTGCCGTGACGACAAGCGCCACGTTCATCACGATCATCAGGTAGCTGATCAGGATGATCGCGAGGAGTGCTCGCGGACGCGCTCCTGTTCCGGCGACGGAGGATGCGGGCGCGACGCGCGACGGGTCCGGTGTCACTGAGCCTTGACGGCGAGAACCGGACACGTAGCACCGAGCAGGATGCGCTGGGCATTGCTTCCCAGGATTAGCTTCCCCACCGGCGTTCGGTTACGGAGGCCGGTGCCCAGGTCGGCGTCCACCTCCGCGGCGATCGAGACCACGTCCTCGGGGACACTTCCACCGGCGGTCAGGGGTCGAACCCCGAACCGGACACCCGAGTCCTGTAGCAGGCGGGCAACAGGGTCCATGGCCTCATCGACCTCGACACCGTCGACGACGACGGAGCCACCGTCGGGCTTCGGGAAGACCACGAGGAGGAGGGCATCACGATGCCGGGCCTCCACGATCCCTCGCGCCAGTGTCGCCGCACCTTGCGGCGTGGGGACGTAACCGACCACGACCGGATTGCCGATGCTCACGTCGTTCCTCCCTCTCCAGACGGCCTCGATCGCTTGCCGCTACACCTTGATGGAGTCGCTGCCCTTGAGCTCCAGCATCTGGCGAGCATCGTCGGGCGTCGCGATGTCGTGGCCGAGTTCGTCGAGGAGTCGCGCGACCTTTGCGACCTGCTCGGCGTTGCTCTCCGCAAGCCTTCCCTGGGTCAGGTAGAGGCTGTCCTCCAGCCCCACACGGACGTTTCCGCCGAGGAGAGCGGAGGCCGTCGCGAAGGTCATCTGATGCCGTCCCGCACCGAACGCCGACAGGTAGTAGTCGTCGCCGAACAGCTTGTCGGCGATGCTCACCATGTGGGTCAGGTTGTCCACGTCGGGACCGATCCCACCGAGGATCCCGAAGACCGCCTGGATGAAGAACGGTGGCTCGGCCAGCCCTTTGTTGACGACGTGCGCGAGGTTGTAGAGGTGGCCCACGTCGTAGCACTCGAACTCGAAGCGGGTCCCGCGCTCTTTGCCCAGGCGGAGCAGGCTCGTCTCGATCTGGGCGAACGTGTTGACGAAGATGCTGTCTGCCGACCCCAGGACGTACGGCTTCTCCCAGTCGTAGCGCCACTCGCGCTCGCGCTCGGCGGCGCCGGCGAAGTTGAAGTTGATCGAACCCATGTTGAGTGATGCCACTTCGGGTTCGAAGACCAGCGCAGCCTCGAGTCTCTGCTCGACCGTCATGGTCATCGCCCCACCGGTGGTGATGTTGATGACGGCGTCGGTGTCGCGCGCCAGCGCCGTGACGAACGGACGGTAGACCTCCGGATCCGAAGCGGGGCGCCCGTCGACCGGATCGCGAGCGTGGACGTGGAGGATCGCCGCGCCGGCCGACACCGCCGCCAGTCCCTGCTCGATCATCTCGTCGGCGGTGACCGGGAGGCCGGGCGACATCGACGGGGTGTGCACCGACCCGGTCAACGCACAAGAAATGATGGTCTTGTGGCTTCGCCTCATGCTGCCCGTCCTCGCTCCATCGCCGGCAGGTGGTCGTGGTCGACGCGAACCTCGAACGCGCCGACTATCTCTGATTATCATAGAAATGAACTCACGCGTCGCGGGCGACCACTACGCCGTAAGGCTCGCGCGCCGTGTAGCCGAACTGCCCCGGAATACCTCCCAGCACCCGGCCTTCGCCCTTTCCGACGTGGCCCTCGTGGTACCAGGGATTCCCTTTGACGCAACAGACGTGACGGAATCACGCACCCAGCGACGGAACCTGCTGCTGGAGCTCCCACAACCGCGTTCCCACGAACGGAGTGATCCCCGGAGGCTGGATGCTGGTCCCCGCATCCACCGGCAACGCGATACCGGTCACGTACTTCGCCTCCTCCGATGCCAGGTAGAGGACGGCACTCGCCACCGCCTCCGGTTCGATCCATGGAACCGGCAGGAGGTTGAGCGACGTGGCCGGCCACTCCATGTCCTCGATAGTCTTCGTCGGGTCGTCACCGCAGAACGCCCTGACGTGGTGCGGGTTCAGGAACAGCGGCGTTGCGACCGCGCACGGACAGACGGCGTTCGCACGGATCCAGTAGTGCGCCAGTTCAGCAGCCAAGGTCTTGACCATGCCGATGAGTCCCCACTTCGCCGAGACGTATGCAGCCTGGTTGAACAGGCCGGTCAAGGCCGCGGACGAGGCAGTGACGGTGATCGACCCGCCGTTGTCGCGCAGGTGAGGGACGGCCGCCCGAGCCGTGCGCCAGACGCCCGACAGGTTGGTGTCGATGATCAGATCCCAGATGGCGTCCTCCGCCTCCGGACCCTCGACGGTGTGCGGAATGGTGATGCCGTGGTTGATGACGACCGTGTCGATGTGGCCGAGTTCGGCGACGGTGTCGGCCATGACGGCCCGCATCGCGGCAGGGTCGCGGGCGTCGGCCTTGAAGCTGAGGCAGCGCCGTCCAAGCGCCTCGACGGCCGCCACCGTCTCGGCGAGCTCGTCGACGGTACCCATGGGATAGGGAACGTCGGGGTACTGGGCGCAAGCATCGGTGATGGCGATCTCGGCACCCTCCGCCGCCAGGCGGACGGCATGCGCTCGGCCCTGACCGCGAGCACCGCCGGTGATCACGGCCACCTTTCCCGACATCCGATCCATCGCACATCTCCTTCCATCGCAGTTCAGACACCCGCGGCGCGGGCCGCGAAGCAGGGACCGGCGTCGCCGCACCTGGGGTCCTCAGCTGAGCCTGGTCGTGCCCGCCTCGAGCTCGGCGCGCAGTGCCGCCGTGGCGCGGACGTCGACCTTCACGCCCTCGGGGTCGGTCTGCGGATCCCCCACCACGACGACGCCGTAGTCCCGCGCGGCTCCCGCGATCGACACGTACTCGTCCCGGACGTCCCGGGCCACACGCTCCGGGTCCCTCGTCAGTGCGGCACCCCAGCCGCCGCCGCCGTTGGTGCGATAGCGGAACATGGCTCCCGGCCCGGTTTTCCAGGTCGCGACACGCCCGAAGTAGGCGTACACCCCGTCCGGAGTCGGGAGGCGAGTGTCCGGATGGACGACGCCCGCAAGTGCGGTGGATCCCAGGTAGGACGAGTCCTCGATGCCCGGGAACGCGATATCCGCGGTTCCCTCCTGGTCGAGGATCCACACGCCGCCCATCCGGCCGGCATCACCACCGTTGACGCCTGTCCCAGAGGGAGCCTTGAACCGCAGCGGAGTCGTGTAGTGCTCGGCGTCGTCCAGGTAACGGACGTCCTTGATCGTCCCGGAACCGCCTCGGTGCCGTCCCGGGCCTCCGGTGTCCGGCACGTACTCCTTGCGCGCGATGACGACCGGCACGGAAGCCTCGATCCCCTCAGTGGCTGGTGACATTGTGTTCACGAAGTAGAGCGCGTTGTAGCCGTCTCCGTCGCCCTCACGGCTCGCGCCCCAGGCACCCCACTCACCGCCGCATTCGGACAGGCTCTGCCAGGTGGTGCCGTCGCCGCGCGTGCCCTGGGCGTTGTGCGTGCTCGTGGAGCCGTAGTCCCCCCCGATACTCCGGTCACCGAGCACGTCCTTGAGCGCCACGATGATGGCGGCGAGGATGGCGGACGACACCTCCCAGTAGAAGAAGATGGCGCCATCCGGGGGAAGCGCACTCGCGACCGTGCCAGGAGGGATCACCACATCGATGTGCCGGAAGCTTCCCGAGGTGAAGGGCGATCTGACACCGGTGGCCATGTTGAGCCCCACGCCGACCGCCGTCTTCGCGTCGAGGGCGCCGGCGTTGATGCAGGTCTGCGCCTGCCGGGACGAGCCGCTCAGGTCGACCTCGACCCGCGCACCCCGTTTGATCACCTTGACGACCACGTCGTACTGCTCGTCCGTGGCGTTGTCCGCGTCGAGGATGGCGGTCCCCGTGTAGTCACCGTCCGCAACGCTCGCGAGCGCGTCCGCGATCTCTTCGGCCGACCGGTCCGTGGCGAACCGCATCGATCCGAGCATCGCCGCGCGGCCGTAGCGCTCCACGCTCTCGCGGAACATCGACAGTCCTAGTGCACAGCTCTCGTTGATGGTGCGGATGTCAGGCAGGAGCAGCTGCCCCCAGCGCGCGTTGTCGAAGATGAGGCTGAAAGTGGACCGCACAGGCGTTCCCTGCGAGTACAGCAGGATGGGCGGGAGAACGAGACCGTTCTCGTACGAGTCGGTCTTCTTGGCGCCGAAGCCCCCCGGCACCGAGCCACCCATGTCGAGCTGATGGGCACGGATGACGATGAATCCGCTGATTCTGTTCTCGAAGAACGCCGGCGCAACGAACATCAGATCGTTCACGTGGCAGCCGGCGCGGTTCGGGTCGTTGGCTATCAGGAGGTCGCCGACGCGGAGGTTCTCGGGCCCGTACTCCTCCACCGTGTTGCGGACCGCGTCCGAAAGTGTGCCCAGGAAGAGGGCGAGCCCGTTGTTGACCGCGGGCATCGGGTAGTCCAGCTCCGGCGGTCCGACGACCGCCGTCGCGAAGTCGCTCATATACGAGATGATCGGAGAGAAGGCCTTGTGCAGAAGACCCGTCGCCATGTGCCCGCAGATGTAGCGCAGCCGGTTGCTGAGCACCGACGCGGTGAACCGGTCGCACCCGTAGGACTCCTGGAACTGCTCATCCTTGAGGTCGCGCAGGGCGACTGACGTGGTCGTCATGTGGGAGGAGTCCTCTCACCGCTCGCTGTTCGTATCAGAGGTGATGACGATTTCGCCGTACCGGCCCACCGTGGCCAGTTGCCCCTGGTGGACGTGGACGGTGCCGAGCCTCTCGCGGACGATGGCGGGTCCCCGGAAGGCGTCCCCGGCCCGCAGATCGGTGCGCTCGTACACGTCCGCAAGCTGTTCCTCGTCACCGATGAAACGCAACGGGGTGCTCGCGCGAGGCACGAGCGCCGCTCCCTCCCGGCGCGGCAGCACCGGATACTGAACCTTGGGTGTCGGCAGGATCGCGCTGACGCGATAGGTGGCGCCCTGGACCGGGATGGCCTCAAAGCGAGCGCCGGACCGTTCGGCGTACACGTCATGGAAGCCGGCCACCATCGCGGCGATCCCCTTGACGCCGAGTGTCCCGTCAGGAACGGGGATGAAGGGGGTCTCCCACGCCTGACCGAGCAGCCGTCCGTCGAAAGAACGCACGATGGTCGCGGTGTCGGCCTCGGCACCCAGGCGACTCCGCAGGGCGCTCTCGAGCTCCAGGTAGATCGCGTCGATTCCATCGGCGGCGGATTCGTCCAGCACCGTGTAGTGGCTACGGCTGTCGGTGAAGACCCGGTCCGCGGATAGCAGCCCCAGAGCGGAGAAGAGGCCGGCGTGCGGAGGCACGATGACGCTTCGGGCGTGGACGAGCTCGAGGATCGCGGGAAGCAGCATCGGTCCTGCCGCGCCGTACGCCACCAGGTCGTAGTCGCGGGGATCCACTCCCGCACGCACGATCTGGTTGAAGACGCCCTCGGCGATGTTGTGGACCGCGATCCCGTAGGCGTGTGCGATCCGCTGCTCCACGGGACTGTGCGTGTCCAGTTTCTCGAAGGCGCGCCAGGAGGCGTCACGATCCAGGAAGCCGGAGGCGAATCGGTCCGGGTCGATGATCCCTACGAGAAGGCAGGTGTCCGTGGTCGTGGGCTGGACTCCGCCTTTGCCGTAGCACGCGGGACCCGGATCCGCCCCGGCGCTCGCCGGCCCGACCACGATCTCTCCCGTGGGGCCGACCGAGACGATGCTGCCGCCGCCCGCTCCGATCGCGTGCACCTGGCTGGAGAGCGTGTTCACGACGAGGTCGTGCTCGATTTCGAAGGTCGTGTCGACGGTCGGTGAACCGTTGCGGACGATGCTGATGTCGCAGGAGGTCCCGCCGATGTCGGCACAGACGAGGTCGGACCTGCCGATCAGGCTGCCGAAGTACGCGGCGGAGACGGCCCCGGCAGCAGGGCCGGAGAAGACGATCCGGCTGGGCACGTTCATGGCGTCATCCACCGGGGACAGCTGGGCGGCACAGTCCGCGAAGTTCATCTGTCCCCGGAAGCCGACCTTCTCCAGGCCGTCCTGGAGCAGCTTGGTGTACGGCCCGTAGACGATCTTCATCGTGACGTCGATGACCGTGGTGGACGCGCGAGGGTACTCGCGGGCGAGTGGAGAGACCCTGCTCGAGACCGAGACCGGGATGTCTCCCAGGACGGCGCGGACGAGTTCCGCCAGGCGCTCCTCGTGCGCGCCGTTCACGTACGAGTTGATCAGGCAGATGGCGATCCCACGGACGCCGCAGCGACCAAGCAGCTCGATCTCGCGACGTGCCTGGTCCTCGTCGAGGTCCTGGTAGACCCGCCCGTCGGCCAGCGTCCGCTCGCTGGCTCCCCGGCGCAGGTAGCGCGGCACGACCGGTGCGGTCGAGTCGCCGAAGGACCGCCGCCAGTGCGCGTCTGTGACCGCGTCATTCGGCCGCCAGCTCTGCGCCATGTCCAGCACGTCACGATGGCCGGCCGTGGTCAGGAATCCGACCTTGGGTAAGTTCCTGGTGAGGATGGCGTTGAGTCCATGGGTGCTGGCGTGGTTGAACACCGGCGCCTCCGGCACGTTGACCAGGTCTGCGCTGGCCAGCACGGACAGGTGCGTGTCACGCACGTTCGTCGGCACCTTGTAGGCCCGGATCTCGCCGTCCTCGACGGCGATGATGTCCGTGAAGGTGCCGCCGACGTCGATGCCGATCATTTTGCCTCCTCAGACCGTGTCGGACAGCAGCTGGATGTAGCCGAGCAACGGACCCCGCTCGCGGGCCACCGAGTGCAGGCAGGCCTGGCACTTGACGACGTCGAACCACCCGCGCTCCTCGAGCACCGGGTACGACGCGAGCTCGGCTGCCCCGCACGCGGGACACGTCCCTGGGGCCGGGGTGCGGTCGACACTCAGGTGGGTCTGCTGCGGTCGAGGATGTGCAACGGTCATGGCGAACTCTCCCTGGGACAGAACGGGCGCACGAGCAAGGGAACGCCTCTCATGACGAGAGGTCGATGTAGACGCACTTCTCGTAGAGGAAGGCGTCAACGTGCCCCGGGCCGCCCTTCACGCCGTAGCCGCTCATGCGGTGGCCGTTCATGCCCACGGTCATGTCGAGCAGGCCGTAGCAGTTGACCCAGACGCTGCCGGAACGGATCCCGTTCACCATCGTCATGACGGTCGTCGTGTCACGGGTCCACACGGCTCCACCGAGGCCGAAGGGCGTGTCGTTTGCGAGTACCAGCGCCTCCTCGACGTCGTCGAACGGCAGCACCGACACCACAGGGCCGAAGATCTCCTCGCGAGCGATGGTCATGTCCGGCGTCACGTCAGAGAAGACGGTCGGCTGCACGAAGAACCCGTCCGCCAGGTCGCCGCCCAGCCGAGCCCCGCCCGCGGCCAGCGTCGCCCCCTCGGGCCCCGCCCCCTCGACATAGCCCAGGACGCGGTCGAGCTGGGCCTGCGACGCGACAGGCCCCATCTGGACGTCCGGGTCGATGCCGTTGCCGACGCGCAGGGACGCCGAGAAGTCCACCAGGCGCGAGACGAACTCGTCATGGACGCTGCGTTGCACGAGCAGACGGGTGCCGGCGGTGCAGATCTGCCCGGAGTTGTTGAACACCCCCATCGCGGCCCCCGGGACGGCGCGGTCGAGGTCCGCGTCCGCGAAGACGATGTCGGGTGATTTTCCGCCCAGTTCGACCTGGACCCGCTTCATGTTGCTCACCGACGCCTCGACCACACGCCGTCCGGTCTCGACGGAACCGGTGAACACGACGCGGTCGACATCGGGGTGCGCCGCCAGCGCACCCCCCGCCGCACCGTGACCGGTCACGACGTTGACCACGCCCGGTGGCACGCCTGCCTCCTCGAGCAGACGGGCCATGTAGAGCACCGAGAGGGACGTGTACTCGCCGGGCTTCAGCACGACAGTGCAGCCGGTCGCGAGAGCACCGCCGACCGTGAACCACTCCCCGACCAGAGGGCTGTTCCAGGCCAGGATCCCGCCCACCACTCCGAGCGGCGCCTTGATCGTCATTGTCATCACGTCGCCGGCGAGATTGTTCGGCAGGGTCGAGCCACCGACATTCACCGTCTGCGCCCCGAAGTACGCGATGGTCTGCAGGACGAAGCTCTTGAGCCCCCGCGAACGTGTGATCGGCGAGCCCAGGTCGAGTGTTTCGAGAAGAGCCATCTCATCGAAGCGCTGGTCGACGAGGTCGTGGATCCGCATCAGCAACGCTTGGCGCTCATAGGGCTTCCAGCGCGACCAAGGGCCCTCGAACGCCCGACGGGCCGCCCGCACCGCACGATCGACGTCCTCGTGATCTCCGTCCGCGAGATGAGTCAGGACCTGCCCCGTCGCGGGATTGAGGGTGGGGAAGGTCTTGCCTGAGGCGGAGTCGACGACGGCGCCGCCGATCACGTGCCCGAGGCGCGAGGCCAGGAACGAGTGCGGTGCCGTGTTCTCCTTCATGGAGGTCATGAGTCCATCCTTGGTACCAGCGCGCTCGGCGCAGAACTGCGATCCGGTGACAGGTCGCCGTCAGCGGGGCCGCACACCTCCGCCATCGATCACTACGGATGTGAGAGGCCCTCCCGATAATCTCTCATTATAATTGGCCTAAATGCAAGGGATTATTTGCCAGCAGGACGCGAGGCCTTCAGAACGGCGTCCAGCCGCTCCGGGTCGACGGCGATCTCCACGCCCGCCCGCTCGAGCTGAAGCGTGAGGAACACCCGGGCGTCCAGATCGCCGAGGCCGCGCTGGATCGCCGCCGCCATCTCGTCGCGCGTCATCTCCGCCATCCTCATCGGGACGTCGTGGTCGGTCCCTAGCGCGGCGCCCAGCGAGAGGTCCTTGTGGGCCAGCTTGAGCGGCATCGCCGGTGGGTCAAACTTGCCCGGCAGGAACTGCTTGGTGAGCATGTCGAGGGGCGACCGCTTCCCGACGACCCCCAGCCGGATGGACTCCCAGAGGTCCAGCGGGTCGACCCCCGCCTTGACGGCGACGGAGAACGTCTCGGCCAGTGCGAGCTGGATGATGGAACCGAGCATGTTGTGGCAGAGCTTGGTCACCGTCCCGGCACCGGATGCGCCGACATAGTGGGTTTTGTCCCCCATTGTCGTCAGGACGGGCAAGCAGCGTTCGTACACCGCACGGTCACCACCGACCCAGATCGCCAGGTCACCCGAGGCCGCACCCGCCGGACCTCCGCTCACCGGGGCATCCAGGAACGAGAGGTCGCGGCGCAGGCACTCGTCGTGGATCTCCTTCTGGAGCGACAACGAGTTCGTCGACAGGTCCGCCAGGATCGTGCCCGGCCGAGCGTTCTCGACCAGGCCACCCGAGCCCAGGAAGACCGCCTGCGCCTCCGGCGGACCGGGCAGCGACGCGAAGATCACGTCGCAACGACGAGCGACCTCGGCGATGTCCGAGGCGGGCGTCGCGCCTGCGGCAGCGAGCAGGTCCACGGGCTCCGCGCTGGTGTCGAAGACGAGCACCTGACGTCCGGACCGCCGCACCAGGTTCGTGGCCATGCCCTGACCCATCCGGCCCAGGCCGATGAATCCGATCGCCATGCTGGTCTCCTCCTGCGGGTCGGCCGTGGGCGCCTCGTCCCGAGGCCGCGGCGCGGGTGTCGGAACCGCGTACACGTCAGATGTCGAGTTCCTCGAAGACCTTGCTGGCGATCGCGAACGAGGAGAGTCCGGCCGGCATGCCGGCGTACACGGCCACCTGCAACAGACATTCGCGAATCTCGGCCTTGCTGAGACCGTTCGTGATCCCGCTCCGTACGTGCCCGGCCAGCTGGTCGGGTCGGTTGAGGGCGGCGAGCATCCCGATGTTGAGAATGCTCCGGCTGCGGCGGTCCAGCTCGGGCCGGGTCCAGACGGTGCCCCAGCAGAACTCCGTGAGGATGTCCTGCATGGGCTTGTTGAAGTCGTCCGCGTTCCTCGCCGCGTCGACCACCGCGTTGCCCGCAACCTCGCGCCGAACGGCCTCGCCTGCTGAGTAGGTGCTCTCGTCCATGGAGTTCTTCCGCCTTTGCTGGAGGCTTGTCGCTCGGAGTGGGCGTAGCGCGTGAGCGGTCGGAGGCTGCCTCGCGCCTCGTCAGTGTGCAGTGTGGATAGTCTGGATCTGGGTGAACTCGTGCATGCCCCAGATGCCGTTCTCGATCCCGATGCCACTCCACTTCGCACCTGCGAATGGCGCGGAGGGGGTAGTGATGGCGTGGGTGTTAACCCAGGCGGTGCCGACCTCGAGACGCGCCGCGACGTCGCGGCCGCGGTCCTCGTCGGAGGTCCAGACCGAGCCCCCCAGCCCGTACGGGCCACGATTGGCCCGCCCGAGTGCGTCATCCAGGTGGGTGTAGGCCAGCACCGGAAGCACCGGACCGAACTGCTCCTGATCGACCACCGCCATCCCGTCCTCGACGCCGGTGAGGATCGTCGGCGGGTAGAAGTAGCCCGGACTCTCGATCGGCGTCCCGCCCGTGACCGCTCGGGCACCACGGCTGAGCGCGTCGTCGACGAGACTCGTGACGATCTCGAGCTGCGCTCGATTGTTGAGCGGCCCGAACTCTGTCCCGGGTTCCATACCGTTGCCGACCACACTGTTGCGGGCATACCCGGCCAAGGAGTCGACGACGTCGTCGAAGAGCCGCTCGTGTACGTACACGCGCTTGATCGCCGCGCAGGTCTGACCACAGTTCACGAACGCCCGGTCGAACAGACCCTGCCCGATCAAGGCCGGATCGGCATCGTCGAGCACGATCGCCGGATCGTTGCCGCCCAACTCCAACGTCGCCCGCTTCAGGTCCGGCGCCACCGCCGCCGCAACAAGTTTTCCGGTCGCGGTCGACCCGGTGAACGTCACCTTGCGCGTCAACGGGTGCGAGGTCAGCCAACCCCCCAGCTCGGAGCCGCCACCACTCACTGCGCTGACCACACCCGGCGGAAAGACCGACTGCAGCACCTCCACCGCCTTCAGCGTGGCAAAAGGGGTGTACGGCGAAGGCTTGATCACCAACGTGTTGCCTGGACGCAGCGCCTGCGCCGCCTTCTTCATCGCCATCTGGATCGGGAAGTTCCAGGCACAGATCGCTACCGCCACCCCCAGGGGCCGGCGGTGCACAGTCACCGTACGTTCGGTGCCGTCCTCGACCATCTCGGGCGCGGACAGGTCCAGATCGGCGTACCAGCGCAACCAGGTCGCACTGGTCGACACCTCTGCCAAGGACCCCGAGAACGGCTTGCCCTGCTCCGCGGTCAGCAGCAGTGCCAGTTCCGAGGCCGACGCCTCCAGCGCATCCGCCGCCGCACGCAACGCCGCACACCGCGCCGCATCGTCGGCACGCCAGGAAACGAAGGCCCGCGCCGCCGACTCCATGACCGCGTCGACCTGCGCCCGTGACGCGTCCGGCGCATCGGCAAACCGCTCCCCCGTCGCCGGGTTCACCACCTCGAACGTCCCCGCGCCCGGCACCGGACGACCATCGACGGTCAGCGACACACCCGCGGCCAGCCCGGTCAACGCGCCTGTCGAAACCCCTACGATCGACATGACGAACCCCTCTCCTCAGGACGCGCTGCAGCAGCGGACCGCGAACGTTCGTGTTGCTGGTCTTCAGATGGACGGCTTAGTGGGTGCGGGGCAGCTTCTTGGCCGCCGCGAAGAGTCCCTCACGGTGGTCCGGGTGACTGATTCCGGCCAGTGCCTCGGCGCGCTCACCGGCGGACAGGAAGCGCAGATCCGCCACGCCGTACTCGGTGACGACGTGCTGCACGAGTGTTCGCGGCACGGTCACCAATCCCTTTGAGAGGACCGGCACGATGCGCGATGCCCCGCGGACGGTGGTCGAAGGAAGGGCGACGATCGACATGTTGCCGGCCAACTGCGCGCCGAGCATGAAGTCGACGCTGCCACCGATGCCACCGGCCTGCCCGCCCCGGAGCACCTCGGAGTTGAGCTGGCCGTACAGATCGATCTCGAGGGTGGAGTTGATCGAGACGAACCTCTCCCACCTGGCCAACGCCTCCAGGCTGTGCGTGTGCAGGCCGTTCTGGAGATTCACGGCGGGGTTGCGGTCCACCCACCGATAGAGGTCCGGCGAACCGACGACCTCACCGACCACGGCCGCAGGGCCGTCCGACATGCAGCGCCCGGACTCGATCAGCGCTCGCCCTCCGTCGGTGAGCATGCCCGTGATCCGGAGATCCGTGCGGTCGGTGTCGACGAGCGTCTGGCACACGGCCTCCGGCACCGTTCCGATGCCGCACTGGATGGTCGCGCCGTTCGGGATGAGGTCGGCGACGAGACAGCCGATCTCTGCGTCCAGAGGGCCCGGCGTCCGATGCGGGTACGCCCGCAACGGTGCCTCATGCATGACCACGAAGTCGATCTCGGACTCATGAATGAGCGAATCGCCCAAGGTGAAAGGCATCCGGGGGTTGACATGTGCGATGACCACGGTCGCCCGCCTCGCCAGCAGCGGGGTGAGACTCGAACTGATCCCGAAGCTGTGGTTGCCGTCGGCGTCCGCCGGCGACACCTGCACAAGTGCCACGTCGATGTCCGCGCCCTCGACGTAACGACAGGTCTGCGACCACGACATCGGGAGGAAGTCCACGGCCGGCCCCATCTCGGCGTCGACGTTCGACGTGCCTGGCATGAACCATGTGTTCAGCCGCACGGACGCCCCGAGCTCCGGTGCCATGGCGCGATAACCGTCGAGGAGCATGCCTCCCAGCAGTGTCAGCGCGCCCACCGAGCGGGCGCGCTGCGCCAGCGCCTCGAGGAGCACAACCGGCTCGGAGCTCAGTGAGCCGGTGGCGACGAGCATTCCGGACTGCACGGCGCGCATGGCCTCGTCCGCCGAGACGACCTGGGGTGAATCCGACATGTTCCATCCCTCATTGCATCGGTGCTGATTGAAGGGCGCAGCAGCGCGCCAAGAGACAAAGGCGCGCTCAGGCCTCGCGGCCGAGCCACTCCTTCAAGACGTCTGCGGTGTCAGCACCGAGCAGCGGCGCCGGCGCCGGCCGCTCGCCCGACATCAGGCTGGACCGGATCGGGTTGCCCGCGACGGTCATCTCGCCCCAGGCGGGGTCGTCAACCGCGACGATCATGCCCCGCTCCCGCGCATATGCGAGGCGTACGACGGAGTCGACGTTCCATACCGGCGCAGCAGGAACGTCGCACGATCCCAGCGCAGCGAGGACCTCTTCGGTGGTCCGTGCGGCCATCCAGGCATTGATGACGGGATCCAGCGTGTCCCGGTGCTGATGCCGCAGGATCCCGCTGGCGTATTCGGGTACGTCCACCAGGTCCGGGCGACCGATGGCTTCCGCGAACCTGACCCACACGGGATTCCCCAGGACGCCGAGCACGACCTGGCCGTCGGATGCGGAATAGGCCCCGAAAGGCGCACCCAGCGCGTGGACACCGGGCGGGGGGATCGTCCCGAAGGTCGTGTACATGATGATCGCCAGTTCGTTCAGGGCGATCGCACCGTCGAACATCGCGACGTCGATGTATGCGCCTTCACCGGTACGCTCTCGGTTGTACAGTGCCTGGTAGATCGCGGACTGCGCGTTGGCTGCGGCAAAGATGTCCGCGAGTGGGTAGCCCGGGTACACGGCACCCGACTCCGCGCCTTCCGGTCGCAACATGAGGCCGGCCATGGCCTGCGCGACGATGTCGAACGCGGTGAGGTACGGCAGGTCTCCCTTGTTGAACTCCGGGACGCCGAAACCCGACACCGCGGCGTAGATCAGCCGAGGATTGACCTTGCTCAGCTGCCCGTAGTTCAGCCCGAGGGCGGATAATGACGCAGGGCGGGCGTTCTCCAGGAATACGTCCGCCTCCCGGATCAGTTCGAGGAATGTCGCACGATCCGCTTCGTCCTTGAGGTCGAGCACCACGCTGCGCTTGTTCCGGTTCGCGCGGACGAACGAGAGACTCTGCGCCCCGTCCCCATCGCCCTTGATCGGTGGCACCGTGCGGGCGCGGTCGCCGCCCCGCGGCGGCTCGATCTTGACGACCTCGGCACCCGCGTCGGCCAGCCACATCGTCGCCATGGGGCCGGCGATGAAGGTCTCCACCGCAACGACCCGGATGCCGTTCAGCGGGCCTTTCACTTGCGCCACTCCGGCGTCTGGGTGCCCGGCCAGAACTCGTCGAGGCCGAGGGTGTGCAGCGAGCGTTCCTGGCCGAAGACTGCTGGACGCTTCTCGTCGAAGGACGCGAACCCCTCGAGCGCGTCCGCGGTGTGGAAGCTGCGCTTGGTGACCGCCTCCTCCCACTCCAGGGCCTCGTCCCAGCCCAGATCCAGATTGTCGTAGGCAAGTCGCTTCGTGGCCTGCACTGCGCCCGGGCTGAAGGACGCGATCGTGGTGGCGATATCCATGGCTTCGGCCATCGCCCCGCCAGGTTCGGTCAACCGTTGGGCCAGCCCGATGCGATGTGCCTCGGCACCGTCGACGTACTTCGAGAGCAGCAGGATCTCGATCGCGTTGCCCACGCCTACGAGCCGGCTGAGCCGGGTCGCCTGGGTGGCCCCGTTGGCGACTCCACGCTTGAGTCCGGACGGCCCCATTCTGGACGACGTCGAAACGACCCGGATGTCGCAGTAGAGGGCCAGGCTGAACCCTCCACCGACGGCGAACCCGTCGATGGCGGCGATGACCGGTTTGTAGAATCGCCAAGGCTTGTGCAGGGCTGTGCGGTCCTTCGTGGCGCCTGCCCCGACCACGCTGTCGGCCACGTAGTCCGGGATGTAACCGCCCGCACAGAAGGCTTTGTCGCCGGCGCCCGTGATGACGAGCACCCGCACGTCGTCATTGGAGACGACATCGGCGTAGGCGTCGAGAAGCTGCGTCGACATCTCCGGGTCCACGGCGTTCCGTTTCTCGGGGTTGTTGATGACGATCGTCGCGACGTGATCGCTGACGCCGTAGTCGATCTGACCCACTGCGATCCTCCTGTTCCCACGGTTTCGCGGGATCCGACTCCCCGCCCATTGGTGTCTCGACCGCGCAGCCTGGCGATCTGCAAACTCGCTCGTCCATGGACGCGTCGTCTGCGGTGGAGTGCCCGGCAGATGCCGCATCTCCCATTTCTCTTATACTAGATGTTCGACGCGCCGCAGTCGCCTGCGTCCCACATCCCGGAAGCGTTCTCGAGTCGGTTGCGTACGGTCGCCTCTGCAGATCAGGCGCTGACATAGCCTAGAGAGAGGGAGAGGTCGCGCAGCGCGTCGACCTCCTGCATCAGGAGGGCGGCCTGGCCCTCGGCCAGCCCGATGGCATCCGCACCGGCGACGAACCGCCTGGGCGGCGGATTCATGCCGCAGATCTCGACCATCGCCGCCGCCAGTTTCTCCGGATCTCCTGGCTGCTGTCCGTTCTTGGTGCGCCAACTGACGACCTGTCGCGATCGCCGGTCGGCGTAGTCGGGCACCGGACTCCCCGTAGGGGCATCCGCGGCGTGCGCCAGGAAATCGGTCCTGAATGATCCGGGATTCACGATCGTGGTGTGGATCCCCAGCGGCTCGACCTCGCGTCCCAGCGCCTGCATCCATCCCTCGAGCCCGAACTTGGCGGCGTTGTAGGACGACCAGTACTCGAAGCCGACCAGGCCCGCGGAGGACGAGACGGACACGATGTGGCCGGAGCCTTGGGCCCGCATGACGGGAAGCGCTGCGCGGGTGATGTTCATGGGGCCGAGCAGCCCTGTGGCCAACTGCTGCTCGATCTGCTCCGGGAGCAACTCTTCGAAGTAGCCGGCCACGAATGTCCCGGCGTTGTTCACCAGGACATCGAGGCGCCCGAAGCTGTCGGCCACCTCTGCGACGGCGCTTCGCGACTCCGCGTCGCTGGTGATGTCGAGGCGGACGCCGAGGAGCCGGCCGGAGGTAGCTCCCAGCACCCCGGTGATCGCTTCAGGATCGCGCCCTGACGCGACGACACGATGCCCGGCGGCGAGTGCGGCGCGGACGATGCACGCCCCCAGGCCACGACCGGCGCCGGTCACGAGCCAGACCTTGCTCTCGTCCATCCGCTGCTCCATATCTTCCGCCCCGCTCGACGCGCCGGTTCGGCGACGAGCGCTAACGTCGCGTCCTGGTGGCCGTGGACAGTGCGACGGCTCCGATGAGAACCAGACCGTTGATGACGTTCACGTAGGTCGGCTGGAGCCCCGCGACGATGAGTCCCAGGCCGACCCACGTCACGAAGACCCCGCCGACGACGGTGCCCGGCGCCGAGAACCTGCCGTCGGACAGCACCACCGTGGACAGGAATGCAGCAGCGAAGGCTGGGAGCAGGAAGCTCGCGGCGATGTCCGGAGACGCGGAGCCCTGACCGGCGGCGAGGCAGATCCCTGCGGTCGCCGCCAAGAGACCGCCGATGACGTACGACTTGATGACCTGCTTTCGCACCTTCACCCCGGCCAGCTGTGCGGCAGCGCGGTTGGACCCCACTGCCTGCACCTGACGACCGAACGTCGTGTACTGCATGAGGACCCACAGGGCGAGCGTGGCGATCAGCAAGAAGGCGATCATCCACGACAGGTTCCGGATCCACTCCCAGATGCGGACGACGAACACCAGCAGAGCGGCGACGACGACCAGCGTCGCCACCTTGGCGACCAGCCAGCGGCGACCGTCCCAGCCGACCGGGCGGACCCGATCGAGCCCGGTGGAGAAGGAGGCGAAGAGAGCCAATGCGGCCAAAGTGACCAGCCACGTCGGTGCCTTGTTGGCGAACGACCCGAACGAGACGAACCATGCCGGCAGTTGCGTGCCGCCGGGGAGAGGACCGACGTAGGAACCGCCGGAGTACACCGACGCCAGGCCCGTGCAGACGGCCCCGGTGCCGAGCGTGGCAATGAAGGCGTTCACCTTCAACCACTCGACCAGGCACCCGTTGACGAAGCCGACGACGACACCGATCGCCAAGGCCGCGAGCAGGGCCACCGGGAAGGATAGTCCCTGATTGACGGTGAGGCCGATGGTGAAGAAGCAGGACAAGGTGGCGTTCCCTGCGACGGACAAGTCGAACAGGCCCGCTATCAGCGTCACGAGGACGGCGAGCCCGAGAAGCAGGACCGGCACGCTCTGGTGCACGTCCAGCAGGCGCCCCGCCACGTTGAGGAACTGTCCGCCGAGGAACACCCCGAAGGCTGCGAAAATGAGCAGGAAAACCAGGAGGGTGATCGAGTTCTCGATCAACCTCCTGCGGACGACCCGCGACTGGACGACCGCGGCCTGACGCACCTTGACGACCTCGGGCGTGTCTTCGTTGATCGCCTGCACCATCACACCATCAGCTCCAGTTCAGAGGCGGTCATCTCGGTGACCTGCCGCAGCCGTTGCAGGCGACCGTCGACGACGAGCGCGACGCGGTCGCACACGGAGAACAGATCTTCCGCGTCAGAGCTCGCGACGAGGACCGCAGCACCGCTGGCGGCCATCTCGCGGATCAGTCGATAGATCTCGGATCGAGTTCCGACGTCGACACCGCGCGTCGGCTCGCATAACACGTACAGATGCGGTTGGGCGAGGAGCGCCCGCCCGAAGATCACCTTCTGCTTGTTGCCGCCGGACAGCGTGTCGAACGGGACGTCCATCGGCCGCGGTCGCACGGACAGGTCGGCCGCGATCTTGGCGCAGTCCCGCAGCTCGCGCCGGGGCGAGAGAAGCCGCGCTCCTCGCCGGCGCCACCGCCACAGCGAGGACACCGACAAGTTCTCGCGGACGCTGAGCGCACCGAAGCCTCCCTGGCTCTCGCGGTACGGGGGCACGAGCGCCCGCTTGAGGCCTTGGCGGTGAGCGACGACCTCGCCGCGCTCAGGCTTCAGGCTGCCGTTCACGAGAAAGGCGATGTCGTGCAGTCCCGACCCAGGCAGTCCGCTGATGCCGATGACCTCACCCGCATTGAGGCGCAGGTTGATCGGGCCGAGCTTGCCCACGCACACGTCGTGGAGCTCCAGCACGCACATTGGTTCCTCACCTGCCGCGGCGCGTGTGTTGATCTCGCGGGCGTCGCTTTCGTGCTGCATCAGCATCTCGACCAGCGCGGCCCGGTCGAGGCCCGCGGTCGGAGCGTCCTGCACGAGCTCGCCGTCGATGATCACGACGACACGATCGGTCGCGTTGAGGATCTCGGACAGCTTGTGGGTCACCATGATGACCGTCGCGCCCGATCGAGCAGCGAGCGCAAGGGACTCGATCACGCGGCCGGCGTCGGCCGGCGGCAGCGCCGACGTGGTCTCGTCGATGACCAGGATGTTCGCCCCGCGCCCCATCACTCGTGCGACGGCGACCAGCGTCTTCTCCCCGGGTGTCAGGTCGGAGAGGTAGGTGTCAACGCTCATGCTCAAACCCACCAGGCGCAGGGCTTGGGCCGCTTCTGCACGCTCGGCCCGCTTGTCGAGAACGGGACCGAGCCGCCGCTTCGGTGGTTGAGCCAGGCTGAGGTTATCGGAGATCGTCAGACCGTCGATGAGACCCAGGTCCTGGTGGATGAAGCCGACGTCCGAGCTGCTCGCCAGGGAGCGGACCGGCTTTCCACCGAGCCGGATCTCGCCGCTCGTGGCCTCGTAGACCCCTGCGAGAATTTTGATCAAGGTCGATTTCCCGGCGCCGTTCGGGCCCATCAGGCCGACGAACTCTCCCCCGCGGATCTGCAGGTCGACGCCTTTCAGAACCTTGTTGGCGCCGAAGGACTTCACGAGCTGCGAGACCTCAAGGGCGAACGCAGACCCGGCGTTCGTCGCGGATGTCGTCACGGGAGCTCCTGTCGCGGCAGTGCGATCGGTCGAAGGTCGTCGAAGGTCGAGGAAGTGGTGCGGGGACGCGTGCGACGTCGGAGCCCGGCGCACGCGTCCCCGCACAGAACTCAGGCCGAACCCCAGAGCTTCTTGAAGTTCTCCTCGTAGCCCTCGGGGGCGGGGAACACGTCGGGCTTCTTGTTGACGTACTCCTTGACGTTATTCTGCGTAATGAGCGTGCTGGGCATCGCGTCGTATCCGGTCCACGACGGGGCGCCGACCTTGATGCGTGCCATCAGGTCCGCGGCGGCCCATTCCTCGTAGGTGAAGGGATCGGCGACGTCGAAGTCGTTCGGCGGGTTGTCGCCTGCGAGCGAGGCGATACCGTCCGGGCTGCCGTCATAAGAGCCGATCTTGAAGTCCAGTCGACCGGCGTTCTTTGCGGTATTGGACATCTGCACGCCCAGCCCGTCGTAGTGCCCGATCACGTAGTCGAGCGTGCCCTTCGGATGCGACGCCAGGAGCGCTGTGAACGACGGAGGCCCGGGCTTGGAGAGGTCCGCCGCGGCAAAGTGCGTCAGGGTGAACTCGCAGTCCGGGCAGTTGCTCTCGATGGTCTTCTTGAAGGACTGCTGACGCAGCACGGCGGAGGCAAACTGCGGGTCGTCGAACGCTGCGATCCTCGCTTTGGGACCGGCGTTGGCCAGGACCTGCCAGGCTGCGATCTCGCCCTGCTCGGCGAAGTCGACGGTGACGTCGTAGACCTTGCCCTGCCACTGCGGACCCGACACGCACTGGGTGCACATGATCGTCAAGCCCGCGGCGGCGGCCCGCTCCACCGACGCCTTGATCGTGTTGACGTTGACGGCGACCAGAACGACACCGTCCAGCTTGTTGGCGACGGCACGGTCGAGGAACGCGGCCTCCACCTGCGGGGAGAACTGGCCATCGACGGGAGGCGGTGCGTCCCAGCCCATAGTCTTCAGCGCGGTCACGGCGACCTGCGACTGAGAGGCGCAGACCGGCGCACCGAACCCGCAGGCGAGCACTTCTGCCTTGCCGGTGCCCGGGTCGAACGCCTCGGTCGGCCCGGGGTAGGTCGAGGGCCCCTTCTCGTACTCCGCGACCTTGGTCTTCGCCGTCGCCTGGACATCCCCCGCGGCGGCAGCGGAATCACCGGGTCCCCCGGAGCCTAACGCGGTCGAGCCGCCGCATGCGCTGAGCACCGCGGCGCTCACCACGAGCGCAGCCACCACGCCCACGAGCCTCTTGCCGGTCATCTGTTGATCTCCTTGGCCGGTCGACGGTCGTCTCGTCCGTCGACGTGAGTGCGTCACCGCCGCCAGCTGGCTCGTGTCGTAACCCGGTATTCTCTCGCAACGATTACCATAGTTTGTGGTGACGCACGCCACTTGTCAATGGCTCAGAGACGAGCGGCCGGAGATTCCTGGAGCCCGTACAACCAGCGCACCTGGGGAGCCGGGCTCGACAGCGCCGCGATCCGCCTCTCAAGCTCCCGGTCCGACACCACGAGGCGATGCTTCAGGTGGCGCTCGTACTCCTGCCACGACCCGAGCGCGTAACGGGACGAGATCCGGGACGAGCGACTGGAAGGGAGTGAGGGTCAGTGCGTTGCTCACGCCGAGGAGGCAGGTAAGCACGAGCACCCAGGACGCTTCGAGCGCCCCGAACCAGGCCAACCCGGCCAATGCGGCACAGGTGATCATGGCGGCGCCATGCACGCCGATCAGGAGGCGGCGCCGATCCGTCGCATCGGCGAGCACACCGGCGGGAAGCGCGAGCACGGCGACCGGGAGAGTGATCGCAGTCTGGACCAGGGAAGCATCGCGGAGGAGGCGAACGCGATCGCGAGGTACCGGAAGGCGCGGTGACGCAGTGGCCCGGCAGGTCTCCGACGGTCGGTAGAACAGCTCTCAATCAGGCTTGAGCGAGGACGTCAGTGAGCGACGAAGCCCCCGTCGACAGGCAGGGCTACGCCAATGACGAAGGAGGACGCGGGGCTCGACAGCCAGAGCACCGCATTGGCGACCTCGTCGGCGCGGCCGAGGCGACCGATCGGCTGATCGCGCAGGATTTCTTCGAGGATCTCCCCGTGCGACTGGGTCAGACCTTCCGACATGGGCGTCTGGATCACACCCGGGCAGACGGCGTTGACCCGGATACCGTGGGAGGCGTAGTCCATCGCCACGCTCTTCGTCAGCCCGATCACCCCGTGCTTGGCCGCGTGATAGGTCGCCCGGTTGGGCAGACCTACGAGGCCGCCGAGCGACGAGGTGTTGACGATGACGCCGTTGCCCTGCCGGCGCATCTGGAGCAATTCGTACTTCATGCAGGCCCACACGCCGCGGAGATTCACCGCGGACACCTGGTCGAAGGTCTCGATCGGCTCGTCCGCCATCTCGCCGGTGTAGCCGAGCACTCCGGCGTTGTTGAAGGCGATGTCCAGCTTGCCGAACTCGGCGACGGTGCGCTCGACGGCCGCCGCGACCTGCTGCTCGTCGGTGACGTCGCAGGGCAGTCCCAGCACCTGGTGGCCGGCGGCGGACAGCTTCTCCGTCGCCGGTCGCAGGGTGGTCTCGTTGACGTCCACAATCACGACGGCGGCACCGGCCTCCGCGAAGCCCGTCACACTGGCGAGACCGATGCCGGAGCTTCCGCCGGTGACGAGGACGACCTGGTCGCGAAAATCGTAGACAGGGTGCTGCATGCGGGGATTCCCTGTACTTCCTGTCGGGGCCTGGGCTAGTTGGCGGGCGGCGGAGCGAGGATGTCGCTGAGGCTGCGCGCGTCCTCGAGGTTGGCGATGCCACGCACCGCGGCGATCAGCGCGTCCGCGTCGATCGGCACGATCGCGTGCGCGGCGCAGGCGCGCACCTTCGCGTCGATGTCGTCGCCGCTCATCGGCCGGTCCGGGCTTCCCAGGACGTCCGACGCTAGGTACTCCTGCGTCTTCCCCGTCGTGGTCGTCAGCACAGCTCGCACCGGGGCGACGGCCGTGGCCGGCAACGCCTCGTCGACGAGGACCCGCACCCTCTCCCGCGCGAAGGAGACCAGGGCGTCGTCACTGCGCCGGGAGGGCGCGAAGTCGTCGAGACCCACGTTGCCCCCGTCGATCGCGACGGTCGCCGTGTAGGCGGCGCTGAACTGGGCATCAACCTCGGACATCGGGGTCTGTCCCACTGGGCGGCCCACCACGCTGGCCATGAAGGATGAGCCGTGGATCTCCAGGCTCGCGATGTCCGTGAGTTTGTGGCCGGTGGAGATCTCTCGCCCGATATCGATGACGGGATGGGTGAAGCGGCAACACGGATAGGGCTTGAGCGACAGTTCGACGCAGCCGTAGCGGTCCCCGAGACCGTCGAGGACGACGTTCCGGTCGTAGCGGTCGTCCTGGTAGAGGTGGAAGTACCCCATGGAGCCCTCGAGCGCCTCGTGGGGACCGGTGATGCCGGCCTCGGCCAGACGGGCGGAGATCACCCCGCTCTTCGCCGCGAACGCCGGCGAGATGCGTTTGGCCAGTGTCGCTTCGATCAGCGCCTGCGTCGTGCCCGAGGTCTGGCAGAGCTGAAGTCCGAACGCGTTCGCCGTCCTCTCGGCGTCCAGGCGGAGCATCCGGGATGCAGCCGCGACCGCGCCCCATCCCGCGCAGAGCGCGGTGCTGTTCCATCCGCGCGCGGACTTCGGACCGCCGGCGCGGCCGATCCGTGAGGCCACCTCGAGTCCGATCACCACCGTTTCGAGGAAGACCCGACCGGGAACCGGTTCCTCGGAGGAGTCCAGGATCGCCCAGGCCGCCGGGAGCACCCCCGAGTAGGCATGGAGCGGCACGGCGTCGTCGGTGTCGTCGTAGTCGCGACCGTGCAGCATGGCGCTGTTGGCGAAGGCTGCCCACGGTTCCGCCAGCCGCTCACCCGTGACCCATGCCCGGCTGCGTGAGTTGCCGCCCCAGGCGTTCAGCACCCCCAGCACCTCGGGCACACCGGTGGCCGTGCTGCCGGCCAGGGACCCCCCGATGGCGTCAAGCAGGGATGCTGCGACTACCGCCAGGACCTCGTCCGGGACCGAACCCATGGGTGTGTTCGCGACGAAGTCGCTGAGCGCCAACGTGACGTCGGTCTTCTGCGTCGTCATCCAGTGCTCCCCAGATACGAGTGGCGGACGCGGAGTTCCGGACCCATTCTCTAAGAATCATTATAACTCTACGGCGCCAATGGAGGCGCGACAAGGTCTCAGCGACGTAACTTCATGGGCTCGAAGCAGCGGGAGAGGCGCGCCCGGCATCACAAGCTCAGTGCGGCCTGCTTACAGGAACGGCGGCTCGGCGAACAGCGGCACCGCAGCACCAGCGCCAGGGACTCGCGCCGGCCCAGGGCGAGTTCAGGTCAGTCATCCTGGCCTGTGGGACGGAGTGCCAAGCCCGGAGCCGGTGCGCAGAACCTGCGCACGAGCGGCGACCATCGTCACTCGCTCCTGGGCCCGTCCGGCGTCCAGCAGGGCTTCCACGTCGATACCCGTCCTCAGGCCGGCCCGCTCGAGCGCGACGACAAGGTCTTCCGTGGCCACATTGCCGGTCTCGCCGGAGTGATTCTGCTCGACCGCCTTGGGCTCCCCTCCGAGACCACCGAGGCTGGAGTCGACGACTCCAACTCCGCTCTCGACGGCAGCCCACGTGTTCAGCAGCCCCGTCCCCCGCGTGTCGTGGAAATGGGCGATCAGCTCCACACCGGGGAAGTCGCGTCGCGCGCGCTCGACGAACCGCCGCACACGAACCGGATCCGCGAGCCCTGTGGTGTCGCTGAGCATGATGCGCGTGACGCCGTAGCCGACGAGCGTGCCGGCGATCCCGAAGACCACTTCCTCGTCGACGTCGCCGACGATCGGGCACCCGAACGCGGTTGCGACGGCCGCCATGACCGTCACGTCCGCGTCGAGACCAGCCTGCACCATCTCCTTGATCTCGGTGAGGTGCTGCTCGTGGGTTCGCCGGACGTTGGCGAGATTGTGTGCCTCGGAGGCCGAGATCGGGAACCCGATCGCGTCGATGGCGCCAATTCTGTTGCCGGCGTCGATAGCGAGCTGGAACCCCTTGAGGTTGGGCGCCAGGACGCGGACGTAGACGTCCCGGGACGCAAGATGCTCGAGGATGGCGATGTTGTCGAAGAACTGGGGTACGACCTTCACGGGCACGAACGACGTGGCGTCGAACTCGACGATGCCGGCGGCGATCGCCTTGTCGAGAACATCGATCTTCTGTTCGGTCGGGATGGCCGACGGCCAGGACTGGATCCCGTCCCGGGACCAGCACTCGCAGACGCGCACATCCACGGCGTCCCCGGCCTGCGCCACGTCACCCATGCCGCCTCCGCGTCTCCCGATGGCTTCCGCCGCACTGGATCTAGTATCATCATTAGGATTGTCTAAGTCAACCCATCCCGATCAGGCTGTTCGTACCGCACCGACTCTCTTCACCCTCATGTACCAGCCGGGGAAGCCGACCATCGCCCGGGTTCAGGGGTATGCCCTCGCCGGCGGGTTCGGCCTGGCACTCGCCTGCGACTTCGTGGTGGCGTCCGAGGACGCCGTCTTTGGCGCCCCCGAGGTGAACATCGGACGACGGAGGCGACCGCTTCGGTCGCCTTCGTGATCGCGGTGGCCTTCGCCACCATGTCGAGATCCGGTTCCCCGGCCACCTTCGCGTACATCCGGGTCGTGTGGAAAAGCCCTACCGCGGCGGGAGATCGTCGACCTTGTCCACCTCAGCGACCGAGCACCGAGCGCAGGCCGTCGGGGATCGGCGCCTTGCCCTTGACAGCGGCGTCGACGATCACGTAGGTGATCGACGCGGTTGCCCGCGTCCGCCCTTGGACGTTCACCGAGAATCCGAGGGCGAAGCTCGTTGTCCCGACGCGCTGCGCGGTCACGCCGATGTCGACCTCATCCCCGTAGCGGACGGCCGCCGTCCAGTCGATCTCGACGTGCACGACCTGGATGTCGTGACCGGATACGAGCAGGTCTTTGAGCGAGTACCCCTGCGCCGCCAGGTACCCGTTGCGCGCCTGCTCCAGGAAGGCGAGATACCACATGTTGAAGGCGACGCCTTGCTGGTCGAAGTGGTGATAGTGCGTCTCGATCGGAACGTTCACGACGGCGGGCATCTCGATCCTTGCCTCGGCGGGGGCCTGGCGGCACCGCCGCCGTGTCCTGCCGAGGCCGCGCCGCCAGTGTCGAGAGCTGTGGCTCTCGACACTTAGAACCATTATACTTGATTCAGGTTTGGCGAGTCAGGCTCGGCCGCGGGCGCGGTACCGCCCCGCGCCCGACGCCCCAGCCGAAGGAGCCAACGAATGCGCGCAGCGGTGTACCGCGGCCAGCGGCAAGTCGAGGTCGAGGACGTCCCGGACCCCTCGACAGGCGACGGGCAGGTCAAGGTCCGGGTCAGCCGCAACGGGATCTGCGGGACGGACGTCCACGAGTACTACGCCGGCCCGCTGTTCATCCCCCGCAGCCCCCATCCGCTCACGGGACAGCAGCTCCCTCTCACACTGGGGCACGAGTTCTCGGGCACCGTGACCGAGGTGGGACGGGGCGTCACTGAGATCTACGAAGGCGACCGCGTGGTCATCGAGCCGACCTACCGCTGCGGTGAGTGCCGGGCTTGTCGCTCGGGCCACTACAACCTCTGCCGCCTGATCGGCTTCCCCGGACTCAGCGGGGACGGCGGCATGGCCGAGTACGCGGTTCTCCCGCAGATCATGATCCACAAGCTGCCGGACGCGGTGCGGTTAGACATGGCGGCCCTCGTCGAGCCGATGGCCGTGGCCTACCACGCCGCAGCCTTGGGGGCGGTGAAGGATCAGGAACGCGCGCTGATCTTCGGCGCCGGCCCGATCGGGATCGGGTTGTGGTTCGCGTTGCGCGCTGACGGCGTGACCGAGATCGACGTGGTGGAGCCGTCCGCCTCCCGCCGGGCCGCGATCGAAGGCCTCGGCGCGCGCATCCTCGATCCGACGACAGAGGACGTCACCGCGATCGTCCTGGAGCGGACCCGGGGCGAGGGCGTCGACGCGGTGTACGACGCAGCAGGCGTGGCGAGCGTCGTACAGACTGCACTCGACTGCCTCGCCGAACGGCGCACGCTGGTCTGCGTGGCGGTCTACGACGAGCCCGTCGCGACCTCCCTTTTAGACGTGATGATGCGTGAGAAGAGCATCAAAGGGGCGGTCAGCTTCAAGTCCGGCGACTTTCCGGCGGTGATCGACCTGATGGCGAAGGGCTACTACGACACCACGGGATGGGTCGAGACGATCCCGATGACCGCCGTGGTGAGCGAGGGGTTCGAGGAACTGCGGGCGGGCCGCAAGATGAAGCTCCTGATCGACCCCACACTCTGATGGCCGGCTGACTTACCGGCGAGGTTGCCCTCGTCTCGGGCGGTGCGCGGGCTGGGTGCAGCGCATGTCGAACTCTTCGCACGGGAAGGCGCATCCGTCGTCTTCGGCGGCGTCCTCGACGAGGAGGCCGGCCGGCTCAAGCAGGCGCTCCGCGAACAGGGCCCGCAGGAGACCTTCTGTCACCTCGACGTCACGCAGCCCGAAAAGTGGGACGCAGCCGTCGCGCTGGCTCGCTCGACATATGGAAACCTAACCACGCTACGTGACCGGCACCGAACTTGTCGTCGACGGGGACTGGCCGCGCACTAGCCGGAAGAACGGCGACCGGAACGACGCCGCGAGACACCCATTGACGTCTCGGACACGTGTGATTACGCTGACACCCCGTTCGCAATCTCTTATGACAATCGCACTAGATCGCCGATCTGGCGGTGGCGTAGTCGTTCCGGATATCCGGAGCGACCGACCCCGCCGACGGACGCTGCGGGCGCCGCAGCGTCGCGCGGGAGCCGGTTGCCGGCGACCGGACCTCGACCCGGAGAGGCAGCTGAGACCGTGATCGACATCGGCATCGACGTCGGCGGCACGTTCACCGACTTTGTCTTCATGCATGAGGACGGTCGTGGCGAGGTCGCCAAGGTGTCGACCGACCCTGACGACCTGGCCGGCGCCGTGGTGCGTGGCCTCGAAAGGACCGACCTGGCCCAGGTCTCCACGATCGTCCACGGCACGACCGCGGCGCTCAACGCGATCCTGCAGGGCAAGGGAGCGCCGACGGCCATCGTGACGTCCGTGGGCTTTCGCGACCAGATCGAGATCGGAGACACCAAGCGCTACACCGGCGGTCTCTTCGATCATCGTTGGGTCAGGACGCGCCCGTACCCCGTCCCGCACGACCGGCGGTTCGAGATCCGGGAGAGGGTTTCGGCGGATGGCCAGATCCTCGCGGCGCCCGACCCGGCCGAGCTTGGATCCGTCGCCGACAGGCTGAGGGAGGCCGATGTCGGGTCGGTGGCCATCTGCTTCATCAACTCCTACCTGAACCCGGCGAACGAGCAGGTCGCCTTCGACCACCTGTCGGGGCAGCTGCCGGGCGTCCACATCATCAAGTCCGCGACGAACCCCGAGTTCCGCGAGTACCCGCGCTGGATCACCGCTGTGCTCAACGCGTCGCTCTCGCCACTGTTGACCGAGTACGTGACGTCGCTGGGTGCAGCTCTCAAGGACCGCGGGTACGCCGGTGAGGTGATGTGGATGACCTCCTCAGGTGGCCTGATCAACGAGGCGGTCGTCCGGCAGGAGCCGCTCCGGCTGCTGATGGGTGGCCTCGCCGGCGGTGTCACCGCCTCTGCCTTCCTGGCGGAACGCATCGACGCCCCGCACGTCGCGACGTTCGACATGGGCGGCACCAGCAGCGACGTCGGCTTCATCAAGAACTTCCGGACCCACGTCGTACCGAACGCCGTGGTCGAGGCCTTCCCGATCGCGTTGCCCGACCTGGAGGTGAAATCGATCGGCGCCGGCGGCGGCAGCATCGCGTGGCTGACGGACGAGGGTGTTGTGAAGGTCGGTCCGCAGAGTGCGGGAGCCTCGCCCGGCCCCGCGGCGTACGGCGCCGGGGGAACCGAGCTCACGGTGACGGACGCCAATCTGGTCCTCGGCCGCTTAGGCGCCAAGTCGCTTCTCAACGGCGACCTCGTGCTCGACGGCGCGCTCGCGTACGCCGCCGCAGAGCGCCTTGCCGAGGCCGCACAGGTTGACGACGTCCACGAGCTCGCCTCCGGCGTCGTCGAGATCGCCGTCACCAACATGTACGGCGCCATCCGCGAGGTGTCGGTGGAACGCGGCGGCGATCCCGAGGAGATGGTGCTCGTCTCCTTCGGCGGTGCCGGGGGTCTGCACGGTGCGTTGATCGCCGAGCGGCTGGGCATGTCGTGCGTGGTGGTGCCCCGCGACGCAGGCAACTTCTCCGCGTTCGGGATGCTTGTGGCAGATCGTCGCTTCGACTACGTCAGCAGCTACATCCGCGGTCTTCCGAGGGCCGACCTCGACGACGTGCGGAACCGGTTGAGGGGCCTGGGCCAGGAGGGTCGCGAGCGGCTGCTCGGTGACGGCGTGGCCGAGGGCGACATCGACATCACCTACAAGATCGGCATGCGGTACGTGGGCCAGACGTGGGAAGAAGAGGTCATTCTCAGCGATCTGGAGTTCACGCTGGAGGATCTCGGCCGTTGGTTCGGCGACCTCTACGAGGAGCGCTACGAGTTCAAGCGCGAGCCCGAAGCGTCCGAGCTCGTCAACCTCCGGGTCGTGGCCACCGGACGCAGCGGGCACCGTGCGGTCCGGCGCGAGGTGGCCAACGGCGGCGCCGTTCTCGCCACCGGATCTGCTGGTGCGGCCGGCGCGGTCAAAGAGAGGCGTCCGGTCTACCTCGACGGAGCCTTCATCGACACCCCCGTCCTCGACCGGGCGCGCCTGGACCCGGGCGCAATCGTCGCTGGACCAGCCGTCGTCGAGGAGTACGACTCCACGACTCTCGTGCCCGTCGCCTGGACGGCGACGGTCGACGACGACCGCAACCTCGTTCTTCGCCGCGCCAGCCGGTCCTGACCCAGCCACCGTTCGCGAGAAGGGGGCACACCCGTGTCCGACACATCGACCCTTCCCCGGATCAGCGCAATCACCCTCGAGGTGATCGACGCCCACCTGACCTACGCGGTGCGCGAGATGCGCAGCACGCTGATCAAGATGGCGTACTCGCCGATCATCACTGAGACCCACGACTTCGCCACGGCCATCTGCACCGCCGAGGGCGAGATCATTGCGATGAACGACGACATCGTGATGCACATGTACGACATACGTGACGCTGTGTCGGCGGCGCTGCGCAAGTACGGCGACACGATCGCGCCCGGCGACCGGTTCCTGGTCAACGACCCGTGGGAGTGCGGTTCGCACCTCAACGACGTGAGCCTGATCTCGCCGTACTTCCAGAACGGCAAGCTCATGCTGTGGCTGGCGACCACGGTGCATTGGGGAGATGTGGGCGGAGCTGTGCCGGGCAGCGTGAACGGTGGCGCGACCGACGTGTTCCAGGAAGGCATCCGATTCCCGCTGACCCGGGTCACTCCGGAACTACTGGAGGTCCTGCTCGCGAACTTCCGCCAGCCCTTCGAGATCGAAGGCATGTACTCGGCACAGTCGACCTGCATGAAGACTGCAACGAAGCGTCTCGACGAGACGTGCGAGCACTTCGGGGTCGCGGTCATCGAGGACGCCGTCGAGAGGATCCTGGCCAACGAGGCGAGCAAGGCCGCCTCGCGGATCGCCGACCTTGCCGACGGCGTCTACTACTTCGAGGACTACCTGGAGAACGCCGGCTCCGCGCACCCGTTGCCGGTCCGGATCGCCTGCGCGATGACGATCGACGGCGACCGGCTGACCTTTGACTTCGAGGGATCCTCACCCCAGGCGAACGGCGTGGCGAACTGCACCATCACCGACCTGCACGCCGGTGTCTTCGAGATCCTCGTGCCGTTCCTGTCCCCCGGCCACGTCTCGAACTCGGGTGCGGCGCGGTGCTGGTCGATCTCCGGCCCGAAGGGTTCCGTCGTGAACTCGTCGTTCCCGGCGGCGAACGGCGCGTACGCGAACGTGATGTTCGGGGCCGTGCACGCCTGCGTCATCGGGTGCCTCTCGCAGGTGCTCGATGACGTGCCGGGCATCAGCACCGGGAGCTCGAACAACATGAACGTCGCGGGGCGGTGGCCGGAGGAGCGAGAGGGCGACCCGTACTGGCTGATGTTCGAGTACCCGCCGGGTGGCTGGGGCGCCACGCGACACAACGACGGTTCTCTGTTGGCATGGTCCTTCTTCATGGGTGATCTCCCGGTGATGTGGCCGACCGAGCGGATCGAGGCCCTCAACCCGATCCAGATCCACTTCAACGAGCTCTACGTCGACAGCGGCGGCCCCGGGAAGATGCGTGGCGGCCTCGGAGTGCGCCGCGCTTTCGAGGTTCTCCTGCCCGGCACGTTCACGATCCTCGGCACCGACGGGGTCCTCCCGCGTCCGGGGATGGCCGGCGGCTTCGCGGGAGCCTTGAACCGTGTGGAGGTGATCCGAGGCGGCAAACCTGTTGTGACCGATGCACTTCCACTCAAGACCGGCGGCTTCCCGATCATCCCGGGAGACATCATCTTGTACCTCGTGTCAGGCGGCGGCGGGTGGGGCGACCCGCTCGAGCGCGATGAAGACGCGGTGCTCGCCGACTTCCACGACGGGTACGTGAGCATCGACGGCGCGCGCGAGGACTACGGCGTCGTGCTGGGCGACGGCACCGTGGACCACGATGCCACGGCCGAGCTGCGTCGGACGCTCCGCGAGGCCCGGCAGCACGTCGAGGTACTCGCCGCGGAGGAGGACGAGCTGGACGGCTCGAAGCGGGTGGCGCGGATCAGCGCCGGCCTGGCGGACCGGTTGGGTGTCGGCGAGGACGACCTGCTGGAGTACGTCAACCCGCGCGGTGGCCACGTCCGGGCGTGGGTCCGGATCGATCCGTCCCTCGAAGGCGACTCGTCCCCGATAGGCCCACGTCTGCGCAGCATCTGCTCGGTGACGTCCGGCGACCGTGTCCACGTGCGGAGCCCGTTCACGTACGTGCACAGGCGGCAGGACGCCGACATGGTCGCCGCGCCTCCGCTCGGCCGGCTCTTCACGGAGATCTCTGCATGAGTTCCCGATACGTGCCCTCGTCCCCAGATCGACCGGAAGGACATTGACCATGCGCGGTGTCGTCTTCGAGGGCGAACGCACGATCGACGTCGCCACCTTCGACGACCCTGTTGCCAGGCCCGGTGAGGTCGTGGTGGAAATCAAGGCGTCCGGGATGTGCGGTAGCGACCTGAAGTCTTACCGGCTGGGGAGCAAGGCCGCCCTCGCGTCGTACGGACTCGGACCGGACGCCCTCGACGAGGGTGCGCGGATCATCGCGGGCCACGAGCCCTGCGGTGTCGTCGCAGCTGTCGGACCAGGAGTGGACTGCCTTTCCACCCGGGTGGGCGATCGTGTGATGGTCTTCCACTACACGGGTTGCGGGATGTGTCGGGAGTGCCGGACCGGCTGGACGCAGCTGTGCGAGCGTGAGACGGGCCTGATCGGGACGACGGTCCACGGTGGTCACGCGGACTTCCTCAAGGTTCCCGCTTCGACCCTCGTCCCGCTACCGGACGAACTCACGTTCAGCGCGGGCGCGGCCATCAGCTGCGGGACGGGCACCGCATTCGGCGGCCTCGTGCGGATGGGCCTCTCGGCACGCGACACGGTCGCAGTCTTCGGGCTCGGTCCGGTCGGACTTGCCGGCGTGCAACTCGCGTCGGCTATGGGCGCCGAGGTCATCGGCGTCGACATCGCTGCCGATCGCGTGGCCGTGGCGCAGGACTTCGGCGCTGCGCACGTCATCGATTCCAGCACCGTCGACCCTGTGGCCGCCATTCGAGACCTCACCCGAGGACGCGGCGTCACCTGCGCGCTCGAAGCCTCGGGAGCCGCCAGCGCACGGCAGGCCTCCGTGAACGGTGCCGCGACCTGGGGGCGTGTGGCATTCGTGGGCCACGGGCCGTCCGAGACGCCGTTGGACATCAGCCGTCAGGTCATCCGCAAGCAGCTCACCCTGATCGGGTCCTACACCTTCTCGATCGTCGGCCAGGCCGACTGCGCGCGGTTCGTGGTCGACCACGGCGTGGACGTCGACCAGGTGTTCTCGAATCGCTGGACGATCGACCAGGCAGCTGAGGCATACGTCGACTTCGACAAGCAGACCGGCGGCAAGGCGCTGATCGAGTTCTGACCTGACTTCCCTCACGTTGATCGTCTCGTCAAGATCGAAAGTCTCTGGCCTGCGGAATCGTCCGCAGGGGTGCCAGATTTTGTGCACTAAGCCGCGCCCTATCCTGGGGTCTAGGGCCTATGTGCGCACCGTGAAGACCGCGTCGGGGGCGACCGCGGTGCAGATCGTGTACTCGAACCGGCGCGGGTCGCGGGCGATGGACCACATCGGGTCCGCACACGACGAGGCGGAGCTGGCGGCGCTGCGGGCAGTCGCGAACCAGCGGCTCGCAGCCGGGCAGGGAGAACTCGACCTCGGGCTGGACACGGTCGGCGCGGCGGGCGCCCCGCTGCCGATCGTCGCCTCGCGGATGGGGCATCTGTGGGACGGGTTGTGCCGCGCCTACGACTCGCCGGGGCTACTGGCGGACCCGATCTCACGGCAGAGGTACGCCCAGTGTTGACAGTCATCGAGCACGGTAGCCACCGGAGTGGCCTCCCACCGGGCCGTATGGGTCGCGACACCATCGTCGATGGTCTCGCGCACCTGGGCAGCGCTGCCCACGCCGGCCGTCACGAAGGCCACCGGGACGACGGCCCCCGCCCACGGCAGGGCACGGCGGTGCGGCCGGTCCATACTGTCAATGTGCCAGCGGGTCGAGGACCTCGATGCCCAGCGGGGGTGGGCCGGCCAGAGCTGTGAACGCAGAGCGGCCCTGCGCGTCAGCGACTGGTTGGCGCATGGCTTGGAGGAGGCCCGGGCCAACTTCGCTCCACCCGATCAGGAGCAGAGGTCCGACGGCGTCGAACGCCGCCTTGCCGTAGTCCTGTGCGATGAGGGATTCGGCGATGTTGAGCGCGAGGGTCACCGTGCTCGAGAAGATCAACAGCCGACGCGCAGGCCGTAACAGCTCGGGCTGAGCGCCGTGGAGAGCCAAATGCCTGATCGCGAGAAGGAGCCCGACAACGGAGAGATCGACTGCGGGCGCGACCAGCGGCGCGATGAAGATCGGCACACCCAGCCGCAGACCGAGAGCAAGAGAGTTCCCGAACCCGAACAGAAACGTGAAAGCGACAACTGCCGCCATGATCAGCGTGACAAGCCTAACGGTCGCGTCCTGACCTGCGGCGGAGGTGTCGATGTCGGATGCGCCCGCCATCACCGTTCTCCTGCTGGTCGAAGAACAGGCAGCAGATTGCTCTGATCGAAAGCGTGTGCGTAGTGTCCGACTCCCCCCTCGGACACTCTCCCTCGTACATGATCGCCGGAGGCTTGGCCTCGGCGATCACTCGGTGTGCTCCTGGTTCGTAGGTGAGCTGGAGTCCGAGCTGGGCGTAGATCTCGGC
>NZ_MBLO01000033.1 GCF_001854805.1 Pseudofrankia coriaricola
CCGACGCCGTGGTGCCGGTGGACGCGGCGAGTTTCCTGTTGTTGCAGGAGCAGCTGGACTCGGTGTTGCACACGTTGTCGGATCGGGAGAAGAAGGTCATCCAGCTGCGGTTCGGGTTGACGGATGGGCATCCTCGGACGTTGGAGGAGGTCGGTCGGGAGTTCGGGGTGACGCGGGAGCGGATCCGGCAGATCGAGTCGAAGACTCTCTCGAAGCTGCGTCACCCGTCGCGCTCCCAGAAGCTGCGCGACTACCTCGAATAGGACGCGGGTTGGGGCGGGGGCGCCGGGGCGCCCCCGCCTGTCGGGGCGAGGCGCTGGGCGCGCTCGCCCCGTGTCGGGCGCTGGGCGCCCTCCCCGCGTGGTTCCGGGCCCTGGCAGATGGCGGTGGTAGAGCTGGGACCGGGCTGACGAGGTGGCCGGATAGGTACTGCGCCAATGCGCCGTCACCAGCTCTGGCTGGACATCCGAGCCCACGGGATGCCTGTCGGGCGCTGAGCGCCCTCCCCACGTAGTTCCGGGCCGGGGACCTGGGCGGCCTCGGCCGGGTTCAGGACCGCTGGCTGGTCAGGGTGGCACGCAGGGCGCTCGCGAGGTCGGGGTACTGGAAGCGGAAGCCCGCGTCCAGAAGCACTCGCGGGACGACCCGCTGAGAAGCGAGGACTCCCTCGTCGGTGAAGCCGCCGACGACAGCGCGCAGCGCGAGCCTGGGCACGGGCAGCAGGGCCGGGCGACGCAGCACCCCACCGAGCGTCCGGGCGAACTCCGACCCTGTGACCGGGTTCGGCGAGACCAGGTTCACCGGCCCCGTGACCCTCGGTGCGGCGCGCCGCACCGGAGGTCGGCTGACGCCGGCCTCCGGGGGTCCCGACGGCGACACCGGCGGGGCTTCCCCCGCCGGAAGATCGGCTGGCGGGGGCCCGTTGTCGGGCGCCTGCCCGTCGGCGGCGAGCAGGAAGCGGACGGCCGCCACCCAGTCGTCGATCCCGATCCAGGACACCCACTGCCGCCCGGAGCCGAGCGGCCCGCCAAGCCCCGCCCGGAACAGCGGCAGCTGGCGGGCGAGCACCCCGCCGCCGCGCGCGAGGACCGGCCCGGTGCGCAGCAGGCACACCCGCAGGCCGGCGGAGGCGGCGGCCTGGGCCGCCTCCTCCCAAGCGCGCACGACGTCCGCGAGGAAACCACCGCCCGCGGGTGCCGTCTCGTCGACCGGGCCGCCGGCGGCGGTCCCGTACCAGCCCACGCCGCTCGCGGACAGCAGCACGGCCGGCCCGCGCCCCTGCGCGGGGCCCTCCACCGGGGCGTCCGGGCTCGCGCCCGCCGCGAGAGCCCCGGCCAGCAGCCGGGTGCCCTGGACCCGGCTGTCAAGGATGGTCCGGCGGTAGTCCGCGGTCCACCGGCGGTCGCCGACGCCGGCCCCCGCGAGGTGCACGGCCGCGTCGACGCCGGCGAGAGCGGCGGCGTCGAGCTCGCCCCGCTCCGGGTCCCACCGGAACTCGCCGGGGCCTCGCGGCTCGCGGCGCACGAGGGTGACCACGTCGTGGCCATCCGCCCGCAACGCGGGCACCAGCTTCGAGCCCAGCAGCCCGGACGCCCCGGTGACGATGATCCTCACCAGGCCATCCTGTCGCACCGGCCGGCTCGGCCGCATCCGGCCGGCCGGTGACTCGCGGGCGCGCGGCGAGCCGATGCCCAGTCATGACCCGACGAGCCGGACCCATGGCGGTGACCCCGCAATCTCACCCGGCTCACCCGTCTGCCAACTGGTTGTGCATCGATAGTTCTCTTTGTGTGCTAGAACACGCACGCCCGTAAGCGGATGCGACTGGTGACGGGGCGAGTACGGGGATAGGCTTCGGCGTAGCGTCACCTGGCGGTCACCACCGCGAGTCACTCGCTGACTAAGTACGCGTCAACAGGGCTGCTCGCCGCCGTCATGGACTGGCGACGCCCACCACCACCCGTCCACGTCCGTTCCCGGTAGCCCGACCCATACTCCTGCAAGCCCACCACCCGTACCCGGCCCCGCGCGGCGCTGGTGGGCGGCGGCGCGCGCCGGCGGGGCGTCGAGCGTGGGTGGGAGAACGACCACCGTGTCGGGAGGTCAGACCCGCTGTGTTCCGCTCGTTGCTCTCCACCCTGGAAGAACTGACCCTGCTGGTCCTGCCACACGGCGGTCAGCGCACCGCCCGTCGCAACGCCTGGCGCGCCGCCACCGATCTGCACGTCACCTCCGGTTACCGGTGGGCTGAGGGCGTCGGGCCCGGCTCCCCGGTCGGCTCCGTCGGCTCGGCCGGCCCCGTCATCTCGATCGGGTCGGCGGCCGTGCGGCCTGCGTTCGCCGCGGCCCGGCCGCGCCGCCCAGTCGCTGCCCACCGCTGACCCGGCCCGGCGGGCCCGACGGCTCCGCGGCCCGGCGGGCGCTCCGGCCCGACTGGTAGCTCAGCCCCAGGTGGCGCGGCACCCAAAGCGGGGGCGGAAACCGGGGCCGGGCCGGTCGTCGGCGCACCGTCGTCCCGCTCGCGCGGCGTTACCACCATGGTCGTGGCCGCGCCCCGCCCCACAGGCCGTAGGCTCGCGGGCATGGCACTGAGGAAGAAGCCGGCGGCAGCCGCGGCCGCTCCGGCTACGCCCCCGGCACGCGGCACGAAGGGCCCGGCGAAGCCGGGTGGCGCCGCGTCCGGACAGGAGGCAGGCGGTCCCAACCGGCTCACGCAGATCCGGCTCGTCTTCAAGGTCACGCGGGAGCGTGACCCGAACGTCGTCTGGATCATGCTGCTGGGCTTCGTGGTCCCGCTGGCCGTGCTTCTCGTGCTGGGCCTCTTCGTGGGGCCGATCTGGCTGTGGACGCCCCTTGGCGTGCTGCTGGGCCTACTCGTCGCGGTCAACCTGTTCAGCCGCCGGGTGCAGCGCAGTGCCTATGCCGAGCTGGAGGGGAAGCCTGGCGCCGCCGCCGGCATCATCGAGCGGATGAGGGGCGACTGGCGGCTCACTCCCGCCGTTCAGGTGAACAGGAACCAGGATGTCGTGCACCGCGTCGTCAGCCGCGCGGGCGTTGTGATCATCGCCGAGGGGCGAGGCAGGGGCGCCCGCGACCTGCTCGCCACCGAGGTACGCCGGATCCGCCGCGTCGCCGGCGACGTGCCGATCACCGACATCATCATCGGCAACGGCGAGGGCGAGGTCCCGTTGCCCAAGCTGCAGCCGACCCTGATGCGGATGCGCCGCACGCTGCGCCGCCGCCAGATCGACCAGCTCGACCGGCGGCTGAAGGCCGTCGCCGGCACCGGTCCATCACTTCCGATTCCGAAGGGCCCGGTTCCCCGCAACATCCCCCGCGGCGGCCGCCCGCGCTAGAGCGCCGCTGGCGAGAAGGTCGCTGGCGCGACCGCTCGCCGCGGCGCCTGTCGGGCGCCAGGGCGCCCTCCCAGCCTGGTTCTGGTGTCGACGCGTACGACCGGGGCTGGTCTGGATCGGGGTCGGGATAGTGGTTGCGTTGGCGGTGCGCCAATACGCCGTCGCCATCGGTGGCCAGGTTGAGCTGACGCCTCACCAGAACGGGGTTGGCGCCTCGGTCTACGCGCGCCGGGCCGCCCTGACGGGGGCGGTGCCCGCGGCGCGGTCATGCAGGCCGCGCATGTCGCGGTCGACGAGGAACACCGGGATCAGCAGGGCCAGCAGCAGTGTCCGGACGAGCACGAGCGGGAAGCGCGCCCGGCCACCGCCGGGGACCTTCACCACGCCGAAGCCGAACAGCCGCATGCCGACGGTCTGGCCGGTGAGGCTCACCAGCACGAGCTCTTCGAGCAAGAAGATCACGAGTACGATCAGGCCGCGCGTCGAGGCGTCGTATGTGGCGCCGAACAGCACGGGCACGCCGGCCAGCAGGTTGGCCAGCACCGCGTCGACGACGTAGCCCCCGAACCGGGCGCCGTAGCTGGCCAGCGAACCCGGGCCGGCGGCCGGCAGGCCGAGCCGATCCCCGGGGGTACCAGCAGTGGGTGGCAGGCCGGGGCCTTCCAGCCAGCGTCCGAGCTCACGTCGCACGGCGCAAGCTTATCCGTATCCGGATCGCGCCAGGGAACCGTCACACACCGTGACGAACTTCGTCCTCGCAACACAGACGAAACATGCTAGCCATGCTCACTTCACACCGCGGGGTTACGCACCGCGTCCGGATATGGGTATCCTATTGGGCCAGACAGCGTGCCACGCGGGTGGAGGGTGAATGTTCGCGAACGCCGACGAAGTGCTCCGATACATCCGGGACGAAAATGTCGAGTTCATCGACGTGCGTTTCTGTGACCTCCCGGGCGTCATGCAGCACTTCACGATTCCGACGCAGGTCTTCACGGAGTCGGTCTTCACCGACGGCCTCATGTTCGACGGCTCCTCCATCCGTGGCTTCCAGGCCATCCACGAGTCGGACATGCTGCTGCTGCCGGACCCGCGGACCGCGTTCCAAGACCCGTTCCGTGAGCACTCCACGCTGGCGATGACCTTCTTCATCCACGACCCGATCACCAAGGAGGAGTACTCCCGCGACCCGCGCAACGTGGCGCGCAAGGCGGAGGCATACCTGCGCGGCTCCGGGATCGCGGACACGGCGTACTTCGGGCCCGAGGCCGAGTTCTACATCTTCGACGACATCCGGTACGAGTACACGCCGCACGGCTCGATGCACCAGGTCGACTCGGTCGAGGCCGCGTGGAACAGCGCACGCAAGGAGGAGGGCGGCAACCTCGGCTACAAGCCGAGATTCAAGGGCGGATACTTCCCCGTGCCGCCGACCGACCACTTCACCGACCTTCGCTCGGAGATGGTCAAGACGCTGATCAAGGTCGGCATAACCGTCGAGATGCAGCACCACGAGGTCGGCACCGCCGGCCAGGCGGAGATCGACTTCCGCTTCGACACGCTACTGAAGACCGCCGACAACCTGATGCTCTACAAGTACGTGATCAAGAACGTCGCCCGTTCTCGCGGCCGCACCGTCACCTTCATGCCCAAGCCGCTCTTCCAGGACAACGGCTCCGGCATGCACTGCCACCAGAGCCTCTGGAAGGACGACGGCCCGCTGTTCTACAGCGCCGAGGGCTACGGCGGCCTGTCCGAGACCGCCCGGCACTACATCGGCGGGCTGCTGCACCACGCCCCGGCGCTGCTGGCGTTCACCAACCCGACGACGAACTCCTACCGGCGGCTGGTGCCCGGCTACGAGGCGCCGGTCAACCTGGTCTACTCGGCCCGCAACCGCTCGGCCTGCTGCCGGATCCCGCTGGGCGGCGACTCGCCGAAGGCCAAGCGGATCGAGTTCCGCGTGCCCGACCCGAGCTGCAACCCGTACCTGGCGTTCTCGGCGATGCTGATGGCCGGGCTCGACGGCATCAAGAACAAGATCGAGCCGCCGGACCCGATCGACAAGGACCTCTACGAGCTCCCGCCGGACGAGCTCGCCGCCGTCCCGCAGGTGCCCGGGTCGCTGGAGGCCGTGCTCGACCACCTCGAGGCCGACAACGAGTTCCTCACCGCCGGGGACGTGTTCACTCCGGACCTCATCGAGACCTGGCTGGACTACAAGCGCACCCATGAGGTGGACGCCATCCGCCTGCGTCCCCACCCCTTCGAGTTCGACCTCTACTACGACATCTGAGGCAGCGTCACCAGGGGTGGCTTTTTTGCCCGGGCCTCGCCGTCCGTTTTGGACGGCGAGGCCTTTTACGGGCGGACGGCCCCAGGAGCGGTCGTCATCGACGTGTCGGGTGGGCGCGGGGTCGCGGGCGACATCACGCGAGCGGGGGCACGAGAGCGCGGATGCCCAGCTCCTCATACGTCCAACCGAACGTGCGCAGCACGGTGTGACCTGCGCGGGAAATCGCCATTCGCGGCCAGTGCCGCCATGTGAGAAAAGATGGGAAAACGGCGGTGCCGACTCAGTGGGCATCCGGGCCGCAGAACGGGCCACGCCGTCGCGACTCGGCGGGCCGCGGCCCCCATCGAGGTTCGTCCGCCGGCGGGAAGAACGCGCCGCCCATGGGGATACGGCCCCACCGGGCCGCCCGAGAGCTCCCGGCCGGTCTATGAGGCCGGCTACCGGCGAGCCGTCACACAACGCCCGGATGCCCGCACAGGGTGGGTTCATCTACTGAGGTGTGCGGCCATCGTGGTGTGTCGGCGAGCACATTTCGGGCTGTTTTCCGGCCCCGTTTCGGGAGCCGTAACCGTCGCGCGCGCCGACCGAGCGTCAACAGCGCGCCCTGAGACGCAGATTTAACAATCGGGGAACTGATCGGTAACGGGACCCGGTAAGGCTCCAGTCGGACCCTCCCGTCAGTCGCGGCTAGCGTCGGCCCTCCCCCGGCCGGCCCCATCGTCGCGTGTCTAGGACCTGCCGATCACGGGGAGTATTGAGTGAGCTTTCAGGCCGAGTACATCTGGATCGACGGCACCGAGCCGGAGCCGCTGCTGCGCAGCAAGACCCGGATCATCAAGGACGGCAAGGAGCCGGAGATCTGGGGCTTCGACGGCTCCAGCACGAACCAGGCGCCCGGCTCCAACTCGGACTGCGTCCTGCGCCCGGTCTTCACCTGCCCGGACCCGATTCGTGGCGGCGACAACATCCTGGTGATGTGCGAGGTGGAGCTGACCGACTTCACCCCGCACCCGACCAACACCCGCGCCAAGGCGCGAGAGCTGGCGGAGAAGTACGCCGACTTCGCCCCGCACTTCGGCATCGAGCAGGAGTACACGTTCTTCCAGAACGGCCGCCCGCTGGGCTGGCCGGCCGTGGGCTTCCCGGAGCCGCAGGGCCCGTACTACTGCGGCGTCGGCGGCGAGAAGATGCCCGGCCGGGACATCGTCGAGAAGCACACCCAGGCGTGCATGGACGCCGGCCTCGCGATCGAGGGCACCAACGCCGAGGTCATGATGGGCCAGTGGGAGTTCCAGATCGGCGTGCTGCCGGCGCCGGCCATCGGTGACCAGATCTGGGTCGCCCGCTGGCTGCTGCACCGCATCGCCGAGGACTTCGGCGCGTCGGTCTCCTTCGCCGCCAAGCCGGTCCCCGGCGACTGGAACGGCGCGGGCGCGCACACCAACTTCTCCACCAAGCAGACGATGGAGAGCTGGGACGCGATCGTCACCTGCTGCGAGGCGCTCGGCACCCGGGTCATGGAGCACGTGACCAACTACGGCTACGGCATCCAGGACCGCCTCACCGGCAAGCACGAGACCGCCCCGTGGAACAAGTTCTCCTGGGGTGACTCGGACCGCGGCGCGTCGATCCGCATCCCGTGGGCCGTCTCGAAGGCCCGCAAGGGCTGGCTCGAGGACCGCCGCCCGAACGCGAACATGGACCCGTACGTGGTCTCCGCGCTGATGATCGACACCACCTGCAGCGCGCTGGCCGGCGACAAGCCGATCCTGTTCGTCCCCTCCCAGGCCACCGCGGCGCAGCCCGCGACCGTCTGACCGAGGGTCCGAACCGCGGGCCGAGAGACCGCACGGTGGCATAACCGCGCGTCACCCGGCCCGCTGACCCGCCCCGGCGGGCGGCACCAGCAGCACCCGGCGCCGCCGGCTCCCAGCAGGGAGCCGGCGGCGACCTACATCACCAGCGTTCTCAAGCCGAGCAAGGTGTTCTCGGTGGGGGACGGGTCCGCTTACGGCGCCGACCTGTCCGGCGTCGTCGAGCGGACGCTGATCGGCGGTGGCACCTCCGCAGAATCTTCATCTACCAGGCCCGCGCCGGCGCCCTTACCTCCGTCGACCCGGTCTCCTGATCGTCTCGGTCCGTCACCCCGCTGCCCGCGCCGGCGGGACAGCCGCCTGTAGCTTGTGCCTCGTAGCAAGAGCGCGAATGCCGCCGAACGCCGACGCTTCGTCTCATACGATCTCTTTGTCATGACGATGAGGGAAGCGCGGTTCGCCTGGCGGCCCCCTCCGGCCCACCGCGGGTCACGGCACCGAGCGTGATCGTTGATCGGGCCGCCGTCGCCGCGGCACTGCCGGGCATCGAGATCGGCGGCCAGATCGGTGCCGGCGCGTTTGGGCTGGTGCTAGCCGGCCGTCACCGCGCCCTGAACCGAGACGTCGCGGTCAAGGTGCCTCGGTGGCGCAGCGGGATTTCTCCGTCGCCCACGACAGGTGGTACAGCATGACCGTCACCGCGCGGGGTGGCACCTACACCATCGCCGTCGACGGGACGACAGTCGTCCAGTACCAGGACGCGACCGGCAAGCTCAGCCAGCAGGGCGGGATCGGTTTCGTCGGAAACGGCTCGACCGTGCTGTCCGACGACCTCGAGGTCCGCGCCCTGCCCACCTGACCGAGCCGCGGGCACCATCATGATCGACTATGCTGGTTCCAGGGAAATTCCTACAAACTCGCATATGACCGATCAGGTGTGGCGAGACCTGTTGGCACAGGCTGGCATCACGGTCGAACATCACGGTCGGAACGGCCGACGCCACGCATGTGAGCCTGCGCCATGACGGTTCCGGCCGTGGGGACGCTGCCGAGCCGCCGTCCGGTTACGGCAAGTCGCCAGGTTCGTTGCGAGCTGGCAACGACGTGGGCATCTCGGTCCTGCAGTCGCTAGTGTCGGAGATCCCCGACGGCGGACCTCCCAGATCGCCTTCGGCGATCCGGCAGGAACCCCGTCGCCGATCCGGGAGGCACTCGGGATACCTCGTCCTGGCCGACATGTCCCCCGACCAGGACAGGGCATCGGCCAAGGATGCCGGTGCCCGGCGCCGGGTAGGACGCGTCGGTGCCGGGCCGCCTGCCCTGGCGCCGGCCGGGTGCCCGAACGGTGGGGGCGGGCACCGCGGACGGCCCGGCGTTGCCAGGCCGGGTCTCGTCGGGGAGGCCGGCCGCGGGCGCGTGGCGATGGACGAGCCATGCTTCCGCCGGTCGAGAGGCAAGGCGGCTGGATCCGGACGACGTAGCCTGAGGTCGAGTCCACACCTCAACGTGGAGGGTTCATGGACAAGCAGCAGGAGTTCGTGCTCAGAACGCTGGAGGAGCGGGACATCCGCTTCGTCCGGCTCTGGTTCACCGACGTGCTGGGCGTGCTGAAGTCCGTGGAGATCGCTCCGGCGGAGGCCGAAGGCGCGCTCCTGGAGGGCATCGGCTTCGACGGCTCGGCGATCGAGGGGTTCGCGCGCCTGCACGAGGCGGACATGCTCGCCCGCCCCGACCCGTCCACCTTCCAGGTGCTGCCGGGACGCGGCGAGGGAACGCTCACGGCGCGGATGTTCTGCGATGTCGTCACTCCCGACGGCCTGCCCGCCGTAGCCGACTCACGCTGGGTGCTGCGCCGCGCGCTCGCGGCCGCCGCCGAGGCCGGGTTCACCTTCTACACCCACCCGGAGATCGAGTTCTTCCTGCTCAAGGAGCCGCCGCGGCGCGGCCAGCCGGTGCCGCAGCCGGTGGACGAGTCCGGGTACTTCGACGTCACGCCCAACGACATCAGCCATGACTTCCGCCAGCAGGTGATCGGCATGCTGGAGCGGCTCGGCATCTCCGTCGAGTTCAGCCATCACGAGGTGGCGCCGGGCCAGCAGGAGATCGACCTGCGCTACGCCGACGCGCTCACGATCGCCGACAACGTCATGACGCTGCGCCAGGTCGTCAAGGAGGTGGCGCTGCGGCAGGGCAGCTACGCGACCTTCATGCCGAAGCCGTTCACCGAGCATGCCGGCTCCGGCATGCACACCCATATGAGCCTCTTCGAGGGCGACCGCAACGCCTTCTACGACCCGACCGACGAGTACCGGCTCTCCAAGGTCGCCAAGGCGTTCATCGCCGGGCTGCTGGCGCACGCGCCCGAGATCACCGCCGTGACCAACCAGTGGGTCAACTCCTACAAGCGGCTCATCAGCGACTCGGCCGAAGGCGAGGGCGCCGAGCTGCTGGAGGCGCCGGCCTACGCCTGCTGGGGGCACAACATCCGCTCCGCCCTGGTCAGGGTGCCGCTCTACAAGCGGGGCAAGGCGAACACGGCACGGGTGGAGTTCCGGCTGCCGGACAGCGCCTGCAACCCGTACCTGACGTTCGCGCTGATGCTCGCGGCCGGGCTGCGCGGCATCCAGGGCGGCTACGACCTGCCGCCGCCCGCCGGCGACGACATCTGGTCGCTTACCGAGGCGCAGCGCCGGGAGCGCGGGATCCGGGCTCTTCCCGGATCCCTGTCCGAGGCGATCGCGGTGATGGAGACGTCGTCGCTGGTCCGGGAGACGCTCGGCAACGAGCTGTTCGAGTTCTTCCTGCGCAACAAGCGCGCCGAGTGGACCTCCTACCGCCGCCAGGTCACCCAGTTCGAGATCAACCGCTACCTGCCACTCCTGTAACGCGCACGCCACATCTGCAACAAGATGGAAACATGATGGCGAGCGCCGGACGGTCGGGCCCAGCGCGGGCGCAGGGGGCCTCGCGGGCACGCGCCCCGCTGGCACAGCGCGACGGCTGGCCGGCGGAGCAGACCTCGCCAGCGGAGCCCCCGTCCGCGGACCACGCCTCCGCTGACCGGACGACGAGCGAGCCGGCCGCCGCCAGTGCGGCGACCATGCCCCCGCCCGGAGGCGTCGGGCACCCGCGGGGCAGCTCCGCCGCGGCCCAGCTCGCCCGGCTAGGCTTCACCGACGTCGACCGGGTCGCGGCCACGCTGCACCGTCTCGGCTTCGGCCCGCCCGACGGGCTGCCGCTCACCAACAGCCCGGTGGTCGCCGAGCTCGCCCACGCCGCCGACCCCGACCGCGCCCTGGCCGGGCTAGACCGACTGATCGACGCACTCGACGCACTCGACCCGCTTGACGCGCCCGGCCCGCCAGGCGCCACCCCCGGGCCGGCGCACCCGCCGGGCCCGGCACACCCGGCACACCCGGCGGCCCCGGCGCACCCGGCGCACCCGGCGGGCTCCGCCCGGTCGTCCGCCGAGCTGCGAGCCGTGTTGGCCACCCGGCCGGGCTCTCGCCGGCGTGTGATCGCCGTCCTCGGCGCGAGCCTCGCGCTCGCCGACCACCTCGCCGCGCACCCGGCCGACTGGCGGATCCTCGCCGACGACGAGGCGGCCGCCGCCGCGCCCGACGCGGCGACCCACCGTGCCCGGCTGTTCGCCGCGGTCGGCGCGGACCCGGCCGCCGAGCGGCCGCGAGCACGCGGCGACGGGCCGGAGGTACTGGACGCGTTGCGGGTCGCCTACCGGCGAGCGCTGCTGGTGCTCGCCGCCCGCGACCTGACGGACACGGTGACGGTCGAGGACGCGACGGCCGAGCTCGCCGACCTCGCCGCCGCGGCGCTCGACGCGGGCCTCTCGGTCGCGCGCGCCGGCCTCGCGCCGACCTCGCCGCCGGTGCGCCTGGGTGTCGTCGGGATGGGCAAGTGCGGCGGGCGCGAGCTCAACTACGTCAGCGACGTCGACGTCGTCTTCGTCGCCGAGCCGGCCACGACCTCACTCCCCGACGGCATGGGCGGGGCCGCTGGGACCGCTGAAACCACCGGGACCACCGGGACCGCGAGGGCCACCGACGCCGCCGAACCGGCCGAGGAGGCGGCGCTGCGGGCCGCGACCCGGCTGGCCGAGGGGCTGGTACGGGCCTGTGGCGCGCGCACCAGCGAAGGATCGCTCTTCCAGGTCGACGTCGGCCTGCGCCCGGAGGGCCGCGACGGCGCGCTGGTCCGCACGCTCGCCAGCCACCGCGCCTACTACCAGCGCTGGGCGCGCACCTGGGAGTTCCAGGCGCTGCTCAAGGCCCGGCCAGTCGCCGGCGACCTCGCGCTCGGCGCCGAGTTCTGCTCGATGGTGGGGCCGCTGGTCTGGTCGGCGGCGTCCCGGCCCCGTTTCGTCGCCGACATCCGGGCGATGCGCCGGCGAGTGGAGGCGTCTCTGTCGAGGCGGGAGGCCGACCGCAACATCAAGCTCGGCCCCGGTGGGCTGCGCGACGTCGAGTTCGCCGTCCAGCTGCTGCAGCTCGTGCACGGCCGTATCGATCCGAAGCTGCACGCCCGCGCGACCCTCCCCGCGATCGACGGCCTGGCGCGCGGGGGTTACGTGGGCCGCCGCGACGCGACCACCCTCGCCGACGCCTACCGGTTCCTGCGTGCCGTCGAGCATCGGCTCCAGCTGCGCGGCCTGCGGCGGACGCACGTCCTGCCGCGCGACCCGGACGAGCTGCGCTGGCTCGGCCGCTCGCTGGGGATGCTCGGCGCGGAGGAGTTCACCGCCGAGCACGCGCATATCGCCCGGTCGGTACGGCGGCTACACGAGCAGCTCTTCTACCAGCCGCTGCTGGAGGCGGTCGCCCGGCTGTCCGCCGAGGAGGTGCGCCTCACGCCCGGCGAGGCCGCCGATCGGCTCGCCGCTCTCGGGTTCGCCTATCCGAACCGGTCGTTGAAGCACATCGAGGCGCTCACCGCCGGCGTGAGCCGGACCGCCACGATCCAGCGGCATCTGCTGCCGACGATGCTGCCGGCGTTCGCCGACGCCGCCGACCCGGACGCCGGCCTGCTCGCCTATCGGCAGGTCAGCGAGGCGCTCGGCCGCGTCCCCTGGTACCTGCGGCTGCTGCGCGACTCGGCCGGCGCCGCCGACCGGCTGGCCAGGGTGCTCGCGGCCAGCGGCTACGTCGCGGCGCTGATGCGCGCCGCGCCCGAGTCGGTGCGGCTGCTGCGCACCGAGGAGGACCTGCGCCCTGTCGGCCGCGACGAGCTTGCCCGCACGCTGCTCGCCGTCGCGCGGCGCAACCAGGACGCGGGCGACGCGGCCGCGCGGGCGCGCGCGATCCGCCGGGTCGAGCTGGTCCGGGTCGCCTGCGCGGACCTGCTCGGCCTGCTCGACGCGGCCGCCGTCGGCGAGGCGCTGGCCGCGGCGGCCGCCGCGACGATCGAGGCCTCCCTGTTGGTCGCCCGGCGCACCGTGAACCGCCGGCTCGCCGCCGGCCGGCCGGCGGCGGACCGGTTCGCGGACGTCGGCGAGCCCGCGGACGACCCAAACGGCCAAAGGGCGTGCGAAAATGATCTTCCTTCGCACGCCCGGCGGACATCGTTCTCAGGAGCATTGGCCGGAGAGCCGGCCCGGATCGCGGTGATCGCGATGGGCCGGCTCGGCGGCGCCGAGATGTCCTACGGCAGCGACGCGGACGTGCTGTTCGTCCATGAGCCCAGGCCCGGCGTCGGCGCGCGCCCGGCCGGCGAGTACGCCGCGGCGGTAGTCGAGGAGCTTGTCCGGCTGCTGGGGCAGCCGGGGCCCGACCCGGCGCTGCGCCTGGACCTGGGGCTGCGGCCCGAGGGGCGGGGCGGCTCGGTCACCCGCGACCTGGACGGCTACGCAGCCTACTACCGGCGCTGGGCGCTCGGCTGGGAGGCGCAGGCGCTGCTGCGCGCCCGGCCGCTCGCCGGCGACCCGGAGCTGGCGGCGCGGTTCCGCGACCTGGCCGACGAGTTCCGCTATCCGGCGGCACTGCCGGGCGGAGCCATCGCCGAGGTCGAGCGGCTGCGGGACCGGATGGCCGCCGAGCGGGTCCCGCGCGGCGCCGACCGGACCCTGCACGTCAAGTTCGGGCCGGGCGGGCTGACCGACGTCGAATGGACGGTCCAGATCCTCCAGCTCCGCTATGCCCACGAGAACCCGGCGCTGCGCACCACCAGCACCCTCACCGCGCTGCGCGAGCTCGTCAACGCCGGCCTGCTCGACGGCGCCGAGGCCGCGGCGCTGAACGCCGCCTGGCTGTCGGCCTCCCGGATCCGCAACGCGATCATGCTTGCCCGCGGCACACCCGGCGACCTCATCCCCCGCACCACCCCGGCCCTCGACCGCGTCGCCGGGGTCCTCGGCTACCCCCTGGAGCAGGTCACCGACGTCCTCGACGACCACCGCCGCGCCGCGATCGCGGCCCGTCGCGTCGCCAACCAGGTCTTCGCCCGCGAACGGCCCTGACCAGCCCGCCAGAAAGCGGATCCAGGCCCGCCACCAACCAGGCACGATTACGTCTCGCGCCGCCGCGGGACTGCGTGGCGGGCCGCCGGGCCGGTGTCAGCGGACGCCGAGGGCGGAGAAGTCGACCGAGTCGTACGCGGGCTGGTAATAGACGTTGGTGAGGTTGGAACTGTAGATGTTCGTGACCTTGTCGTACGTCACCGGTATGTAGGCCGCCGTGTCGAGCACCCTCCGCTCGACGGCGGCCCACCGGGCCGCGGCGGTCCCGGACGGGTCGGCGGCGACGGCGCTGTCCGACATGTCCGCCACGAAGGCGTCGTCCATGGCGGTGTTCACCGCGGGGTCGCTGAGTTCCGCGATGTTCCGGTTGTCCGTGTCGGTAATCCTGCGGCCGTCGGCCAGGTTGGTGAAAATGCCGGCGGGCGTCGGCCAGCCGGCGTTGTAGCCGAGGAGCGCCAGGCCGACGCCCTGGTCACGCATCTTCCGCGGCGAGAAGATCAGGGCGTCGTAGTCGTCCGAACCGAGCGCCGAGATCTGGAGGTTGACGCCGATTCCGGCCAGAGATTTCTTGAGGGCCTCCGCCTGGCTCTTGGACCTGCTGTCCTCGAAAACCACGATCTTGACTGGGAAGCCGTCCGGCCGCCCGCAGGCCGCGAGCTCCTGCTTCGCCTGGACGACGTCGCCCGAGCCGGCGCTCGGGTAGAGGTCGAACGTCGAGTGGTACCGCAGCGGCGGGGGGACCAGCGTCGGCGCGGCGACGGCACGCTCCGGGCCTCCACGGGCCGTGACCTGCGCCTGCCGGTCGATTGCCCAGGCGATCGCCTTACGGCAGTGGACGTTGTCGAAGGGCGTCAAGGTGGTGGTGACGCTCAGCAGACGCAAGACGCCGATAGTGACGGTCAGGCGCTGGTTGTCCCGCATCGCCGAGCCCGTCAGTGGCGTCTGCAGGGTGGCCTGCGAGGCGCCCGTCTGCCCGGCGAACACGTCCGTGTGCCCGGAGAGGATCTGCTCGTCGATGGTCTCCAGAGGAAGCCGCATGGTCACCTGGATCCGGTCCGGCAACGCCGTGTTCACCAGGTCGGTCGCCGGGTCCCACTCGGAGTTACGGACCAGCGTCAGCGACTGGCCCCGTTGGTAGAACGCGAACTTGTAGGGGCCCGACGAGACCGGGCGGTCGGCGTACTGGGCTTCGCCGTCCTTCGCCTGGGGCACCGGCGTGGACGCGGGCGTCGCCATCAGATAGTTCCAGTCTCCGAACGGCCTGGTCAGGTGAAAGACGATCGTCTGGTCGTCCGGAGTGTCGATTGATTTCAGGCCGAGCTTGTCCGGGCTCGGGTCCTGATAGGGCCCTGGATAACGGTTGTTGGGGTCGTCCAGGTACCGGGTGAGTCCCTTCAGGCCGGCGGTGACGAGCTGGGTGTCGAACAGTCGCTCGATCCCGTACTTGATGTCCCTGGACCTGATCGGCGTCCCATCCTCGAACTTGAGGCCGGCGCGCAGGGTGTACCGCCAGGTGGCCGCATCGGTGGACGTCGGGACGGCGGTGGCGAGATCGCCGATCAGGTCGGTCGTGCCCGGCTTGTAGGTCAGCAGCTGCCGGGAGTACCAGCGCTGCTGGGCCCAGCAGCTGTCGGCGTTGCTGCGCTGCGGGTCCCAGGAGTCGCAGTCGGCCGTGGCGGCCACCCGCAGGGTCCCGCCCCTGGCGGTGGACGGGCTCAGGACAGGGCCCACGACCGCGAGCGGCGGCGTGGCGCTCTCCGTGGCCGCCGCCGCCGTCGAATGGCCAGGGCCGCCGCCCTCGTTCGGGCCGTCGGCGCGTGGGATCAGCACCAGGGGAAGGACGACGGCGAGCGCGCCCACCGCGCCGGCGATCAGCATCCACCACCGCCGCCGGTGCCTGGACGACCCGCGGGCCGCCGAGGCGGCTGCGGACCGCTTCGAGACCTGCGCGGCCGGGCGGGGGGCGGACGACGCCCCGACCAGAGTCGGCTGCCCGGTGGGGACCTCCGGACCGGCGGGGCCTGGCCTGGCCGGACCGGGCCGGCTGGGCGGAGTCAGCGGGCCGGCCGGTGGCGCGGGCATGGGCACGGGCCCAGGCACGGGCCACCCCGCGGCGGGCTGCCGCTGGACGGGCGACGAGGGCGACGGGGCGGTGGGCGACGGGGCTGGCCCGGCCCCCGCGGTCGGCTGAGGGCCGCCGCCGAGCGGGATGGTCGGGCCGTCGGAAGCGCCCGCGCTCCCGCCCGTCGCCATGCCGGCGGCCGACGTGCCCGGGTGCGCGGCCGGGTGCGCGGCCGGGTGCGGGCCGGCGGTGGGCCGGGAACCGGTCGACGGGCCGTCGGCCGCGGCGCGCACGTCGTCGTCGAGCTGGACCTGCAGGTCCGACCGGGTGAGCCAGCCACGGCCCAGCACGGCGGCGGCGGCCGCGGCGAAGTCCAGGCCGAACGCCCGGGCGCTGGGATAGCGCATCGCCGGGTCCGGGGCGAGGGCGCGCAGCACGACGTTCGCGACCGGTGCCGGGACGCCCGGTGGCCGCGGTGGCGGGGCGGTCAGGCGGCGCTGCCAGAGCAGCTGCACCGGCAGTGCCCGGTCGATCGGGGGCGCGCCGGACAGAAGCTGGTACAGCACGACGCCCAGGGCGTAGATGTCGGTCGCCGGGCCCAGCTGCCCGCTGGTGATCTGCTCGGGAGCCATGTACAGCGGGGTGCCGACCTGTGCGCTGGCGGTCGCGACCGTTCCCTCCAGCATCTTCGCGACGCCGAAGTCGGTGACCTTCGCGGCGCCGGCGGCCGTGAACAGCACGTTGTCCGGCTTGATGTCGCGGTGCAGCACGCCCCGGTCGTGGGCATAGCCGAGCGCGGAGGCGACCGCGAGCCCCACGGCGCAGCCCGCCTCCGGCCGCGTGTCCTCCCGCCGCCGGGCCAGCGTGCCGCCGACCAGCTGCTCCATCACGATCAGGCAGAGGTCCGCGGTCTCGACATAGTCGTAGACCCGCACGATGTGGGGATGGTCCATGCGGCCCAGCAGCTGGCCCTCGGACGCGCCGTCCGGGCCGCCGCCGTGGGCCGGCGGGCGGGCCGGCAGCACCTTGATGGCGACGTTGTGCCGCAGGTGCCGGTGTTGGCCGGCGAGCACCAGGCCGTAGGCACCCGAGCCCAGCCGGCCCCCGATCTCCAGCCCCGGCAGCGCGGCGGCCACCGACTCCCGGTCAACGATCACGATGCCCGCCCGCGGCATGCCCATGCCCAGCCAGAAGCACCCGAACCCCGCGAACCCAACACATAATGCGCCGATGGTAGGCCGACCATCCGCGTGCCGTCGGCTAGGTCGCCTCAAACCCCGTCATCGCCGGTATGAGGATGAGCGGTGCCCAGGCAGCGCCGCGTCGACGGCGGCCACCATCAGAGGCTTGGCCGGAACGGGCCACCCTCATAGGGCGGATCGGGGACTAGCTCGACGGCAAGGTGACCGCCACCGATCGGCGGTTCCGGCGTCGCGGGCGCACTTAGCCGGTCACGCCGAGCGAGGCGAAGTCGATCACGTTGTAGGCCGGGGAATAGACGATGTTCGTCACTCGGTCGCTGTAGACGTTGAACGCCTTGTCGTAGATCAGCGGGATGTAGGCCGCCGAGTCGACGACCGCCCGGTCGACCGCCGTCCAGGCACGCTGCGCGACGCCGTCGTCGGAGGCGGCCAGGCCGGCGTCGATCCCGTCGTTCACCGTCTTCGAGTCGAGCTCCGCGTAGTTGCTGTTCCCCGCGGGAAAGATCTTGCGCCCGTCCACGATCGGGCCGAGGAAGCCGGAGGCGGACGGCCAGTCCGACCCCCAGACGGCGATCGCGAGCCCGTAGCCGTTCCTCTGCATCGTCGCCGGTACACCGAGCTCGGCCGAGTAGTACCGGTCGGCGGGGAACGCCTTGACGGTGACGCTGATCCCGACCCGCTTCAACGAGGCCGTCAGCGCGTCGGCCTGTGCCTTGTACTTGGCCGCGTCCTGGGTGACCAGGGTCGTGGCGAACCCGTCCGGGTGGCCGCACGCGGCCAGCTCCTCCCTGGCCTTCGCGACCGAGCCCCGGCCGTCCGTCGACGGGTAGAGGTCGAAGGGCTGGTAGTACCGCAGCGTCGGCGGCAGCATCGTCGTCGCCACATCGCCGGCGGTCGAGCCGCCGCGCGCCTCGATCTGGGCCTGCCTGTCCACGGCCCAGGCGACCGCCTTTCGGCAGTGGATGTTGTCGAACGGCTTCACCGTCATGGTGACGCTCAGATAGCGCAGAAAACCGTTGTGGTCGAGGCTGGTCCGCGACGAGCGCAGTGTCGGGTCGGCCACCAGCCGCGCCCGCGCCGCCTCCTGAACGCCGTTCTGGGCCGCGACGACGTCGCCGTCACCGGCCAGGATCCGGCTGTCGATGGCGTCGAGGTCGAGGCCCATCGTCTCCTCGATCCGGTCGGGCAGCGCCTTGTTCACCGGGTCGGTCGCCGGGTTCCACTGGTCGTTGCGCACCAGGACGAGTTTCTTACCGACCTCGTAGGACTCGATCTTGTACGGGCCGGACGAGACCGGGTGGTCGGTGTACCTGGCGGCGGTGTCGCGGGCGCGCGGCACCGGGGTCGTCGTCGGCATGGCCATGACGCGGTTCCAGTCGCCGAACGGCTTGTTCAGGTGGAAGACGATCGTCCTGTCGTCCGGGGTCTCGACCGACGTCAGGCCCAGCTTCTCCGGCGAGGTGTCCGTGTATGGACCGCCATACGGCGGGTTGGTCTGCAGGTAGTCGATGACATAGGTCGGGCCGCCGCTGACGACGTCGGTCGCGAACACCCGCTCGACGGCGTACTTGATGTCCCTGGAGGTGATCGGCGTCCCGTCCTCGAACCGAATCCCCTCCCTGAGGGTGTATGTCCACGTCCTGCGGTCGGTCGACCGCGCGGGCGCGGTCGCGAGGTCGCCGACCAGCTCGGTCGACATCGGCGCCCGGGTGTAGGTCAGCAGCTGACGGGAGAACCAGCGCAGCTGCGACCAGCAGTTGCCGTAGTAGGTGCGCTGGGGATCCCAGTAGTCGCAGTCGGAGTCGGCGAGCACCCGCAGCGTGCCGCCCTTCCTGGTCGACGGATGCAGCACCCGCGCCGAGGTCACCGCCGGGTCGAGCAGACCCCGCGTCGCGGAGGTCGCCGGCGACGCTGTCGCGCCCCGCGCGTCGCGGCCGGGCTTCGAACCGGGCAGCAGGAGCAGGACGAGGACCAGCGCGAGCACGCCGGCGACCGCCGCGCCGCCGCCGGCCCATCCCCAGACGCGCCGGGAGCCACGCCGTCGCGGACGCGACCGGCGGGCGTCGTAGGGCGCCGCCCACGGGTTCCCGCCGGACGGCGCGGGCCCGCCGGCGAGGCGGGTGGCCGCCTGATCGTCCACCGGCTGCCGGGCGTCCCCCCAGTAGGACGGGGCGGGACCGCCCGGTGTCGAGGCGGCGCCGAGCCCCGGCATCGCCTGCCCGGGCTGCCCGGGCGGGTGTCCGGGCTGGGCAGCCGGGCCGGTGGGTCCGGGCCCGGCAGCCGCGTGGCCACCGCGTGCCGGCGCGGCACCCGCCAGCCCGAAGGGTGCCGGTCCCACGGGCGGCGGACCCACGGGCGGCGGGCCGGGGATGACGGGCCCGGCGCCCGGAATCGCGGCAGCCGGAGGTCCGGGCATCGCCGCCCACGGCGGCACGGCCGCGCGGCGCACCTCATCGTCCAGCCAGAGGCGCAGGCCCGAGCGGCCCAGCCAGCCGGGCCCATAGGCCGTGGTGGCGGCCGCCGCCAGGTCGAGCGCGAACGCGTGCGCGGTCGGGTGACGCCAACCCGGATCCTTGGCCAGGGCACGCAGCAGCACGGTCGTGAGCCGCAGGGGCACGCCCGCCGGGGGCGCGGGCGCCGCGGTCAGGTGGTGCTGCCAGAGCACCGCGAGCGGCAGGTTGGCGGGGAACGGCGGGACGCCGGCGAGCAGCTGGTAGAGCAGGACACCGAGGGCGTAGACGTCGGTCGGCGGTCCGAGCCGGCCGCCGATGATCTGTTCCGGCGCCATGTACAGCGGCGTTCCGACCTGGGCGCTCGCGGTGGCCGCCGAGCTCTCCAGCAGCTTCGCGATGCCGAAGTCGGTGACCTTGACGACTCCGGCCGCGTCGAACATGACGTTGTCCGACTTGATGTCGCGGTGCAGCACGCCCGCGTCGTGGGCGTAGGCGAGACCGGAGGCGACGGCCAGGCCCACCCCACAGGCGGTCTCGGCGGTGATCCCCGCCATTCGGCGGCGGGCCAGGGTGCCGCCGGCGAGGAGTTCCATCACGACCAGGCTCAGCTCGGCGGTCTCGATGTAGTCGTAGACCCGGACGATGTGCGGATGGTCCAGACGGGCGAGCAGCTGTGCCTCGGCGCCGAAACCGGAATTGCCCTCCTGGGCCGCGGGCAGCACCTTGATGGCTACCTCGCGATTGAGGCTGCGCTGGCGACCGGCGAGCACGAGGCCGAAGGCACCGGCACCCAGCCGCTCGCCGATGTCGAATCCGGGGAGCGCCGCGGCCACCGTCTGCCGGTCGACGATCACGCCGTCAGCCTCTCAGCGCCCGTCGCCCGGGCAGCAAACCGGACGTTTCTCCCAGCCCGGACCATAGTGCCGTGATCATAACGGCACAGGGAGATGTGCCGACAAGGCTCGTACAGCGGGCGAAGCCGTCGTCTTCCCGACTGTGAGCCCGACGGGCGTGTGGCGGCGGCTGGTCGGGCATGGTCAGACCCGGCGGCGACAGGCGGACGGCGGACGGCGGACGGCGCGCTCGTCCTATGGCAGCAGCCCGGTGCCTGGGTCGCGGTCCGTGATGCAGTAGGGCAGGCCGGTGGGGTCGCGCAGGGTGGTCCAGGCCGGGCCGTGGGAGTGGACGGTCGCACCGAGGTCCTGGTGGCGGCGGGTCTCGGCGGCGCGGTCGGTGGTGGCCAGGTCCAGGTGGGCGCGCATCGGGCCGTCCGGCTCGTCGAGGCGCTGGAGCAGGATCCGCAGCGGGATGCCGGCCGGGCGGGCCAGGACGCGGAACTCCGGGCGGCTGCCGGTGCGCACCTCCCAGCCGGTCTGCCCTGCCCAGAACGCGCACTCCTCATCGAACCGGCCCGCCGGGATGTCCAGGCAGACCTGGTCGACGAGCGAGGTGTGCCCCGAACCTGCCGAATCGCCGCGCGATCCGGCAGGACCCCCGGGCCACGCCACCGGCTTAGGCCGGGCGGACTCGCCCTCGTGCACCTCGCAGAACACGAACCCACCCGGTGACCGGCGGATCGCGAAGTCCTGGCCGACGCGGTGTACGTCGAGGTGCACCCGCGCCGGCCCGTCCCCCAGTCGCTGCACCCGCAGGAACGCGTCCCCGTCCGGCGGCACCAGCGTCGCGAACTCGCCGGCCTCCCCGCGCGGCGGCGACAGCGTCGTCGCCGTCACCGCCCGCCAGAACGCCACCCCCCGCTCGAACCGCTCAGCGGGAAAATCCAGGAAGGCGGTCAACCACACCGCAGAAGGAACGAGAGAGTTCTCGGTCTCGCGCATTCTCAGACCTTGATGATCTTCACCCGGGGCATGCACAACCTCTTCAGATCCTCCGGGTCCGACGTCAGGATGCTTACCGGCCCGTCGACGGCATGCGCGGTCGCTGCCACCACAGCGTCGATCGCATGCCGGTGCCCGTGCAGGCCCACACCGTGCAGTAGGTCGGTCGCCGCCATGGAAAGCACTTCGGTTACTGGCTCCACTGTCACGTGGGACAGTGTCCAGCGGAGCGCGGCCCGGTTAGTGCCGGGAGCAACCGCTTCCACCAGGGTCATCGCCGTCGTGACGACCGGGACCTTTCTGACGACGGCGAGCCCCAACCAGCCAATCATGTCACGGTCGCGCCGTACCGCACGAGAGAGCCCTTCACTGTCAAGGACGAACGTTCCGGCTCGGCCGGTCGCAGGAGGCTTCATTCGGCTTCTGTCCCGAACGTGCCTCGCTCGGCACGGGAAAGCTGCAACCACTTGGCGTGGATCTCCTCGTCCGTGATCGGACCGATCTCATCCTCGGCCGCCGCGACGAGGCTGGCGAGCCTGTCATGCTGCACCTGCCGCCGAACCGCTGCCACCACATAGGCCGACAGCCCGTCCTCGCCGCCCAGCTCCCGTACGGCCTCAGCAAGGTCGTCGGGCATCATGATCGAGTACCGCCGCGTCTCGCCCGCCATGGTCTCGATGATAGCGGCGACGTCCCACAACGTCACCGGTCTTACCTCTTCCAGCACTGTCATCAGCGCCACCTTCCGCGAGGGGCCTTGTCGCGTTTCAGGGTATATCTCGTTTGCGCCTTCGCAAAGGATTTTCTTCACCACAACATGACGCGCATTCATGCGTCCACGGAATAGCGCCATCCGAGCGCTCGGCCGCCTTCGATTGGCCGAGAAAGATTAATCAAGCGCTCGTCGAGCGCTCGAAAGGAAAACGCAGAAAAAAAGCGATGCCGCCGTCTCCATATCTGGAGGCGGCGGCATCGTGGCGCCGGAGTGCGGTCAGACCTGGATGCGACGGTCCACGGCGTCGACGATCTCGGCGACGGCCTCGTCGACGGGGACGCCGTTGCGCTGGGAGCCGTCGCGGTAGCGGAAGGAGACCGCGCCCTTGGCGACGTCGTCGTCGCCGGCGATGAGCATGTACGGGACCTTCTGCTTCTGCGCGTCGCGGATCTTCTTCTGCATCCGGTTGTCGGAGGAGTCGACCTCGGCCCGGATGCCCTTCGCCGACAGCTTCGCGGCGATGTCCTTCAGGTAGGGGACGTGGTCGTCGGTGATGGGGATGCCGACGGCCTGGACCGGGGCGAGCCATGGCGGCATGGCGCCGGCATAGTGCTCCAGCAGGATCGCGAAGAACCGCTCGATGGTGCCGAACAACGCCCGGTGGATCATGAAGGGGCGCTGGCGGGTGCCGTCGGCGGCCTGGTACTCCATCTCGAACCGCTGGGGCATCTGGAAATCGACCTGGATGGTCGACAGCTGCCAGGTCCGCCCGATCGCGTCCTTCGCCTGAACGGAGATCTTCGGGCCGTAGAAGGCGCCGCCACCCGGGTCCATGACCAGCTCGAGGCCCTGCTTCTCGGCGGCCTCGCGCAGCAGCTGGGTGGCTTCCACCCACTCCTCGTCGGTGCCGATCGCCTTGCCCTCGGGGCGGGTCGACAGCTCCAGGTAGAAGTCGGTGAGGCCGTAGTCGCGCAGCAGGCCGAGCACGAACTTCAGGGTGTTGTCGAGCTCGTCCGGGAGCTGGTCGCGGGCACAGAACAGATGGGCGTCGTCCTGGGTGAGCCCGCGCACGCGGGTGAGGCCGTGCACGACGCCGGACTTCTCGTACCGATAGACGGTGCCGAACTCGAACAGCCGCAGCGGCAGCTCCCGGTAGGACCGCCCACGCGACTTGAAGATCAGGATGTGCATGGGGCAGTTCATCGGCTTGAGGTAGTAGTCCGTGCCGCCGTCGAGCGACATGGGCGGGTACATGCCGTCGGCGAACCAGTCGAGGTGCCCGGAGATCTCGTAAAGGGTCGACTTGGTGATGTGCGGCGTGTTGACGAACTCGTACCCCGCCTCGATGTGCCGGCGGCGGGAGTAGTCCTCCATCACGGTGCGGATCGCGCCGCCCTTGGGGTGGAAGACCGCGAGGCCGGGGCCCAGCTCGGTCGGGAAGGAGAACAGGTCCAGCTCGGCGCCCAGGCGACGGTGGTCGCGCTTCTCCGCCTCGGCCAGCATGTGCTGGTGCTCGGCCAGCGCCTCCTTCGACTCCCAGGCGGTGCCGTAGATGCGCTGCAGCTGCGGATTCTTCTCGCTGCCCCGCCAGTAGGCCGCGGCGGACCGCTGGACCGCGAAGGCCGGGATGTGCCGGGTGGTCGGCACGTGCGGGCCGCGACAGAGATCCTTCCAGCACAGCTCGCCGGTCTTGGCGTCCAGGTTGTCGTAGATGGTGAGCTCGCCCTCGCCCACCTCGACGGACGCATCGGATGCGTCGGCCCCGTCACCCGTGCCGGACCCGGACTTCAGCCCGATGAGCTCCAGCTTGTAGGGCTCGTCGGCGAGCTCGGCGCGCGCCTCGTCATCGCTGACGACCCGGCGGGAGAACTTCTGGCCGGCCTTGACGATCTCGCGGGCGCGCTTCTCGATCGCCTTGAGGTCCTCGGCGGCGAACGGCTTCTCGACGTCGAAGTCGTAGTAGAAGCCGTTCTGGATGGGCGGGCCGATCCCCAGCTTCGCCTTCGGGAACAGGTCCTGCACCGCCTGGGCGACGACGTGCGCGGTCGAGTGCCGCACGATCGCCCGGCCGTCCGGAGAGCCGACGGTGATCGGCTCGACGACGTCGCCGTCGGCCAGGACGTAGGCAAGGTCACGCTGCCTGCCGCCGACCCGCGCGGCGATCACCGACCGGTCGGCCGCGAACAGGTCCGCCGCCGTCGTCCCGATGGTGACCACCCGATCATCCCGCTGCTCGGCATGCTGGACGGTCACACGGAGGTCGGACACCGGTTTCTCCTGGTCTGGCGCCCGGGGCCCTTGCCCGGGTCGGCGTGGGGGGTCGGTCGGAGCTTGAGGACTCGAGGGAACAGTTTCGCCCGTCGCGCGAGAGTGTCGCGCCTGTCTCGGGTGCCTGTCTCGGCAGTTTCGCCCCGCTCGCCGATGCTACTCCGGCCGGCGCGCCACCCTCCGCCGACATGACTACGCAGGGTGATACCGTGCGTCCCCTCGTCGGCTGGACAAGTCGGCCTCGGGGGCTCAGACGGCGGTGCGCTCCACCTCGACGCGGCGGTTCTCGGCGCCGGCGACCTCGTCCGAGGCCTCCGCCGGGCCGGCGCCGGCGATCTCGGGTACGCCGAGACCCGCGGCGCCGGCGTCCGCGGGCCTCGCCGGTGGGCGGGTCAGGATGCCCCCGAGCACGGTGTCGACGACCTGGGCGATCCGTGTGCCGCTTACCTCGTTGTATCCGCTGGTGTACTGCCGATAGGCGACCGGCCCGACCAGCATGTCGGTGATCAGGTTGATGTCGAGGTCGATCGGCAGCTCGCCGGCCGCGACCCCCCTGGCCAGCACCTTCTCGGCCTGCTGGCGGAACGGCTCCATCACCTGCTGGCGGTAGGTCTCGAACAGCTCCGGGTGGGCCTCCCGCTCGGCCAGCAGCCGCGGCATGATCCGGCCGGCCAGCGTCTGCAGGTTGTGCCGGCGCACGGTGTTCAGCCAGGCGACGAGGTCGTCGCGCAGCGACCCGGTGTCGACCGGTTCGGCCGTCTCCACCAGCGTCGCCAGCGCGTCGGCCACGAGTGTGTTCTTCGTCGACCAGCGCCGGTAAAGGGTCGCCTTGCCCACCTTGGCCCGCGCGGCGACGGCCTCCATCGACAGCCCCGTGAACCCGGCCGTCGCCAGTGTCTGCAGGGTCGCCTCGATGATCGCGCCGTCGGCGCGCGCGTCGCGCGGCCGGCCCGGCGGGCGGACGCCGGAGGGCGGGCGGTCTGGCCGCCCGCGCGGCCCGGGCCGCCCCACCTCCGCGGTCGTCACCGGCCGTCCGCCCATGCCGGGCTCACGGGCGCCACGCCGAGCCAGCCCGCGCGACGCCGCCCGCTGGATGTCGCTGTCACCGGTCTCCCTCACTCGCCGGTCGCCCTTGGTCAGCCGTTCACCGCCGCACCCCGGTGAAGCGACCCCCGCCGCCGAGAAGGGCCGCCCGGGCAGACATGGCGAACCAACGGAGGACCGCCCACGAGAGCGCTCTCGTGCTGGCAGGCACGGTGAACCCCCGGCCGATCGCACCCCGCCCACGACGGCCACGCTGTGCGATCGCCCATGCCACCGGCACTCCCCATTCTTTCAAGATCGGAGCGTACGGCGAGCCCGTATGTGGCGCATCCGGTTGACCCAGCGACGCGATGGCCATATGCGCAGGTCAGCGACAGGCACATGCCGAGCTGGCAAGCGGGGCCGGCCGGCCATGTGATCCACGCACCACTTTCGGCGGAGCGGTCGGCGGTGGCAGCATGTTGACCGACGCCGGGACGCGCGACGCGCCCGGACGACGCAGAGGAGGCTCCATGAGCAACTCCGCTACTCACTACCGCCCCACTTCTCCCTCGGCCCCGCCCGCAGCAGTCGCCCGTTCGGGCGCGACGGCCACACCCCGAACCTCCCAGATCAGCTCCCGGACCTCCCAGATCGGCTCCGCAAGCTCCGTCGATCCGGCAGGAACCCCGGATCCGGCAGGAACCCCGGAGGCGGCGACGCTCTACGGCGCGCCGACCACCGCCGCGACACCGGCCGGGCCCGCTCCTCAGGGGGCCGAGCAGCGGCCCGCGGCCCGCCCGCGCCGGCGCACGACGGTGCGCGACCTCGCGGCCCACAAGGACCGCGGCGAGAAGTGGGCGATGCTCACCGCCTACGACTACACCACCGCGTCGGTCTTCGACGAGGCCGAGGTGCCGGTGCTGCTCGTCGGCGACTCGGCGGCGAACGTCGTCTACGGCTACGACACGACCGTGCCGGTCAGCATCGACGAGCTGCTCCCGCTGGTGCGCGCCGTCGTCCGCGGCGCGCCGCACGCGATGGTCATCGCCGACCTGCCGTTCGGCTCCTACCAGGCCAGCCCGGCGCAGGCGCTGGAGACGGCCGCGCGGTTCCTCAAGGACGGCGGTGCGCAGGCGATCAAGCTGGAGGGCGGCGCCCGCGTCGCCCCCCAGGTCGAGCTGCTGGTGTCGGCCGGGGTGCCCGTGATGGGCCATCTGGGCCTGACCCCGCAGAGCATCAACACGCTCGGCGGCTACCGGGTGCAGGGCCGCGAGGACGCCGGCGCGGCGCTGCTGGCCGACGCGCTGGCGCTCGAGGCGGCCGGGGCCTTCGCCGTCGTGCTGGAGGTCGTGCCCTCGGACGTCGCCGCCCGGATCAGCAAGGCGCTGACGATCCCGACCGTGGGCATCGGCGCCGGCTCCGACTGCGACGCCCAGGTGCTGGTCTGGCAGGACATGGCCGGCCTGTCGGCCGGACGGGCACCGCGCTTCGTGCGCCGCTTCGCCGACCTGCGCTCGACGCTGCTCGACGCCGTGCACACCTACGTCGACGACGTCCGTGACGGCCACTACCCAACCGTCGAGTACTCGTACGACTGACGCGCGGCCCGGTCGCTGCGCGCCCGTCCGCTGCGTCAGTCTGTCGGGCGCTGAGCGCCCTCCTGGGTGGCTCTGGGTTCAGCCATATGACGGTGGCCGGCCTGGTTCCGGGCCGACGACGTGGTCGCGTTTACACAGCGCCGATGCGCCGTCACTAGTTGCGGCCGAGTGACGCTGTCGTGGCTGAGTGACGCTGAGTATTCGCCAGTCGTGGCCGGCTGGCGAGTGCTCCCCCGGCGGCCCGCTGGTTCCTGCCAGCGGGCCGCCGCCGTCGTGCCCATCGTGGCTGCGTCAGCGGTGGGTGACCGTGCGGCGCGGAGGTGCGCCTTCGCGCCAGCGCGATTGCGTGCCGCTTGAACGGTACGAGTCCAAGACCGGCCTGATCCGAAACCAGATTCTTTTGTGGGAGCCGCCGGTCAGGTACGACGGCTGCCCACGAGCGCAGGGACGTGGCCAGGCGCCGGCGTGTTGTGGTCTCGTGACGTTCAAGCGGGTGGTGACCGTGCGGCGCGGAGGCGCACCTCCGCGGAGGCCCGGCCACGGAGCGAAGCGAACGTGGTTGGGCCGCAGCGGAGGTCGCCGGAGCGCCCGTGAGCGGAGGAGGACGGCGCGCGGAGGTCCCGTGGGAGCGAAGCGAGTACGGGGCCGGAGCGCGCCGCCCGGACGGAGCGAACCAATGTCACAGCGCGAGCTGGCTTCTGAGCACCGACGGCGCCTCCGCCAGGGACGGGCCGTACCAGGTGAGGTGACGGCCCGAGACGCATGCCGCGGGGGCGTCGAAGGACTCCGGGCCGTCCTCGGGGCTGAATGCGTAGGGCTCGTCAGGGAGCACGACCAGGTCGTGTGGCGGAAGGCCGGCGATGGTGACGCGCGGGTAGCGCTCCGCGTGGTCCGCCAGGACGTTGTCGACGCCGAGCCGGGCGAGCACGTCGCCGGTGAAGGTGTCACGGCCCACGGCCATCCAGGGCCGCCGCCAGATCGGGATGACGGCCCGTCGCCGAGGCCCGTCGGCCGGCTCGCGCCACGGCTCCCGCCAGACCGCGGCGGCCTCCGCCAGCCAGGACGGCCGCGCGAGTCCGCAGCCAAGCCGCAACAGCCGGTCGAGGCTGTCCAGGGCCGCGGGGACGGTCGTCGGCGCCGTCACCCACACGGCGAGCCCAGCGGCGCGCAGCGCGGTCAGGTCGCGCTCGCGGTTCTCCTCGGCGTTGGCCACCACCAGGTCGGGGGCGAGGCGGATGATGGCGTCGAGGTCAGGGTTCTTGGTGCCGCGCACCCGGGTGACGTCGAGATCACCCGGGTGCGTGCACCAGTTCGTCGCCCCGACGAGCAGGCCGGCGGCGCTGGCGGCGATCGACTCGGTGAGGCTCGGCACGAGCGACACCACCCGCTCGACCCGCGCCGGCACCGCCACCGCCAGTCCCAGGTCGTCCAGCACCGTCTCGGCCACGGCCTCACCAGCTCTCACTCGGCGCCCGCCAGCCCGCCCAGGCGCCTCGGCGTCAAGCCACGCGGTACGCGTGATGCCCTTCTCGCGAGCAATACACACAACCCAACCACACACCGTGACAGCGCAGCTCCGACGCCTCGGCGTCAAGCCGCGCGGTGCGCGTGATGCCCTTCTAGCGGGCAATGCACACAACCCAACCACACACCGTGACAGCGCATCAGCGCAGCGCCAACGTAACCACGTCGTCGGCCCGTCCCCAGGCCGGCCACCGTCATATGCCTGAACCCGGAACCACCCAGGAGGGCGCTCAGCGCCCGACAGACTGACGCAGCGGACGGGCGCGAAGCGACCGGGCCGCGCGTCAGTCGCAGCGACCGGGCCGCGCGTCAGACGTCGGTGATGCGGATGCCGGCGTGGGCCTTGTACCGGCGGTTCATGGAGATGAGGTTCGCGGTGAACGCCTCGACCTGGCCGGCGTTGCGCAGCTTGCCGGCGTAGATGCCACGCATGCCCGGGATGCGTTCGGCGAGAGCCTGGACCAGGTCGGTGGCCGCGCGGTCGTCGCCGAGCACGAGGATGTCGGTGTCGACCTCGGCGATCGACTCGTCGGCCAGCAGCACCGCGGAGACGTGGTGGAAGGCTGCGACGACGGTGCTGTCGGGCAGCAGCGCGGCGGCCTGCTGCGCGGCGCTGCCCTCGGCGACCGGCAGCGGGTAGGCGCCGCCCTTGTCGAAGCCGAGCGGGTTCACACAGTCGATCACGATCTTGCCGGCGAGCTCCTTGCGCAGGCTCGCGAGCAGGTCGCCGTGGCCCTCCCAGGGCACCGCCACGATCACGATGTCCGCCTGCCCGGCGGTGCTCGCGTTGTCGGTGCCCTCGACCGTCCGGCCGGGCGTGGACAGCTTGGCGGCCGCCTCCTCGCCCCGCTCGGCGGACCGCGAGCCGATGACCACCTTGTGGCCGGCCGCGGCGAACCGAATGGCCAGGCCGCCGCCCTGCGGCCCGGAGCCACCGAGGATCCCGATGGACAGGGAAGAGAGGTCCTGCACGTCTTCGGATGCGCTCACGAACCCATCGTGCCCGAACCAGCTCGCACGTGCCCCAGGCCCGCTGGCCAGCCAGTGTGGACTGTGCCACCGGGTGGGACCAAGTCCGATCCCCGCGTGGCACGGCCCGCGCGCGGTCCCGTGGATCGTCGCCGCGGACGCTCGGCAAGTCGCCGAGGCCGCCGACACGGCGAGGCGAAGCGAAGCGACCGACGTCACGCCCCGTCACCGCCCACGCCGTGCTGCCTCCGTGCGCCCCGGCTGGGGCCGCCGACGTGTGGTCACCGAGCACGGGAGCGCGCGGCGCGCCTCCACCGGCCAACCGGCGGACGCGGGGGACCCGGCTACCGGCGGCAAAGTCCGATGAGCGAACATAGCAGCATCAACACAACAGCTACGCCGTTGAACAGCGTTCTTTCGCGCGTGTCGGGCGGGTTTCACGGGCCTCGGCGACCGGACGAGCCCGCACAGAGGAGTGACAGTCAGTGACGATCACGTTTCCGTCGACACCCCAGGGGACCCGGCGGGAGCGCGAAGCGATCCTGCCGGGAAGGGCGACCGTCAGCAGCGGGGCGATAACGATACGTGACATGCCGCGTATCGCGTCCAACCCCCCGCGCGCGGCGGGTGAAGATGGGCCGTACCGTTCGGGTTCACATACACCAACTGGATCTTCGGAATCAGGCGGGAGAGGTCGGGCAATGGCGGACGTGTCGGTTCGCTTCGCGATGACAAACGACAGCGAAGTGGTCCTCAACCTGTCGCTTCCGCAGGCGCTACGCCTGATGGAGGCGATCGCACGCAAGGTCGGCGAGACCTTGGCCGAGCGCAGCGGACCGCCGGGAGTGGGTGGCGTCGTGCCTTCGCCGCAGTCCGCGAACGGCATGCCGAGTCTCGGCCCGTACTCGCCGTCCTGACAACCCTCGAGCCTCCTGGCCGCCGCGCGACGCCTCGTGATCGTCGCGGCAGGGTCCAGGAAGCTCTGCATGCCGATTCCTGGGGAGGCCCCCTCGGCATGACGATTGCGGCCGGGGGCGTCGTCCTCGGCGCCCTCCCTCGTCGGCGGGCAAGCATCTCGGCTGTGCCGGGCGATGTGATCGCCCGTTGTGAGGCAGCCATCACCGAGCCCGCCGGTCCGGCCGCTCCTCCCCCGCGAGCCTGATCGCCGCCGGTCCGACCTCCCGCCCGGACCGGCGGCGCACGGCGGCGGGCAGGCCGGCCGCCCCGGGCAGCGGCTCAGACCAGCTGGCCTGGGCTCGCCCCGAGATGGTGGAGACCGGACTGGGGCGGCAGCGCCGGCCGAACGCCCGGCACGGCCGACGAGGCGGCCTCGCGGCGAGGGTCCCCGTCGTCCAGCGCCCGCGGATGCGCCGCCGCGTACACCTCCCGCAGCCGGTCCACGGTCACCAGCGTGTAGATCTGCGTCGTGCGCACCGACGCGTGGCCGAGCAGCTCCTGCACGACGCGGACGTCCGCACCGCCGTCGAGCAGGTGCGTCGCGAACGAGTGCCGCAGCACATGTGGCGACACCCCCTCGATCCCGGCGGTGACGGCCGCCGCCCGCAGGGCCGACCAGGCGCTCTGCCGGGACAGCCGGCCGCCGCGCCGGGACAGGAACACCGCCGCGCCGGACGCCGGTGTCACCAGCGTGGGCCGGCCCCGGCTGATGTAGGCCGACAGCGCCGCGACCGCGCACCGACCGAGTGGCACCACCCGGTCCCGGCCGCCCTTGCCGTGCAGCCGCACCGCCGCGGCCACCGGGTCCAGGTCAAGGTCGTCGACGTCGAGCCCGACGGCCTCCGAGATCCGCGCCCCGGTGCCGTACAGCAGCTCCAACAGCGCCGTCGAGCGCAGCCGCCGCACCATCTCCGCGGGATCCCCGGCATCCCTGACCGCGACCATGTCCTCCAGCCCGTCGTCGGCGCCGGCCCCACGCGCCTGCCCGGACTCGCGGGACTCGCCGGCCTCCTCGTCGCGGTCCGCGTCGGTGGCGGCGCCGCCGGCGGCCGCGGCCAGCACGGCCAGCACCTGGTCAACGGTGAGCGCCTTCGGCAGCCGCCTCGGCGGGGCGGGCGGGCGGATTGGTTGCGAGACGTCCTCGGCGACGTCGCCCTCCCGCGTCGCGAACCGGTGCAGCGAGCGGACGGCGACCAGCATCCGGGCGACCGACGCCGCCGCCAGCGGCGGGTGCTCGTCGCTGCCGTTGCGCAGCGCCGAGGCGAACTCGCCCAGCGTCGCCTCGTCGACGTCGGTCAGCGAGCGCACACCGCGGGCGGTCAGGTACTCCTGATAGCGGCGCAGGTCTCGCTGGTAGGCCAGCACCGAGTTGCGGGCGAGGCCGCGCTCCCCCGCCAGGTGATGGAGGTAGCGAGCGGCCAGCTCACCCGGATCCGCCGGGCAGGTCACGTCCACGGCCAACCGACGCTCCATCGGCCGGGCCCGGGCCCGGCGCCGCCTCCGGGCGAGCGGACACCGACGGCGCTGGCACCGCCCGCCGGGAGGGCGGCCATGTCGGGGCCGGACGCGCTGGGGTCGGTCGTGTTGAGATCGCGGACCTCGGCCTTCATCATCAACCCGAATAGTAGGACCTGCCACCGACAGTTCTTGACAGGAGAAGTCCGCGCAGCGTTCTCCCGGCGCTATTCTGACGGATTGTGCGGACAGCATTCGTAACGTCACGTTACGCCGCACACATCCGGTTTTCCACGACAGGCGCAGCGGCGCGCGCAACCTCGCGGCCAGCCGGGGCGTCTTCCCAGAGCGACGGCTTCGCCCCCGCCCACGGGGGCGCCCGCCGCCCGCCGCGCCCGGTCGGCGGGGCACGCGTTCGCCCGACAAGGCGGCCCATCATGATCGCCGTACGCCGAGTGGCCCTCGCGCCGGCCGACACGCCGGCCGCCGGCCGCGGGCCCTCCCGGAATCCGACGCCCCGCGTCGTGACGGGCCTCGTCGTCGGCCTCGCGCTCGCGTTGACCGGCTGCGGTTCCCACGACGAGCCGGCCGGCGCCGCGGCGCCGGCGAGGGGCGATCCCGCCCCGGGCTCCGGCCAGGCGGGTGGCCCGGCCAGCTCGCCGGGCCAGACGGCCACGGCATCACCCGGCGGCGGCGCGTCCGGGCCGGCGAGCGACTCGCAGGCGGCTGCCGCCGGCGTCGTCACCGCGTACTTCGCGGAGATCAACAGCGCCAGTCGGGCCAGCCGGGTCGCCGACGTGACCGCGACGGCGCTGCCCGGCTGCCAGGCGTGCGCCCTCGACGTCGGCGTCACCCGCGGCTTCCAGCAGCGCGGCCTGCGCGCCGACGCCGACCCCTACGAGATCACCGAGGTCACCGCCCAGCCACGGCAGGGCGTCGTGGTCACGGTGACGTTCACCGCCACGGCCCGGACCGTCGACCTGCTCGACCAGGCGGGCCGCCGGGTCGACGCGGCGGCCGGCGTACCGGCGCGCGCCGGCACCGCGGAGCTCGCGCTCACCGGCGGCGGCTGGCTCATCCAGACGATCCGCTACGCGCGGAGGTAGCCATGACGCCGCCACGATCACGCTTCGCGACACCGCGACGGCGCGCGCCGCGCCTGCTGGTCACGGCCGTCCTGATGGCCTGCTGGATGGCCGCGGCCTGGCTGCTGACGGCGGGCGGCGCGCAGGGCACGCCGACGGCGCCGTCCGTGACGGTTCCCTGCGGGGACGTGGTGTGGGCCAGCTGTGACACCCGGGCGACCGACGGCGGCTACCAGTACCGCTATCGCGGCGGCCAGCTCATCCCGGTCCCCATCGGCGGGTCGGGGCGGGGCCGCGCCGGCTGCGGCGCGACCTGCCCACCCGACCCGGCCGCCGTCTGCGACCTGCTGCTCGCCGTCGGCCCGAGCCCGGACATGACCGCACAGGAGCTGACCGACTACAACCAGGCGGTCGCGAACTGCCAGACCTGGCTCGCCGACCCCAACGGCATCCCGCTCGCCACCGTGCGCGCCCAGCTGGCCGACTACCTGCGCGAACAGCTGCTGCCGAAGCCGCTCCTGACCGTCCAGCCGAGCGGGCACAGCATCGCCGGGCTCGCGACGATCGTCTACACCCCCGTCCCGCCGGCGTACACCTTCAACGTCAACCAGCCGGTCATCGCGACGATCAGCGCCGTCCCGACCTACCGCTGGGACTTCGGCGACGGCGGGACCGGGCCGAACTCGCCCGGCCGGCCCTACGACCCGGCGATCTCGCCCCGCGACCATCCCGACGCCTATGTCACCCACGAGTACCGCCGCCCCGGCACCTACCAGATCACGCTGACGGTCACCTGGGACGGCACATTCACCGTCCCAGGCGTGGCACAGGCGTTCCCCCTCGACGCGGTGACCCTGACGGCAACGGCACCGGTGAACGTCGAGGAGGCCGCCGGCGTCCTGACCGGCAACGACTGAGTTTCTGGTTCGCTCCGTGCGGGCGCGGCGCTCCGGCCCCTTCCCTTGCTTCGCGGCGGGAAGGGACCTCCGCGCCGCGTCCTCCTCCGCTCACGGGCGCTCCGGCGACCTCGCTGCGGCCCAACCCCGATCGCTTCGCTCCGGGGCCGGGCCTCCGCGAGGCGCGCCTCCGCGCCCAGCACGGTCACCTACCGCTTGATGTCACCAACGCGAGGCGAGGCGCACGACAGCCCCTTACCCCTGGTTTCCGGGGCGGGCGGGCCAGGGGGCGTCGGGTGAGCGGAGGGTGGCGAAGCCGATGTCGCGGGCCCGCGCGGCCGCGAGGATCCCGACGACGGCCATCGCGTTGGTGATGTCGCCCTCGAGTACCCGCGTCACCGCCTCGTCCAGCGGCACCCGGGCGACCGACATCTCGGCCTCCTCGTGCACCCCGGCGTACCGCTCGGTGGCGGGGATCTCCGACAGGCCCCTCGCGAGGAACACCCGGTATGCCTCGTCGGTCATTCCCGGCGAGGCCCAGACGTCGGCGAGCACCGCCCACTGCTCGGCCCGCAGCGCGGCCTCCTCGGCGAGCTCCCGCGCCGCGGCTGTCGACGCGGGCTCGCCGGGCAGGTCGAGGATCCCCGCGGGCAGCTCCCAGAGCGGCCCGCGCACCGGGTGCCGGTACTGGCGGACCATCACGACCCGCTCGGCGTCGTCGAGCGCGACCACGCCGACGGCACCGGGGTGGACGACGACGTCGCGCTGGGAGACGTCGCCGTCGGGCATCCGCACCAGGTCGCGGCGGATCGCGATGATCCGTCCCTGGTAGGCGGTACCGCTCTCGACGACCTCGTAGCGGTGCGCGCCCGTGCCGACGGCGGCGGCCTCGCGGGAGCCCTGCCCCGGGGCTCCCGCCGCATCGGCGGCGCGGTTCCCGCCGGATCGGCTTGGCCGATCCGGGAGGTCGGCCGTCCGGGAGGCCGGGGTCACGAGGTCACCAGCGCGGCGCCGCCACCGAGGCCACCGAGGCTCGAGGGGGCCTGGCCTTCCGGCCCGGCGGCGAGGTCCACCGGCAGCACGCCGCGGCGGCGGTCGGCGTAGGCGACGGCGGCCGAGGCGAGCCCGCGGAACAGCGGGTGCGCCCTGGTCGGCCGGGAGCGGAACTCGGGGTGCGCCTGGGTGCCGACGTAGAACGGGTGCACGTCGGGGCGCAGCTCGACGACCTCGACCAGCCGGCCGTCCGGAGAGGTACCGGAGAACACCAGCCCGGCGGCGGTGAGCCGGTCCCGGTAGTCGTTGTTGACCTCGTACCGGTGGCGGTGCCGCTCGGGAACCTCGGGCACGCCGTACTCCCGGCGCGCGACCGTGCCGGGTGCGAGCTTGCACGGGTAGAGCCCGAGCCGCATCGTGCCGCCCATGTCGCGCTTGCCGGCGACGACGTCGCGCTGGTCGGCCATAGTGGCGATCACCGGGTGCGGCGTGGCCTCGTCGAACTCGGTGGAGTTCGCCCGGTCCAGGCCCGCGAGACCGCGGGCCGCCTCGATCACCATGCACTGCAGGCCCAGGCAGATCCCCAGCGTCGGGATGCCGTGCTCCCGCGTGTGCCGCAAGGCGTTGATCTTCCCCTCGATGCCGCGGACACCGAACCCACCCGGGATGATCATCCCGTCGATGCCGTCCAGCAGCGCGGCGGTGGCCTCGGGTGACGAGCACTCGTCCGAGGCGACCCAGCGGACGTCGACCCCGGCGTCCACCGCGAACCCGCCGGCGCGCAGCGCCTCCGTGACCGACAGGTAGGCGTCCGGCAGGTCGATGTACTTGCCGACCATCGCGACCGTGATCCGGTGGGTGGGCTGGTTGACCCGGCGCAGCAGGGTGTCCCATTCCGACCAGTCGACGTCCCGGAACGAGAGGCCGAGCCGGCGCACGACGTAGGCGTCGAGGCCCTCCTGGTGCAGCACCTTCGGGATCATGTAGATCGACGACGCGTCCGGCGCCCCGACGACGGCCTCGTCGTCGACGTCGCACATCAGCGCGATCTTCCTCTTCAGCGCCTCCGGCATCGGCCGGTCGGAGCGGCAGACCAGGGCGTCGGGCTGCAGGCCGATGCTGCGCAGCGCGGCGACGGAGTGCTGGGTCGGCTTGGTCTTCAGCTCGCCCGACGGGGCGAGATAGGGGACGAGGCTGACATGGACGGTCAGCGCGTTGTCCCGGCCGATCTCGTGGCGGACCTGGCGGATCGCCTCCAGGTACGGCAGCGACTCGATGTCGCCGACCGTGCCGCCGACCTCGGTGATGACGACGTCGACGTCCGGGGTCGCGAGCCGGCGGATCCGGTCCTTGATCTCGTCGGTGATGTGCGGGACGACCTGCACGGTCTGGCCCAGGTAGTCACCGCGCCGCTCGCGGGCGATGACGGCCGAGTAGACCTGCCCGGTGGTGACGTTGGCACTGCCGTCGAGGTCGACGTCGAGGAAGCGCTCGTAATGGCCGACGTCCAGGTCGGTCTCGGCGCCGTCGTCGGTGACGAAGACCTCACCGTGCTGGAACGGGTCCATCGTGCCGGGGTCGACGTTGAGATACGGGTCCAGCTTCTGCATGGTCACCCGCAGGCCCCGGGCCTTGAGCAGCCGCCCAAGGCTGGAGGCCGTCAACCCCTTGCCCAGGCTGGACGCCACCCCACCGGTGACGAAGATGTGTTTGCTGCTGCGTACCTGCGCCACGCACGCTCCCGTGGTTCGGGTCCCGGCTCCCTTTGTGGGATCCGCTATGGACCATGTCCAGCCGGCATTTCCCAGCCGGTCCACGGGACTTCACAGTAACACGCCAGCTGACCTGCCCCGTTCCTCCCACACCGTGGCCTCCATCCCGATCAGCACTCCATGAGCGACGCGAAGTGCCCCTCCGAACCAAGCGGCCGCGGATTGGTGACGTTCAGCGGCGGGCGACCGTGCGGCGCGGAGGCGCGCCTCCGCCGAGGTGCGCCTCCGCGCGAAGCGAAGTACCCCTACGAGCACCGCGGTTTCGGTTTGGTGACGTGACAGCGGCAAGCAACCGCGCTGGGCGCGGAGGCGCGCCTCGCGGAGGCCCGGCCACGAGCGAAGCGAAGTGGTCGGGCCGCAGCGAGGTCGCCGGAGCGCCCCTGAGCGCAGGAGGACGGCGCGCGGAGGTCCCGTGGGAGCGAAGCGAGTACGGGGCCGGAGCGCGCCGCCCGCACGGAGCGAACCATCAACACAGTCTCAGGGGGCGGCCTTGTCAGCGGCGGCGGCGGCGAGCAGCTCCTCGGCGTGGCCACGGGCCAGGGTCGAGTCCTCCTGGCCGGCGAGCATGCGGGACAGCTCGCGGACCCGGCCGGCGTCGTCGAGGGCGGAGACGCCGCTGCGGGTGACCGAGCCGTCGGACGCCTTGCTGACCACCAGGTGCCGGTCGGCGAACGCGGCGACCTGCGGCAGGTGGGTGATGCAGATGACCTGGTTGGTACGGGCGAGCTTCGCGAGCCGCCGGCCGATCTCGACCGCAGCCCGCCCCCCGACGCCGGCGTCGACCTCGTCGAACACCATCGTCACCCCGGCGTCGTCCGCGGCGAGCACCACCTCGATCGCGAGCATCACCCGCGACAGCTCACCGCCCGAGGCGCCCCTGTGCACCGGCCGGGCGGGAGCGCCGGGGTGCGGGACGAGGCGCAGCTCGACGTCGTCGACGCCGCCGGGACCGAACGCGATCCTCCGGCCGAACATCGGCAGGCCGTTCGGGTCGTCGCGCTGAGAGACGACCGCGACCACGCGGGCACGCGGCATGGCGAGGCCCGCGAGCTCGGCGGCGACCTTCTCGCCGAACTCGTGCGCGGCCCGGGAGCGGGCCGCCGACGCCTGGCCGGCGAGGTCGGCGAGCTCGTCGAGCAGGGCGTCGCGCTCGGCGGTGAGCGCCTCGGCCGAGTCGGCGCCGCCGTCGAGCTCCAGCAGGCGGCGGCCGGCCTGCTCGGCCCAGGCCAGCACGCCGTCGACGTCGGTGCCGTGCGCGCGGGTGAGGGCGGCGAGGTCGGCGCGGCGCTCCTGCGCGGCGGCGAGACGCGCCGGGTCGGCGTCGATACCGGCGGCGTAGGAGGCGAGGTCGGCGGCCACGTCGGCGAGCAGCACCGCGGCCTCGCGGATCCGGCCACCGAGGTCGGCGAGCTCCGGGTCGACGTCGGCCTCGGCGGTGACGGCCCGGCGCGCCGCGGAGACCAGGTCGACCGCGCCCGGCGAGCCGTCGCCGGCGGCCGGGTCGGCGACGAGGGCGGAGTGCGCGGTCTCGGCGGCGCGGACCAGCGCCTCGGCGTGCTCCAGACGGCGCAGCTCGCCGTCCAGCGCGACGTCCTCGCCGGGCGCCGGGGCGACCCGCTCGACGTCGGCGAGCCGGGAGCGCAGCGAATCCGCCTCGGCGGCCCGCTCACGGGAACGCTCGGTGAGGTCGGTGAGCTTCGCGCGCACCGCGGCCAGGCGTGTGTACCGCTCGCCGTAGCGGGCGAGTGGCTTCGCGACCGTCTCACCGGCGAACCGGTCGAGCGCGGCGCGCTGGGTGGACGTCTTGAGCAGCCGCTGCGCCTCGGACTGGCCGTGCACAGCGACGAGGTCCTCGGCGAGCTCGGCGAGCAGGCTCGCCGGGGCGGCGCGGCCGCCGACCTGGACCCGGGACCGGCCGTCGGCGATCAGCGTCCGGCCGATGACGAGGACGCCGTCCTCGTCGAGCTCGCCGCCGGCGTCGCGCACCCGCGCGGCCGTGGGCGAGCCCGGCGGGATGGTCAGGCGGCCCTCGACGAAGGCGCGGTCATAGCCGGGGCGGATCAGGCCGTAGTCGGCCCGTCCGCCGGTGAGCAGCCCAAGACCCTGAACAATCATCGTCTTGCCGGCGCCGGTCTCACCGGTGACCACCGTGAGGCCCGGCGCGAGATCGAGGACAGCGTCATCGATGACCCCGAGGCCACGCAGCCGAATCTCCTCGAGCACGCCCCGAACTCTAGGGCATCAGCGAGACACCCGGCACGAAGGGACATCTTGGGCACACCTTGCGCGTGTCGCTTCTGGTGGGCCGGCTCGCGAAGCGAGCGAGCCGGCCCACCAGAAGCATGCCGGACACTCCGCGCCCGGCCGACGTGGTTCGGGGTCCCGGTGCACCGTCGGGCCCGTCGTCGGTGGGCTACAGAGCTTGGCTGAGCGGCGCTCAGCACTCACGAGCGAGCCGTCTCCCGCGTGTCCGGTCCGGCGTTAGTCGTCGAGTGTGAAGTCGTCGATGGGCTCGGACAAACCGTTCTCGCGGGCGGCACGGCCACGCCAGCCCTCGACGGGCAGGTGGAACTTCGCCACCAGCCGGTCGGTGAACGGCCGGGCATGCACGACCGCGAGCCGGACCGGCCGGCGCCCCCGCACGACCTCGACCCGCGAGTGCGGCGCCACCGGCACCGAGCGGCGCCCGTCGCAGTAGATCACCCCCGGCACGGGCGGCAGCACCTCGATCGCCACCGTCGACGTCGGGGAGAGCACCAGCGGCCGGGCGAACAGCGCGTGCGCGCTGATCGGGGCCACCAGCAGCGCGTCCACGCCGGGCCACATCACCGGCCCGCCGACGGAGAACGCGTAGGCGGTGGAGCCGGTCGGCGTCGAGCAGATCACCCCGTCGCAGCCCCAGCGCGACAGCGGCCGGCCGTCGATGCCGAGCACGCACTCCAGCATCTTGGCGCGCTCGGCCTTCTCCAGGGACATCTCGTTGAGCGCCCATCCGGAGTAGGCGACCTCGCCGCGGTAGCGGACCGTGACGTCGACCGTCATCCGTTCATCGACGTGGTAGTCCTTGCGGATGACGGCGTCGACGGCCGCCTCGAGCGCGTCGGGCTCGGCTTCGGCGAGGAAGCCGACATGGCCGAGGTTGACGCCGAGCAGCGGGATGTCGGCCGAGCGGGCGAGCTCGGCGCCGCGAAGCAGCGTGCCGTCGCCACCGAGCACGAGCACGAGCTCGACCCCGACCGCCGCGCTCTCGTCACGTGGGACGGTGCTCGGCAGGGTCAGGTCCAGGAACTCCGCCTCGTCGGCGAGCATCCGGGGCGCGATCCCGGCGGCGGCGAGCCGGTCGAGCACCCACCGGGCGCGCCGGGCCATCCCGTCGCGACGCGGGTGGGTGAGGACGAGGATCTCCCGGCTCATCGCGACGTCCCCCCGCCCACCGCGGCGGCGGCCCGGGCGGCGCGGGCGGCCTGGCCGGCCGGACCGGCCTCGATCGCCTCGGCGAGCGCCGCCGGGTTCAGCGCGGGCGCGCCGGCGGCCAGCCACAGCAGGTACTCGACGTTGCCGGCCGGCCCTGGCAGCGGGCTCGCGACCACCCCCCGCACGCCGAGCCCAAGACCGCCAGCCGCGTGGGCGATCCCCTCGACGGCCTCGGCGTGCAGCGCGACGTCGCGGACCACCCCGCCGGCGCCGAGCCGCTCGCGCCCGACCTCGAACTGCGGCTTGACGAGCAGGACGAAGTCGGCGCCGCGGGCGGCGCAGGCGACGAGCGCAGGCAGCACCAGCCGCAGCGAGATGAACGAGAGGTCGCCGACGATCAGGTCTACCGGCGCGCCGATGGCCTCAAGGGTCAGGTGCCGGGCGTTGGTCCGGTCGAGTACCTGGACGCGCGGATCGGTGCGCAGCCGCCAGTCGAGCTGCCCGTAGCCCACGTCCACGGCGACCACCGACGCCGCCCCGGCGCGCAGCAGCACGTCGGTGAACCCGCCGGTCGACGCGCCGATGTCCATCGCCCGCCGCCCGGCGACGCGCAGCGCGGGTCCCCCGCCCGGGCCCGACGTGGCGGCCGGCGTCTCCCGGCCCGCCGGCCTGTCCAGATCGCCCGGCCCGTCCAGATCGCCCGGCCCTCGCGGTGGCGCGGAGGCCCCCGGCGCGGTCTCGTCCCGCTCGGAGGCGGCTGCCGGCCCGGCCGGCCCCGACGCGGCCGGGGGCGGCAGGGCCGCGGCCGCCTGGCCGGTCGGGTTCCGTGCTGGGGCGTCCAGCGGGGGGACGCCGAAGGCGGCGAAGGCGCCAAGCAGCTTGTGGGCGCCGCGTGAGGCGAAGCCAGGGTCGTCGCCGCCGGTGACGGCGATCGAGGTGGTGGCGTCGACGATCGTCGCCGCCTTGGTCGCGACCCGCCCGGCGACGAGCACGCGCCCGGCGGCGATCACCTCGGTGGCCTGTTCCCGTGAACGGGCAAGGCCGCGGCGGACGAGCTCGCCGTCGAGTCGCATCCTGCGTGCCACGGCTATCGCTCTCTCACCGGTGCCCGGGCCCGGGCACCGGCGGACCAGGACGTGGGGGGCCGGGACGTGGGAGGCCGCCGGGGATGGCCCTGGGCTGGCCGCCTGGCCGCCCCGGGGCACCTGCCGGGCCGGGACGTGCGGGCTCGCCCGGCCGCGCCGGCCCGCCGGGGCGGGCGGAGGCGGCGCCCCCTTGCTCGGCGTCCTCCGACGCGTCCAGTTCGGCGAGGGTGCCGACGAGCAGCCGGTTGACCTCCTCGAAGACGGCGACGTGCTCGGCGACCGGTAGCCCGGGCAGCGCCGCGAGCCCGGCGGACGCCGCCCGCACGCCCTCGTCGCCGGCCCGCCCGGCCACGGTCTCGTCAGGCGGTGCCGGGTCCGGACCGGGTGTTCCCGGCTCGGTGATCACCTGTCCAGCCTCCCGCGGTCGATGTCCGGTCGCACTGGCATGTTCTGGGATGTCCACGCGGGGCCTGGATCGACGGGCCGCGTCCGGCCGTCCCCAAAGCTCCGGCCGTCCCTAAAACTAGTGTCGCCTACGGCCGCCCGGAACTCGTGTCGCCCCAAACCCACCCGTGCGTGACCAACCAAACGGCGCGGCTCCGGCCATACGGCGCGCCCTCGCTCGGCGGCATCGCGCCGTTCACCGAGCCACACCTCGAGCTCCCCGGACTACCCGGGTACCTGCCGGATCGGCGAAGCCCCGGGACCCTGCTGGACTGACGACCCGGTTCCTGGCAAATCGACGATCTGGTAGGCCGCCGGCCCGGCAGGTCCGCCGGGAGTGCGCCGGCAGGTCCGGGCCACGGCCGCCGCCGACAAAACACCCCAGATCCGCCGCTCCCCGGGACACGACGCGCCCGGACGGCCGCCACCACCCGCGCCTGGCGGGCGAGGACGGCCCTGAGCAGGTAGGACGGTGGAGGCGCGTTTCGCCGGCCGGGCGCGGCCACCCGGATGTCCAGCAGGGCTCGAGAGGACGGTGACCGTGGCGGACCGGGAGCAGTGCGAGACCGCACTGCGCGGGCTTGCCGCCCGCCTTGACCAGCTCGCCGCGCGCGACAGCCGCCCGCCGCGCGCGCCCAACCGGACGCTCATGTGCCGGCTGCCCGACCTCGGCACGTCCTACGTCGCCGAGCTGCGGGGCGGCTGCCTGCGCGGCATCGCCGAGGGCGCCCACGCCTCCCAGATCACCTTCACGCTGAGCAGCGACGACCTGATCGCGATCACGGATGGCCAGCTCTCGGTGACCTCGGCCTGGGCAAGCGGCCGCCTTCGGGTCGAGGCCAGCGTGCGCGACCTCCTCCGCGTCCGTTCCCTCCTCTGAGGCCGGCCGCGCGAGGCGCCAGTGCGTCCTCGCCCGGTCACCGACGGGAAGGACCCTTCCCGCAGTGGAAACCAGACCGTCGCGGACCGCCGCCAGCAGGCGCGGGCCCGGCCGCCTGGCCGGCGACAGCCGGCTGTCCCGGGACAGCCGTCGATCCCGGGACGGTCGTCGGGCCACGGACGGTCGTCGGGCCACGGCGGCGCGACGGCCGTCAGGCCGGGACGGCAAGGTCCGCGCAGCCACGGGGACGGTCGCTGGCTACTCGGCGCGGCGGGCGACCGGCGTCGGAGGCCGCCCAGGCGGCGAGGCAGGCGGCTCGCAACGCGTCCAGGCCGTCATCCGGCACGCGGGCGCGACCATCGGCCCCGTCACCACCCCCCGCGTCGCCGTGCGTGCCGCCGGCGGCGGTGTCCGCGCCGCGACCCCGCGCGCCGCCCTCCAGGGCGCCGCCGTGCGCGCCCGACGGGCCGGCGGCCCGCTCGTGCCAGCGGAGGGTGCCGGCGTCGTCCACCTGGCACTCCCAGGCGCCGCAGCGGGCACGGCCATCGGGGGTGAGACGGGCCGGCGGGTGCGGGCGCAGCAGGCCGCGCAGGTCGTCGGCGAGCAGGGTCGGACGGTGCATGGGCCCGGTCGCGAGCAGCTCAACCGGGGTCGCGACGCCGGTGAGCACCAGCAGCGTCGGCGTGCCTGTGCGGGCGCCGGCCTCGATGTCGGTGTCGAGCCGGTCACCGACGATGACCGGCCGGCGGGCGCCGGAGCGGCGCACCGACTCGGCGTGCATCGCCGGCTCCGGTTTGCCGGTCACCAAAGGCTCGGCGCCGGTCGCCGCCCGGACCATCGCGACCAGGGCGCCGTTGCCCGGCGCGAGGCCACGCTCCGTCGGCACGGTCAGGTCCGCGTTGCTCGCGACCCACAGCGCCCCGGCGCGCACCGCGAGCGCCGCCTCGCTCAGCCGCTGGTAGGTCAGCTCGGGATCGAACCCCTGGACGACGGCCAGCGGCTGGTCACCCGCCGACGTCACCGGGGTGAGCCCCTCGGCCGCGACCGCGGCGCGCAGCCCCTCCCCGCCGACGACCAGTACCGCCGCGCCCGCCGGCAGCCGCTCGGCGAGCACGTGCGCCGCCGCCTGCGCCGACGTGATGACCTCATCCGGGCGGGCCGGCACGCCAAACGCGGTGAGCCGGGCCGCGACCCCCTCCGGGGTACGCAGCGCGTTGTTCGTCACGTAGGCCGAACGCATCCCGCGCCCCCCGGCCGCCGCGATCGCCTCGGCGGCGTGCGGCACGGCCCCGTCTCCCCGGTAGACCACGCCGTCGAGGTCGAGCAGGGCGACGTCGAACCGCTCCGCCGGCGCGGCCGCCGAGCCGCCCAGGGGCGGCCCGTAGGCCGGGTCGATCCCCTGGCCACGGGTGAGTGTCCGCTCTCCGGCCACGGTCACCGCGCCGCGCCGCGGGCCGCCGGCCAGCGCGCGTCGTCCGCCGGCGTCAGGGTGGGAGGCATCCGTCCTGGTGGGCGACGGAATGGCCGCTCTGGGCGGCCGTCCTCGTCGGTCATACGGAGCGGGCCCGGTTCAGGAGCGCGCGGGCCCCCCGCAGCTCCCGGCCATAGTGCTGGATCTCCGGACGCATCGCCGCGGCCAGCGCCAGGTGCTCGATCGCGGTAGGCAGGTCGCCGGTGCGGCGGGCCGCCATCCCCAGGCCGAACTGGGCATAGTCGTCGGTCGGGTCCTGGTCCACGATCCAGGCGAACGTCTCCAGCGCCGCGTCGTACTGCCCGGCATCGAACTGGGCACGGGCGAGCGCCTCGCGCGCGCTGCGTGACTCCGGCTCGGCGGCGCAGGCGTGCGCCAGCAGCTGGACCGCCGCGTTGGCGTTGCCGTCTCCGTGCAGCGCGACACCGCGGGTGTACCAGTCGTACACGCTCCCGGCGGGCGAGCCCGCCGGGCCGGACTGCCGCGCGCCCTCGTCGAACTGCTCGGACATCAGCGCCTCCCAAAGACCTGCAACGCCAAACCGGTAGACCGTCATCCGCCTGGTGGGCGTCTCCGGCCGCCGCCGGTCACGCCCCTCGCCCACCCGCCCGTCAGCCCATCCGCGCCCAGCGCGGACCCGCCGAGGTCCTCCACCCGGGCCCGGGTGGAGGACCTTGCCCGTCGTCCAGTGTCTCCGCTCAGACGCGCCGCGTACGTCCCTTCGTCGCTTCTCATGCCCCAGACCCGCCTTGGCCGTCTGTGCCCCGCTTCCCTGCCCCGCTTCCCTGCCCCGCTCCCGTGCACGCCACCCGTGCCCAGCTCTCGGCCCGGGCGGTCCTGACCGCCTGGCGGTCAGGCGGCCGGCGCCTCCCCGCACGCTCTCCCCCCTCCGGCAGGACGGGGATACCGGGCCCGGCCAGGCGTCGACGGTGGGACCTCCAGCCGCGAACCGCCCCGTCAGGGGTCGTTCGGTCCCGCCGGGGACAGGGCTCGCGCAGGGGCGCACCGGCGCCTCGGCCATGTGACCTAGGTCGCTTCACAGCCGCGCCGGCGAAGCTCCACGATCGCGCGGCCGCCGGCGGCCCCTACGATGCGGGCCATGGTTGACGACGCCGCCGCTGCCGCCGCTACCGACGTGCCCACCCCCGCCGGCCTGGTGCTCGCGCCGTTCCGCGCGGCCAGGTTCACCGCCGCCGCCGGGGCCGCCGAGAACCTGGCGGCGCTGACGTCCCCGCCGTACGACGTGATCGATGACGCGGGGGTGACGGCGCTGGAGGCAGCCGACCCGCACAACGTGGTCCGGCTGATCCTGCCCAAGGACCGCTCGGCCGGCGAGCCCGGCAGCCGCTACGCGCGCGCGGCCGAGACCCTGGCCGACTGGCTGGGCTCCGGCATCCTGGCGCGCGACGACGCGCCGGCGCTCTATGTCTACGAGGAGGAGCAGGACGGTCACCGCCAGCGCGGCCTCGTCGGCGCCGTCGCGCTCGCCGACCCGGACGCCGGGATCATCCTGCCGCACGAGAACACCATGGCCGGCCCGGTCTCCGACCGGCTGGCGCTGCAGCAGGCGACGCGGGCCAACCTCGAACCGATCTTCCTGCTCTACGAGGGCGGCGGCGAGACCAGTCGGATTGTCGCGGAGACCGTCGCCACCGAGCCGCTGCTCGCCACGGTCACCGATGACCGGGATCCCTCCCAAATCGGCGAAGGCGATTCGGGAGGTTGTGTCGCGCACCGGATCTGGGCGCTGACCGAGCCGGCCACGCTCGTCACGATCGCCGCCGACCTGCTGCCGCGCCGCGCCGTGATCGCCGACGGCCACCACCGCTATGCGACCTACCGGCACTACCAGGCCGAACGGCACGCCGCCGACGACGGCCCCGGCCCGTGGGACTTCGGTCTGACCTTCCTCGTCGACGCGACCGTCTCCGGCCCGCAGGTGCACCCGATCCACCGGGCCGTGCGCGGCCTGTCCGTCGCCGAGGCCGCTCGCCGGGCCGAAGGTGCGTTCGCCGTGCGCCACCTGACCACGGCGGGCGCGGCGGGCTCCGCCGACGTCGCGCTGCTGCTCGACGAGCTGGCCAAGGCCGGCCAGGCCGGGCACGCGTTCGCCATCACCGACGGCCGCGACGCCTACCTGCTGACCGAGCCAAGCGCCGAGGTACTGGCCCGCAGCCTGCCGGCGGACCGCTCGGCGGCCTTCCGCGGCCTGGACGTCACGGTCGCGCACCTAACGCTGATCAGCGACGTCTGGGGCCAGGAGGACAAGGTCGGCGTCGTCGACTACTTCCACGACGCCCCGGCCGCGATCGCCGCGGCGGCGGGCGGCGCCGGCACCGCGCTGCTGCTCAACCCCACCCCGGTCGCCGGCGTGACGGCGGTCGCCGGGGCCGGTGAGCGCATGCCGCGCAAGTCGACCCTTTTCACCCCCAAGCCCCGCACCGGCCTGCTCATCCGCCTCCTCGACGAGTCCTGAGCGGGTGTGGTGGCCAGACCCGCCGGCCTGGCCACCACACCCGCCACCGCACCACCCGCCACCGCACCACCCGTCACCGCCCCGCAGAAGCGCGACGAGGGCCGGCGCCGGGGGCTCCCGTTACTCAGGCGGGAGACATGCCGATGGCAGCCTGTCGTCCGCTAGTCGTCCACCTGCCCGTCGTCGGCGGGGCCCTCGGCCTTCGCCTCGGCGGAGGCCTCCTGACCCAGCGGCAGGCGCTCGGCGGCCGGGATCTCGCGCAGTCCCAGGCCGCTGAACAGCACGCTCAGGTCCGGCAGGCCACCGGGACGGGCGGCCTCGCGTCGGGCCGGCTCGGCCTCAGCGGCGGCCGGCTCACCGGTGCCGAGAAGCGCGAGCGACGAGCTCCCGTCGTCGAACAGCACCGGTGCGACGCCCTTCGCGCCGTTTGCCTCCTGGGAGTCGCCCGGGCCCGGGTCGCCCTCCGCGGAGGGCTCACCGCCCACCACCGCTGATGCCTCGCCGCTGACCGCCGCCGAGGCCTCATCGCTGATCGCCACGTCCGGGCCACCGGCTACCACGTCGCCACCGGCGGCGTCCTGGCTCGGCGTGCCCGCGCCGCCGGGCGCCACGTCACCCGAGGGCGCCACGCCACCCGAGTCAGTCTCGTCGGCCGAGGAGGCCGCCGCTCCGGACGCCGGCGTCCTGGCGGCGACCGGCTCGTCCGCGGATGTGGCCTCCTGGGCGTCCTGGGCGGCGAGCTGGGTCATGAGCTCATAGGCGCGCTCGTTGGCGTCGGTCTCGTCCTCTTCGTCGATCGCCGCCGCCGCCTCGAACGCCCGCAGCGCATCCCCCGGCCGGCCCGCGTCGAGCAGCGCCTCGGCGTAGGCGTAGCGCAGCCGGGCCGTCCACGGCCGCGGCTCGCCGGGCCGGGTCGCCTCGTCATGGAGCAGGACGACCGCGGCCTCCGGTTGGCCGAGGTCACGGCGCGCGCCGGAGCCGACCATCAGCAGCTCGGCGTGCCCAGCCGGGTCGAGCGTCTCGATCGACGGGTCGCTGAGGTAGGCGATGGCCCGCTCCGGGCGGCCAAGTCCGCGCTCGGCATCCGCGATCATGGGCAGGTAACGCGGCGAGCCGTCCATCCGGCGGGCCGTGCGCAGCTCGACCAGCGCCGTCGCGTACTCCCCCGCGTGGTAGGCCGCTATGCCGGCGGCCTCCCTGGTCGCGGGCAGCCGGGCCGCGAGGCTCGCGGCCGCGCGGCCGTGCGCGAGAGCGAGCGCCGGGTCGTCGTCGAGGAACATCGCGGCGGCGACCAGGTGGCGCGCCACCACCTCGGCGAGACCGGTCGGCAGGCTGCGCAGCTCCTTGCGGACCTCCAGGTCGAGCAGCTCGGGTTGCGCCTCGTCCGGCAGCAGCGGCGCCTCGACGCGCGGCCGGGTGGTCAACGCCGGCCCCTGGCCGTGCTCTCCCGGCCCGGCCCGACGGTCCGTGGCCCGCCCGGCGCGCCGGACCGGCCGGCCCGACTCGCCCTCGTGCCCGCGCGCCCCGCGTCCGGGAGCACCCGGCCGCGCCGCGGCACCGCCTCGCGGTCCCCGGTCACCGGCCCGCGGCCCACCCTGGCCGCGCGGCGACGTCCCCCAGCCACCCTCGCGCCTGGGCCCTCTCGCCGCACCGGCCGCATCACCACGCGAGGCGCCCGCCTCGCGATGGCCGTCCATGGACGCCGGCCGGGCAGAGGCCCCGCCGCCACCCGTCTCACCGGAGGTGCCATGGCCCGCCGTGCCGCCTCCGGCCGGCGCGGACGCCGCCGTGTCGTTCTGGCTCGCCGTTGCCGGGCCGGCCGCGGTGGCCGGCGACGCCGCCAGCACGGTCGTGCCCGGCCCTGCTGGCGGCGTGCGGCCGGCAGCGGGCTCGACCGCTGTGGCCTCGCGGGCTACGGGCGCCGCGCCCTCGGCCGGCAGCGCCCAGGACGGCGGACCGGCCGGGCGACGCTCGCCACGATCACGGTCGTAGCGGGCGCCCCGGCTGTCGCCGTGCCCGCTTTCCCCCCCATGACGACGATCGTCCCGGCGGCCACGGTCCGCCCCGCCGGCGGGGCGGTCCGGGCGCCCTGTTGGCCGGTCGTACCGCTGGCCGTCTCGAGGCCCCTGCTCGGGCCGCGGCGGGCGGTGGGGCGTCCGACCATCCCGGGCGTCGCCCGCCCGGTCACGGGCATCGCCGGCGCGGGCCGCGCCGTAGCCGCCGGATCCACCCGCGCGGTCACTCCGATAGCCACCGGAACCACCGGGACGGTCACTCCGGTAGCTGGAACCGGCCGCACGGTCACCCCGGTAACCACCAGAGCCACCGGATCCACCGGATCCGGTGGATCCGGTGGATCCACCAGAGCCGCTGGATCCGCCCGCGCGGTCATTCCGATAGCCACCGGATCCACTGGGACGGTTACCGCTGGAACCGCCCGTCCGGTCACCGCGGTAGCCAGAGCCACCCGCACGGTCACCGCTGTAGCTGGAACCGCCTGGGCGGCTACCGCCGCGGTCGGAACCACCTGTGCGGTCACCGCCGTAGCTGGAACCGCCTGTGCGAGTACCGCCATAGTTCGAACCGCCTGCGCGGTCGCCCCGATAGCTGGAACCGCCTGTGCGGTCACCGCCGTGGCCGGAACCGCCCGCCCGGTCACCGCCGTGGCCGGAACCACCTGTGCGGTCACCGCCGCGGTCCGGCCGCTCGGGGCGGTCCGTTCCTGTTCCCCTCCGGTCTGCCTGGCCCGGCCGGTCGGACCAGGCCGGCCGGCTGGGGCGCTCGGCCCGATGATCGTCCGCCCGGTCCGGCCGGCCAGCGCCCGGGGCCCGATCGGAGCGCCCGCTCCAGGCGGGACGCTCGGAACGCTGCCCGTCTCCGCGCCCCCAGCCACCGGACTGACCGGACTGACCAGGCCGGCCGGAACCGCCGCGACCGGCGGAGCCGTCGCGGCCGGCGTGCCCCTGTCCGCTTCCGCCACGGCTGGCCGGACGGTCGTCCCGCCGATCGCTCCGCTCGCCGCCCCGTTCGTCGCGCTCCCGCCATGGACGGCCCGGCCCCGCCGGACGGTCGCTGCCGTGGCCGTCACGCGCCGGGCCAGGACGGTGGCCCCGATCGGCCGGACCAGCTGCCTGGCCGAAGCGACGCGGGCGCTCCCCCGATCCGTTCGCATCCGCGGACCAGTGGCGCTCCGGCCGGCCGCCGGGACGCTCGGCACGGCTGTCACCGCCGGCACGGCCCGCCGTGCTCCAGCCGGTCTGGCGGGCGCCAGAAGGCCGGCCACCGGCCGCGTCATGCCCTCCCCTGCGGTCCCCCTGCCCGCCACGGGCGGACGGCCCGGCGCCACCGGACCGCTCGCGCCAGCCGGAGCCACCCCGTCCGCCGGACGGACCATCGCCGGCCGGGCGGTTACCTCCGCGGAACCCTTCTCCGCCGCGGGCGTTGGCTCCGCCACGGGCGTTGTCGCCGCCGCGGAAGCCGTCTCCACCACGCGTGCCGGACCGGTCGGCACCGCCGGCGCCCGCGTACGGCCGGCGGTCGCCCCGCTCGTCGCCGTCGCGGCGATAGGAACCTTCACGCGCTGCCGCGGGCCGGTCCGGCCGGGCACCACCGGCACCACCGCGGGGACGCTCACCGCCGCCCCATCGGGTCGCCGGGCCGCCGGCGCCGCGGCCCGCCGCCCCGCCGGAGCCTCGGTCACCGCGGAAGCCATCCCGACGCCGGTCGTCGCCCGGCCCTCCGGCCTCGGCAGGTCGCCCGCGCGACCATCCGGTCGCCTCACCATGTCCGGGAGCCTCGTCGCGCCGGTATCCCCCGGCCCGGTTCGGGCCACCGGCCGCCGAGGGCCGATGTGGCCGCTGGGCGCCCGCGCCCGCTGCCCCCCGCGCCTGGCCGCCGGCCGCGCGCCGCCCGCCCGCGCCGCCACCGGCCGAGCGGGACCAGCCACCGGCGCCGCCGTGCCCGCCACCGGCGCGGCCAGCGCGGCGCGGGGCGGGGGTGGACCCTCGGGAAGCCGACGGACGTGCTGGCTCCCCACCTGTGGGAGACGGAGGGACTGCAGAGCTCGACATCGTCATCGCTTCCGATCGGCCCACGCCATCGTGGGTTCCACTGTTGACTTCTGGTTACGTTCGTCTAGCTTCGTGACCGCGCCCCGCTGGGGCACCTCGCCCACACATCCCACCCGGAGGCGGGCGGTGGCGCACAGGTCCCGACGCGGCTGCCCGCACGGGCCCCTCCGCCAGCCGCGGTGGGCCGGCGGCGGCCGGTGGCTCGCCGCGGATCGGCGGGACCGGCATGGCCCTCGGAGAATGGGCCTCGGTGAATCGGTTGAGAGCCTGTGAGCATGGCCGGCACCGTGCCGGATGAAACGCCGATGCCGAGACCCGGGCGGCCCCGGCGACCGGCCACCAGCACTGACAGGCGAAATCACCTGACGGGCGGGTCGCTGATATGACACATCACCGCCGGACACCCACCCAGGCAAGTGCACCTCAGGCGGCGCTGGCGATGCGCTGTCCTCTACGGTAGTCCTCCGCTCGGGCAGGCCGTGGCCAGTGTGCTCACGGACGCCCGTAGGCCCGGCGTATCCGCGAGCTTCACGGGTGTCGTGGGCACCCACCGCGGCGACCGGAGCGGCGACGGGCGGTGCCGGCGGCCGAGGACGCCCAGACGAGGCACAGGCTGGGACCCGACGCGGCATCCCTGTCTGGGGTCCGGGCAAAGCCCCGGCCGGCCGGCCGGCTGCCTACCGCCAACCAGCGGTCGGCGAGCCGGGCGAGGCCGCCAGATCCCGATCCGGCGCGCTGGCGAGCATGGCGCGCATGTCGTCGACCAGCCGGCCGAAGAGCGGCTCGCGCAGCACGCTGTTGTGGTCGCCGACGACGGTGCGGGCCACCGCGTCGCCGGTAAGGATCTCGCCCCAGGGGCCCTCGACCGGCCGGAGGCCCGTCTCGGTATCGCGGGCATCCCACAGCAGGGCGCGTCCCAGGTAGGGCCGCGGCTTGTAGGCCATCATCAGGAACCGGGACTGGTTGAGGAAGTTGTCGGTGTGCCAGGTGTCCGGCAACTGGACGATGCCGGTCAGCGGCAGGCGGGCCAGCTGTGCGGCCCGGTCGAGCATGACGCGCAGCTTCCGGGCCGCGCCGCCGTCGCCATCCGCGTCAGGCTCGGCCTCGGCGGCCAGCGAGGGTGTCGGTGGGGGCGGGGCCTCGCCGTGCGACTCGACGAACGACCCGGACAACGTGAGCTTCACCTTCGTGGGTGGGAAACTGTCGACGATCGTGAGCAGGGCCACCTCCTCGCCGATCGCGGTGAGCTGCTGGGCCACCTCAAGCGCGATCACGCCGCCGAACGAGTGCCCGAGCAACAGGTAGGGCCCGCGAGGCCGAAGGAGCCGGATCGTGCGCGCGTGCCGACGCGCGATCGCCGCGACCGACCAGTCCGGGACGGCACGGTGCGACAGCCCGTGTGCCTGCATCGCGTAGACCGGCCGCTCGCCGGCGAAATGGGTCGCGATCCCCGCCATGACGACGGCATAGCCTCCCGCGCCCACGAAGCAGAACAGCGGCGTGCCCGCGCCGTCGGTGCGCAGCGGGAGCACGTCATGGTGGCGCAATGTGTCGATGTCGGCGTCGGCCTGCGCGACCAGTCGGGCGAGTTCGGCGACCGTGTTGGCCTGCGCGACCGCCGAGAACGGCAGCGGCACCCGGAGCTCGGACTCGATCCGCGCTGCGATCTCCTGGACGAGCGGATCGTCTCCGCCCAGCGCCCGGAAGTCGTCGTGGATGCCCACGGTCCGCAGGCCCAGCGCCCGCGCCCACACCCCGGCGACGGCCTCCTCCCAGTCGTTGCGCGGCTCGTCGCCAGCCAGGGGCGGCGGGGCCGACGGCAGCGCGGTCCGGTCGGCATCGCCCAGGACAGTGCGCGGCAGCCCGGGCACGACCACGACCGTCGCCGGAACCGCGGACTGGGGCAGCCCGGCCGCCAGCAGCGAGCGGCGGACGGCCGCCGGCGACGGCTCGCCGCCGGGTGCCGGCACCACGTAGGCGACGAGCCGGGGCGGCTCAGTCGCCCGGTCGGTCACCACCACCGCGTCGGAGACGTTCTCGGCGCCGAGCAGCGCCGCCTCGATCTCGACGGGCTCCGCCAGGTAGCCGCGCACCGCTCACCATCCCATCAGCCGCCCAGCACCCGAGACGGTATTAGAGCACCCTTTGTCGCGGGATGTCCGCCCCGGGCCGCCTCGGCAGTCGGTCCGAGAAGGGGGATCTCCGGCTCGGTCCGCCGTTCCAACGTCCGTCGTCCGAAGTCGCGTCATGCGCTGGTGGGGGTGGAGGGCTGCGGCAAGGCACCGGTGGGGGAGGAATCGTTGGTCAGCGTCGGGTGACGGTGGCGAGCCCGTCGGGCCGAGGACCCTCCGCGGGAAACCGCCCGATCTCCGCCTCTGGGCGGGACGCGAGCGGGTTCGCGCTACTCGGTCTCAAGGAGTCCCTGGACCTGGCCGGCACGGGACGCCGTCCGCGCGCCGACGCCGAGCACCTGCAGAAAGCCCTCGGAGTCCTTGTGGTCGAAGGCGCCGACCCGGCTCATCGACGCGTCCTCTTCGCTGTAGAGCGAGTGCGGGATGTCCGCCGCGCCGGCGAAGTTGACGGTGCCCCGGTAGAGCTCAAGCGTGATCGAGCCGGTGGCGAGCTGGGCGACCTCGGAGACGACCTTGCGCGCGAGCTGCGAGCCAAGGTCCTCGCCATAGGCCTGATACAGCTGCTCGCCGAGGAAGTCCGACGCGAACTCGAAGATCTTCCTGGCCCGGCGGTCGAGGATCGTCTGCAGCAGGTACTCGTAGGCGCTGCCCAACAGCTCCATGCCGGGTGCCTCATAGACACCGCGGGACTTCACTCCGACGAAACGATTCTCAACCAGGTGCAGGTTGATGCCGACGCTGTGCCGGCCACCGATCTGGTTGGCAAGCTCAAGGACCTCCGCCGCGTCCGAGATCGCCTGGCCGGCGATCGAGACTGGACGGCCCTTCTCGAACACGACCGTGACCAGTTCCGGCTGGTCAGGGGCGTCAACCGGGCGGACACCCATGATCGGGTTGACGAAGTTGGCGCCGGTGGTCAACGACTCGAGCACGCCGGCTTCGTGCGTCAGGCCGAGCAGGTTGGCGTCGGTGGAGTATGGAGACGTGCGGGTGGCCCGGATCGGTAGGCCGTGCTTCTCGCAGTAGTCGATCATCTCCTCGCGCCCGCCGAAGGTGTCGAGGAAAGCCTGGTCGCGCCAGGGCGCGTAGACAGAGACGCTGGGCGCCAGCATGTTCGGGACGAGCTGGAACCGGGCCTGGTCGTTGCCCCGGCCGGTCGCACCGTGACTGAGGATCTTGATGCCACGCTCGAGAATGTGCGGAAGCATTCCGCGGATCGTGACGTACCGGCCCAGCGGGGTCGTGTTCCAGTACCGGCCCTCATACCGGGTGAGGCCCTGGACAGCCTGAATGCCGGCCTCGCCCATCTCGGTACGCAGCGGGACGACGACAGCCTCGACCGCGCCGCAGGCCTTCATCCGCTCGGCGACGACGTCGAGGCCCTCGCTCTCGTCCGGCTGGCCGAGGTCCGCGGTGAAGCAGATGACCTTGACACCGTGCGAGGTCAGCCAGTGGGTGACCGTGCAGCTGTCAAGCCCACCCGACGCGAAGAAGGCGACGCTCTCGCCCTTGAGGTCCTTGATCTCCATGTCGTCCCGCTCCCGTCCGATGGGCCAGTTGGATCCGTGACCAGCCAGCATCAGGCCGGCCGCCATCGGCGGCTCCGGATGCCCAAGTCTCCCGCGTTCCGCCGCATCACGACGGCGGTTCCCGGCGTCCCGCCGCTCAGTGACCCTCACCAGGGCCAAGCGACGGATTACAGCCTGCCTGGCCAGCAGCCCGCGCCCCGCCCCGGACGCTATGACCTGACCCGCACCTGCGCCCGCAATTCTATACATGCCTTCGCATGTTCATCCAACACCCGTGCGCCAGACCACCCGTCACACGACCTATGCCTGGCCGCGGAGGCCGTGCCGCATCGAGTACCCGGCGCGAACGAGCGCTGAGCGGCTCGCCCGAGAACCCGTGGCGCGACCGCTGGACCGCTCGTCGGGCGGCCGAGAACTTGTCGAGCCGGCCGACTGTCAGGCCCGACGGCCGCCTGGCCCGACGGCCGTCGGGCCGTCAGCGGTCCAGTTGTCGGGCCGCCCGATCGTCGGCGATCGGCCGATGGCCATCGGCTGGGCGAGTTCCCCACGGCCCGGCCTCCCTGACCCGGCCCGGCTCAGTCGACGGCCGTGGAGCTGGATCGGCGCGGGGCCGCCATCAGATCGCGGATGAGCGGCTCGTAGTGCTCCACCGGGTTGGTCGGGTAGCCGGGGTCGAACGAGGTCTGGTCGTATTCGGCGCAGAACTCGGCGGTGAGGTCGAAGTTCGGGTTGCCGCGATGCCTGTCCCGAAAGTTCCGATCGAGCCCGAAATGCTGAAAGTAGTAGTAGCCCTGGAACTCGGTGTGGTACCGAACCATCCAGTGCAGTTCGGGCGACACGAACGGCTTCACGATGGCGGCAGCGATGTCGGCGTGGTTGTACGGGGCGAGGGTGTCGCCAATGTCGTGCAGGAGCGCACAGAGCACGTAGTCATCGTCGCGGCCAGCCCGTTCCGCCCTGGTCGCCGCCTGCAGGCTGTGGGTCAGCCGGTCCACCGCGAAGCCGCCATGCTCGCCGCCCAACAACCCCAAATGGGCGATAACCCGATCGGGCAGGCCGCGTTCCAGCTCTTCGCTGGCCTCCTCGATGATTCGCCAGTCCTGCACGGTGCCTTCGGTCATCGCCCGGAAGGACGCCCGCCTGGTCATCGGCGAGACCCGCGTGCTCGTAGTGGTCAGCTGGCTCATCAATTCCTCCACGTGACGTTGACACAGCGGCGGCCTCTTCCCACCATCCCCCTCCCGTCGCCTCTGCGTGCCCCGTTCAGGCGCACTCGCGGATCCAGGGCGACGGCATGGTACGAGCCCGTCCGCTCGGAGGCGGTACGCCCGCGCCGCGCGATCGCCGGCTCGGCTCAACGCGATGCGACTAACGCGGTCTCCCCGCAACGCAAAGGCCACCGCCCCCGGCTACGGATGCCAGGTCACGTGCGGCAGGCTGCCTCAGCCGAACGGGCCGCACCTGTCCGCGCTCGCCGATCCGCGATGGTGCGAACGCCCGCCGGCTGCATGCGTTCCGCGGAACGGGAGACCGTCTTCGACAGCAACCCGGACACCGCGCGCCCGCGGGACCACCGTCACGCCTCGACCACGTCACCTGCGACCGCTGTCAGGCGGGCCGCGCCGGCTGGAATATGCGGGCCTCAGGGCGGGCCGCTCACCGCGCGCGTTCCGCGGAACGCGGAGATCATCGTCGGGCGCAGGTCGGGCACCGGGGACGAAGGGCGACAGGCGAGAGGCACTGAGCCCGTAGTGGTGGATGGCGGGACGGCGGGATGCCGCCTGCTCACCGCGCGCAGTCCGCGGAGCGCGGAGACCGTCGCGGACGAGCGGGCAGAGCATCAAAATGATCGATCAGAGGCACCGATGCCCGGACTGGCCGACCTGGGATGCTGTCCTTCGGCACCCCCCGATCGAGCACCGGGGAAAGCGCCGACACTTGGGTGGCGTCGGGGCCCGGTCCAACGGTGCCAGCGGCACGCGCCGTCATTGCTGTCCAGAAGTCACCTCCGCTCCGCCCATCGTTTCGGGGAACAGAAACGCAGAGCCGAGACCGCCGAGAGCGTTCTCAGGGCCGGCGTACACGAAGGGAAGCCCGGTAGTCGCCCGGGTCGGGCCCCTCGACGCTGTTGTCAGGCCCGAGTCGGACAAGCCTGACCTCGCAGCCGGCAACCGTAGCGGTCGTAGCGGAGCTCGGATGGGTATGCAGCTCGATCGTCATCGCCGCCTGGCCGGGAACGGCCGCCGAAAGGGCCACTACCGCATCGCCCGCCCAGACGCACTGCAGACGCTCCGATGCCGGGCACCGGCTGTCCTGCCTCACGCTGACGAAAGTCAGCGTCAGCCCGCCGTCGGACGCCCGCCAGGTCTCGCCTGGCGCGAGCGTGAACTCACCACCCGTCGGGTCTGTCCGCGGAGTGGATCGAGCCGGTGGACTCGGCGTGCCAGCAGGTGTTGACGAGACCGTCCCCTCAGGTCGAGCGGGTCCGCCGGGCGAAAGGGCGGTCGACGGGACCGTCGGGGGCGGTATCGCTGGTGTCGCTGTCACAGACGGCGCGACGGAACGGCCCGCCGGCGATGCCGCTGTGTCTCCGGAGCACCCCGCCGTCAGGAGCAGTACGAGCGGAGCCCCTCCCACGAGAAATGCCGCCATCCGCCGGCCTCGGGAGCCCATCATCGGCCACCTCCACCCGTCGAGCCCGATCTCTTCGTCTTGGACGAGAGCATGACCGCGGCGGTTCCACCAGAGGCACGAAACGTCCGGCCAGCCCCGAGCCCACTAGAGCCGGGACTCATCGTCTGGCGGATAAGCCGTGGCGTTTAGGCGGCCGATGGGACCTTCCCTGGCCGCCCAGCGCCACCCCTGATCGACCAAGCCCAGGCTGAGCTCCACCGCAAGCCCCAAGTTGAGCCCACACAAGCCGAGATCCACACGGTTCCGCGGAACGCGGAGATCCACACGGTTCCGCGGTACGCGGTCGGGTGCTGGGGCGTCCTCGGTTGGTGGCGGGGCGGCCTGTGCCGGAGGCGGGTGGGTCGCTGTTGCGCTGTGGGGTGGTGCGCGTTCGGGCAGGTCCGTGGGCGCAGGTCGCCGGGCGGGCTGGTCGGGGTGGGCCGGGTGGTGTGTCGGGGCCGGGTCTGGAGGTGTGTGGGCCGGTGGCCGGCGGTGTGGTCGCGGGTGTGGGGGGTGTGGATATGCGGAAGGCCCGTCGTCCGCGCCAGAGTGTTCTCTGGGGGACGACGGGCCTTCCGTCAATGATTGTTCGGCGGTGACCTACTCTCCCACCCGGCCTCCCGAGCAGTACCATCGGCGCTGGAGAACTTAGCTTCCGGGTTCGGAATGGGACCGGGCGTACCCTCTCCGCCAAAACCACCGAAACACTATCGAGTTATCGACACCACTCCCCCCACGGCGAGTGGGGGGTGGTCTGCCGTTCCTCGGGAACCGCACAGTGGACGCGTAGCATCTTTGTAGGACAAGCCCTCGGCCTATTAGTACCAGTCAGCTCCACACATTGCTGTGCTTCCACATCTGGCCTATCAACCCGATCATCTCTCGGGGGCCTTACCAGGTTAACCCTGTGGGAGACCTCATCTCGAAGCGAGCTTCCCGCTTAGATGCTTTCAGCGGTTATCCCTTCCGAA
>NZ_MBLO01000034.1 GCF_001854805.1 Pseudofrankia coriaricola
TCGAGCAGGTCGCTGCCAACCGCGACCGGGTGCTCCCACTCCTCGTCACAGCCTGCGACAGACCAACGCGGTGAGCTACCTCGCCGAAGCCCTGGGGTGGACCCGAGTTCAAGCCGCCCTGTGGAATCGGTACGATCTTTCTGCGCTGCGACGAGGGGGACCTGCTGTGAGGGAGCGTGTGAAGGTCGACGCCGTGATCGAGGTTGGCATCCCTGGGTTCGCTTCGGTGTCGATTCAAGTACCGGACATCCTCAGTTATTTTGGACCGAGACGGGATCTAGCGGGCCCTTTCATGATCCTGGAGCGCAAGTCCGGGCTGGCTCTAAGGACTCCGGAGAAGTGCCAGCTGGGTTGGCAGCCTTACCTGCAAGCTGCATATGGCGACCTCGCCGACCAGTGGTTCTTCAAACGACCATCCCGTGGGTCCAGGGAACTGCTCATTGTCTCGGCCAGCAGTGGCATGGTGTTCGACAAGACCCCGGAGGATAGGAACGAGGCCCCGTTAATTCTGTGGGAAGAACACGCCGGCGCGGTACAACGGTGGCTGCTTGCAGCCTCGCCCGACCGGTTGGGCTGGATCATCCAGAGCTGCCACGATGGAAGGGTGCTCGATGTGGGTTTGACGCCGAGCGCGGATCGAAAGGCATGGACCTACGATGCGCACAGAGATCGTCATCAGCAGTTTCTGATTCTTCCGCTGGGTAGGGTCCTCAGCTAGCTTTGGCCGGCACAGAGCGGCAGCAGAAGGTGCAGCTGCCGGGATCGCTGCCAGCGTGGCCAGCACCGGCAGCCCATGGTTTCGCCAGCGGTTCACGCCGAGCTCGGCGCGCCAGCGGGCCACAGTGTCGGCGTAGTAGGAGGCCAGTCCTGAGGGCAGGCGGGCGACGTCGGCGGGGTCGCGGGCGTGGTCGCGGATCTGATCGAGCACGGTCAGCGCATAGATCCACACTCCGCCCGAGCGGTCCAGGAGCATACGGCAGAATCGATCAACGGAAGGCCCGGAGATGCGCAACGCCTCGGACAGTTCGGGATCGCTGGCGGTGATGGCAGTCAGATAGTTGAGCAGGTCGCGGTGGTTGGCCGCGCTTTCCACGTCGATCCGCTCGACCACTCGTGCCTCTGCGGGCACCGCGACCATTTTTGGCCGCGTCGTCGCGATGATGACCGTTCCCGGGGGAAGGCTTGGCGGTAGTCCAAACGACAGTTCGCCTGTCGGGGGCAGCGGGGCCTCGTCCAGACCGTCGATGAGCAGCACCACCGGCACACCTGGCGTTTCGCGGTCCCGGCGGGCGGCGGCCTCGGACAGCCTGCCCGACAACCATGCCGTCGACTCGGCGCGCTCGGGAAGGACTCCGTCTGGTGCGGCGTCCTCAAGCTGCCAGCGGGCGATGAGCTGCGCGCCGAGGTTACGCCGCGCGATCTGCGGCGAGCGGCCTTCGGCGAGGCGAGTGAAGTGCGCGGGCCAGACCCGGGTGTACGCGAGGTAGGTGGCCAACGCGGACTTGCCCATCCCGGCTTCGGCCTCGACGAGCAGATAGCCACCGCGGCGCTGCTGGACGCAACGGTTCAGGAAGGCGTCGATCCGGCCGATCAACTCGGTGCGGCCCCGGAATCGGCTGACCGGGTTGTCCAAGTCCGCCGGATCAGCGAGCCGCAGGTCACCCGGCAGTGGGTCGAGCGGGATCACAGCCTGTCGTAGCGACTGGAAAGGCCCGGTGAACCGCCGCGCGAGCGCTGCGCGGTAGTTGACTCCGACGGCTGGCCCGCCTGATGGGAGCACATTCCCCGTCTCGCCACCGCCGGGCTTGCCGCGGCTCAAGGCCGGCGCGACTCCGCCGAGGTCGGGGGCGGCGGAGCCAGCCGGAAACGGAGGCGTGGCTGGGGCACCCGAGGAATCGGATGGGAACGACGGCGCGCTGGTCGGCTTTGCTCGCCCACCGGACACCGCGAGCTTGGCCGCCTGTAACAGGTCATTGCGGGCTTGATGTTGTGAGATCCCGAACAGGTCGAACGACACGACGTGGTCAAGCAAACTGGGTCGATCGCAATCCGCCACCCGGGCGACGAGCAATCTGCGCCGCACCCCGGTCGGATCCGCCTTCCACGCGGCCTGCCACTCAGCGGTGCCGTGCACCGAACGGGCATAGCTGTCCGACAGCACTGCCAGGGTGCGGGCTGCGCGCCGGACGCCATTCTGCATGCCGACTATCCAGTTCGAGCCAGGCACGAAGTCCCACGCCTGCAGTAGCACCCGATAGCCGGTCTCCTCCAGTACCCAGGCGATCCACTCGGCCCACCCCTGGTCCGCCTTGGTGTAACTGATAAAGAAGTCGCGTTCCTCCGCCGCGTCGTCCGCCTCATCGGTGACATCCCCACTTGTCACGCGGCCAGTGTGTCACCAGCACAAACTGCACTAAAACGTCCGTGCCCGTGGTGGGCTGGCGTTGAGATGCGACCGTGTGGTCGATGTCGCTCCTTGCGGGACGACTAACTGACCGTCGATGGCTACCTGTCGCGAGTGATGCAGCCAGGTCGGAGCCATCGCGAGATCTTGAGATGGCCCCGAAGTGATCGGAGACGCAGTCGACAGGGATGGCTTAGACAGTGTCGACTAAGGCTCCTATGTGATTTTGGCGGCGCGTGTCCTGTGGTGAGTAGTCGGCGACGATGTCCGTGTTCTGTAGTGCTACGCATTGGATGGGTTGTTCTGGCTGAGAGAATCTGCCCGTTCGCGAGATTTCTGGACTCGCGATTTCCTTGCCACGGGCAAGACGCGAGTTTGTGTACTCGTCCAGAGTCGCGCGCTGCAGTTGCCCAGGTAGAGGGGATGTTTTGGATCTTCAAGGATCGCGGCCCGAATCTGCGAAGGCGCGAATCAGGTACGGCGCGTGGTGATGTCTCGCCAGCTCGTCGTCTGGTTGACCAAGGAAGATCGGCGGCATGTCGACGGATCTTGGGCTGCGGACTCGCCGAATGCGGGTGCGGTACCGCACCGACGACGGCGCGGTCGTCGACACGACGCTCGACAGGCTGACCGTGGACGAGGTTGCCGGTGGGCTGCAGGTCCGGGAGTTCCGTTGGCGGAAGGGCCAGCGTCACTACTCCGGATAGGTACTGGTCGTCCACTGCCGGCCGTCTGGTGATCTACGAGAGCCGTCTGGAACTGGGAGCGCGCGGAGTGGTTCTTCGGGCCGGCCCCCGGCTCAGGTCCGTTCGAGGAGCACGACCGGGATATCCCGATCCGTCCCGCTCTGGTAGGCATCGTAGTCCGGCCAGAGCGCCGTCATCGTGAGCCACAGGCGGGCCTTCTCGGCGGGCTCCGCCACCCGGGCCTTCGCTGGGAAGCGTTCCGTCCCGACCTGCAACTCGACCTCCGAGTGGGCGAGCAGGTTCAGATACCACAGCGGGTGCTCGGGAAAGCCGCCCTTCGATGCGACGACGACGTAGTCGTTCCCGTCCCGCCCGTAGATCAGGGGCGTGCGGCGCGGCTTCCCACTGCGACGGCCCCGCGTCGTCAACAGCAGCGTCGGGGCTCCCCGCTCGAACGAACCGTCGATGCCGTACCAGATGTGCCCATCGGCACCGCCGCTGTCGAGATAGCGGCGGGTGTGATCAGCTATCCAGTCCATCGGGCTGTCGCTGGGCGTCGTCTCGGTCACGCGATCTCCAGGCGAGTTGGCGTCGGGGCGTCTCGGTGATAGAAGCGCGGCGAACCGCGGTCGTCCCCGAACGGGCCCGGATCCGTTCGATGCGGGCTCACGCTTCGTGCCAGCATCCGCCGGCGCGGGGATGTTCCCATCCCTACCTGGAGTAGGTGGACAGCCGTGGGCGGCGAGGGCGAGGACGTCGGCGACCATGCCGATCGACTCTTCGGCGGTCACCCCGTGAGCGGCGTTTTCCCGCGGGGGTGGCTCGTGGTGCCGAGGGGGTGGGCATAGCGCCGGGGTGGAGCTGGTGCGGCGGGGAGCGTCCGAGTCGGGTCCGGCTTCGTTGCGGGGCGCGTTCACAGTGCGGCGGCCCCCGCCCGGGCGGGGGCGCCTCGCGCTGGTCAGCGCGTTGGCGACGGGGATCCCGCTGGCCGCGGGGCAGCTGACAGGACAGCTCTCGCTGGGGCTGACGGCGACTCTGGGCGCGGCGACGGCGATCTACTACCCGAGGTCCAGCTGGCGCTACCGGAGCCGGGCGCTGCCGGTGGTCGCGGTGGGAGCTGCCGCGGCGGGAAGCCTGGGGGCGGTGGCCTGGGGGAATCCGTGGCGCACGGCCATCGTGGTGGCCACGGTGGCGTTCGTCGCCACAGCGTTGTTCGCCGCCCTGCTCGCGCCCCCGCCCGGCGCGGTGCCGATCGTGGTCGCCTGCGCGGTCGCCACCCAGCTTCCGCCGGGCGTTGCCCCGGTCGTGACGCGGGCCGGACTCACCCTGGCCGGCGCGGCCTTCGCCTACCTGCTCACGATGATCGTTGCCCGCGGGGACCGGGCCGGGCCAAGCCGGCGCGCGGTCGCCGAGGCACTCGAGGCGCTCGCGACCATGTCCGACACACTGGGGACGGGGCGGACAGAGGTCACACGTCACGACGCCCAGCGGGAGATCCGCCGGGCGGAGGTGATCGTTGCCCGGGACCGCCCTGGCGGTCAGCTCGCCGCGATCGCCGCCCGTCTGCGTCGCGTCTTCACCCGGATCGTGGACTACGCGACGCTCACCGGGCGTCGGCCGCCCGCCAGCGTGTCCGGGCGCCTGCGGGACTACGCTGCCGGCGTCTCCGTCGGCCGGTACGACCCGGACCGAAGCACGCGTGCGCGGTGGTGGCGTCGCGCGCCCCCCGCCGACCCCGGACTGGCTGGCGACGCGGCGCTGGCCACCGCCTGGGCGGGCGCCGCGGCCCGCGCGTACGTGCTGGTTGACCGCGTGGACGCGCCGACCCACGCAGGGCGGCGCCCCTGGCCTGCGTCGCGGCCCATCACCATCGGGCCACCCATCCACCCCGGCCGGGTGGCGGCGCGGCGCGGGCAGGACCAGACGTCGCGGGCGTGGCATCGGCTCGCCGCGACGGTGGCCGAGATGACGCAACCGACGGGCGTGCGGCCGGTGGCGCCGATCATCGCGCCGACCCGGGACCTCCTCGCGGACGGGCTGCGGCTTCGGTCCCCGGCGTGGCCCTGGGCGGTGCGCAGTGGTCTGGCCACGGCCGCGGCGGCGCTGCTCGCGATCGCCGCCGGTATCGACCGGCCCTTCTGGGCTCCGGTAGCCGCCGCCACCGTCCTGGAGGTGCGGTCCGCCCGGGTCGCCGGGCAGCACACCCTGCAGCATCTGCTCGGAACCGCGCTGGGCACGCTCGCCGCCTTCGCGCTGCTGGTGGTCCCCTTCCCGGTGTGGTGGCTGATCCTGACCATCACCGTCCTGCAGGCCGCGATCGAACTGCTCGGCCCCGCCAACGGCGGTATCGGGGCGCTCCTGGTCATGCCGTCGACGATGCTCGTCGCCGAGTTCGCCGGCCCAGAGCAACTGGCCGGGCCGCTGGTCACGTCGCGGCTCCTCGGCACGCTGCTCGGGCTCGTCGTCGGCCTCGTCGCCTCGCTGGTCCTCTGGCCGCGGGCCGCCGCCCAGAGACTGCCGGACGCGCTGGCCGACTGCCTGCGTGCGATCGGCGTTCTCCTGGCGAACCTGCTGGTCGAGTCCCGCACCGGAAGGACGCCCCCGGCCCTGCGGCCAGTCCCGACGTTCGAGCACCCTGCGCGACACGGAGCGCCCGATCAACGGCGTCCCCCAACCGAACGGCGGCGGGGGGCGGCGCGCCACCACGTCGAGGCGACGCTGGAATGGCTCTCCGAAATGCACGCCGAGGCAGAGAACGAGCCGGGAGAGGCGGCCCGAGCGATCTGGCCCGCGGTGATCGCCGCCCGCAGGCTCGGCTACCTCGTCCTGCTCGAGCCTCCCGGGCTGCGTGACGCGCTGCCCGCCACCGCGGCCTCACCCGAGGCCATCCGCCTGCTGTTCAGCCAGCTCGCCGCCGCGATCCGGGGCGACGGCCCGTCGCCACCACAGGAACCGCCCCAACTGCCGCCGTTCCCGCCGCTGCGGGGCGAGTTCGCCGCACTTGTCGGCGCCGCCCCCCAGCGCTGACTGCCCGGACCGTGCATGGACGAGCCCGGACGCCCGCTGTGGCCATCAGCCCCGTGACGTACATCAGTGGACATCGGCGGAGTGGCGTTCGGTCCGGGCGTGCTGCTGGCCAGCGGCGGCGACGGTGCCGTCACCCAGACGCCGGTGAGCTCGGCGATGACATCAAGCGGTCCAGCGGTGCAGATGACGCATCCCTGCGGTGTGCAGATGACGCATCCCTGCGGTGTGCGTTGCCATGCCCACTCGTCAGGCCTTGCCCACAGCGCCCCGCCGTTCGGCCCGAGGTCGGAAGGATCAGCCACGCTGCCATCTTCGCTGTGGGCGCGAGCTGCGATGGGCCGAAGCGTGCCCGCACGCGTTGCTTGACGAGTTCCCCGGCGATTGAGGTGGGGAGTGAAGCGGGCGATGGCGTGGCACTGGCTCGCCCGATCGCCGTCCTGACAGGATGGCGACATGGAACGTGTGCTTGGAATCGGTGGATACTTCATGCGTGCCGCCGACCCGGTGGCCCTGGGTGCCTGGTATCGCGATTGCCTCGGCCTGGACGCTGATGAGCACGGCCTGTGGCATCAGGAAGTCGGGCTGACGGTGTTCGCGACGTTCGAGTCCGAGACCGACTACTTCGGGTCCCGTGCCCAGCAGGCTATGATCAACTTCCGGGTCCGCGACCTGGACGCGATGCTCGCGCAACTGCGCGCCAAGGGCGCGGACGTGGTTGAAGAGACGCAGGACATGGAGGGCGTCGGTCGATTCGGCTGGGTCACCGATCCCGCGGGTAATCGGATCGAGCTGTGGCAGCCCGCCTGACCGTGTCTTCACGCAGGCGATGATGTGCTGATGGCGCACCAGATTGTCGAGGTGTGAACTCTGCCAGAAGGCGTCGAACGCTCCACGGTTCAGCACGTAGTCAAGACCCGGCCCGAGAGCCAGGTTCTGGAGCCGGAATGGGCCCTACATGTAGCGGTACCGGATCCCGGCTCGCCAGCTCGACGGCCTTCTTGGCGTCCGGCTTGCCCCTGCACTTCTGGATGGCGTGACGGATACAGACCAGGACATCGTTCGCCAGGAGATCACAAACCAGGCACGATGGCGACTTCGCCCTCACCTGTCAGTCCTCGCCCCGATATCGACGCGTCGACGCGACGATGGGAGCTATGACCGGACGCCACACCGGTGACCCCGTCGTCCGCCTCGCCGCGCGGGTCGTGCTCCTGCATGCCAACAACGCGGTGCTTCTCCAACTGCACGACTGGCCGCACGAACCACACTGGCCTGCCCTGGCGGCCCGGGAGGCCCAGCGCGCGCCTGACGTCAGCGTTCAGGCGGGTCTCGGCGATCGCCTGGGGCGGAGCCGCGTAGCCGCCTGTTACAGCGTCACGAACGTGTAGCCCTTGCTTTTCAGCTTGGGCAGCGCCACCTCCAGGGCCTTCACCGTCTCCGAGCGATCCGTGCCGTGCCCGCTCGGCCGGTCCCCGTCACCGTCATGGCAGAGCAGGATGTCCCCGGGCTTCGCCGTCAGAAGGCTGTCGATGATCTTCTGCGTACCGGGGCGAGACCAGTCTCTGGGGTCGACGTTCCAGGCGATCGGGGTCAGGCTGTGCTTGGCCGCCGCTTCGAACACGGCCGGCGACCAGTCGCCGCCCGGCGAGCGGAACAGGCGCGGGGCGGTGCCCGCGGCGCCCACGATCGCGGACTGGGCGCTGCTGATCTCCTGTTCGATCGCGGCCGCGGACCGGTGAGCGAACGGCTGGGGATGCGTCATGCTGTGGTTACAGATCGCATGACCATCAGCGACGATCTGCCGGACGAGATCCGGGTGGGCCTGCGCCTGTCTCCCGACAAGGCAGAAGGTCGCCCGCACGTCGTACTTCCGGAGCAGCGCCAGTACTCGCGGCGTCCAGGAGGGATTCGGTCCGTCGTCCAGGGTCAGCGCGACGGCGTTGGCCGGGGCCCGCGGAAGGATCTGGTGCACGGTGTAGACGGGCCGTTTCGGCATGGCCACTGACGCCGCCGCCGGCGGCGTTGGCGTTGCTGCCGCTGCCTCGGCCGCCAGGGCCGGTCGCGCGGACTCGATCACGCCCGCCGACGTCAGCGCGATGGCCCCAGCCACGATCCAGGCCACCAGCCGAGATCGGACGTTGCGCTCGTTCAGGTCCCGCCTCGCCTCCGGTGACCGACCGCGCACGCATGCTCCCCGACGGGGTCCACCCATCCGACCGTCTGCATGCCACGCGCTTCCGGACCGGTTACGCAGGGTGCTCCTGGCGCGGATTGACAAGAGAAATGCTTTCCCGCGACACCTGCGGATGCCCGGAAAACCGGCACGTGAAACCGCGATCGGCTGGCCGCGCCCACGAGGAGAATGCTTCTTCGCACCCGCCCGGCGAACGCCTGCAGGTTCGCCGCTTCTGCCCCGCGAACAGATGAGATGACATGTACCGGAACCGTGGGCAGAACTCGGCGTCGGTCCGGCGTACGCGCCCCGGCGGGTTCGTGCTCCCGACCGGAACGAGTACAACGTTAGACAGGACTCGGGGCCGAGGGCAAACGCCCGGCATCACCGGGCACGGTGCCGATCGCTGACCGAGCGCATTCTCCGCTCACCCACAAGGAGATCGGCGGCCGGCTTGTGACCATCGTCACACGCCGTCCACCGTTTGACGTATCCAAAACGTGGCTGGTCTGCGTCATGAAGTAATGAACGCGCCAGCAGGAGGGCCGGGTAGGCGCCGCGAACTACCAGATCATGGGACCGGTCCCAGGCGGTAGGAGCTGTACAGGCCTCCTCCACGAATATCAACGAGCCGCATGATCGAGGCGCTCGCCAGCAAAATCGTGTAGTTGCACGCTTCACCGTTCTGGAACGCCGGTCGGCCGGCGCGCACCCCACGACGATGCCATGGGATCGCGACGCGGCCCGCGAAGGGAACAACCGCGAAGCGCCATCAGGCCGCGCGAGCTGCGCGGAGACCTTCCTGACCGGCGACCCGCCACGACCAGGCGATTGTGATCAACGTGGCCACGACGGGCAGGGCGGTGCCGGTGATCCCGCGGACCGCGACGAAGACCTCGGTCGTCTGGGATGTCAACAACCAGTACGTGAAAGCGGAATTCCCGAGATTCACCGCCGCCCACAGGAGGGTGAGCCCGAGGAACAGCTTGCGCACGCCGGGCCGGGCCGTCACGCCGGGAGGCAGCGGGCAGAAGTCGCGAGCCAGCCGATGAACGAGGGGCCGCGGAGAAAGAGCGGACAGCAGGAACATCATTCCGATGATTCCAGCGACGATGACGGGCTGAAGGAAGTAGACGAAGGCGCTGCCGCTTATGATCGCTACCGCGGTGCGCACGGTCAGCCCGACCGAGGACAGCACCAGCAGCGCCGGGATGCGCCGCCTGGTGGCCACACGCCGGCTCACCGCGGCGTATTCCCACACCAGCGCGGCCAACGCCGCCAAAGTGAAGCTGGAAAGGTGCAGGACGACAAGAAAAAGAACCGCCGGTATGACCGTCGCCTCGATGAGATGAGGCAGCCCGTGTCTGGCGATCATCGTAGGCTTGGGGAGCCGGGCGTCGGCCTGCGGGACCACCTCGCCGGATCCCGCCGTGGCGGCGGTCGGGCGGTGGAGCACCGACCTCGCTCCCGTCAGAAAAATCGTCGTCTCCAACGGGTCGGGGCTGGGCCAGCGGTCCGCTACCGCCCCAACCATACGCCCGTCCAACGGGCCTGTTTCATCCAGCCAAGTCGGCCGACTTTGGCGGCACATCTTCTCGTCCGGAGACCTCGCCCGCCCGGGCCCCACCGCGACGTCGGTCCGAGTTGGAGCGTCTCTCGCGGTGGTTCGGGTACATCTCTGATCATGGATGTGACGGAGAACAGCCTCACTCCGCAGCCGTTCCGGATGATCCGTGGGAGCTGGCGGTGGTGGGTGTGGTGGGGGTGTTGAGGCGGGCCAACTCGGCGTCGACCATCACCTGATGTTCCTGCTCCTGGCGTCGGGCGGTGCTGGGGCGCCACGGCCCGGCCATCAGGAAGATGAGCGGGATGAACACCAGCTCACCCGCGACAGCGATCCAGAAGTAGGTCTGCCACTGGCCGGGGGAGTCCTCCGCGGCCTTCTGTACCTTCGCCCCGTTCTCGTCCAGGTACATCAGCACCGCCTGCACCTTCGGGTTCTGCAACGGGGTGCCGTACTTGTCGAGGTAGTCGAGGTCCGCCGCGGGCACGGCGGCGAGTGCGGTGAGCTGGTCGGCGGCCTGCTGCACCGCGTCGCCGTTGGCGTCCATGAAAAGCAGATCGGGCAGCGGCACCGCGCGCAGGTCGGTGAGCCTGGTGTGGGCTACTTCCGGGGTGAGGCCGAGCTTCGCGGCGATCTCGCCCTCGGCTGTGGCCGTCGCCGCCGTGTCCGCCGGGTTCGTCAGAACTGTGACGATCGTCTGGTCGTCGATCGTTTCCGCCGTGGCGAGCTCCGCCCCGTAGCGGCCGCTGAGATCGATCACCCGGGCGACGTCGGCGACCGGCTTGCCGGAGATCTCGCTGAGCGCCGCGGCCTGCGTCGCGGTGTTCGCCGGGTCCTCGGACAGCGCGCTCTGGGTGGATGGGGTCAGCTTCGCGGCCGTCGCGAGCTGTGTCTCGTACTTCGTCGCGAGGGCCTGAACCTTCCCGACGATGGCCGGGTCCGCCGCGACGGCCTTGACGACGGCGTTCTGGGTGGCGTCGAGTGTCGGGTCCTGCCCGCTCGCCGCGGCCTGCACGGTGGGGCCGTCCTGGACCAGCGGCGTGACGGTGGTGACGACGTAGGGGAGCAGGAAGGTCGAGACGGTGACGACGGCGCGGATCGTCAGCCCCCACAGCGCCAGCCCGGTGGCGGTGAGGGCGGGGTTGCGCCGCTCGACGGTCTCGGTGAAGCTCGCCATCCACGGCGCGAACGCGAGGCCGAGCGAGATCGCGAGCGGGACGAGGATCCCGACGAACGTGTAGTAGCCCGTGTCGGCGTGACTGGTGCGGCCGATCAGCAGCAGCGTGCAGACGACCGCGCCGACCGCGCCGACGACCATGAACGGCTTGCGGACCCGCAGCCGGTCCGACACCCAGCCGATCAGGATCAGCGCCGCCGCCTCGCAGCCCCACATCCAGTTGCCCAACGCGTTCGCCTGCGAGGTGCTGAACCCGAACAGTGTCTGGAAGAAGATCGGGAAGAAGCCGACGGCGACGAAGTAGATGAACAGGAACAGGCTGATGGCGAGCGCCGAGCCGACGATGTCCAGGTGCAGCATCTGCCGCCACGGCCGGCGCAGCGCCGCCTCGAGGTCGGCGGCGTCGAGGCCCCGGGCCCTGGCCTCGACCAGGGCGCGGTCGCGTTCGCTGACCATTACCTGATCCCGCAGCCGCGGCGAGAGTTCGCGCAGGAACAGCAGGGCGATGATGAACACGCCGAGCCCGGCGAAGCCGGCGATCACGTATTGGTCCCGCCAGTCGGTGAGGTGATCGGCGGTGTTGCTCACCACGACGCTGACGATCAGGCTGCCGGCGACGGGGCCTATCGTCCAGAAGCCCATCGCCGACGCCCGGCCCACCTGCGGGCTGAAATCACGGATCAAAGCCGGCGTCGCGACGAGCACGGTGCCCTCGATCGCGCCGAGCAGCGAGTAGAGAATCCCGACGCTCCAGCCCGACTCGACGTTCGGAAAGCCGAACAGGCAGATGAGCGCGCAAAGCAGCACGCCGATGGTCACGATGTTCGCTCGGCCGTAGCGGTCGCACACCCCGCCGGCGAGCGACGCCAGGGCGCTGGCGAGCGCGGACACCACGTTGATGTTGACGAAGAACAGGAACGAGATGCCGGTGCTGGTCAGCACCTGCTCGCTGACACCGCTGATCAGGTAGTACTGGTAGTAGAACAAGATCGTCGTCAGGACCACGATCGACAGAGCCGCCAGCCGCGGCCCGAGCGCGGGATAGTGCGCCAGTTCCCGCCGCCACAGCCGGCTGATCCCGAGTCCGGTCTCGTCACCGGTCCCGCCAGGCGGGAGGTCTCGGGGAGGAGTGCTGGCGGCGGCGGTTGCGCTCATGGCGGGTCCTGTCGCTGGTGCGGCGCCAGATCCGGCGATCGACGGCGTGTGCGCAGGTTAGGGGGACCATCGGGCGGTTTCAAGCAGTTCGCCCCACTCCGGGACGTCCTTCGGTGCTGCGCTGGTGATGCGAGTACCCGCCGGATCGGTGCGTCACATCGCCGGCACGCACGGCGTCAGTCGACCGCTCGGCATGAGTGGGCCAGGCGGGCGACTGCCGCGCTGACCGGCGGGACGCGGTTCGGGTGGGCGTTGGGAAACAGATGATCCGGTCAGTTGGGCCCCCGCCCTAGCCGCCAGTGACGTGGGCGTCGCCGAACACCGTGACCGATCGGTCCCAGTAGTCCGCCTGCACCTTCGTGGTCATGAGGCGCAATCGAAGGACTCCCGTGACGTTGATATCGACGGGGACGGAGTCGCCCAGTTTGACGGTGTGTGACGCCAGCCGGCGACCGTCGCCAAAGACCTCGATCAGGTAGACCGTGCCGCTCGTGGCGTCGTCCGAGAGCCCCACCGTCGTCTGAAGGTGCTGGAAATGCCTTCCAAGGTCATATTCCACGTACGTTGGAGTTTCGCCGCTGTACCCGAGGTTGGCGGGGAGTCGAACGCTGTGCACGTACGCGGCGCCACTGACCGAGGCCGATCCATTCGTGCCCGGAGCGGAAGAATCTACATTCTCCTGTACGATTTTCGAGTCCGAGAGATAGCGGTCGACAGTCGTCGGTGCCGCGCTCGCGCTCGGGCCTGAACTACCTGTCCCAGCTGTGGCCGGGGATGTACCGCTGCTACCGTTGTTCTCCCGGCCCGACGGTTCGTTGGGTAGATTCGCGAGAATTCCGACGACGACCAAGACTACGAGCAACGCCGCGCCGAGTGCGCCGAAAACCCAGGGCAATGCGCGGGAGCGCGACGGGCGAGGAGATGGTGGCGACGGTATCCATGGCGCCGGCGGCTGAGGAGGCCCGGGTACGGTGCGCGCTTGGGACGGCGACGGGGCGGGCGCGGTGAGGGTGTAGCGGGTGAGGTCGGCGCGCACGGTCGCGGGCAGCCAGCCCCCACCGATGCGCAGCCGCTCATCGGTGGACGCCTCCCGACACAGTTCGATCAACTTGGCGGGAGTGGGTCGGCTTGCGGGATCCTTCCGCGTGCACTGCTCCAGCACCGCACGGACCTGATCCGGGCAGCTGTCCCAGTCGGGCTGTTCGTGCAGGATGCGATGGAAGACGGCGGCGTCACCGCCGAACGGGTATTCGCCCGTGGCCGCGTAGTAGGCGGTGGAACCAAGGGTGAACACGTCCCCAGCTGTGCCGAAAACCTTTCCCTGTACCTGCTCGGGGGCCATGAACGCGGGCGTTCCAATCCGAGCCCCGGTCCCGGTGAGGGCCGCCGAGGAGGATTCGACCGCCCGCGAGATGCCGAAGTCGATCACCCGCGGGCCCTCCTCCGCGAGGAGGACATTCCCCGGCTTGAGGTCACGGTGGACGACACCCGCGGCGTGGATCGACTGGAGTGCTTCCGCCACCCCGGCGATCATCACGAGGACGGTCTCCGCCGGTAGTGGCCCCTGTCGGGCCACGGAGGCGGCGAGCGAGGGAGCGGGTACGTAGGCGGTGGCCAGCCAGGGCAGGGGCGCGTGCGGGTCACAGTCGATGACGGGGACGGTATAGAGGCCTTGGACCCGCTGAGCGATCGTCACCTCTTTCTCGAAGCGACGGCGGAACTCCGGATCGGCGGCGAACTCCGCCCGGGCGACCTTGAGCGCCACCGGCCTGCCGCCGGGAGTGTAGGAGAGGTAGACGGCACCCATGCCGCCCGCGCCGATCCGGGCTCTGAGCAGGTATCCGCTGATCACACGAGGATCCTGCGGAGTCAGCGGTGTGAAGACCGCGGCCCAAAGCGGCTCCGTCCCGTCAGACGTGTGAGGTGAAGCGCTCGTCATCGGTCTCCCTCGGCCGCTGCCCTCGGCGCGTGACTCCTGACAATACGCATTATTCCGATCACCAGGCGACGCAGATGTGCAGAAAATACCGCGAGTCGCCACCAGCGGATCGCTCCCCGGTCAACGTCGAGCCGTGGCCGGGTACGGTCCGGGGCCTGCACGCGGCCCGTGAGTCAGGGCTGGATGACGTCGTCGATGGTGGTGGCGGTGCCGGCGCGGCGTAGCCAGGTGTCGAGCTGGTCGAGGTCGGTGCAGGCGAGGATCTGCTCGCGGGCGGTGTCGGGGACCGCCACATGGCGAGCATCCAGCACCGTCAGCACCGAGCGCCCTTCACCCTCCGCACGGCCCTCTGCGCGTGCTCGGGCGTCGAGCTGGCGGTAGAAGTCGCTGTAGTACCTGTGTCCAACAGCGCGGGCCATGTACGCCTCCCATCTGGTCCGGACCGCATGAGGCAACCCGGCCACCAATATGTCATCGTACGAGGCCGCCACCTCGGTCGGAGCCGTTCGCAAGACCTCCGCGAGCGCGGGGAAGTGGTCGTCGATGTTGGGGTCGTTGCCGTGGCATATCGCGGAGAACACCGCGAGCGCGGGATTCGCACGAGCCTGGTCGACGTCGACGATCCGAGGCACATCCCGCGGCGAGAAGATGAGCGGTTCCTGCGGTGAGTAGCGGCCCCCGGGCTGGTATAGCCGCTGATAGCGCCGAGCCACGGTGGGGTCGGGACAGTAGACGAGCAGAAGCGTCCTAACCCGCAGGCGCACGGCCATGTGCGCCACGTAGAGCATCCATGTCCACTGCTTGCGCGGATCCCAGCCGCGCTGGATCTCCAGCACGACACCCAGTACCGGGTGATTGTCGGCATCCTTGAACAGCAGCGCCCCGTCGGCATGGTAGGTGCGGGGAGCAAGCATCCGCATGTCGGTGCTCGGCTCCGTGACCTCGCGAAAGCTCGGCACCTTGACTAGAAAGATATCCGACAGTAGGTCGAGCACTACGTTCGGGGCAAGCGTGGCCAGCTCGATTGGCGCCTCGTGTTCTCCGCTCGGCATGGCGCCCACCATAAACAAATCGGCCCGTATATGGCAAACCGGCACGGAAGGTAGTCGCTCGGAAAGCTCGTCGAAACAAATCGAGCGCTCGTCGAGCGCTTTTGTCGACGATTCGGCTCGCCGAGCCCACGTTCAAACAGTTACCCGGCTCAATAGTCAAATGCCGACGTCGACGCCAGGAAGACACGCGTACCGAGCCGTCCACCGCGCTGGCCGTCATTCGCTGGGCGTCGCGGCCGGTCGGTGGGCGGTGTTGGTGGCGGTGAGGACTAAGGGGCCGAGGATGCGGCCACGGGCTGGCCGGTGAGCTCGGGGGCGCCGCCCGGGAGGGTCAGGTAGCTCATCGCCAGGCGGACCACGCAGTCGGCGACGAGCTGGCCGTCGCCCATCTCGCCGTCAGCCGGATCTTCGGCTCCGCATGGTCCGGGCCGCTCGCGGCCGCTGACCGGCGGGCCAGGCCGCCGTCGCGCGCGGGCCCTTGCGTGTGGGCCCCGTAACCGGGCCGTCCGAGGATGCTCGGGCGGCCCGGCCCCATTCTGAGAGGCCGCGGCGGGTGTCCTCGCGGTGGCCGCGCGCTCGCGCCTGGCCGGCCTGCGTCAGACAGTAACGCGGCGACGGCGCTGGGGGATCCGTGTTTTCCCTGAGTCCTGGTGCGCGTCAGCGTGCGGTGAGCGCGTCGACGGCGGCGCGCTGCTCGGCGACCAAGGCCTCCTTCCGGTCCTCGTCGAGGAACGAGTGGCGGACAGCGGCCGTGGCGAGCCCGGCGACAGCCGCGCGGGACAGGCCCAGATCGCGCAGCGCATGCAGGTACTCCTCGCGCAGGGTCGTGCCGAACATCGGCGGGTCGTCGCTGTTCAGCGTGACCGACAGCCCCTCGGCGATCAGCCTGGGCAGCGGGTGGCTCGGGTAGTCCGCGACGACGCCGGTGCACAGGTTGGACGTCGGCGAGACGTCGAGCGGGATGCCGTCCGCGCGCAGCCGCGCGAGCAGCGCGGGGTCCTCCAGCGAGCGGATGCCGTGGCCGATCCGGTCGGCGCCCAGGTACTCGACGCTGTCCCAGATCGTGCGGGCACCGGTCGTCTCGCCGGCGTGCGGGATGCTGCGCAGGCCGGCCGCCCGCGCCGCCGCGAACGCCTCGGCGAACTGCGGCCGGGGAACGCCCGCCTCGGCGCCGCCGACGCCGAGGCCGACGACGCTGTCACCGCCGTGGGCGATCGCGTACCCGACGGTGAGGTCGGCGACCTCGAGGATGTCGACGTCGGGCAGCCCGCCGGGGATGTCGGCCATCCAGCGGATCTCGATGCCGGTCGCCGCCCGCGCCTCGGCCCGGCCGCGGTTGATGCCGGCGAACACGTCCTCGATCGGGACGTCGCGCATCGTGTGGATGTACGGGGTGAAGTAGATCTCCGCGTAGCGGACGTTCTGCGCGGCGAGGCCGAGGGCGGTCTCGCGGGCGAGCAGCGCGAAGTCGTCCTCGTCGCGCAGCACCCGCACCGCCGTCCGGTAGACGCGCAGGAAGTGGCTGAAGTCCTTGAAGGCGTACCACTCGCGCAGCGCCTCTTCGGATGTCGGGATGTCGTCGACCTGGTGACGGCGGGCGAGTGCGAGCACCGTGCCGGGCAGCATCGAACCCTCGAGGTGGACGTGCAACTCGACCTTGGGCAGCGCGTCGACGAACTCCTCGTTGCTGACGGCGCTGCCAGCCGCGGCGTTGTTTCTGATCGCCCTGTCCCTGATCGTGCTGCTGTCGGCGACGTCCGGGTGCGACACCATCAACAACTCTCCGGGGTCTCGGCCGCGCACGGCGCGGCATCGCGGGAAGCCAGCCTCGCCGACGCCGCCGCCAGGATGGCGGCGAGCGGGCTGCGTCCGTCCTGGTGACGGGTGCCGAAGCTGGCGATTCGGACGATCCGCCGCGCGGCTGGCTCCCGTCAAACAGCCTGACAGAAAGCCGTCAGGCCGCCGGGGGCGTCGTCTGCTCAGTCGGCGCCGCCGCGGTGCTCTCGGCGCCCGCCGGCGCCTGTTCCGCCGGCACCTGCTTCGCCGCCACCTGTACCGGCGACGCCCGCTCCGGTGACGCCTGGTCGGGCAGCGGGTGAGCCGTGGACGCCGCGGGAGCTGGGTCGTCAGGGCGGGTGGACGCGGCGTCCTGTGGGCGCGGCGGCGCGGAACCGCCCAGGTGGGCCGGCTGCCACCAGTCGGGCTCGCCGGGCGCGGGCGGCGGGTAGCGGTGCTGGTCCTCGTCGAGCAGCTTGCTCATCGCGTCGAACAGCAGGGCTGTGCCTGCCGCCGGGTCCGCCAGCTCCGCCGGCGGGATCGGGGCGCCGACCGTGAGCGAGACCGGGGTGTGCCGGGCCTTACGCAGATTGCGCGGCTGGCCCTTGGTCATGATCCGCTGGCTGCCCCAGATGACCAGCGGGATCACCGGCACGTCGGCTTCCCTGGCCATCCGCGCCGCGCCGGACTTGAACGGCGCCAGGCAGTAGTGCGGGTGGATCGTCGCCTCGGGGAACACGCCGACCAGCTCGCCGGCGCGCAGCGCCTCGATCGCCACCTTCAGTGACCCGGCACCGGCGGCCCGGTCGACCGGGATGTGGTGCATGCCGCGCATCAGCGGGCCGGTCACCTTGCTCTCGAAGGTCGGCTTCTTCGCCATGAACCGGACCATGCGCTTGCGCTCGCGCCAGAACGGCACGCCGGCGAGCGCGAAGTCCAGGTAGGAGATGTGGTTGATGAGCACCACAGCGCCGCCGGTCGCCGGGATGTTCTCCCGGCCGCGCACGTCGAGCTTCAGGTCGAGAGCCCGGAACAGCCCGAGCGCGACGCTGATGACCGGCCGGTACACGTACTCCGCCACCTGTGCCTCCGTCCTGTCCAGCCGTCCGCCCAGAGTGCGCCGGCTCGCCCAGCGCCTGCCGGCCGGGTATGGCTTCGGCGACCTTCCGAGGTCAGGCCGCAGGTCGGGGTGGCCACGCGCCCGCTTCGGCGTGGGCCGCCGCGGCCGCCGCCGGCCGGCCAACATTACCGCCACCGGCGGACACTTCCGGCCCATGCCGGCCGGGTGGCGACGGCCGGGGTGCACCTTCTCCTCGGAAACCGGTATGAACGGGCCGTAGGGGAATGCGGCCGACGACCGCGTGGTCACCGCGATGGCCCGTCATCGGGACGGGCCCGCCGTGGTGGCGCCGCCGCGCCGTCGCCGGCCACGAGGCTCCCCACCGAGGAGACGGCCCTGTCTGACCTGCTGCACCGCGCGCTCGTCGTCCAGCCGGCGCCGAGCCGCGCGGTACTCGCCGCCGCCGGCCTGCTCGCGCTGCTGGCCGTCGCCAGCAACCGTTCCTGGCCCGTCGCCCGGCACGTCATCACGATCGTCCATGAGGCCGGGCACGCCCTCGTCGCGCTGTGCGCCGGGCGCCGCCTCGCCGGGATCCGGCTGCACTCGGACACCTCCGGAGTGACGATCTCCTCGGGCCGGCCCCATGGACCCGGGGTGGTCTGCACGGTCGCCGCCGGCTACCCGGCGCCGGCGCTGCTCGGCCTCGGCGCGGCGGCGCTGGTGTCGACCGGGCGCACCGCGCTGCTGCTGCAGCTGTTCGTCGTGCTGCTGGTCGGCGTACTGGTCGTGATCCGCAACGGGTTCGGCCTGCTGTCGGTGGTGGTGAGCATCCTGATCGTGCTCGCCGTCTCGGTCGTCGCCCCGGACGCGTTGCGCGGCGGTTTCGCCGCCTGTGTGACCTGGTTCCTGCTGATCGGCGGCGTGCGGCCCGTGTACGAGGTGTCGCGGTCCCGCCGCCGGCAGCGGGGCGGCGGCTCCGACCCCGACCAGCTCGCCCGCCTCACAGGCTTGCCGGCCGGCCTGTGGGTCGCCGTCTTCGCCGTGTCCAGCCTCGCCTGCCTGGCCGGTGGCACCGCGCTGCTCGCCGGTGTCTGGTAGCCGCGTGCGCTCCGAATCGTCGTAGGACGGTCCTACGCTGAACACATGTGCGGCCGGTATACCCAGACGCTAAGTGCGGACGACCTCGCCGACGCGATGTCGGCCCGTGACGACACCGGCGGCGAGGTGCGTGAGCGCTATAACGTCGCCCCGACCACCACCCAGCCGATCGTGACGGCTGAGCGCCCGAAGCCATCCCCCGGGGACTCCGCAGGCGGCGCCGACGGCGCCGACGGCTCCTCTGAGACCCCTGTCGCGAGCGGCCGCGTGCTGCGGCTGGCCCGGTGGGGGCTGGTGCCGTCCTGGGCGAAGGACGTCTCCATCGGCTCGCGGATGATCAACGCGCGGTCGGAGACGATCGCCGAGAAGCCGGTGTTCCGTAAGCCGTTCGCCGCGCGGCGCTGCCTCGTCCCCGTGACCGGCTTCTACGAGTGGCACCGGCCCGAGAGGAAGAAGCGCGGCCAGCCGTACTACATCCACCGCGGCCAGCACCCGGGCATCGGCCCGGCCGGTCCGCTGCTCGCCTTCGCCGGCCTGTACGAGGTGTGGCGCGGTGGCGACGAGCCACTGACCACCTACACGATCCTCACCACCGGCCCGGCCGTCGGCCTGGAGTTCCTGCACGACCGCTCGCCGGTCGTCCTGCCGGCCGCCGCCTGGGACCGCTGGCTCGACCCGGGCTACGCCGACACCGACGCCCTGCGCGCGTTGCTCGTCCCGGCGCCGGCGGGTGTGTTCGAGACCCACCCTGTCGACGCCGCCGTCGGCGACGTCCACAACCAGGGCCCCACCCTGGTCGAACGCATAGAACTCCCGCCGGGCGCCCCCGACCCCCAGGCGACTGCCCCCGCCCCGGTGGCGGGCGAGCCCATCGACCTCTTCACCGCCCCCGACCCCGCATCCCCGACGACGGCCGAGGCCCCTGTCGATCTGTCCGGCCACGTCTGAAACGGCCGGCATCGGCCTGGAGCGTGCTGGGCACGTCCCCGCGGCCGCTCCCATGGCTTGGTGGGCTCGTCCGCGTCGCAGAGCGGAGGGAGCCCACCAGGCCATGAGCTAGCGGCGGAGCGGCGTCGCCGGCGCGCGGTATGCGAACCAGCGACGGGTCGTGGGCGGCCGGGCGGGTCAGGCCTGCTTGATGGCGGAGATGTCGAGCTGGATCTTGACCTTGTCGCTGACGAGGACGCCACCGGTCTCCAGGACGGCGTTCCAGGTCAGGCCGAAGTCCTTGCGGCTGATGGTGGTGGCGCCGGTGAAGCCGGTGCGGGTGTTGCCGAACGGGTCCAGCGAGCTGCCCTCGAACTCCATCGCCAGCTGGACCGGCTTGGTGACGCCCTTGATGGTCAGGTCGCCGGTCATCGTGTACTCGTCGCCGTCCTGGCTGACACCGGTGCTGACGAAGGTGAGCGTCGGGAAGCTCTCGACGTCGAGGAAGTCAGCCGAGCGGACGTGGCCGTCACGGTCCGCGACGCCGGTGTCGAAGCTGGCCGCCTGGATCGTCACGTTGGCCGCGGACTTGGCCGGGGCGGAGCCGTCCAGCTCGAGGGTGCCCTCGAACTGGTTGAAGTAGCCACGTACGGTCGTGACCATCGCGTGCTTGGCCGAGAAGCCGATGCGCGAGTGCGCGGCGTCGACGGTCCAGGTGCCGGTCAGCGCGGACAGGTCGGTCGTGGTGACGGTGGCTTCGGACATCTGGGTCCTCCTGGTAACGCGGATCTCCACCGCCGCCGGTGGCGGTGGACGTCTCGACCGGTGCTGGGTATCACCGATCGTTGCCCGAGCAACTATATAGAGCGACGCGCGTATTCCCACCGCCGCTCCACGCCCGGATGGTGTGCCGCTCGTCCCAGCCGTCCTCACCATGCTGGCAGGGCCCCGGCCTGGATCGGGCAGGGCTGTGGACGGGCGGTCGCTGTCCACAGCGGCTCGCTGACCGGCCCGCGGCGGCGTCGCGCCGGCCTACGGTCCGGCCCATGACCGATCAGCATCTCGACCGCCCTGACCGCGCCGGTCGCGCCGCCGCGACCGACCCCAGGCGCGGTCTGATCGACACCTCCGCCGACCGGACGTCGCCCGGTCGCGCCCACCTGCCAGACCTCTCCGAGCTTTCCCTCGCCGCCCTCCCGGCCCGCCCCGGCCCGCTCCTAGCCGGCCCCGGAGAGGATGAGGAATCGGCGGCGTGGGCCGCGCCTGACCCGGGCTTCCTGCCCGGCGAAGGCGCTCCACCCGGCCGGGACCCGGCGGATCGGGGTGGGGGTCCGGCGGGCTGGGCTGCCTCCGAGCGGGTGGTCCCCCCGGATGTCGCCGCCCTGCTCGGCCTGCGTTCGGTGGACTCAGGACTCGGCGCGGCGCGGCGCGAGTCCCACCCGGCGGACGATCATGACTGGGAGGGCGACGGCCCGGCGAGTGCGCGACCGTGGGAGGACGGCGGGGCGCCGCTCGGCGGGCCCGACGACGCGTACCTGAGCACGCTGGACCGCGGCGTCCCGTTCGAGCGGGAGCCCGAGCCCGAGCCGCCGGGCCGCCGGCGGGGGCGTGAGCTCGGTGCCAAGCTGCCGGCGGTGCTGCGGGGCGCCGTGTTCGACCCGGCGGCCCGCGGCGCGATGGTGCTCGCGCTCGTCGCCCTGGTGGCCGCGGCCGTCGCCGCATTCTTCGCCTGGCATGGCCGGCCGGTCCGGATCGACACCGCTGCCGGCGGGGGGACGGCGCGCCCGACGGCCGGGACGGGCGCTCTCCCCGGCGGCGCCACGTGGGCCGGCACGGCGTCCGCCGCGGCGAGCGCGTCCGGCGGGGCGAGCCAGAGCCCCACCCCGGCCGCCGAGGTGGTCGTCGACGTCGCCGGCCTGGTGCGCGAGCCCGGGGTGGTACGCCTGCCGGCCGGGGCACGGGTCATCGACGCGATCGAACGGGCCGGAGGAGTGCTGCCGGGTACCGACACCACCGGTCTCGCGCTCGCCCGCCAGCTCGTCGACGGCGAGCAGATCCTCGTCGACGGCAAACCGGGCCGCGCGCCCGCGGGGCCGACGGCTGAGGCGGGGACTGGCGGCGCCGGTGGCGGGCCAGGCGGGGGATCGGGAAAGGCGGGGCCCATCCACCTGAACACGGCGACGGTCGAGCAGCTGGACACGCTGCCCGGCATCGGCCCGGTGCTCGCCGAGCGGATCGTGCGGTACCGGGAGGAGAACGGTCCATTCGCCTCGCCGGACCAGCTCGCCGAGGTCCCCGGTGTCGGGGACCAGCGCCTGGCCGAACTGCTCCCGCTGATCGCGCTGTGAGCGGGCGGCCCAACCGGAAGCCGGCGGGCCAGGCGGTGGCATCGGATCACGGGGTGCCCGGCGGCGGACCCGCGGCGAGTGGCGATGGGCCCGTCGAGGCGGAGCGCCCGCCGCTGGATCTGCGGCTCGCGGTGCCGGCCGTGGCCGTGTGGGGCGGGGCGGCGCTCGCGGGGCGATGGGGGCCATCGGCCGCGGTCCTGATCGCGGCGGCGGTGGTCGGCGGGATCGCGCCGCTGGTCGGCGGGGCGCTGCTGGTCGCCGAGCGAGGCCGGTCTGGGGCGGGCCGCCGGGCGTGGCTGGCCGTGGCCGTGGCCGCGGTGGCGGGGCTCGCGGCGGGTGTGTTCGTGGCCGGGGCCGGCGGCCAGGACGGCCGGTCCGGAATGCTCGCCCAGCTGGCCGCCGCGCGGGCGACGGTCGGCGTCGAACTCGTCGTCACCGATGACCCGCGCCCCATCGGAGGCGGTCTCGCCGGCCCGGCCGGCGGTCCCGGCAATGTCGCCGTCCCCGCGCGGCTCGTCGAGCTGGCCACCAGCCAGCGCGCCGCCGGGACGCGCGTGGCGGCGTCCAGCGCCGCCCCGGCGCGCGCAACTGCTGGCGCCACGGCGAACACCGCCGCGAACGCCGCCGGTGCTGCCATCGGCACGGCGTCCGGCGGTCTGGTCGCGCGGCTGGACGTACCGGTCCTGGTCCTGGCACCGGGGGACGGCTGGTCGGGGCTGCTGCCGAGTACCAGGGTGGCTGTCGACGCGCGACTCGAGCCGCCGCGGCCGGGCGACCAGGTCGGCGCCGTTCTGTTCGTCCGCGGCCCGCCGAGACCCGTGGCCGGGCCGGTCTGGTACCAGCGGGCCGCGGGCCGGCTGCGTGCCGACCTGCGCGCCGCCGCCGGTGTCCTGCCACAGCCCGCCCGCGGGCTCTTCCCCGGGCTGGTCGACGGCGACGTCAGCGGGCTGGATCCGGGCCTGCGCGCCGACTTCCGCGCCGCCGGGCTCACCCACCTCACCGCCGTCAGCGGCGGAAACGTGGTGATCCTCACCGGCGCGCTGCTGGCGGCCCTGCGGCGAACCCGCATCGGCGTGCGGTCCAGGGCGCTGTGGGCCGCCGCGACGATCGTCGGGTTCGTCGTCATCGCCCGGCCGTCCGCGAGCGTGCTGCGGGCCGGCGCGATGGGGCTGCTCGCGGCGGTGGCGACCGGCACCGGGCGTCGCGCCTCGGTGCTGCCCGCGCTGTCGGCCACGGTCGCCGTGCTGGTGCTGGCCTACCCGCGGCTCGCGCTCTCGGCCGGGTTCGCGCTGTCGGTGCTGGCCACCGCCGGCATCGTCATCGTCGCGCCCGGCTGGCGTGACCGGCTCGCCCGGCGGCTGCCACCCCGACTGCACTGGCTCGCGGACGGCGCCGCGGTGGCGGCGGCGGCACAGCTGGCCTGCACGCCGGTGATCGCCTGGATCGGGGGCGGCGTCAGCCTGGTGGCGATCCCGGCGAACGTCGCGGCGGCGGTCGCGGTCGCCCCGGTCACCGTGCTCGGCGTCGTCGCGCTGGCCGTGGGGCCCGTCAGCGGCGGGCTCGCCCGGCTGGCCGCCTGGCTCGCGGGCTGGCCGTGTCGGTGGCTCGTCCTGGTCGCGCGGACGGCGGCGGACGTGCCCGGCGCGACCGTGCGCTGGCCCGGCGGCCCGCTCGGAGCGCTCGCCGCGCTCGCGGCCCTGCCGGCGGCGCTCGCGACGCTGCGCCGGCCGCGAGGGCGGCGGGTGTGCGCCGCCGCGGCGGCCGGGCTGCTGCTCGCCCGGTGCGTCCTGGTCGGCCGGCTCGCCGGCTGGCCACCGCCCGGCTGGCTGCTCGTCGCCTGCGACGTCGGCCAGGGAGACGCCCTCGTGCTCGCCGCCGGGCCGGGCGCCGGCGTGTTGATCGACGCCGGGCCGGACCCGGGCGCACTCACCGCCTGCCTCGACGACCTGGGGATCCGCCGGCTGCCCGTCGTGTTGCTCACCCACCTGCACGCCGACCATGTCGACGGGCTCTCGTCCGTGCTCGGGCACCTGCCGGTCGGCGAGGTCCTCGTCGGGCCGTTACACGAGCCGGCCGATCGGTGGGCGGCGCTGCGGGCCGAGGCGGAGGCAGCCGGCGTACCGCTCGTCGAGGTCGGCGCCGGGGCCAGTCGCGCGGTAGGGCCGGTCACCGTCCAGGTGATCGGGCCGGTGCGTCCCCTGCGCGGCACCGACAGCGACCCGAACAACAACTCCCTGGTCGCCGTCGCCCGCGCCGGCGGGCTGACGATCCTGCTCGCCGGCGACGCGGAACACGCGGAGCAGCGCCAGCTGCTGACCGCCGGGGCGGTCGCCGCCGCCGCGCCCCGCATCGACGTCCTCAAGGTCGCCCACCACGGCTCCGCCAGCCAGGAAGCCGGCCTGCTCGGCGCCTCCGGCGCCCGGACCGCGCTGATCAGCGTCGGCGCAGGCAACCAGTACGGCCATCCGGCGCCCGTCACCCTCGCCGCGCTGACCGCCGCCGGGATCCCCTACGCCCGCACCGACACGGATGGTGCCACCGCCGTCGTCGCCGCCCCCGCCGGCGTCCCCGCCCTGGTCGCCCGCCGCCAGCACCGTGACGCCTGATCGCCTGACCGCCTCCGGGCGCGCGAGGCTCCGCCATCGTCGCGCGCCCTTTGGCTGTGACAGCTCTGGTGGCCTCCGGGCGCGCGAGGCTCCGCCATCGTCGCGCGCCCTTTGGCCGGGCCGGCTGATGGCGACGCCCACGACGCGAACGGAACGACCGGCGCGCGGCGGGCGTGATCGGCCGGACCGGCCGCGGTGTGCCATGCTCGGTGCCGTGCCGCCGACCGTCCCGCCGCTCGTCCTCGTCCAGGGAGACGAGGAGCTACTGGTCGCCCGGGCCGTGCGCGAGACGCTCGCCGCCGCCCGCGCCGCCGACCCGGAGCTGGAGGTGACCGACCGGGCGGCGGGCGAGTTCACCGAGTCCGACGTCGTCGACCTCGGCGCGTCCTCGCTGTTCGGCGGGCTGCGCGCCGTGGTCGTCCGCGCCGCCCAGGAACTCACCGACGAGCTGCGCGACGCGCTGATCGCCTACATCGCCCACCCGATGGACGACGTCATCCTCGTTGTCGTTCACAACGGCGCGGTCCGCAACCGTAAGATCGCCGACGCGATGAAGGCCGCGGGCGCCAGGATGATCGCGGTTTCGAAGATCACGCGGCCCCGGGAGCGGCACGACTTCGTCGTCGCCGAGGTGCGCCGCGCCGGCGGGAAGATCGCCGACGCCGCGGTCACCGCACTGCTCGACGCGGTCGGCAGCGACCTGCGCGAGATCGCGGCCGTCTGCGAGCAGCTGGTCGCCGACACCGACGGCCCGATCGACGAGGCCGCCGTCCACCGCTTCCACCGCGGCCGCGCCGAGGCCAGCGGCTTCGCCGTCGCCGACGCCGCCGTCGCCGGCGACCTGGCCGGCGCGCTCACTCTGCTGCGCCAGGCGCTCGAGACGGGGACCGCGGCGGTGCTCATCAGCAGCGCGGTCACGGGCGGCCTGCGCGACCTCACCAGGGTCGCGGGCGCCGGCGGCGGCTCCAAGTTCGACCTCGCCCGCGCGCTCGGCATGCCGGACTGGAAGGTCGAGCGCGCCCAGCGCACCGCCCGCGCCTGGTCGGACGAAGGCCTGGCCCGCGCCCTGCGTGCCGCCGCCACCGCCGACGCCGGCGTCAAGGGCGGCGCCGCCGACCCCGCCTACGCGCTGGAGACACTCATCCACACCGTCGTCGAAGCCCGCGGACGCCGCGGCCGTGCCAGCGCGGGTGCCCGATGACCGGCCGCCACGAGGCGGGCCGTCCCGGGCCCGGCCGGGAGGCCGGTCACCCGGCCCCCTCCGCCGACCGCCCGGTCTCCGCCGACCGCCCGAGCGCCACGGGCGCGAACGGCGCCGGTCCGAGCGACATCGGTCCGAGCGACATCGGCCCGGCCAGGGACGGCGAGGCGGGGCGGGAGCAGACCGGGTTCGGCTTCCGGATTCTGCCCGCCGGCTGGATGCGCGGCCTGCTGTTCACGGTGACGGCGGTCCTGACCGTCGTGATCGCGCTCTCGGACCTGACCAGCGCCTGGGTCCTGCTCGCTCTGCCGCTCGTCGTCGTGATCGCCGTCGCCTACCTCGAGACCCTCGACCGCATCACCCGCCCCTGACCGCCCCGCCGCCCGGCCGCGATCGGTGGATCTCTCCACCCAACTCACACAACCCAGCCACCGTCGGTGACGGCGCATCGGCGCAGCGCCCGGGGTCCCTGCCGGATCGGCGGAGCCGATCTGGGAGGTCTGCCAGCCACGTCCTCAGCCCGGTCCAAGCCCTACCACCGCCATATGCCAGGGCCTGGCACCACGCGAGGAGCAGGGTCCCTGCCGGATCGGCGGAGCTTGCGTAGCCGATCTGGGAGGTCAGGCTCAGCGCCCGACACGGGGCGAGCGCGTCCAGCGCCTCGCCCCGACAGGCCGTGCCCGGCGCCCGGGCGCTCCGCGCCCGGGCCGCGGGACGGCCTCAGCCGGAGCGGTTGCTCTTGGAGGCGTCGTTGGAGAGGGCGGCGATGAAGGCCTCCTGCGGGACCTCGACCCGGCCGATGGTCTTCATCCGCTTCTTGCCCTCCTTCTGCTTCTCCAGCAGCTTGCGCTTACGGGTGATGTCACCGCCGTAGCACTTGGCGAGCACGTCCTTGCGGATCGCGCGGATGTTCTCCCTGGCGATGATCCGGCTGCCGATGGCGGCTTGGATCGGCACCTCGAACTGCTGGCGCGGGATCAGCTCGCGCAGCTTACCGGTCATCGAGACGCCGTAGGCGTAGGCCTTGTCCTTGTGCACGATCGCCGAGAAGGCGTCGACCGTCTCGCCCTGCAACAAGATGTCGACCTTCACCAGGTCGGACTGCGACTCGCCGGCCGGGTCGTAGTCCAGGCTCGCGTAGCCGCGGGTGCGCGACTTCAGCGCGTCGAAGAAGTCGAAGATGATCTCGCCGAGCGGCATCGTGTACTTGAGCTCGACCCGGTCGGCCGCCAGGTAGTCCATGCCCTTGAGCACGCCGCGCCGCGACTGGCACAGCTCCATCACCGCGCCGACGAAGTCCGTCGGCAGCAGCACCATCGCGTCCACCACCGGCTCGTACACCTCGGCGATCTTGCCGGTCGGCCAGTCGCTCGGGTTGGTGACGGTGTGCTCGGCGAGGTCCTCCATCACCACCCGGTACACGACGTTCGGCGCGGTGGAGATGAGCGTCAGGCCGAACTCACGCTCCAGCCGCTCGCGGACGATCTCCAGGTGCAGCAGGCCGAGGAAGCCGCAGCGGAAGCCGAACCCGAGCGCGGCCGACGTCTCCGGCTCGTAGGTGAGCGCCGCGTCGTTGAGCTGCAGCTTGTCCAGCGCCTCGCGCAGCGCCGGGTACTCGCTGCCGTCGATCGGGTAGAGCCCCGAGTAGACCATGGGCAGCGGGTCGCGGTAGCCGCCGAGCATCTCGGTCGCGGGGCGGCGGGCCGAGGTCATCGTGTCGCCGACCCTGGCCTGCCGGACGTCCTTGACCCCGGGGATGACATAGCCGACCTCGCCGGCCGACAGCGACCCGGTCACCACCGGCTCCGGCGAGATGACGCCGACCTCGAGGGTGTCGTGGGCCGCCCCGGTGGACATCATCAGGCAGCGGTCGCGGGTGGTGATCGAGCCGTCGATCACCCGGACGTAGGTGATGACGCCCCGGTAGATGTCGTAGACGCTGTCGAAGATCATCGCGCGCGCTGGGGCGTTCGGGTCGCCCGAGGGCGGGGGGACCCGCCGCACGACCTCGTTGAGCAGCTCGGGGACGCCCACACCCGTCTTGCCGGAGACCCGCAGCACGTCGGTCGGCTCGCAGCCGATGATGTTCGCGATCTCCTCGGCGTACTTCTCCGGCTGTGCCGCCGGCAGGTCGATCTTGTTGAGGACCGGGATGATCGTCAGGTCGTTCTCGATCGCCAGGTACAGGTTCGCCAACGTCTGCGCCTCGATGCCCTGGGCCGCGTCGACCAGCAGGACGGCGCCCTCGCAGGCGGCGAGTGACCGGCTGACCTCGTAGGTGAAGTCGACGTGCCCGGGGGTGTCGATGAGGTGCAGGACGTAGTCCCTGCCGTCGTCGGCCTTCCAGGGGAGGCGGACGTTCTGCGCCTTGATCGTGATTCCGCGCTCGCGCTCGATGTCCATCCGGTCGAGGTACTGGGCGCGCATGTTGCGCGCCTCGACCACGCCGGTCACGCCGAGCATGCGGTCGGCGAGGGTCGACTTGCCGTGGTCGATGTGCGCGATGATGCAGAAGTTGCGGATCAACGCCTGGTCGGCACCGGGCGCCTGCGGGGCTGAGGACACGCGGGCAGGTCTCGTTTCTGGATGGGCACGCCGACGGTTCGGGTGGGCGGGTCCGGCCCACGGCCCCGCCCCGCCGGCCGGCGGCGCCGGACGGTGGTCCGCCCGCGCAAGGTGCGGGCTCCTCTCCATCGTGCCAGGATCCCGGGCAAGGCTGGACCGCGCGCCACGCATGGCGTGGCCGGCGACACCTCCACGACACCCCGGCGGCCCTCCGGCGGCACGGGTAAAGGATCGTCATGCCCTGTCGACGTCAGCCCGGCATAACTGTTGGTCCTAGGTGCGGTAAGGTTGACCGCGCTGCATCGGGTCCACCGTGCGCCGCGCGAGCAGACACAGCACGGCTGACGTGGTGGGGCGATCGTGGCGGACGGGCGGTCGGCTGACCTGTGGTTAGCTGACGGCGCTTCAGGCCGCCATGGTCCGGCCCCGACCCGCGGTACACGGCTCACGGGCGCCCGCCCGCGGGCACGGCACCCTGGATGCGGCACCCAGACCGAAGATCTAGTCCCGACTCGACGACGAGGTTTCTCCGCGTGGCCAACATCAAGTCGCAGATCAAGCGTATTCGCACCAACGAGCAGGCGCGGCTGCGCAACAAGGCCGTGAAGTCCGAACTGAAGACCGTGGTGCGCCGTTTCCGTGAGGCCGCCGACGCCGGTGACGTCGAGACCGCTACCGAGTCGCTGAAGATCGCCTCTCGCAAGCTCGACAAGGCCGTCAGCAGGGGCGTCATCCACGCCAACCAGGCCGCCAACCGCAAGTCGGCGATGGCCAAGCAGCACGCGAGCCTCACCAGCTCCTGAACCGGCTCCCATACCGGAAGTCGGCGAAAAGCCGGGACGCATCCGCGTCCCGGCTTTTGCTGTGCCCGCGGTTGGTGCTGTGGCCGCGGTTGGTGCTGTGCGCCGCTTCGCAATCGCCCTGGGCGAGCCGTCCGCGTCGCGCTGGCGTTGGTTAGAGCTCGGCCACCGGCGACGCGAGGGGGGCGGGGACGGCCAGCGGGAGCCGGATGGGCTGGGTGACCGGCTCCTCGGCCCAGGGGTAGGAGACGGCGCCGGAGCGGTACTCGGTAGTCCGCGGCGGCAGCAGCGCCAGGCCCTCCTCCAACAGGTCCGCCTCGATGGGGAGATCCATGACGTCTTCGTCCATATGTCCGATCCTTCCGCACAGATCGCGACAAAGCCACGACGACACGCCCATCATGGCTGCAACGCACGCCAACCGCGGGTAAACATTCGGCGATGGGGTGGCGGGCTCACGCCCGCGCCAGTCGGTAAGACCACGCGGAACCTACAGGAACCGTGCCTATTACGTGGATTGGGGAAGCGGGACACCCCGGCGGCGGGCGCACACTGGAGGACATGTCCGCCAAGCCGCCCGAGGGCCAGACCCCACCGGCCGACGGGACGCTGCCGGCCGCGGCGCTCGCAGAGCTCCCTCGGCATGCGTTCGGGATCTACATCCACGTGCCGTACTGCGCGACCCGCTGCGGATACTGCGACTTCAACACCTACACCGCCGCCGAGCTCGGCGGCGGCGCGAGCGCCGCGACCTTCGCCACCACCGCGTCCGCCGAGATCCGGTTGGCCGCACAGCGGCTCGGCCCCGACGCGCCGGCGGTGGACACGGTGTTCTTCGGCGGCGGGACCCCGACGCTGCTGCCCCCGGCGGACCTCGCCGCGCTGGTCTGCGCCGTCGACGACGCGTTCGGCATGCGCCCCGGCGCCGAGGTCACGACCGAGGCCAACCCCGAGTCGGTCGACGCGGCCGCGCTGGAGCAGCTGCGCGCCGCGGGCCTCACCCGGATCTCGTTCGGGATGCAGAGCGCCCGGCCGCACGTGCTCGCCACCCTCGACCGCCAGCACACCCCCGGCCGGCTGCCCGACGTCGTCGGCTGGGCGCGCAAGGCCGGCTTCGAGCAGGTCAGCGTCGACCTGATCTACGGCGCGCCGGGGGAGTCGGAACGGGACTGGGCGGCGAGCCTCGCGGCGGCGGTCGAGCTCACCCCCGATCATGTCAGCGCCTACGCGCTCACCGTCGAGGAAGGCACGAAGCTCGCCCGCCGCGTCCGTCGCGGCGAGCTGCTCGAGCCCGACGACGACCTGCTCGCCGACCGCTACATCCAGGCGGACGAGACCCTCCAGGCCGCCGGCCTCGCCGCCTACGAGGTGAGCAACTGGGCCAGCGGGCCGGACGCCTGGTGCCGGCACAACCTGGGCTACTGGCGCGGCGCGACCTGGTGGGGGATCGGCCCGGGGGCGCACAGCCACGTCGGCGGCGTGCGCTGGTGGAACGTCCGTCACCCGACCGAGTACACCCAGCGCCTGCGCGCGGGCCAGAGCCCCGCCCAGGCCCGCGAGACCGTCTCCCCGGGCGACCGCCACGTCGAGCGGGTGATGCTCGGGGTGCGCCTGGCCGAGGGCCTGCCGGTCGGCGAGCTCGCCCCTGGCGAGCTCGCCGCCGTCGACGGCCTGGTCGCCTCCGGCCTGGTCGACCCCGCGGGCCTCGCCGCCGGCCGGATCAGCCTGACCAGGCAGGGCCGGCTGCTGACCGACACCGTCGTACGCGCCCTCCTGCCCGATCTCTGACAGGCGCGGCTGCTGCCGCGCGCCAGCCGCCGGTTGCCGGTTAGACTTGGCACTCACGGCGATGGAGTGCCAGGTGGGTCGAGGTCAAATGGGTTGATCTGGCCACTCGTCGGGCCCGACATGCGCACCATGGACTATGCGAACAAAGACGGCGCGGACGACCAGGGTGCGCAGCGGCGCGGTCACCGGTCCCGGCGGGCATCGTCCCGCCGGCCACTGGCCGGCCCGGGTGGGGCTCGCGAGGCCGCGCCGCGTCGTCGCCGTCAGCCGGCCGGTGGCTGGCCGTGGCTCGACGGCGGAGGGGGCGCGTTGATCCCGCGCTCCGGCCGCCATGGCACCGGAGGCGGCCAGGGCCGCCGTGGCCCGGCGGATCTCGCCGGGTACATGGTGTCCGGTCCGGTGGTCACCGAGGGGGTGCGTGACGTGCTCGAGGAACGCCGCCTGGAAGTGCTGCGGGCGATCGTCGAGGACTTCGTGATCGGCAACGAGCCGGTCGGCTCCAAGGCACTCGCTGAGCGGCACGCGCTCGGGGTCTCACCGGCTACTGTCCGTAACGACATGGCCGCCCTCGAGGAGGACGGCTACATCACCCAGCCGCACACCAGCGCGGGCCGCATCCCGACGGACAAGGGCTACCGGCTGTTCGTCGACCGGCTCTCCGGCGTCAGGCCGCTGTCGCGGGCGGAGCGGCGGGCCATCCAGAGCTTCCTCGAGGGCGCCGTCGACCTTGACGACGTGGTGCGCCGCTCGGTCCGGCTGCTCGCCCAGCTGACCCGGCAGGTCGCCGTCGTGCAGTACCCGTCGCTGACCACCAGCCGGGTACGCCACATCGAGGTTGTCCAGATCAGCCCCGGCCGGCTGCTGATCGTCCTGATCACCGACGCGGCCCGGGTGGAGCAGCGGGTCGTCGACGTCGCCGAGCCGATCGACGAGGACACGGTCGCCGAGCTGCGCACCGTGCTCAACCGCGCACTCGGCGGACGCCGGCTCGCTGACGCCGCCGAGGCCGCCGCCGTCCTGCCGGACGAGGCGGGCCCGGGCCTTCGCACGCAGCTCACGGCACTCGCCACGGTCCTCATCGAGACGCTGGTCGAGCGGCAGGAGGAGCGGATCGCGCTCGCGGGAACGGCGAACCTGACCCGTTCGGCGCTGGACTTCTCCGACTCGCTGCGGGCGATCCTCGAGGCGCTCGAGGAGCAGGTCGTCCTGCTCAAGCTGATCGGCTGGGCTCGCGAGCCAGGTACCGTTACGGTACGCATCGGCCGTGAAACCGATGTTGACGCGCTGCGGTCCACCGCCGTCGTCGCGACCGGCTACGGCCGTGGCGCGGCGGCGCTCGGCGGCATGGGGGTGGTCGGTCCGATGCGGATGGACTACCCGGGGACAATGTCGGCGGTCTGGGCCGTTGCCAACTATGTGGGTGAACTCCTGGGTGCCGACTAGCGGGTCAGCGGGGGTGCGAGAATGATCTTCCTTCGCACGCCTGGCCGGGGTTCCTGCCGGATCGCGAAGCGATCTGGGAGGTCCGGTTGTCACCGGGATCGCGAAAGGGTCGTGACTTCTAGCGGTGGGCTTCTAAATGGCAGTGGACTACTACGCGGTGCTGGGCGTCTCCCGTGAGGCGACCGGGGACGAGATCAAGCGGGCGTACCGCAAGCTCGCCCGGGAGCTCCATCCCGACATCAACCCGGACCCGGAAGCGCAGCAGCGGTTCAAGACCGTGACCGCCGCGTACGAGGTGCTCTCCGACCCGGAGAAGCGCCAGATCGTCGACCTCGGCGGCGACCCGCTCGCCCCGGGCGGCGGCGCCGGAGCCGGCTCGCCGTTCGGCCCAGGGTTCGGCGGCCTCGGCGACATCATGGACGCCTTCTTCGGGGGCGGCGCGAGCCGCGGGCCGCGCTCCCGAGTCCGCCGCGGCAACGACGCGCTGCTGCGGATCGACCTGGACCTCGCCGAGACCGCGTTCGGGACCAACCGCGACATCATGGTCGACACCGCGGTCGTCTGCGAGGTCTGCATCGGCTCCGGCGCCGCCCCCGGCACCGCGCCGATCACCTGCCAGACCTGCGGTGGACGGGGCGAGATCCAGCAGGTCACCCGCTCGTTCCTCGGGCAGATGGTGACCTCGCGGCCGTGCACGCGCTGCTCGGGGACGGGCACCGTCATCGAGCACCCCTGCCGCGAATGCGCCGGCGACGGGCGGGTGCGCAAGCGCCGCACCCTCACCGTCAAGATCCCGGCCGGCATCGGGGACGGCATGCGCATCCGCCTGTCCGGCGAGGGGGAGGTCGGCCCCGGCGGCGGCCCGGCGGGTGACCTCTACGTCGAGGTCTCCGAGCGGGTGCACCCGGTCTTCACCCGGGAGGGCGACGACCTGCACTGCGAGCTGCGGCTGCCGATGACCGCCGCGGCGCTCGGCACGTCTGCGACGATCGAGACGCTGGACGGCACCGAGACGATCACCTTCAAGGCGGGCACCCAGCCTGGCGAGGTGGTCCGGCTGTCCGGGCGGGGCGTGCCGCACCTGCGCGGCGTCGGCCGCGGCCACCTGCACGTCCACGTCCTGGTCGAGACGCCGATCAAGCTCGACGCCGAGCAGGAGCGGCTGATGCGCGAGCTGTCCCGGCTGCGCGCCGAGGAGCAGCCGACGGTCGTCAGCGCCGCCACGGCGCCCACGGGCCTGTTCAACCGCCGCCGCGGCGGCCGCCGCAAGACTTGACGACCACCCCGGTCTTCCACCTGGCGTCGCTGCCCGCCGTCGACGTGCTCACGCTCGATGGACCGGAGGGGCGGCACGCGGCGACGGTTCGGCGGCTGCGGGTGGGGGAGCGGCTCGACGTCACCGACGGCGCGGGCGGCCTGGCGCATTGCGAGGTCGCCGCCGTCCGCCGGGACGAGCTCGACTGCCGGGTGCTGGGCCGGGCGCACGTTCCCGAGCCGACGCCCCGGATCGTCGTGGTCCAGGCCCTGGCCAAGGGAGAGCGCGGCGAGCTCGCCGTCGAGATGCTCACCGAGGCGGGCGTGGACGAGATCGTGCCCTGGCCGGCGGCCCGTAGCGTCGTGCGCTGGGAGGGCGAGCGCGGCGCGCGCGCGAGGGCACGCTGGGTGGCCACCGCCGCCGAGGCGGCCAAGCAGTCCCGCCGGGCACGCTGGCCGGTCGTCGCCGAGCCCGCCCGCACCACCACCGTGCGCGACCGGCTCGCCACCGCCGGCCTCGCCCTGGTGCTACACGAGACGGCGACGGTTCCGCTGGCCGCCCTGCCCGGCCGGCACGAGCCGTGGCCGCCCCGCGGCGAGATCGCGCTGGTCGTCGGGCCCGAGGGCGGGATCGCCGACGAGGAGCTCGCCGTCTTCGAGAAGGCCGGCGCGACGGCCGTGCGGCTCGGCCCGACCGTGCTGCGCACGTCGACGGCCGGCGTCGCCGCCGCCGCCGTGCTGCTCGCGGCCACCGGTCGCTGGGACGGCTAGACTCGACCTGGAAGTTCGTAACGTGTTGTCCGTGCGCGCCTCGAGACCGAGACACGCGCCATGTGAGTACTACGCAGCCAGTCCTACGCAGCCAGCCCCGCGCCCGACGAGACGCATGACCGACGAGAGGTGTCCCGGCCCGCCGTGGCCGTCCTCATGCCCGAATCCGCCACCACCACCGGCGCCACGTCGCAGAGCGCCCAGACGGTCACCCGCTTCGTGGTGCCCGGCCCGCACAACATGGTCAGCCTGCTGGGCCACCAGGACGAGCTCCTGCGGGTCATCGAGCAGGCCCTCCATTCCGACATCCACGTCCGCGGCAACGAGATCACCATCACCGGGGAGCGGGCGGAGAACGACCTCGCCGTCCGCCTGTTCACCGAGCTGTCCGCGCTGCTGGACGCCGGCACGGTGCTCACCGCCCAGCACATCGACCACTCCCTGGCGATGCTGCGCAGCGGCGACGAGCGCCCGGCCGAGGTGCTCACCCTCAACATCCTGTCCAGCCGCGGCCGGACGATCCGCCCGAAGACGCTGAACCAGAAGCGCTACGTGGACGCGATCGACGCGCACACGGTCGTGTTCGGCATCGGCCCGGCGGGCACCGGCAAGACGTACCTGGCGATGGCCAAGGCGGTGCAGTACCTGCAGGCCAAGAAGGTCAACCGGATCATCCTGACCCGGCCGGCCGTCGAGGCGGGGGAGCGGCTCGGCTTCCTGCCGGGCACCCTCTACGAGAAGATCGACCCCTACCTGCGCCCGCTCTACGACGCGCTGCACGACATGGTCGACCCCGACTCGATCCCCCGGCTGATCCAGAGCGGCACGATCGAGGTCGCGCCACTGGCCTACATGCGCGGCCGGACGCTCAACGACGCGTTCATCCTCCTCGACGAGGCGCAGAACACCTCGCCCGAGCAGATGAAGATGTTCCTGACGCGGCTCGGCTTCGGCGCCAAGATCGTCGTCACGGGCGACATCACCCAGGTCGACCTGCCGTCGGGCACCCGCAGCGGGCTGCGCGTGGTCCGGGAGATCCTCGACGGCATCGAGGACGTGCACTTCGCGAACCTGACCAGCACCGACGTGGTCCGCCACCGGCTCGTCAGCGAGATCGTCGACGCGTACTCGCGCTGGGACGCGGCCGGCGGGGGCGAGGCTCCGGTGGCGCCACCCGGTTCCCCGCGCCCTCGCCCCACGGCCAGGGCCGCCCGCGGGGACCGCCGGTGACGGCGGCCGCCGGTGGTACCGGCGGCGCCGCGGGCGCCGGCGCGAACGCTGTTTAGGAGAGACACCGACATGTCCGTGTTCATCGCCAACGAGGCGGGCGAGACCGACGTCGACGAGGTCACGCTCGCCTCGCTGGCCCGGTTCGTGCTGGACGCGATGAAGGTCAACCCGCTGGCCGAGCTGTCCGTCATGCTCGTCGAGACGACGGCCATGACCGAGCTGCACGTGCGCTACATGGGCGAGGACGGCCCGACGGACGTGCTCGCCTTCCCGCAGGACGAGGCGTTCGAGTCGAGCTACGCCGACTCGGCCGACTCCGACCCGACGACGCTGCTCGGTGACGTCGTGCTCTGCCCCGAGGTGGCCCGCCGCCAGGCGGGGAGCGCCGGCCACTCGGCCCAGCGCGAGCTGCACCTGCTGTGCGCCCACGGCATCCTGCACCTGCTCGGCTACGACCACGCGGAACCGGCGGAGGAGCGCGAGATGTTCCGCCTGCAGGAGGACCTGCTGGCCCGCTGGGACGCCGCCAGCACCGCCGGCCAGGCCGGCCAGACCGCCGGCTCCGCGGGCTGAGGCGACCCGACCGGCCGAGCGCGCGCGCCGGGCGGCCCGCGCCGTTCCCACGGTCTCCGCTCCATCCGGAAACCCACATCACGGATCCGGGTTCCGGGCATTCTGATGAACAGGACGTCCCGACGAGGGACGTCTCTATGAGAAGGGCGTCTCGATGAGCTCGGCGGATGTGCCGCTCATCCTGCTGGCGGTCGTCGCCGCGTTGGCCGCGGCCGCCCTGGGGGGTGTCGACGCCGCGCTGACCCGGGTCTCCCGGGTCACAGTCGAGGAGTTCGTCCGCCAGTCCCGGCCGGGCGCGCGCCGGCTGGCGACGGTGGTCGCGGACCCGGGCCGGTACCTCGCGCTGCTCCTGCTGCTACGGATCATCGGCGAGATGGTCGCCGCGGCCTGCGTCACGATCGTCGCCGCGCACGCCTACGGCACCGGGTTCGCCGCGGTGTTCCTCGGCGCGGCGATCGCGACGCTGGTCTCCTACGTCCTCGTCGGGGTGATGTTCCGTACGCTCGGCCGTCAGCACGCCCCCACGGTCGCGCTCACCAGCGCAGGGCTCACGTTCGGGCTCGCCCGGGTCTTCGGCCCGCTGCCGCGGCTGCTGATCGCGTTCGGCAATGCGGTCACCCCGGGCAAGGGCTACCGCGACGGCCCGTTCGCCTCCGAGGCCGAGCTGCGCGACCTCGTCGACCTCGCCGAGGAGAACGAGGTCATCGAGCCGGAGGAGCGCGATATGATCGCCTCCGTCTTCGAGCTCGGTGACACGCTGGTGCGCGAGGTCATGGTGCCCCGCCCGGACATGGTCTTCATCGAGTCGACCAAGACCGTCGAGCAGACCATCTCGCTGGCGCTGCGCGGCGGCTTCTCTCGCATCCCGGTGGTCGGGGAGAGCGTCGACGACGTCGTCGGCATCGCCTTCCTCAAGGACCTCGTCGGCCGCGAGCGCGGGGGCGGCGGTGACGAGCCCGTCGGGTCGGTGATGCGCTCGCCGGCTCTCGTGCCGGAGAGCAAGCCGGCCGATGACCTGCTGCGCGAGATGCAGGCGTCGCGGACCCACATGGCGGTCGTGATCGACGAGTACGGCGGTACGGCGGGCCTGGTCACCATCGAGGACATCCTCGAGGAGATCGTCGGTGAGATCGTCGACGAGTACGACAGCGCGGTCCCGCGGGTGGAGTGGCTCGACGCCGACACCGCCCGGGTGACCGCCCGGCTCGAGGTGGAGGACCTCGCGGAGCTGTTCGGCGTCGCCGAGGACGACCTTCCGGGATCCGACGACGTGGAGACCGTCGGCGGGCTGCTGGCCAGCGCGCTCGGCCGGGTGCCGATCCCGGGGGCGATGGCCACGGTCGGCGGGCTGTCGCTGGTCGCGGAACGGGCCGCCGGCCGGCGCAACCAGATCGGTACCGTCGTAGTACACCGGGTGGCCGCCGACACCGACGGCGCGGACGACGGCAACGAGGCGGATGCCATCAGCCGCTCCGCGGCAAGGTCAGCCGGCTCGGCCGGTGGCCGGGAGGCCGGGACGGCAGGCGGCCGGGAGGCCGGCCGGGAGAAGGGTGACGAGCGCGATGGGCAGCGAGGCCAACCAGATCATGCTGGCCGGTGAGCCGGTGACCGGCGAACTGGCCGCCGAGGACGCCAAGCTGGTGGTGCTCGCGCGTTCGGCCCGGCTGCGGGCCTACACCCCGCGCGGCGAGCGGGCCGAGGGCGCGGCCGTGCGGGACACCGACGGGCGGACGTATGCCGCGGCCACCGTCGGGCATGCCCGCCCGGACCTCGCGACCGCCGCGCTGCGCGCGGCCGTCGTCGCCGCCGCCGCGAGCGGGGCCCGCCGGTTCGAGGCCGCCGCGGTGGTGTCGGAGGTGGGCCAGCTCGCCGCCGACGACCTGGCCGTGCTCGCCGAGTTCGGCGAAGGTACTCCGGTTTTCCTTGCCGGGCCGGACGGCGTCGCGCGTACCAGGACGACGGTCTGACGTGCCGCGCCAGTTCCCGACCGAGAGATCCCGCCCGGCCACCGGCCGGCGCCCCGGCGGCTCCCAGGCCGTGACCGAGCAACCGGCAGGCGGCGCCCAGCCGGCCGGGGAGGAGGCCGGCCCGGTGTTCCGGTCCGGCTTCGCCTGCTTCGTCGGGCGGCCGAACGCCGGTAAGTCGACGCTGACGAACGCCCTGGTCGGCACCAAGGTCGCGATCACCAGCGGTCGGCCGCAGACCACCCGCCACGCGATCCGCGGCATCGTGCACCGGCCTGACGCCCAGCTGATACTCGTCGACACCCCCGGCCTGCACCGCCCGCGCACCCTGCTCGGCCAGCGGCTCAACGACGTCGTCCGCGCCACCCTGTCCGAGGTCGACGTGGTCGGCTTCTGCGCGCCGGCCGACGAGCCGGTCGGCCGCGGCGACCGGTTCATCGCCGAGGAGCTGTCGCGGCTGCCCAAACGCACGCCCGTCATCGCCATCCTCACCAAGGCCGACAAGGTCACCGAACCGGACCGGCTCGGCGCCCGGCTGCTCGAGCTCGCCGCCCTCGGCGACTTCGCCGAGATCGTTCCGGTGAGCGCCGCCCCCGGGGCCCGGGGGCCGTCCTCCGGGGGCGGTGCGGCGACCTATCAGCTCGACGTGCTCGCCGACCTGCTGGTCGCCCGGCTGCCGGAGGGGCCGGCGCTGTACCCGGACGGCGAGCTCACCGACGAACCAGAGCAGGTGATGGTCGCCGAGCTGGTGCGCGAGGCGGCGCTGGAGGGAGTGCGCGACGAGCTGCCGCACTCGCTCGCCGTCGTCGTCGAGGAGATGCTGCCCCGCCCGGACCGGCCCGCTGACCGGCCGCTGCTCGACGTCCACGTCAACGTGTTCGTCGAGCGGTCCAGCCAGAAGGCGATCGTGATCGGCGCCGGCGGCTCACGTCTCAAGGAGGTCGGCACCAAAGCTCGCGGCCAGATCGAGGCGCTGCTGGGTACCCCGGTCTTCCTGGACCTGCATGTCAAGGTCGCCAAGGACTGGCAGCGCGACCCCAAGCAGCTGCGCCGCCTCGGTTTCTGAGGGAGCTACCGGGCCGGCGGGGCGCGGGCCGGTGCCGTGGCCGCCGGTCGTGAGTGCTCTGACCTGGCCTTGCGGGCTCCGCCCGGTCGCGCACGGAGCGTGGCAGCCCGCACCGTGCGAAGCGGGACGGGGCAGGCCGAACCGTGGGCCAGCCGCGTGGCTATGCGACCATGGATGCATGCCGGTGTACCGCGACGAGGGTGTCGTGCTGCGCACGATCCCCCTCGGCGAGGCCGACCGGATCATCACCGTGTTCACTCGGCGTAACGGTCGGGTGCGCGCGGTGGCGAAGGGGGTGCGCCGCACGTCGTCGCGGTTCGGCGCCCGGCTGGAACCGGCGATGTACGTCGACCTGCAGCTGCATCAGGGCCGCTCGTCACTGGACACCGTCACCCAGGCCGACCTGCTCGGGCCGTATGGCGCCGTCCTCGCGGGCGACTACGGCCGGCACACCGCCGCCGCGGTCATGCTGGAGACGTCCGAGCGGCTGACCAGTGAGGAGCGCGAACCGGCGCTGCGGCTGTTTCTGCTGCTCGTCGGCGGGCTGCGCACGCTGGCGTCGGGCGAGCACCCGCCGGGCCTGGTGCTGGACGCGTTCCTGCTGCGGGCGCTCGCGGTCAGCGGGTACGGGATGGCCCTGGACGACTGCGTGCACTGCGGGGAGCCGGGCCCGCATCCGTCCGTGTCGGTCGCGGCCGGCGGCATAGTCTGCCCACGGTGCCGGCCGCGTGGGGCCGCGTCGGCGTCGCTCGCCGCGGTCGGGCTGCTCGCGGACCTGCTGCACGGTGACTGGGCTGGCGCCGAGGCCACCGATGCCAGGACTAGACGGGAGTCGGCCGGGCTCGTCGCCGCCTACCTGCAGTGGCATCTTGAACGGGGACTGCGCGCGCTGCCGCATCTCGAACGAGCGTGACGGCGGTACCGGACCGTTGGCCCGCGCCTGGCCTGCGCCGACGGCGGCGCGGGCCGAGACTAGGCGGCGGGCGACGGCCTGGCACCCCGGTGGGAACGGTCAAGGACCAGGCATGAAGATGGGGGAGGCAATGCGCGTCGGAATCGGGCCGGATCAGCGGGGAGGTGGACTTCCGGTGAGCCTGCAGGATGACGGGGTCAGGCCCCTTCGGGACCCGCATCCGCACCCGTCCGGAGCGCGTCCGCCGGCCCTGCCGGAGGAGCTGGTACCCCGCCACGTGGCCATCGTCATGGACGGCAACGGCCGGTGGGCGACGCTGCGCGGGCTGCCGCGGACGAAGGGCCACGAGGCGGGCGAGGACGCGCTGTTCGACTGCGTGGAGGGCGCGATCGAGCTCGGCGTCCGGTGGATGTCGGTGTACGCGTTCTCGACGGAGAACTGGAAGCGCTCGCCGGATGAGGTGGCCTTCCTGATGCGCTTCGTCGACGGCGTGTTCGGCCGGCGCATCGACGACATGGCCGCGCTCGGGGTGCGGGTCCGCTGGGCTGGCCGGCGCCCCCGGCTGTGGAACAGCGTCATCCGCCGGCTGGAGAAGGCCGAGGAGCGGACCCGCGCCAACGACCGCCTCACGCTGGCGATGTGCATCAACTACGGCGGCCGGGCCGAGATCGCCGACGCCGCCGCGGCCATCGCCCGGGACGTGAAGGACGGCCTGCTGCGGCCGGACAAGATCGACGAACGTACCGTCGCCCGCTACCTCGACGAGCCGGACATGCCCGACGTTGACCTGCTCATCCGCACCTCCGGCGAGCAGCGCCTGTCGAACTTCCTGCTCTGGCAAGCGGCCTACGCCGAGTTCGCGTTCGTCGACACCCTCTGGCCCGACTTCGACCGCCGCGACCTGTGGGCCGCCTGCGAGGACTACGCCCGCCGCGACCGCCGCTACGGCGGCGTCGCCGCGAGTGCCTGACATGCCCGAGCCCGGATTCGAGTCCCCGTCCCAGGTCCAGTCCGGGCCCGAGGTCGGCCGGGGCGCGGTGGCCCGGCCCGGCCGTCCGGTGGCGGCGCCCGTGCTCGCGATCGTGCGGTTCCGGCTGCCGGCCGGATCCGGCGAGACGGCCATGGCCGGTGAGTTCGCGGCGGGAGCCGACCGGGCGCTGACGGCGCTGGGGCAGGCCGACGGCTACCGCGCCGGCCGGCTCGCCCGGGCGGTCGACGACCCGGACGAGTGGGTGCTGGTCACCGAGTGGGACGGCCCGGGTGCCTGGCGGCGGGCGCTGGGCCGGTTCGACGTCAAGATCGAGCTGACACCGCTGCTGGTCCACGCCGTCGACGCGCCGGGCGCGTTCGAGGTGCTGGTCGGCCAGGACAGCCCGGCCGCCGCTTCCCGGCGCTACGGCTCGGCCCTCGCGCCCGACGCCGCCACCGCCGCGCCCGGCCACTGATCACCGCGACGCTTCTCCACCCCGGCCACTGATCACCCCGGCCACTGGCCGTCCGGGCGGCTTTCCACCCCTCCCGCCCCTCGCGCTGGTCGGCAGCCTCGCCCTGGGGTCGCGCGGACGACTCCCATGGCCGGCGCCGGTCTGTAGGCTTCGCGTGCTGGTCAGCCCGATCTGACCTGTTGCGTGCGGGTGGCGGGGATAGGGCGGGATCGCGGGGGTGTCGTGGAGCTGGCGAAGGGCGCGAACGCCGCGGTGCCGAGCCCGGTGGTGCGGGTGTCACTCGCATCGAGCCTGCCGGCGCACGCCGTCGACCTGTTCGCGCTGGAGCTCACCGGCGACCGGCGCGTCCGCGACGACAGCGACCTCGTCTTCTACAACCAGCGCCGCTCGGCGGACGGCTGCCTGTGGCAGGTCGACGGCCAGCGCGTGCGGATCGAGCTCGGCGACTGGCCCCGCCAGCCCGCCGACAACGACGCCGGCCCCGCCGGCCCCGCCGGCCCCGCCGGCCGCCGGGCCAGCGGCTGGGACGGCACGCGCGCCCGGGGCGGCGACGACGCCGGCGAGACCGGCGACGACGGCTCGGACGTCCGGCGAGGCTGGGCGGGTGCCAGCCGGCTGCTGCACGTCCGGCCTGTCGCCAGGGCCGCGCGGCGGGCGCCGCTGGACCTGCTGGCGATGGACCCGTACGACTTCGAGCAGCTGGTCGCGAACCTGTTCACGGCGATGGGCTACACCACCCAGCGCACCGGGCGTTCCGGCGACGGCGGCGTCGACGTGGAGGTGCGCTCCGACGACCCGTTGGCGAGCGGGCTCATCGTGATCTCGGTGAAGCGGCTGAAGCGCACCGTGGCGGCACACTACGTGCGCGAGCTCGCCGGCACCGTCCACGACCGCGACGCGATCAAGGGGATCCTCGTGACGACGTCGGGCTTCGGTCCCTCGTCCTGGGAGTTCGCGGCGAAGAACCGCCTGGAGCTGGTCGACGGCGAGCGCCTGCGCACCTGGCTCGCCGAGTACCTCGACCTCGACGCCGTCTGAGACGGGGGCGCGGGGCGGCTCCGGGCTGGTGCCGGCGCGGTGCCGGCGCGGGCCGTCACCGGGTGAGCGTCCGAGTCCGTAGGCTGGACCCCTGTACATCGCCTCGACGACGAGACGTCAGTGTGGTTAAGGAGCAGGGTCCCGTGGCAGGCACATCCGACCTGATGGACACCATCGTCAGTCTCTGCAAGCGGCGGGGACTCGTGTTCCCGTCGAGCGAGATCTACGGCGGTCTGCGTGCGTCCTGGGACTACGGGCCCCTCGGTGTCGAGCTGAAGAACAACGTCAAGCGCGCCTGGTGGAAGGCGGTCGTGCAGGGCCGCGAGGACGTCGTCGGCCTCGACTCGTGCGTCATCCTCGCGCGCGAGGTGTGGGAGACCTCCGGTCACGTCGAGGTCTTCACCGACCCGCTGACCGAGTGCACGAACTGCCACAAGCGCTACCGCGCCGACCACCTCGAGGAGGCGTTCGAGGCCAAGCACGGCCGCAAGCCGGCCGGCCTGTCCGAGGTCGTCTGCTCGAACTGCGGCACCCGTGGCAAGTTCACCGAGCCGAAGATGTTCAACGGCCTGCTCAAGACCTTCCTCGGCCCGGTCGAGGACGCCTCCGGCCTCGCCTACCTGCGCCCCGAGACCGCGCAGGGCATCTTCATCAACTACGCCAACGTCCAGTCGACGGCGCGGCGCAAACCGCCGTTCGGCATCGGGCAGATCGGCAAGTCGTTCCGCAACGAGATCACCCCGGGCAACTTCATCTTCCGGACCCGCGAGTTCGAGCAGATGGAGATGGAGTTCTTCGTGCCGCCGGGCGAGGACGAGACCTGGCACGAGTACTGGATCACCGAGCGGACCAAGTGGTACACCGAGCACGGCATGAAGCCGGACAACATCCGCCACTTCGAGCACGCGCGGGAGAAACTCGCCCACTACGCGAAGCGCACCGTCGACATCGAGTACCGGTTCAACTTCGCCGGCCTGGAGTGGGGTGAGCTGGAGGGCATCGCGAACCGCACCGACTTCGACCTGACCTCGCACGCGAAGGCCTCCGGCGCGGAGCTGTCCTACTTCGACCAGGCCACCGGCGTCCGCTACACCCCGTACGTCATCGAGCCGGCGGCCGGCGTCGACCGGGCCACGCTCGCCTTCCTGCTGGACGCCTACGACGAGGACGAGGCGCCGAACACGAAGGGCGGCGTCGACCGGCGCATCGTGCTGCGCCTCGACCCGCGGCTGGCCCCGGTGAAGGTCGCGGTGCTGCCGCTGTCCCGCCACGCCGACCTGTCGCCGATCGCCCGGGACCTCGCCGCCCAGCTGCGCCGGCACTGGAACGTCGAGTACGACGACTCGCAGGCCATCGGACGCCGCTACCGCCGCCAGGACGAGATCGGCACGCCGTACTGCGTCACCGTCGACTTCGACACGCTGACCGATGAGGCGGTGACGGTCCGCGAGCGTGACTCGATGGCCCAGCAGCGCGTCTCCCTCGACAAGGTCGTCACCTACCTGAACGCCCAGCTCGGCCCGATCTAGGTGCCCGGCCGCGCGGCGCCCGGCCGGGCGCCGGGCGGCCAGGCGTTGTCTCCCGTGTGTGCGATCCCGCAGACATTTGGGGGACACGACTGGGACATTCGGGGGACAAGTTTGCTACCGTCAAATGCAGCGGCGTCGACCGGAAGTACCCCCCGAGCTTCCGGACGGCGCCGTTCTTCATTGCCCGGACCGGCATCGCCAGGCCCGCGGCGTCTCCAGGTCCGTCATCCCGCCGAGCCGGGCGGAAAGGGCCTTGTCTCAGCGGCGTCGGCGCCGGGTGCTGGTGCTGGCGCGGGCCGGTCGGGGATCTCGAGGGCGTTCGGGCCGAACCGGTCGGCCAGGAAGCGTTCGTGGGCGAGCAGGCGGCTTGCCTCGCCGTTGCTCGCGTCCTCGGTGACCTCGCGGACGGCCCGCTCCAGCAGCGCGAGCTGGTCGAGCAGCACCTGCCGCGGCGTGCGTCCGTCGGGCAGGTGGTGTGTGCCGGCGAAGGTCCGCGGCAGGCCCAGGTAGGTGTTCAGCGCGGTCGGCAGGTAGTCGTCCACGAGCCGCTCGACGAGGTCGGCCTCCTGCGAGCCCCCGCGCAGCAGCTCCGGCCGGTCGAACAGCTCGTCGAGCGCGCCGGTGACCCGCTCGGTCGCGCGGATCACCTCCGTCGGGGCCCGGCCGATGAGCGAGCTGCGGTGTGCCCGGGCCGCCGCCCGCAGCCGTTCGACATCCACCCCGTCGTCGTCCTCGCCGAGGCCGCCCAGGGCACCGGGGCCGCTCGCGGCCCGGCGGGGGAACGCCAGCGCGCCCGCCCCGTAGAGCGCCGCGACGCCGAACGGCCACCAGGGCGCGGGGACGACCCCGACGACCCCGAGCACGACGCCGCCCAGCGCGCCGACGCACCCGAGGATGTTGCGGCCGGATCCGAGCCAGCCCATGGGGCCCCGGCCGGCGGCCCGGCGGTCCCGGTCGCGGTCCCTACTGGTAGCCACGGATCTCCCGGAATACGTCGGAGAGGGACACGCCCGGCGCGGTGGCGTCGAAGACCGCGCCGCCGGTGCTGGTGGCGATGGCGGTGAGCGCCTCGCGGTCCGCCTCGCCGAAGACGACCGCGAACGTGCGCACGGCGCGGGCTGTGGACGGCCGTGCGTCGTAACGGGAGGTGAACTCGTCGGCGTCGAGACCGCTGTTGGTCTCGCCGTCGGTCATCAGCACGATCGACGTCAGCGCGTTCGGGTCGTCCTTCATCGCCTGCGCCGCCTTGTCGTACGCGGCGTCGAGGGCGCTGTAGACGGCGGTGTTGCCATTGGCCCGTAGCGCCCCGGCGAAGTCGGTGATGGCGCGCAGGTCCGGCGAGCCGGGTCTGGGGTCGGTGATGGTGAAGTCGCGGGTGCCGGTCACCTTGCTGCTGAACGTGATCATGGTGACGTGCTCCCGGCCGCGGAACCGGGCGAACCGGCCGGCGAGGCTGTCGTCCGCCCCGGTCAGCCCGACGAGCGCCTGCTGGAGCGCGGCCAGCCGGGTGCCCTCCATGGAGCCCGACACGTCCAGTACGTAGATGGCGTGCGTGGGGCGCCGGTACTCGTCGAAGTAGGCGGCGAGCAGCTGGTCGGCGACCTGCTGGGTGGCCGGGAACGGCAGCTCGATCGGCGTGCCGGTGCCGAAGCGGGCGTCCAGCGGGACGCCGGGGACGGCGGGCCGGCGGCTGGTGTCGTTCTGGATGCGGCGCTGGGCCTCGGGGGAGCGCAGCCAGGTGACGACGCGGGTGTACTCGTCGCGCCGGTTGTCGGCGAGCAGCGCCATCGGGTAGTCGGCCGTGATGACGCCGTCGTGGGGGCGGATGATCGTGATCGGGCCGGCGGCGCCGGAGCGTTGCAGGGTGAGCAGCACCGACTCGTAGTTGATCATCGCGCCGACGCTGGCGGCGGGGGCCTTGACGAAGGCGTCGGTCAGCCAGCCGGAGCTGCCGGCGGTGAGCACCTGGCCGGAGAAGAAGCTCTTGAGCGGGGCCGCCTTGATGTCGGAGGCCTGCAGCGCGTCGCCGGTGCCGGCGAACGCCGCCGCCACCCCGACGAGCGCGGAGAAACCGGAGTTGGAGGCCGCCGGGTTGGTCATGGCGTAGGTGAGCTGGCCGGAGGAGACCTTCGCGGCGATGTCACCCCAGGTGACCTGCGCGTCGCCCGTCCAGCCGAACTCCTGCGCGAGCGGCGTCCGCACGCCGAGGACTACCGGGGAGAGCATCACCGGGGTGCGGACCAGTTCCTTGGCCGCGCCGCCGGGCAGGAGGCGCAGGTAGCGGTCGGAGGAGAACCACGCGGCGTCCGCGTCCGCGGTGCCGTGGAGGATCTTGTCCGCGCCGTCGAGGGTGCCGGTGTAGCTCAGCGTGACGCTGATGCCCGTCGCCGTCTTCAGGTCGGGCAGCAGCGGTTCGAGGTCCTTCAGCTCGGAACCAGCGAGGATGCGCAACGTTCCCGGCTTGCTGGGCGGCGGGGGCGACGAGGTGCTGGTGTCCGGGCCGCCCGAGCCGCCGTCGGTACAGCCGACGAGCAGCGTGACCGCCGTGACGAGCGCTCCGAGCGCGCCAAGCGCGCCGCCCGACCGCCGCTGCCGGCCGCGCCGGGACTCCGAGGTGATTCCGCGGCTCATCCGTAGGCCTCGTCGATCTTCTTGATCATCAATTCGGAGATCTTCTGGATGGGCGGCTCGACGACATTGGCCAGTTGCGGCGGCGGCGCGACGCCGCCGTCGCCCGAGTTGCCGGCTGGCTGGGTGGCGTTGGAGGTGCGGAAGCCGTTGTGAACGGCGAGCCGCTGCAGCTCCGGGTCGGTGGCCAGCAGCTTCGCGACGGCGTCGCCCTTGTCGTTCAGGGGGACCGCGGTGTGCTTCGCGTAGATCGTCGGGCTCGGGTACACCAGCACTCGGCCGTCCTTGATCGAGCCGTCGCCCGCGATCTGGCGCGCTCGGAACTGCGACTCGTAGATCATGACCATCGGCGTCTTGGTGATCCCGATCGACAGGTAGTCGTTGAACGGCCCCTCCGTGGACGGGTCCGTGAAGCCCTGATGGGTGAACAACTTGGCAAGCTTGGGACCCAGCTTCTCCGCCGTCTCCGAGTCGCTCACGACCTGGTTGCCGTTCTCGACGTAGGAGGCAATCGCCAGGTAGACGGCCGCCGAGTTCGAGGTGCGGACGTCCGTCGACTTGATGAGCACCGACCCAGAGTTCTGGTAGTCAGGGTTGTCCTTGAGCTGCGACCAGCGTTTGTCCGCGGCGACCAGGTCGAGGTAGCCGCGCATGTCGAAGTAGGAGACGTTTCCGTCGGCCTTGATGACCCCCTCGGCGGTGAGGGGCTTCACGATCTTCGTGAAGGTCGCGATCGCGATCGGCGTGAAGAACAGCACGTACTGCGGGCGGGTGATCGCCTTGTCGTGCTTGATCTGGTCGGCCTGCGGGGAGTTCGACGGGAGCGCGATGTCGTAGTCGTCCAACGTGCGCGAGACGATCTCGCGTGAGCCCGCAGTGTCGACCCGCAGCCGGTACCCAAGCTCCTCGAGGCGCTTGGTGACGTCCGGGTCGGTGAGGTAGGCCTGTGTCTCCGAGCCGGCCAGGATGCGGATGTCGGTGAGCTTGCCGCCCTGCCCGCCGCCGTCGTTGCCGCCGGTGAGCCGGGGGATGACCGCGAGCCCCACCACTCCGAACACCAGCAGCACGGCGAGGATCGGACCTACGACGCGGCCGCTGCCGCGACCAGTGGCCACCTGCCGGCCTCCTCTGTTGTCTGCGTGTCGGGTCCTCGCGGCGGATCGCCCCGTAGGACCGTTTCGCGGCGCATCGTGGCAAACATCGGGCCGCCGCGCATGTCACGGGGGCGACTGCCGATGGCCTTGTCATGTGATGTTCATCTTCGGTTCAGTGGATCACCCGGCTGGCGGGAGCCGTCCCGCCGGGGCCCACTTCCGGGCGCGATCACGCCTGTCCCTGGGCGTGATCCGCGGCGGACGGGGAATGCAGAGCAGCATGGACCATCCGGACGCGAGGCACAGTCGCGGGCTGAGCGGGTGTCCCACGCAAAGCGGTGTAAGTCCGGCCGATAGGGTCTGCGGCGGAGGAGTCCAGTGATCCGAACCCTTGGCCGCCGCGCGATGGGCAGGATGCCGGCCGCGAGCGCCGAGCCGCCCACGGCCCCGGTGCCGGCCACGCCAGCACCGGCGTCCACCCCGCGCCGCCGGCCGGGTCTGCTGCGCGGGCTGCGCGCGCCCTGGTGGCTGTGGCTGGCGCGTGGTGTGCTCGCTCTCCTGGCCGGGGTGATCGTTTTCGCCCTGGTCACGATCGGGCAGGTGTGGTGGGTCGGCAGCCAGGACCACCGGCCCCGTTCGGACGCCCTGGTCGTGCTCGGTGCGTCGCAGTACAACGGCCGGCCGTCGGCGGTCTTCGCGGCCCGGCTCGACCATGCCGCCGAGCTCTACCGCGCGGGCGTCGCCCCACTGGTGATCACCGTGGGAGGGCGGATCCCAGGTGACCCGTTCTCCGAGGCTGGCGTCGGCGCGTCCTACCTCGTCAAGCAGGGCGTACCAGCCTCGGCGGTACTGGCGGTGCCGGAGGGACGGGACACCCTCCAGTCGCTGGTCGCCGTCGCGGGGGAGATGAACACGCGGTCACTGCGCAGCGCGGTGGTCGTCACCGATCGGTGGCACTGCCTGCGCTCGGTGGCCATGGCCCGCGACCTGGGCCTGAAGGCGACCACCTCGCCGACCCGGACTGGTCCGGCGAACCGGGGGTGGGACACCCAGGCCCGCTACATCGTGCGGGAGGCGATCGGATACCGCTTCTACCAGCTGTTTCACCGCGCAACCCCGTCCGGCGCCAGCCACCCCGCCGTCTAGAGGGCCAAAGGGTGCGCGAAAATGATCTTCCTTCGCACACCCGGCGGCCGTTGTCCCCAGGATCACTAACGGCTCCTGAGCCCGCGCGTCCGCAATCCGCACGAGGTAGCGGACCTGAGTGTCCCCGTGGCCCGCGCTTTTCGTGGTGTTCACCCCAGCCGGGGAGCTTCGGTCGTGGCCAGTTTGCTGTTTGCTCCAACAAACTTCGCGTGAGGTCTGTCGTGGCCGTCTGGCGATGTGGTTCGCTGGTCAGGGCGCGGTGTCCGCTGGCGACGCGACTCTGGCCGGCCAGTGGCTGGTGGCCGGAACTGATGCCCGCGCCCGACGCGGCGTATCTGGGCGGCGGGCGGTGCGCGACTGTTCTCGTCGCGCCGCTGAAGGCTGCCGGAACTCGGGATGTGACGCACATCCCCGTGGCCTGGCGGGCATAGAGGCCACCGGCCGCGCTGGTACGGTTCGGAACGCTTAGACGCCGGGTAGTGCGACGACGGGCGGGTCGATGTGGACCTGCCGCCGGCGTCGCTATGGAGGAGGCAGGCGTGGCAAGTCCCGTGTCCGAAGCGGTGGGCGTGGCCGACCTGGAAACGGTTCGCGAACTCGCTCAACAGCTGAGGGTCGACTCGATCCGGTCCAGCACGTCGGCGGGTTCCGGGCACCCTACGTCGTCGATGTCGGCCGCAGACCTGCTGGCCGTGCTGGTCGCCCGTCACCTGCGCTACGACTGGGACAACCCGGGCGACCCGGCGAACGATCATCTGATCTTCTCGAAGGGGCACGCGTCCCCGCTGCTCTACTCCGTCTACAAGGCCGTCGGCGTCGTCACCGACGAGGAGCTGATGACCGGCTACCGCCGGTTCGGCCAGCGGCTGCAGGGCCACCCGACGCCGGTGCTGCCCTGGGTGGACGTGGCGACGGGCTCGCTCGGCCAGGGCCTGCCCGACGCGGTCGGCGTCGCGATCGCCGGCAAGTACCTCGACAAGAGCCCCTACCGGGTCTGGGTCCTCTGCGGTGACAGCGAGATGGCCGAGGGCTCGATGTGGGAGGCCTTCGACAAGGCCTCCGTCTACGAGCTGTCGAACCTGGTCGCGATCATCGACGTCAACCGGCTCGGCCAGCGCGGCCCGACCGAGCTCGGCTGGGACCTGGCGACCTACGCCCAGCGGGTGAGCGCCTTCGGTATCAAGACGATCGAGATCGACGGTCACGACATCGACGCGATCGACGCGGCGCTCACCGAGGCCGACGGATACAACGGCCCGGTGGCGATCATCGCCCGCACCATCAAGGGCGACGGGTTCAGCGAGATCGCCGACCACGAGGGCTGGCACGGCAAGCCGCTGCCGGCCGACATGGCCGAGCGCGCCATCGCCGAGCTCGGTGGCGAGCGCAACCTGCGCGTGCGCGGCCCGGTGCCCGGGCAGTCGCTGCCGCGGCCGGCGGCGCGGGCCGACGTGCGGGTCACGCTGCCGACATGGGAGATCGGCACCAAGGTGGCCACCCGAAAGGCCTATGGCGAGGCGCTGGCGGCCGTCGGCGCGCGCGGCGACGTCGTCGCCCTGGACGCCGAGGTGAGCAACTCGACGCACGCCGAGGACTTCAAGAAGGCCCACCCCGAGCGGTTCTTCGAGATGTTCATCGCCGAGCAGCAGATGGTCGCCGCCGCGGTGGGCCTCCAGGTGCGCGGCTACGTGCCGTTCGCGTCCACCTTCGCGGCGTTCTTCTCGCGCGCGTACGACTTCATCCGGATGGCCGCGGTCTCGCATGCCGACATCCGGCTCTCCGGCTCGCACGCCGGTGTGGAGATCGGCGCCGACGGGCCGTCGCAGATGGCGCTGGAGGACCTGGCGATGATGCGGGCGATCGGCGGGTCGACCGTGCTCTACCCGAGCGACGCGACCAGCACGGCCAAGCTCGTCGCCGYGATGGCGGACCTCGACGGCGTCAGCTATATGCGCACCACCCGAGGCGCCTACCCGGTGCTCTATGGGCCGGACGAGCCGTTCGCGCCCGGCGGCTCCAAGGTGCTGCGCAGCTCGGACGCCGACGTGGTCACGCTCATCGGCGCGGGCGTCACCCTGTACCAGGCACTCGCCGCCGCGGACGCGCTCGCCGCGGACGGCATCGCCGCCCGGGTGATCGACCTGTACTCGATCAAGCCGGTCGACAAGGCGACGCTGGTGGAGGCGGCGAACGCGACCGCCGGACGGATCGTCGTCGCCGAGGACCACTGGCCGCAGGGCGGGATCGGCGGCGCGGTGCTCGAGGCACTCGGCGACGGGAGCGCCCCGCTGCGGCTGAGCCACCTGGCCGTGCGCGAGCTGCCCGGCTCCGGCACCTCGGAGGAGCTGCTCGACTTCGCCGGCATCTCCGCCAAGCACATCGCGGAGGCCGCCCGAGCCCTGCTGGCCTAGCAAACGCCCCCTGTGATTCGGCGGCCCCCGTCACGAGCTCTCGCGGCGGGGGCCGAAATCGTCTTGGCGAGCAATGTCCGTAACCCAGACACAGAAGGCGACCGCGCATCAGCGCAGTGCCAACCCAACCACGTCGTCAGGCCGGCGCCAGTCCAGCCACCGTCATATGCCGGGGCCCGGAACCACATGGCGAGCAGGGTTCCTGCCGGATCGCGAAGCCGGGGTCCCTGCCGGATCGCGAAGCGATCTGGGAGGTCTGCTGGGAGGTTAGGCTCAGCGCCCGAGGGCGCCGCCCGGTGCCGGGCGCGGAGCGTCCGGCACGGGAGCGCCTTAGTCGTCCTCGGCGGGCTTTGGGCCGCCGCCGAAGGTCATGTCGAGCAGGGTGATGTAGAGCTGGTCCGGCTTGGGGATGTAGGGCAGCCTGTTCAGTGCCTGGTCCTGGCCGGCGGACTCGACCTTGAACTCCCCGTAGCCGAGCACGCGGCCCAGCGGGTCCCGGGTGTAGGTCATATCGGTGATCTTGCTGAGCGGCATCGTCTGGGCCTTGCGCACGAAGACCCCGGACACCTTCAGCAGCCGCTTGTCCGTGATCATCAGGTGGTCCATGTGCCAGTCCGTGATCCGCCAGAGGGCGCGCAGGATCATGAACAGCGCGAAGTACCACAGCAGCGTGGTGATGAACGTGCCGCCGCCGCGGACCGCCAGGAAGATGTTGACCGCGAGCGCGAGCGCGATGGCGCCGGCGGTCTCGGCGCAGACGCGCAGCAGGATGGCCCAGTGCAGCCGGACCATCGAAACGAGCCGCTCCTGGGAGGCCAGGTACTTCAGGTCGCGGTTTGCGGGGTCAGGAAGGCGGAGTCTCACCACAGCGGCAGTGTCCCAGACAGATCAGGATGTAGGAGCGGGATTGCGGCGCGATCCCGGTGGCGAAGCCACGGCGTCGCCCTGGTGACGTCCCCGGCCGGCCCGGCCGGGCCGCGAGCCTTCGCTCGCACCCACGGTCCCTGCCGAGCGGGGCAGGCCGGTGGTGCCTGACGCGCGGCGCCAGCCGCCGCGCGCCTCAGCTGACGTCATCGATCAGTCTGGCCAGACCGCCAGCCTGCGCCCACACCCCACCCCCGCCGTCCATACCCGGCCCGACTGGCTCGACAGGCGGGGGAGTACCGGCGCCTGGCGCTGGTCACAGGGCGGTCTGGGTGACGAAGTCGGACACACCGTTGCCGATGGATTGAAGCCCGTCGATGCCCTTGGAGATGATGCTCGCCGCACTGTCCGGCTGGGTCACCACGAAGAACAGCACGAAGGCAATGATCAAATACTTGACGATGTTGTTCACGGCGGGCCTCCGGGCCGAGTGCTAGGGGGTGCGGCACAAAGTATGGTCGCTGCGTCGACCCCAGGTAGCGGGTTCCTCTCGAAATGCTCAGCCGGCGAGGTTGGATCCATGGTGACCTGGTATGACGACGCGGACGTACAACGTCGACTGGACGAGCGCCCGAAGGCTACACCGGACGATCGGGGTGCCTTCGCCCGGGATCGTGCCCGTGTACTGCATTCGAGTGCTTTGCGGCGACTTGCCGCAAAAACGCAGGTCATGGGGCCTCTGGACGATGACTTCCCCCGCACCCGGCTCACGCACTCTCTGGAAACGGCGCAGATTGGCCGGGAACTAGCTGCGACAATCGGGGCGGACCCCGATCTGGTCGACGCCGCCTGCCTTGCGCATGACCTTGGTCACCCTCCCTTCGGTCACAACGGCGAGCGGGCGCTCAACGTCGCCGCGGCGGCCTGCGGCGGGTTCGAGGGCAACGCACAGAGTTTCCGCGAGCTGACGAGGCTCGAGGCGAAGACCGTCGACGAGACCGGAGCACCTGGCGGGCTGAACCTGACCAGGGCCACCCTCGACGCGACGCTGAAGTACCCCTGGCCGCGGCCTGAGAGCGCCACCGGCGTGGTGGGCTCCGGCTGCGACCAGCCGGACCTGGCCGCGCGCAAGTACGGCGTCTACGACGACGACCTGGCGGCGTTCCACTGGACCCGCGCTGGCGCCCCCGAGAGCCGGCGCAGCCTGGAAGCGCAGATCATGGACTGGGCCGACGATGTCGCCTACTCCGTGCACGACCTCGAGGACGGCGTCGTCGGCGGCCTGGTGGACCTCTCGGCGATCCTCGCGCCGGCCGGGCGGGCCGAGCTCGCCGACTACACGGCCGGCCTCTACGGCGCCGACACGGCGGCGATCGCCGAGGCGCTGGCGCGGCTGGCCGCTCAGCCCTGGTGGGGCGCGCCCAGTCCCACGTCCGCCGCCGGCCTCGCCGCGCTGCGCACGATGACAAGCGAGCTGGTGGCCCGCTTCGCCGCCGCCGCCCACACCGCGACCAGGGAGCGTTTCGGCGGCGGGCCGCTGCGCCGCTACCAGGCGGATCTGGTCGTCCCCGCGGACATCCGCGCCGAGTGCCTGGCGCTGAAGGGAGTGGCCTGGTACTTCGTCATCGGCCTGCGCTCCGGGGACGCGCGGCGCGCGCGCCAGCGCGAGGTGATCGCCGAGCTCGTCGAGCTCGTCGCCGCGGGTGCGCCCGGCACCCTGGAGCCACTCCTGCGCCCGGGCTGGGGGGCGGCCCCCGACGACCCGTCGCGGTTGCGTATCGTAATCGACCAGGTGGCCCGCTTCACCGACGCGAGCGCCGGCCGGCTGCACGCCCAGCTGCTCGGCCGTCCGCTCCCCCGCGTGCTGTGAGGCCTGGATGCCTCTCCCGTCCGAGGAGACGTTCAGCGCCCGGCGGGTGGCTGTCGTGAAGGTGACGGAGCGCCCCTCACGACAGCCACCGTTCTGGCATGATCGGTACCGTCGCGTTCGCGACAAGTACCATCGGCGCGTAGGGGTTGTGTGGGCGGCACTTGTGTGGGCGGCGACCATGTGCGCCGTTGTGCTGTGCCCGGGTGGTGGTTGATGTGCTGGGCGAGCGCGTCAGGTTCTCATGCCTGGCGGGCGCCCGTCTCGCCTCCTCGGCGTCGGCACGCGGCGGGTCCTCGCCGTCGACCGAGCCCGCTCGTCGACTGACCTGGCACGGGCCGGACGCACAGGGGAGGGACCGTTGACCGGACGCATCCCCGATGAGGCCATCGCCCTCGTCCGCGAGCGGGCCCGGATCGAGGACGTCATCGGCGAGCACGTCCAGCTGCGCCCGGCCGGCAGCGGCAACCTGCGCGGGCTGTGCCCGTTCCACGAGGAGAAGACGCCCTCGTTCAACGTCAAGCCGTCGACCGGGGTCTACTACTGCTTCGGCTGCCAGCAGGGCGGCGACGTCATCGGCTTCGTCCGCGCGATCGACGGGCTGACCTTCCCGGAGGCCGTCGAGCGGCTCGCCCGCAAGGCCGGCGTCACCATCACCTACGAGGGCGGCGGCACCACCAGCCGCTCGGTCGTCAGCCAGCGCCATCGCCTCCTGGAAGCCCACCGCGTCGCCGCCCAGTTCTACGCCGAGCAGCTGTCCACCGCCGCGTCGGCCCGCGCGGGCTGGGACTTCCTCGCCGCCCGCGGCTTCGACGCCGACGTCGCGGCCCACTTCGGTGTCGGCTACGCCCCGCAGGGGTGGAAGGAGCTGACCCGCCACCTGCTCGCCCGCCGGTTCACCCCGGAGGAGCTGGAGCTCGGCGGGCTGGCCAAGCGGGGTGCCCGCGGCGAGCTGGTCGACCGGTTCCGCCACCGGCTCGTCTGGCCGATCCGCGACCTGTCCGGCGAGGTCGTCGGCTTCGGCGGGCGCAGGCTCGCGGACGACGACGAGAAGGCCGGGCCCAAGTACCTCAACAGCCCCGAGACGCCGCTGTTCAAGAAGGCGCACCTGCTCTACGGCGCCGACCTCGCCCGCCGGGAGATCGCCCGCCGCTACCAGGTCGTCGTCGTCGAGGGCTACACCGACGTGATGGCCTGCCATCTCGCCGGCGTCGCCACGGCCGTCGCGACCTGCGGCACGGCGTTCGGGTCGGACCACGTCGGCACCGTCCGCCGGCTGCTGATGGACTCCGACGCCCAGCGCGGTGAGGTGATCTTCGCCTTCGACGGCGACGCGGCCGGCCAGAAGGCGGCGATGCGCGCCTTCGAGCACGAGGAGCGCTTCGTCGCCCAGACCTACGTCGCCGTCGAGCCGTCCGGGCTCGACCCGTGCGACCTGCGGCTGGCCCGCGGCGACGCGGCGGTGCGCGAGCTCGTCGCGAGCCGGGTGCCACTGGTCGAGTTCGCGCTGCGGCAGGTGCTCGGCCGCCACGACCTCGACAGCATCGAGGGCCGGGTCGCGGCGCTCGACGCCGCCGCCCCGATCGTCAACCGGATCAAGGACTGGTCGCTGCGGCAGCGCTACGCCATCCAGCTCGACCGGTGGACGGGCTTCAACGACGAGGAGTTCGTGCTGCGCCGCGTCACCGAGCATCCGTCGGCGCCGATGCTCGACGGCCCGCCCGTCCGGCGCGGCGGAAAGGGCGCAGGCCCGGCCGGCTCGCCCGCGGCCCAGCGGGGCGCCCGCGGCGGCGCGGCCGGCGGCCCGGACGACCCCGCGGTGATCGTCGAACGGGAGACGCTCAAGATCGCCCTGCAGTGCCCCGGGCTCGCCGGGCCGATGTTCGACGAGCTCGACGCCGAGGTGTTCACCGTGCCCGAGCACCGCGCGGTGCTCGGGGCGATCGCCGCCGCCGGCGGCGTGTCCGCCGGGCTCGCCGCCGCCGGTGACGTGGCGACCTGGGTCGGCATGGTCGTCGCCGCGACTCCGCACGACTCCGTCGCGCGGCTGGTCACGGCGCTGGCGGTCGAGTCGATGCTGGTCGATCACGAGGTCGACGACGGCTACGTCGCCGCTCAGCTCGCGCGGGTGCAGGAAGCCGCCGTCGACCGCCGGATCAACGAGGTGAAGTCGCGGGTCCAGCGGCTGAACCCGGTGACCGACCCCGAAGCGTTCAACCAGGCGTTCGGCGAGCTCATAGCGCTCGAACAGTACAAGAAGGAGCTCCGGGGACGAGGCAGCGGTGCCACGTGACCTGGGTCGATCCCGCCGAGAAGGAAGTGACGAGATTCCGCCCATGCGCACCCAGACCGTCCTGCCGCGAGTAGCCCAGGTCGACGAGGTCAAGGACCTCGTCGCCCGGGGCAAGGAGATCGGCTTTCTCACCACCGACGACGTCACGGTGGCGATCCAGGCCGCCGAGCTGCCACAGGAGCAGGCCGAGCAGGTGATGACGCTCCTGAACGACGAGGGAATCGAGATCCTCGACCCTCGCTCTGACTCCGGCGAGGCCGCTGACACGCTCGCTCGCCGCCGCCGCGAGGAGGCGGACCTCGCCGCCAAGGCGCCCACGTCCGACCCGGTGCGGATGTACCTCAAGGAGATCGGCAAGGTCCCGCTGCTGACCGCCGCGGAGGAGGTCGACCTCGCCAAGCGGATCGAGGCCGGCCTGTTCGCGACCGAGAAGCTCGGCGAGGCGCGGCGGGTGACCGTCGCGCTGCGCGTCGACCTGGAGGCGGTCGCCCGCGACGGCGACGTCGCCAAGCGCAAGCTCGTCGAGGCGAACCTGCGGCTGGTGGTCTCCATCGCCAAGCGGTACGTCGGCCGGGGGATGCTGTTCCTGGACCTGATCCAGGAGGGGAACCTGGGCCTGATCCGGGCGGTCGAGAAGTTCGACTACACCAAGGGCTACAAGTTCTCGACGTATGCGACGTGGTGGATCCGGCAGGCGATCACGCGGGCGATCGCGGATCAGGCGCGGACGATCCGGATCCCGGTCCACATGGTCGAGACGATCAACAAGCTGATCCGGATCCAGCGGCAGCTCCTGCAGGACCTGGGCCGTGAGCCCACCCCGGAGGAGATCG
>NZ_MBLO01000035.1 GCF_001854805.1 Pseudofrankia coriaricola
ACCATCGGCGAAAAGGCCGTCTACCTCGCGTCCCTGCAGGCCGGCAAGCCCTACGTGTGGGGCGCGACCGGCCCCAACGCCTTCGACTGCTCCGGCTTCGCGCAGTACATCTACAAGCAGCTGGGCCGCTACCTGCCACGCACCGCCCAGCAGCAGTACAACGCGACGATCCACGTCCCGCAGTCCGCCAAACAACCCGGCGATCTGATCTTCTTCGGCACCCCCGACAACATCACCCACATGGGCATCTACGCCGGCAACGGCTACATGTGGGCCGCTCCCCAGAGCGGCGACGTCGTCAAGTACGAGCCGATCTACACCAGCCGTTACTACGTCGGCCGCGTCCTATAAGGGCCCGGGAGCGGCCGGCTCGACGCCGCGGGCATGCCGCCCGCGGACCGTCGGAAGAGCGGAGGAGCTGGCGGAGTGCGCCACGATCGGTGCATTCGCCGCTGTTACCGCGAGCCGGGATGTGATCAACCTCCTCGCTGGCGCCGCCAACAAGCAGATGATCGTGTTGGGTGAAGTCCCGGGTTCTCCGGAGACGGCCACCCCGTCTGAGCGTGCGGTAGTGCCTGTCAGCCTTCGGCCAGTGGGAGGATCCGGGTGAAGGTGGCACCGGCGTCGCGGGATTCGTAGATGCCGTCGCTGGTGGCGGCGAGCAGGTGGCCTTCGTCGACGGCGGTGAACGCCTGCGGTCCGCCGCCGGGGATGGTGGAGACCCGCTTCCAGGTGGCGCCGGCGTCGGCACTCACGCTGAGCATGCCGGTCAGGTCCAGCCCGTAGAGGGCGCTGGCCGCCGGCCAGGCGAGAAACAGCTGCACGGTGGAGCTGCGCGGCGGTGCGAAGGTCCGCCCGCCGTCGGTGCTGGTGGCGACGCCCCGTTCGGTGGTGGCGAGCAGCAGGGTGCGGTCGGTGGGGCTGGCGGCGATGTCGGCGGCGGCGATGCGCGCGCCGGTCGCCCAGCTGGACCGGTGGGAGGGCGAGTCTGGCGGTGGCCTGGCCGCCAAGTCCGGACCCGGACCTGCTGCGCCAAGCGGTTGCCGCCATGCGGCAGGTGGGCCAGTTCAGCCTGCACGAGCGGGTCACCAGCGACACCAGCCGCGGCCTGGGCACCCCGTCCGTGCTGTCCCTGTCCGGCACCCGGTTCCTGGACAGCGAACCCTATGGCACTGGCCAAGCCCCAGTCACCACCCGTCTCGGCGTCACCGCCGGGCAGACCCGGCTGGCCTTGGCCTACCCCGCCGAGGGCCTCCAGATCGAACTCACCCTTGCCCCCGATGGGAAGATCGTCCATGAGGTGCTCGCTGCCCCCAAACATCTGATTATCCGGAGCTTCGTTTACCCGACCCCGACGAACCCTGACCGGTAGCGGCCCGGACAGCACTCCATTCGCGACTCTCCGTAATCGCTTGAACGTCGAGCGTGGGCTAGCGTGGGACGTGTGGACCTGGCCTGCGGGAACACGACGTCGAGGTCGCACAGAGTCGCGGCGCTCGCTCTGCTCGCTCTTATCGCGGCCATCGTGGTCCACGGAATCCTGTGCGCCGTCCATGAGTCCCACGGGCTGCCAGCAGACCACCACCCTCGCACCGCGGTCGCCTTGAGCGCGCCGGACGTCACGCCCGAGGCGCACGCCGGCGAGCCTTCGGTCGCCGCGGACTCCCCGGAGATCCAGCCACCGTCCCCGATGCTCTGGCCCGGCCAAGACCATCTGGTGGTCGGTTGCCCTTCTCAGTTCATCCTCCCGGCACGATTGGATGCCGTGGCTCCAGCCTCTCCGGTCGTCGTGCTGCTGGGGCTGGCCGTGGTGCCGGTCCTGTGGGCGGCTACCGGCGCCAGGCCGGGACCGGCGTATCACCGCGGTCGCGTTCACGCGGTCACGCGCGGGCTCTTCATGCGGATATGCGTACTTCGAAACTGATCGACGGGTAGCGATCTTCTCTTCTGTCACCTAGCCGCTAACACCGTGCTTCGTCGTCTGATCGGCGGGCGCGCAGCGGCGCGGTCCGGTACTGGCTCATCCCCGTAGACGGTGCCTCGTAGGGCTCCGTCCGGTGCCGCCGCCGACCGTCGCCGCTGACGCCATGCACGCACGGGCATCAGCCTCGAAGGAACGCCACGATGACATATGCCTCTGTCGCTGCCCGCACACCCGTCCTGACGCGTCCGGCAGGCGCGCCCCCGGCGACACGTTCCCTTGCCGACGTGGTCGGCAACACGCCGGTGCTCTGGATCCCCGACGTCTGCTTCGGGGGCACAGGCGGGTTCTGGGCCAAGCTCGAAGGTCACAACCCGGGTGGGATCAAGGACCGACCCGCCCTGCACATGGTGGCGTGCGCTCGACGACGCGGCGAGCTCGCTCCCGGCCGGCCCGTCATCGAGTCGACCAGTGGGACCATGGGACTCGGCCTCGCGTTCGCCGGAATCACGTACGGCCACCCGGTCACGCTCGTGACCGACCCCGGCATGGAGCCGATCCTGCACCGCCTGCTGGTCGCCTACGGCACGCAGATCGACATTGTCGAGCGGCCACACCCCACTGGCGGATGGCAGCAGGCCCGGCGAGACCGCGTCCAGGCCCTGCTTGACGAGCATCCCGGCGCCTACTGTCCCGACCAGTACCACAACCCCGACAACGTGGCCGCCTACGAGCGACTCGCGCTGGAGCTGATCGAGCAGATCGGACGTGTGGACGTCCTCGTGTGCAGCGTCGGCACCGGCGGACACAGCGCGGGCGTCTCCCGCGTCCTGCGGGATTCCTTCCCCGACCTGCGGCTGGTCGGTGTGGACACCATCGCCTCGACGATCTTCGGGCAGCCCGCAGGGGCCCGGCTGATGCGTGGCCTCGGCAGCAGCATCTACCCGCGCAACGTCGCGTACGACGCCTTCAGTGAAGTCCACTGGGTAGCGCCCGGCGAGGCTGTCTGGGCCTGCCGGCGACTGGCCGCCACACGGTTCGCGACTGGCGGATGGAGCGTGGGCGCTGTCGCCCTGGTGGCATCCTGGCTCAGCCGGGGCACATCGTCCGACACCCGCATCGTCGCGATCTTCCCGGACGGGCCACAGCGTTACTGGAACAGTATCTATGACAATGACTACTGCGCCGAGCACCAGCTGTTGGACGTGGTGCCCGCCTGGAACCCCGATGTGCTCGACCATCCAGCCGACCGGGTCGTGCGCCGGTGGACCCGCTGCGCCCGGGTGGTCGACCCGCTGTCGCATCCCGAGCTTGTGGGCTGCCGGGCAGCGCAGCGATGACAGGGACCTGGAGCCAGATCCGGTCCTTCGACCGCCCGATCCGGCTCCTGCTCATCAACCAACTGGGCATCAACATCGGCTTCTACATGCTCATGCCCTACCTGGCGAGCTACCTATCGGTGACGCTCGGGCTCGCGGCCTGGCTGGTCGGATTCGTGCTCGGAGTCCGCAACCTCAGCCAGCAAGGACTGTTCCTGCTCGGCGGAAGCCTCGCCGACCGCTTCGGCTACAAGCCGATGATCCTCGCCGGACTGGCGCTGCGCACCGCCGGTTTCGCGCTCCTCGGCTTCGCCGAGACCATCCCCGTATTGATCATCGCGTCCGCCCTGACGGGCTTCGCTGGAGCTCTGTTCAACCCCGCGGTACGCGCCTACGTGGCAGCAGAGGCGGGCGAACGCCGGGTCGACGCGTTCGCGGTGTTCAATATCTTCTACCAGCTCGGGATCCTGCTCGGTCCGCTGATCGGGCTCGCTCTGCTGGCGATCGACTTCACGCTCGTGTGCGCCGTGGCCGCCGCGGTGTTTCTGTTGTTGACCGTCCTGCAAGCTCGGGCGCTGCCAGCGCGGACCCGAAACGAAAGCCCGAACATCGCCGGTCCTGAACCAGCCGGCGACAGGGAAACGAACAGCAAGGTTTCTCACACCGGCCGCGGCGGCGAGGCGCCACTGTCCATTATCCGGTCCTGGCGTGTCGTACTAGCCAACCAGTCGTTCCTGCTTTTCGCTCTGGCGATGATCGGGTCGTACGTGTTGACCTTCCAGGTCTACCTGGGGCTTCCGATCGAGGTCAGACGCGCGACCGGCAGCGAGACCGGGGTAACGCTGCTGTTTGTCCTTTCTGGCCTGCTCACCGTGGCCGGTCAGGTTCGGCTCACCACATGGGTGAAAGCCCGCTGGACCCCCGGCCAGGCGATGAGCAGAGGACTGATCCTCATGGGCCTGGCATTCCTCCCGCTCGTGCTATCCGCTTCCTTCGACCAGCACGGGGCGGAAGCGTCCGCCCGGTCGCTTCCGGCCCAAGCGCTGGCGATGGTGCCAGTGCTGACCGCGTCCGCGCTCCTGGCAGTGGCAACCATGCTCGTCTATCCGTTCGAGATGGCCACCATCGTGACACTCGGCGGCGATCGCATGATGGGCACCTACTATGGCCTCTACAACACGCTCTCCGGGATAGGAATCGCCGCGGGAAACCTGCTTACCGGCGCCGCCCTCGACGCCGGGAGGAACATCGGGATCTCCGCGCTACCGTGGATCATTCTTGCGCTCACCGGTGGGCTTTGCGCGACCTCAGTCCACCGGCTTGACCGTGCCGGCCGCCTCGCTCCACCACAAGGTGTGACCGTGAAACCCGAGACATCACGACCAAGAAGTGCCAGCCGAGCGGGATGACGACGATCGGTAGGCCGCCCGCTGCCACCGTAGGCCACGTACGCTGAGATGGCGTACAGATGATTTTTCCGCGTGATCTCTCTCGGATCCGGCGGAAGAACAGTTATTTGCGGGACCTGCGCGACCGGTCCGGGCCAGATGCGGCTGGCCGCCTACCTCGCGGCCCGCGGCGGCGCTCGGGCCACTGCCGTTGGCCCGACCGGTACCGCCCTTGTGGGTGGCAGCATTGCTGACCGTCGCTGCTGAGGGCGCGGCGGCGCGTGGGTCGTCATGCTCGTACCGTGCGGAAGGCGCAGGTGACGGGCGGGCGCACGTGCACTGACGAGGCCGAGACCATCGCTGGCTGACGGATGGTGGTCCCCGCCCGTTGCCGAACGGGGACCCGCTGCCTGGCCAGGTATGAGCCGGTAGTGGCCTCGAGGTCCTATCCGACAGTGATGGTCATCGCGGCGGCGTGCAGGTTGCCGGCAGTCTGGAACTGCAGGAACAGTCGCCAGCTGCCGGACTTCGGCAGATTCGCCTCGAACGACAGGGCCGGGCCGCCGTGGTCCCCGTTGACGCTGTCCTGCGGGTGGAAGTGGGCGAAGGCCTGGTCGCTGGCGTGGATGGCGGTCAGGTGGGCCTAGGTGTCGAGGTAGGGCTGCAGGTCGGTGACCGGATTCCCGTCCTTCGTCACGGTGACGGTGAGCATGTGCGTCATCCCGGCCATCGGCTTGTCACCGGAGACGGTGAGGGTGTAGCCGTCGACGGTGGCGCTGGTCGCCGCTGCCGGTAGCGGGACGGTGGCAGCCGTTCCGGGGACGGTGACTGGTTGGCTGAGGACCAGGGGGGCGTTCGTGCCGCCGACGCGGGTGATGAACGAGGTGTACACCCGATAGGTGCCGGCTGGCGTGCCGGCCAGGTCGGCGGTCCAGGTGCCGTCGCTGGCCATGGTCGGGTGGACGTGCTGGAAGCCGGTGAGGTCGGACCGGACCAGGTAGAGGTGCATGAGCTTGGTCTGGTCCGGTTGGAAGGAGGTCACCGGCGTCCCGTCTGCGACGCGGATCTGGAACCGGAACACGCTGGGCCGGTTGGCCGGCAACGAGGTCACCGCCGGGACGAACCGCAGGCCGCTGGCCTCGGCGGCGAGCCCGTCGCCCGAGGCCATGTTGCCCATGCCGGCACCGGTGCCGGACACGGAGCCCGCCGGCATGGAGACCATGGCGGACGACGTCGATCCAGCCGAGCTGGCAGGGTTCCGGAATCGTCGCCCACGACATCTCGACTGGCCTGATCGTCTCGCTCACCGAGGGTCCAGGAGCTACGCGGACGCCGGACTGGCGCCGTCGACTATGAGGACAAGGACGCCGGTGATCCGGTGGTGCTCCCGGAGGCGGCCGGTCGGGCCACGGGGTCGGGCTTCCCCGCCCACGCCGCACTGAAGCGGCGTAGGCGTAGCGAGTTGGAGACGACGAACAGGGAGCTGGCGGCCATCGCGGCGCCGGCGAACAGCGGGTTGAGGTAGCCGAGGAACGCCACCGGTATGAGGACGACGTTGTAGGCGAAGGCCCAGAACAGGTTGCCCTTGATGGTCCGCAGCGTGCGGCGGGACAGCCGGATGGCGTCAGCGGCGCCGCGCGGGTCGCCGGAGACGAGCGTCAGGTCGCTGGCCTCGATCGCGACGTCGGTGCCGGTGCCGATGGCCAGGCCCAGGTCGGCCTGCGCGAGCGCGGGCGCGTCGTTGACACCGTCGCCGACCATCGCGACGATCCGGCCCTCGGCTTGCAGCCGCTTGACGGCGGCCACCTTGTCGGCCGGCAGGACGTCGGCGATGACCTCGTCGATGCCGAGCTGGCCGGCGACCGTGCGGGCGGTGGCGGCGTTGTCGCCGGTGAGCAGGACCGACCGAAGGCCGAGGGCCTTGAGCGCCTCGACTGCTTCGCTGCTGGTTGGCTTGACCGTGTCGGCGAGGACGAATAGTGCCCTGACGGTGCCGTCCCCGCCGGCGGCGATCGCGGTCTGTCCCGCCAGCGCAGCCTGCTGGCGGGCCCGTTCCAGCTCGGGCGGCAGTGGCATCGCCCAGTCGGCCAGCAGGGATGGCCGCCCGACGGCGATGGCGTGGCCGTCGACGACGCCTTCGACGCCGAGCCCCTGCCGGTTGGCGAACGACTCAGGCACCGGCAGCCAACCGACCTCGGCCCGAGCCACCCGAGCGATCGCCCGGCCGATCGGATGTTCCGAGGCGTCCTCCACGGCTCCGGCCAGCCGCAGCACGTCCGCCCGCGTGGCCCCGTCGGTCAGGACGACATCCACGACGCGCAGCTCACCGGTGGTGACGGTCCCGGTCTTGTCCAGGACGATCGTGTCGACCCGTCGGGTCGACTCCAACACTTCGGGCCCCTTGATGAGCAGACCCAGCTGAGCGCCGCGGCCGGTGCCGACCAGTAGCGCGGTCGGGGTAGCCAGACCCAGCGCGCACGGGCAGGCGATGATCAACACGGCGACCGCGGCGGAGAACGCGAACGCCACGCTCGCGCCGGCCGCGAGCCACGCGCCGAGCGCCGCCGCCGCCAGGACCAGCACGACCGGTACGAAGATCCCGCTGATCCGGTCCGCAAGGCGCTGCACGGGCGCTTTCCCGCTCTGCGCGTCCGCGACCAGCCGGGCGATCTGCGCCAGCGCCGTGTCGGCGCCGACCTTGGTTGCCCGTACGACCAGCCGGCCGCCGGCGTTGACGGTCGCCCCGACGACGTCGTCGCCCGGGCCCTTCTCCACCGGCACGGACTCGCCGGTCAGCAGTGACTGGTCCACCGCCGACGAGCCCTCCTCGACGAGCCCGTCGGTCGCGATCTTCTCGCCGGGCCGCACGACGAACCGGTCGTCTACGCGCAGCTCGCCGACCGCGACCCGGTGCTCGGCGCCGTCGGCGTCGAGCACCGCGACGTCTTTCGCGCCGAGTGCCAGTAGGGCTCGCAGTGCCGCTCCGGCGCGCCGCTTGGCCCTGGCCTCGAAGTATCGCCCGGCCAGGATCAGGGTGGTCACGACGCCGGCGGCTTCCAGGTAGATGTGGTCGGTCGCGGCGTCGCGGTCGAGGACCACCTGGAAGCCCATCCGCATCCCGGGCATGCCCGCGTCCAGCAGGAACAGCGCGACGACGCTCCAGCACCAGGCGGCCAGTGTGCCCAGGGAGATCAACGTGTCCATGGTGGCGGCACCATGCCGCAGGTTGGTCCAGGCAGCCCGATGGAACGGCCAGCCAGCCCAGAACACCACCGGAGTCGCCAGCTGCAGGGCCGCCCACTGCCAGTAGTCGAACGGATCATCCCGTCCGGGCTGACGCGCAAGAAGCGGATTGTTCCGTCCGGGCTGGGGTCCGTCACCGGCCGACGCCCTCTCCGCGGTCAGCTGACCGGCAGGGTGAGCGGGCAGTAGAGGGCGTGCGTGACGGCCAGTATTGGTCCGGCGGCCACGGCGACGGGCGTGACCAGCACGGCGGCGACCAGCACGGCTCCGAGCATGGTGCGGGCGGTGCCGAGGGGGCGGGCGGGCTGCAGCAGGCGGCGGACCCGTCCCAGCGCGGTTGGCCCGCCGGCGGCGAGGCCGGTGTCGGGGCTGCCTCCGCCGGCCAGCGCCACCAGCGCGGCGGCCACCGACAGGCGTTCATGTTGGCGGGAGGCGGCGTCGTCGGCGGCCAGCTCGACCAGTCGGGCGAGTTCGGCACGGGCCGCGGTGAACAGCGGCACGGTGGGGAACGCCCGGGCGAATGCGTCCGCGCCGGCGACAACGAGGTGGTGCCGCCCGGTCAGATGGGCCCGCTCGTGGGCGAGCACCGCGTGCAGTTGGTCGACGCTTAGGGTCTCCAGCGCGGTGGTGGTGAGCACGACCTGCCGGGCACGGCCCGGCAGGCAGTACGCCGCAGCGGCCGGGTGGGGGATCACGACGGCGTCTAGGCCGGGTGCTGGCCGGGCCAGGATGGCCAGCTTGGCGGCATGGGCGCGTCGGGCCCGGCCGGCGCGGACCAGCCCGGCCACGGCGCAGGAGCCGACCCTCAGCATCAGGACCGTTGTGAGCGTCAGCCCTGCGCCGGCGACCACGGCCCCGCCTGGTGTCGCGTACGACGCGCGCAGCGACATCACGCAGGCGCGCAGCAGCTCTGCGATGTCGCCGCTGATCTTCGCCGTGGGGACCGCCAGCGCGAGCCCGGCCAGCCCGGTCGCGGCCAGTACCGACACCGACAGCGCCTGCCACAGGCAGATCGCCAGGCGCGGCGCCCGGTCGGCCCAGGAGACACCGACCAACAGCCGGGGGACGGCGGTGGCGAGCAGCGTCGCGTAGACGAGCAGCGGGACGGCGGCTCTCATACGGCTCCTCCTACGGAGGTCTCACCGCTGGCGTCCAGACTGCCGCTGGCCCGGCCGGCGCGAGCGAGCACGTCGCGTAGCAGCTGGGCTTCCTCGGGCGACATCTGCTCGACGAAGTGCATCAGCGTCGCCGCCCGGTCGACGCTGTCCGCGAGCGCTTCACTCATCACCTCGGCGCTGTGCATCTCCCGGGAGCGGGTCGGTTCGTACCGGTAGGCCCGCCCGGCGAGTGCACGGTGCAGCCAGCCCTTGCGGTGCAGGTTGTCCATCACCGTCATGACCGTGGTGTAGGCGATCTGCCGCTGCTCCCGCAGTTGTTCGTAGACGGCCCGCACGGTCAGCGGGCCGGGCGCCGACCACAGCCGATCCATGACCACGGCTTCCAGGTCACCTAGTCCTCGCACGCCCTGCCCCTGCTCGGCATCACAGCCCTGATCCACCGCCGCCCGCGCGTCGACGCGTCGCGCAGCGACCTACGATCGCTCATCGTAGTTCATCCGGCGGGACTGTGGACGCGGGCGTTCGCCTCGCGCTCCCGCCGGCGGTCGCGGGATGTGCCTACAACGGCGCCTGGAACCCGCTGATCAGCCCCTGCATCTGGGCTATCAACCCCGTCCACAGGCCGCTGACCTGCAGCACACCGACGGCGACGAGCATGATCCCGCCGACGCGCATGATGGCAGCCGAATGACGCCGGACCGCCGCGAACACCCGCACGGCCCGGTCGAACGCCACCCCGGCGGCGACAAAAGGCAGTCCGAGGCCCAGGCTGTAGGCGAACGACAGCAACGCTCCCCGCCCGGCGGTGCCGGTGTTGAAGGACAGGGTGAGCACCGCGGCCAGGGTCGGGCCGATGCACGGAGTCCAGCCGATGCCGAATAACACCCCCAGCAGGGGCGCGCCGGCCAACCCCGCCGCCGGCCGATAGCGGACCCGAACTGTGCGGCCCGCCAGCGGCAGCCATTCCAGCGGCCCGGCGAACATCAGTCCAAGCAGGATCGTCAGGCCGCCCAGCACCTGGCTGATCACCTGCTGGTGGATCACAAGGAGTCGGCCCGCGCCGCCGAACGCGGCGCCGTAGCTGACGAAGACGGCCGAGAACCCCAGGACGAACAGCACACTCCCGGCCAGCATGCGGCTGCGATACCACGACCGCCCCGACGAGGTCACGACCGCCGCTGACGCGGCCTCCACCGGCACGGCGGCGACGGCTAGACCGCCTCTGGTGGACCCGTTCGCGGCGGCGGTGACCTGCCCACCGCCGCGGGTGGACTGGCCGGGACAGTCTCAGCCTGATGGGGCTGGCGGGCCTCGGCGCCACTCACCCCGGTCACATACGACAGGTAGCCAGGGACCAGGGGCAGGCAGCACGGCGACGCGAACGAGACCACCCCCGCCGCGACCGCGATCGGAAGCGCGAGCAACAAGGATCCCGAGGTCACCACCGACCCCACGCCGCTACCTGCCGCTAGCAGCATTCGTTCACCTTGCCCTCCCGTCGCGGCGCACGTTCCCCTCCCACGACCGTCTTCGACGGGCCGTAGGAAGACAGGAAACTATCGCGCATAGTAGACCCGCGTATCGCCGGATCGTCCCCGTGGTCACCGCGCTCGCGCTGTGCGGCTCGCCGGGTGCGCGAACCGCTCCGTCCGGGTCTCGGGCGCGGTGGACTTCGTTCCCCGGGCACGGAGCAGCGCCGGTCTGCTGGCGCCGCCGAGTCGTCCCCTGGCACCACCGTTGTCCGGCCCGGCGGTGTAGGACGGCTGAGTCGACCTCGCGGCGCTGCGCGGTCAGATTGTGGTCATCAACGTTTGGGCGTCCTGGTGCGCGCCGTGCCGTGCCGAGACCCGGGGCTGGTCGCCGTCTACAACACAGACCCACCTACGGGGTGGCCTTCCTCGGCATCGACATCCGCGACTCGCAGGCCACGGCGACGGCGTTCATCGGCGATCACCACGTGCCGTATCCCAGCGTGTACGACTCGACCGCCGCCTGTCTGGCGGGCTTTCGGGCCTTGCCGCCCGCCATCGCCCCCAGCGCGCTGATCGTGGACCGTCGGGGCCACATCGCCGCACCGGTTCATCAATGCCGTCACTCCTGGCGATCTGTAGCCACGTCCTGACGTGGCCGCTTGCGGAGCCGACGACTGACCCGATGGCCACAGAGGCCGGGCCGAGCGTGCAGGTAGGTGCTCGGCCTTCCGCCGCGACCGCAAGAACGATGATCGATCGTAGGAGTGCTTCCGCTCGCTTCCCTAGCCCGCGTGCCGGGCTGGGCGACTATCGACGCTTCCACAAGGAAAACTACGCCAAGTACCTATCTGCGGGGAACGGCCGGTTTGAGGTGACCCGCCCCTATCTACTACGGATCCTAGTGGTCTAGGGTGACGTGGTCAGCAGCGCCGGGCCGCGCCAGTCCTGCCTCGAGTCCGGCATCTCGGACATCGCGGCCGGGCGGGAGCGGGAGGCGAGCCCGCGCGGATCCGCCGGTGCTCGCCGTCCTCGAACTCCTAGAAACGAGACGGGACCGGACCGGGGACCGGCGCGCCGCCTCGATGGCGGACCTAAGGAAGGACGTGCGTTGCCTGCTCCCTACAGTGACCGTTCGTCCGCGGGCGAGGCCTGGCCCCAGCATGGTCATCGCCCCCGGCGGCCACCGGCCGAGGCGGTCCGACGTCCCGCGGGCTGGGCACTTCGCCTGACGCGGCGGCAGAACCGGGTAGCCGCGATCGCGGCCCTGACAACCAGCGGCCTTGCGGTCTCGACTGCCAGCTTTGCCGCGACGGTCACGACCACCGGTAGCGACGCCGGTCCGGTCGGCAGCGCCCCGGTCACCCAGGCGGCGATGTTCGGCGCCAGCGCCGGCGCCGATGTCGCACCGGCCGCCGAGCGTGCTCCCGGCTCGCTCGCGGCGGCGCTCGCCAACCCGATCCCCGACTTCACCACCACGACGATCGAGGCCGAGAAGTCCTCCATCGCCCCGAACGCGGAGGCTCGGTTCACGATCCACGTCCGCGACGCGACGACGGAAGCGCCGGTCGCGGGCGAGGAGGTGAACGTCGTCGTCGTCGCCGGAACACGCTGGTCCAGGAGTGCGACGCTGCGGACCGACGACGAGGGGATGGCGCGGATCAGCGCGCGGCTGCTGTCGACCACCACGGTCACGGCGGTCTTCGACGGCGGGGCCACGCTGCGCCCGTCGGTGGCCGCCGCCGCCACGGTCACCGTCACCAGCCCCACCGCGAACCGCCCCACCGGGGTGGCCGCCATCCCGGGCAGCACGATCGGGGCCAAGGCGGTCTACCTGGCGTCCCTGCTGAAGGGGAAGCCGTATGTGTGGGGTGCGACGGGCCCGTACGCGTTCGACTGCTCCGGGTTCTCCCAGTACGTCTACAAGCAGCTCGGCCGCTACCTGCCCCGGACCGCGCAGCAGCAGTTCGAGGCGACGCTGCGGGTGCCGCAGTCGGCCAAGCAGCCCGGAGATCTGCTGTTCTTCGGCACTCCCGACAACATCACTCACATGGCCATCTACGCAGGCAACGGCTATATGTGGGCGGCACCGCAGACCGGTGACGTCGTGAAGCTGGAGCCGATCTACACGTCTACGTACTGGGTCGGCCGCGTGCTGTAGATCTCTGTGACCGACATCCCGGACGAGAACAGCACATCGCTGTTGCGCACGTGACGCGTCAGTGGCCGCCGTGTGGATCTGGAAGGATGAGGCGGTGACCAGCCCAGCTCGTCGCACGGCCAGTCTCCTGGCTGTCCCCCGTGTCGGGGTACGCAGCCTGGTGCTGGTCGGCGCGGTGCTGCTGGGGATCCTGCTGATGCACGGCGGGCTGGGCACTCACCTCGGCGCTGGCATCATGATGGAGTCCCGGGCCGGCATGGCGCCGGCCAGCGGCGAGGTGGGCATGGCCCCGCCCGCGCCGGCGCTGTTGGTCTCGATGGCACCGGATCCCGCCCCGACCCAGCATGCTGACCACGATGTGGGCCTGGCCGGCGCGGCCATGACGCTGACAGCCATTCCCGGCCATGACGGTCATACGGGTGAGCTGTGCCTGGCGGTGCTGCGCTCCGTGGTGCTGTTCGCCGGTCTGCTGCTGGTGTTGCTGTTCGTCGGTGTACGCGGCGGTGAGGCGCAGCCGGGACCGCTCGCGGCCGGTCGGGGCCGGCTCCGATACCTCTCACGGCCGACTGGGCCGTTACTGTCCGCCCTGTGTGTGCTTCGTCTGTAAATCGACGCCCACGCTCGCGCTGAAGGCCATCCGTGGCGTGCCGCGGCCCGCGATCCACATCGTGGGTCGCGTAGCAGGCTTGGCTGCCTGCCCGTCACATGGCGTTCGTGCCTGTGCCTGTCACACGGCGCGCGCCGCGCGTCCGGCGGATGACGTCGGGCGGCGGACCCCTGTCTGGCATGGATGCGCGGGCGATGACGCGTCCCCGTCCGAGAACGGACATCCAGACGACCTCCTGCGAGGGATTTCATGAAGCGACTCGTCATGCTGCTCGGTGCCGTGCTGGCCGTCGTCGTGCTCGCCGCGTGCGGCGGCACCTCGACCGGTGCCGGCGCCAGCTCCGGCGGTTCCATGAGCTCGATGGGCATGACCGCCAGTGAAGATCACAACGCCGCGGACGTTGCGTTCGCACAGGGCATGATTCCGCATCACCAGCAGGCCATCGAGATGGCGGACCTCGCCCCCACCCGGGCGTCCTCGCCTGACGTGAAGGCACTGGCCCAGAAGATCCGCGAGGCCCAGGCCCCGGAGATCACGACGATGACCGGCTGGCTGACCAGCTGGGGTGAGCCAACGGCTGCGCCCAGCGCCAGCGGCGGGATGGATATGGATCACGGCGACATGTCGTCGATGCCGATGGCCACGCCCAGTGCCTCGACGGGCGGGATGATGAGCGACGAGGACATGTCGATGCTGGAGAACGCCTCCGGCCGCGACTTTGACCGGATGTTCCTCACCATGATGATCCAACACCACCGGGGCGCGATCGCCATGGCGACCACCGAGCAGCGCGACGGCCGCTACGGCCCGGCCCAGCAGCTGGCCGGGGCGATCGTGACCAACCAGACCGCCGAGATCACCACCATGCAGACGCTTCTCCAGAAGATCTGACGACTGGTCTGGGTGGTGGGCTCCGCCGACCGGATCCCACCACCCAGGCGCGACCGGCGCGGCATGATTCCCATTGCCACCGTCTGCGGTATCGACAGCGCGATTCACCGGCGAAAAGAACCGAAAACGTATCTCACCGACCGGTGGGCATCGCTGTCGAAGGACCTACCTCGCCGGGAGAACCGGTGGGCCTTCGGCTGTGACGGTGGAGACCGCTGTCGCCGGCCCAGGCACGGCGACCGTGCGGGGTAGTCGCAGACGCTTGAGAAGGACGGCGTTGACGGCGACGAGGAAGCTGGAGCCGGACATGGCCAGGGCGGCGATCTCCGGCCGTAGGGTGAGCCCGGTGGCAGGCTCGAAGACGCCGGCGGCGATCGGCAGGGCGATGGCGTTGTAGCCGACAGCCCAGCCGAGGTTCTGGCGCATCTTGCGCAGCGTGCCGCGGCCGATGAGCAGCGCGGCCGGCACGTCGAGTGGATCAGAGCGCATCAGGACCACATCGGCGGTCTCGATCGCCACGTCGGTGCCGGCGCCGATCGCGATGCCCAGGTCGGCGCCCGCCAGTGCCGGGGCGTCGTTGACGCCGTCGCCGACCATCGCCACCCGCCGTCCGGCCTGACGCAGCTCGGCGACCTTGGCGGCCTTGTCACCGGGGAGCACCTCGGCGATAACGGTGTCGATGCCGAGCTGTTCGGCGATCCGCCGCGCCGTCGCCGGTGAGCATGACAACCTGGACGCCGGCGTCCTGCAGCGCGCGCACCGCCTGGGCCGCGGTCGGCCGGGGCGCGTCCGCGAGCGCCACAACGCCGGCTGCCCTCCCGTCCACCGCGACCAGCACCGCGGTCCGGCCACCCGCGGCGAGCCTGTCCCGGCGTTCGCCCAGCTCGCCAGCCTCGACGCCCTCCCGCGCCATCAGCCGCAGGTTCCCGACCGCGACCCGGTGACCGTCCACCGTGGCGACGGCGCCGTGCCCGGGCACGTTGACGAATCCGCTTGCTGGCGCGGATGGCAGGCCGCGGGCATCGGCATGCCGGACGACCGCGGCGGCGAGGGGGTGCTCGGACTCGCGCTCCACCGCCGCAGCGAGCCGCAGCAGGTCATCCTCGGCGACGCCGGCCGCGGCGACGACGTCGGTGACCTCGGGCTCTCCCTTGGTCAAGGTGCCGGTCTTGTCCAGAACCACAGTGTCGATGCGGGCCGCGGACTCGACCGCGGTGGCGTTCTTGAACAGGATGCCGCGCCGCGCCCCGAGACCGGTACCCACCATGATCACGGTCGGGGTCGCGAGCCCGAGCGCGTCCGGGCAGGTGATGACCACGACCGTGATCGCGAACAGAATCGCCTCGCGGGCCGGTCGACCGGTCGCGAACAGCCAGACCAGCAACGTGCCAAGCCCGCCGAGCAGAGCGACCAGCACCAGCCAGAACGCGGCGCGGTCGGCCAGCCGCTGCCCGGGGGCCTTACTGTTCTGCGCCTCCTGGACGAGCGCGACGATCTGCGCCAGCGCCGTGTCGGCGCCCACCTTGGTCGCGCGGACCCGCAGCGTGCCGTTGGTGTTGACGGTCGCCCCGATGACCTCCGAGCCGGGCGCCTTGTGCACGGGCAGGCTCTCGCCGGTCACCATCGACTCGTCGACGTCCGACTCGCCGGCCTCCACCACCCCGTCGACGGCGATCTTGGCACCGGGGCGGACCAGCAGCAGGTCCCCGACGACGACCTCGGCGGTGGGCACCGCGACCGGCTCGCCGTCACGTACGACGAGCGCCTGCTCGGGCGCGAGCTCGAGCAAGGCTCGAATCGCGTCGTTCGCGCCGCCGCGGGCGCGCATCTCGAACCAGTGGCCGAGCAGCACGAACGCGGCGAGCAGGGCCGCGGCCTCGTAGAAGACCTCGCCGCCGCCCGTCAGCGTCACGACCGGCCCCTACGCCCGGGTCCGACATCCCCAGTACGACGGTCTCCTTCTCGTCATGGTCGGCTTCCTGCTGCAGTGGCCGACCATCCCCACACTGGTCATGTTCCCGATCCTGGTCGCCGTCTACGTTCGGCTGGCCCGTAGCGAGGAAGGGGAGGTGGCCGCGCGGTTCGGCGAACGCTGGGCGGCCTATGCCGCGTCTACTCCGGGGTTCCTGCCACGGCGCCGTCACGGCGACACGGGCACCGGCGGCGCCGAGGGCACCGGCCCTGACGCCGATGGTCGCGCGAGCGCCGGCCGGATCTTCACCAGGACTGACGTCACGGATGCCGACGCCGCCGCAGGCCGGCGCGATGACGGCGCGTCCGCGGCGCGGGCACCCGCCCGTGGCGACCACGCCTCCCGCCGGTAGAAGCGGGTACCGCCCGTTCTAAGTAGCGCGAGGACGCACCTGTCATTGACAGCACCACTCGGCGGCTCCGGCCAGGCTGTGCCGCGGTCCACTCCGCGACCTGCACCGCCGCCTCCTCTTCCTGGTCGGCAAGCAGGCTGATTGGTGGCCTGGTGTCCGGACGCAGCGCGGCTCAGGCTGGGAAATAAGAACGACGCGGCGGGAGGGGTGTGAATGGTGAGAAACGATCTGTCGGCCCTGCAGCATCCCCGGTTCGCCCGGTCCTACCCACGGATGAGTGCCGAGTCCGACCGGCGTGGCTCGGCCGCCCACCGGGCCCGTCTGCTCGCCGGACTCGCAGGCCGGGTGCTGGAGCTCGGGGCCGGCCACGGGCCGAACTTCGCCCACTACCCGCCGGAGGTGCGCGAGGTGGTGGCGGTCGAGCCCGAAGACCGGCTGCGCGGACTCGCCAGCCAGGCCGCGGTGGACGCGCCCGTGCCGGTGCGCGTGATCGCCGGCCAGGCGGATGCGCTTCCTGGGTGCGACGGAGAGTTCGACGCCGTGGTGGTCTCGCTGGTGCTCTGCTCGGTTCCCGACCCGGCCAGTGCGCTGGCCGAGGTCCGCCGGGTGCTTCGGCCGGGTGGGCAGCTGCGGTTCTACGAACACGTGCGGTCCGAGCATCGACTGGGAGGGCTGGCCGAAGATCTCATCACGCCGCTGTGGGCGAAGGGCGGCGGTGGCTGCCACCCGAACCGCCGGACGGCCGAGGCCATCCGCGCCGCCGGCTTCGTCGTCGAGGAGATCGACCGGTTCGCCTTCCGGCCCTTGCGGTTCCTTCCGCCAACCGCCCACATCCTCGGCCGCGCCCAGCGGCCACTCGTCGACGACGCGGCCGCAGGTCACCAAGCGCAGGAGGCCGGGCACGAGGCCGGATGACCGCATCGTAGGGACCGATCACCGACGGGTCCTCGCTCGGATGCCGCCGCGGGTGCCCGCGGGCCGGACGGTGGACCGGCCGCGGGCACCCGTCTGGGGCTACCGCACCCGGCCGACGTAGTAGGACGAGGTCCAGATGGTCTCGAGTTTGACCACGTCGCCGCTCTTCGGGGCGACCCAGATCTTTCCGTCGCCCGCGTAGATGCCCTCGTGGTAGATCGACCCCGGCTCGCCGAAGAAGATCAGATCCCCTGGCTGTTCGGAGCCACGTGAAATCCGAGTCGTCGCCGCGAACTGCTGATCGGTTGTACGGGGCAGCGTGATGCCGAGCTGCTTGTAGACGTACTGGATCAACCCCGAGCAGTCGAAGTTGTACGGGCCCTCCGCTCCGTACACATACGGCTTGCCGGCCTGTAGTGATGCCAGGTACACCGCCTTCTCCCCGATCGTCGTCGCGCCGGTGGGCGCGTCGGCGACGGTCTCGCCCGCGGGCCCGCGGGCGGCGACCGGGGCGGCGGTCGCGGGCGGCGCCGGGCGGACCCGGACGACCGCGGCATCGGAGGTCGCCGCGTCCAGCTCCGGGCCGCCCGCGAACGTCGCCCTGATCTGGGTGGTCGTCAGGACCCGCGCCGTGTAGCTGGCGTAGCCGCCCGCGTCCGTGCGCAGTGCTTTGAACGTCGTCCAGCCGTTCGGGAACAGCGCCTGGACGAGGATGTCCTGGTCCGCGAGGGCGCCGCCGCTCCGGGTGGTGAACCGGAAGCCGACCTCGACCGGCTCGTCGGCGTTCACCGTGACGTCCGGGACGGCCGGCGTCAGCGAGACCGCCGTGCGCACATGGAAAGAGACCGGCAGAGCCGACCCGGAGGTGGAGGCCGCGGAGGGAGTCGTCGCGGTGCCCAAGGCCGCGCCCAGGGAGTTCGCGGCGATCCGGTGCGCTCCGGTGTCCGTGTCCGTCGCGCCGGGGCCGAGGGAGCCAGCCAGCGCTACCCCGGACACGGCCACGGTGCCCGTGGTGATCACCGCGGCGGTGGCGCGGCTCGAGGTCCGAGCCAGCAGCGTCCCCGAGCGGGCGCGCGCGCGGTGACGACCGCGCCGGGCCGTGGGGGGACTTGGTTCGGACGTTTGTGGTTCGCGTGCCTGCACGTGAAACCTTCCCCAGACGCCTGCGAGGTGAGCTGTCGGGTTCGGGCTGGGAGCCCGGCCGGCCGTGTCCATCACGCCCGGCTTCACCCCAAGGGCACCGCTGGAGGGATGCGGCGCCCGGTGGAACGTGGTTCCCCCGCTCCTGCCCCGGCTGCGTCGGAGGGGATCGCCGGACCGGGGGCAGGACTCGGCGTTCGGTCCGACGGCGATAGCGGGCACAGCCTAACAACTACACGTCATAGTAGGTCGCGTGGGGTGGATGGCACCGGTTGCGGCCATCGGAACTGCTCGGACCACGAACCCCCGCAGTCGACAGCCGGGACGACCCGCGGCCCTGGCAGGCAAGGCGGGCGTCCGCGCCAGCGAGAATCAGGTCGACCGGTGATCTTTCTCCGTCGCGGTGGCCGGTGCCGGGACGGCCAGGGTTCGGGCGACGCGACGGACCTGGGTCAGGAGAAACCCGAGCAGGGCAAGCCCCAGCGCATAGAGCGCGGCGCCGACGGCGATCTGCTCGGCGGCGGCGTCGTTCGCGTTGCCGCCGGACGGCACGTACAGCTCACGGCGCTCGGTGACAGACCCTGGCCGGCTGGCATCGAGCGGCACCCAGGCCTCGACGTCGGCGCGCGACGCGTCGTGGAACTCGGCGTAGACGAACCAACGGCCGGTGGGTGCCACCCGCAGTCGGCCCGAGAAGGCGCAGCCGTCCGTCGCGCGCAACACGCCGGTCACGGTTTCCCCGGCGCGGCGTGCCACCAGCCGCCGGGGAACGAGCCGCGTGCACGCGTGCGCGGTGGGAGCGGACGAGTTGGCGGTGCCCGCAGCGGGCGTCGCGGCGGAGACGGTCGCGGCGAGCGTGCCCTGCCCGTCGGAGATGGCGGTAAGCGTCACCGGGGCGATGGGTCGCCCTTGGCCTGGGTCGTGCGCTGACGCGGGTCTCGCCCACGTGGCCACCAGCATCACCGCGATCGGAAGGACCAGGAGGGCGGGGCCGGGACGCCGAGGAGCGCGTGCCGTCGCGAGCAGGGAGAGAGCGAAGACCACGATGACCGGGACAGCGGTCGTGGCTACCGCCCTCGCCGGGACACTGGTCAGGCCGGTTGCCGCGGCGAGCCAGCTCGTCGCGGCGACGCCGGCCGCGCCGGCGGCGAGCCGTGTCGCGGTCAGGCGGAAAGGCAGCTCGACCAGCGCGAGTCCGAGAACCGCGACCGGGAGGTCCGGGCTACTGCGGCCGAGGGCGACGAGCCCGGCCGTGACCGCAAGCCGGACCACCACGTAGCCGACGACGGCGCGCGCCACCGGCAGTGGCCCCGGCACCGCGGCCCTGATCACGGCCACGGCGACCAGCGTCCCCGCGATCAGCACGGGCAGGTACAGGACCTCGTCGAACTGCGGGACGTCGGTCTCGAATTCCAGGACCGGCACAGCGGTGCAGCCAAGGACGAGCGCGCCGGCGGCCGAGAGCGCCCAGCCTGTGCCACGGCCGTGCCCGGAGCCGAGGAGGACGCCGGTGACAAGAGCGAGTGTGCCGAACACACCAAGCATGTGCGGTGGGCTCCACAACACGGAGTCCCGCCCGAAGGCCGAATGCCAGGCGGCGTCGATCGGCGCGGAGGTGAGCGTCAGCGTCCCGCCGAGCCCGGCGAGCAGCAGCGGCCGGTGGCGTAGCACCACACCCACCGAGCGGGTCGCGCGCAGCGCGGCCACGCCCCAGGCGACGACACCCACGCCCACCACCGCCACCGAGCCGTACAGCAGCAGATGCGGCGGGATCGTCGCGCTGTCGCGCCCGATGTCGGTGTGCCAGGCGTCATCCCAGTAGGTGGCGAACAGTGCCGCCGTGCCTACCAGCGCCACCAGTGGGAGCACGCCGGACGGCCCCGCCGTGGTGAGACGCTGATGTCGCGAAACTGCGACGTCCATGTCGCAAATATGATTCAGGATGTGAACAGACGTCAAGGGGCGACTATCGAGCCCGCGCTGGTGGACGCGACCGCCGCCGCGATCAGTCGGTGGGGGCTGGCCGACGTCACGCTCGAACGGGTCGCGACGCAGGCCGGCCTTTCCCGGGCGACCCTGCACCGCCGAGGTGTGACCCGTGACGCGCTGGTCGATGCCCTGACGGCGCGGGCCGCCGAGGAGTTCCGCGCCGCGGTGTGGCCGGCCATCACCGGACCAGGCACCGCCGCCGAGCGGCTGCGCGCCGCACTTGACGGGCTGTGTGCCGCCGCCGACGCCCACCTGGAGCTGCTGGCCGGGCTGTTCCTCGCGCGGGGCGAGGTGTTCCACGAGCCCGGCCCGGGCACCCTTACCATCGACACGTTCGCCGGGCCGTTCGAGCGACTGCTCCGTGACGGCGCCCTCGACGGCTCGCTGCGCGACGTCCCGCCGACCGTGACCGCCACCGTGCTGTTCAACACAGCCGGCTGGGGATACGTGCACCTGCGCGCCAGCCACCGGTGGCCGGCCCAGCGTGCACGCACGGCGGTGATCGACCTCGTCCTGCGCGGACTCCTCGTCGGCGAGTCGCCGGGCGCGGCGGATCACAAGGCGGCGGCGATCGACGTCAACGACATCGGATAGTACTATCTTATGTAGTTGATTGTCTTTGACGGCTGCCTACTTTCGGACGGTTCCTGACATGCCCAAGAGGTCACGTCGTGACGGCGAGCCCGCCGCGCCGCCGCGGGCCGACACGCCCGCGTCGGGACTGACGGCCCAGGAGCGGAAGGCGGCCGAACGGCGGGCCCGCTACCAGCGCAAGCGGCGGATCATCCGGACCGGCCAGGTGCTGATGGCGGTCGGCGTGGTCGTCGCGCTGGTTCACTGGCTGGCGCACCTGGAGACGTTCGGCGGCCAGCCGTCGGGGCTGGTCGACCTGGTCGCCGGCTACCCGGCCGCGGCGGTGGTCTTCCTCGTCGGGGCCGTGGCCGCGGGCCAGCGGCAGTAGCAAACCGCCCAGAACCGCCAGGCCGGCCGACCGCGTCGGTCCGACGTGCCTCAGTGGTTTCGTCGAATGTGTTCCCTGATAGCCGCCGATCTGCCCGGTAGATGGCCGCCGAGCCGTGACACCATCGCAACGTCCGGAGATGCGCGACGGCGCACTCCGCATGGGCGGGCGGGTGATGGAGGCGGAATGGAGCTGTTCGGCGACCTCGAGGCCGAGGTGATGGACCGGATGTGGGCACGCGTGGAACCGGCCACCGTGCGCGACATCCTGGAGGAGCTGCAGCAGGCTCGTCCCATCGCCTACACCACGGTCATGACGGTGATGGACCGGCTCTTCCAGAAGGGCTGGCTCACCCGGGAGCGGGTCGGCCGCGGGTACGTCTACGCCACGACGCTCACGCGCAGCGAGTACACCGCCCGGCAGCTGAACGAGGTGCTGTCCGGCACCGACAACCGCGGGATGGCGCTGCTGCACTTCGTCCGGTCGATGGACGCCGCCGAGGCCGAGGCGCTGGGCGACGCGCTGCGCTGGCGGGCCCAGGAGAAGGGCACCGACTGACGTGGCGGCCCCGCTGCTGACCGGCTACATCCTGATCATGCTGTTCCTCGCGCCGCGGCTGCTGCGCGCCGCCGGCTGGACCCGCAGGGCACCGAGGCTGGGCATCGGCGTCTGGATCGCCGCATGCCTGTCCGCGGTCGCCGCGGTCTGCCTCGTCGGCGCCCTGCTGGTCGTGCCACTGCTGACCGTCGGCCACGCGATCATCTCGCTGGCCATGGCGTGCGGCATCTCGCTGCACCACGTCTCCCGCACCGCCTTGTCGCTGGCCATGGACGCAGCCGGAGTCGGTGTCCTGGCGGTGATCGCGGTGCGCATCCTGTACGCAACGGCGACCGTCGCATGGCCGCAGCGGCGGTTGCGGCGCCGGCACGCCGCCGCGCTGCGGATACTCGGCCGTCGCCACCCCACCCGCGACGACATCCTCGTCGTCGAGCATCCCGTCCCGGCTGTCTACTGCCTGCCCACGCGGCGTCGCATGGTCGTCGTCTCCGAGGGCGCCCTCGCGCTGCTCGACCCGCCGATGCTGGACGCCGTGATCGCCCACGAGCACGCCCACCTGCGCGGCCACCACTACCTGATCACCACCATCACCGCGGTACTCGCCCGGGCCTTCCCCAGACTGCCCCTGTTCACCGCCGCCGACGACGAGGTACGCCGCCTGGTCGAGATGGCCGCCGACGACAGCGCCGCCCGCCGCACCACCCCACGTACCGTCGCCCGCGCCCTGCTCGACCTGGTCGCCGGCCAGGTACCCGCGCCCGCGCTCGGGATGGCCGGCGTCGGTGCCGCCGAACGAGTGCGCCGTCTGCTCGCCCCCAGCCGTCCCCTCAGCCTGGCCGCGCGCTACCTCGCCGCCGCCGGCGCCGCCGCACTGCTACTCCTGCCGGTCGCCGTGCCGACGGTGCCAGCCCTCGTCGACGACGCGACCCACTGTCCCCCGGCCGCCATCGCCGCGGACGTCGCGGCACACGCTCCGCGCGCTGATCTCGCAGCCTGGCACGAGCACGCAACCGAACATTGATCGCCGCGACCTCGACAGGGCCATCTTGATGCGGTCGGCCAGCTTCTGCCCGTCTGCTGGGCCACGCCGGCCTGCGCGTTCGACGGCGGTGGCGAGACACGATCGACCGGTCAGGGCGCCATCGTGCCGCCGGGCTGGTTGATTCCGGTCTCAAAGGCGAAGATCACTGCCTGGATTCGGTCGCGGAGGCCGAGCTTGGCCAGGAGCCGCTTGGCGTGGGTGCGGACGGTGGACTCCTCGACCACCAGCCGGTTCGCGATCTCGCGGTTGGACAGACCCTGCGCCATCAGCTCGAGGACCTCGCGTTCGCGGCGGGTGAGCTCGGCGAGCTCCCGCGTCCCAACCAGCTCCGGGACGGGGTGCCGGGCCATCCTGTCGATCACCCGCCGGGTCACCGACGGCGACAGCAGCGCGTCGCCGGCCGCGATGGTATGCACCGCGGCGATGAGCTCCTCGGGGCGGGTGCGCTTCAACAGGAAGCCCGAGGCACCGGCGCGCACGGCGCCGAACACGTAGATGCCGCTGCTCGAAGGTGAGCGCTTGCCGTGGTAGCTCGTGAGTTCGTCGCATCGGGGCAGGTCGTCTGTCTGTTCGACCACGGCTGGCAGCCATTGCTCCCATGAGCCTGGCCATGCTCCTTGAGGGTGGCGGAGTGGCATGTGGGAGCCGGCGAGTGCTGGACGCCCGTGGGGCGGGGCGTAGCGGACGACATGGCGTCTCCGATACGGGTCGAGGAGAGTCTCGCCAACGAGGTGACGCCGTAGTTCTCGTCGTCCCCTGGCGGGCGCTCGCCGTGTCCGGTCCGATGATCGACGGCTGGCCGAGGTCGCCGACGACCGGGGTACCCGTCAGCCGTCGGGCTCAGTGCGCCGCGACGTCACGACCGTCGCAAGATCTTCAGGCCGTTGTGGATGCATGTACCTGTCCGCCTGCTCCACAGCGCGAACGGGGCCGGCTCTGCTGGACGAGGCGATCCATCTCACCTTGGCGTTCCAGCTCGCCGGATACCGCCACGTCGTCGGAATGCTCTGGTCGGTGTCGGACGACGGGTCGGTTTCGCTCGTGGACGACGTCTACGCCGCGGTGAAGTCCATCGGCGGCGACGCCGTCCGCGCGGTGCGCGCCGCCCGGTCGCGGGGAATCGGGGAAGCGAGGCAGGCCCCGGTGGCGTGGCGGACCGCCGAGGCCCTGGCCGCTGCTGGTCAGGGTCGCGGCCGACTCCGGCGCCCGACGAGGAGAACTGGCCTGCCTGCGCCGCGGCGATCTCGACGGCCGCATTCTGACCATCGGGCGAGGGCTGTCCGCGGGGGAGCTCGGCCCGACGAAGTCGAAACGCACCCGCCGTCTCACCCTCGGCCAGACCACCAACGACATGATCAACAGGCATTTCGAGACCTGGACCGCACGCGCCGGCACCCCGAACGCCGACTGGATCTTCACAGCGTCACCCGACCGCAGCACCTTCATCACCGCGGACGCGCTCTCGCACCGGTTCCGCCGCCTCGGCCGAGCCGCCGGCGTCGAACGGGCCGCGCTACACCGGCTCCGCCACGGCGTCGCCACCTACCTCGTCGGCAACGGCAAGCTCCTTACTGACGTTGAACTCGCGGGGTGCCGGTTATGGGGGTTCGAGTCGGCGGCTACCGCACCCGAGCCTGGTCTTCGCCTGGGCCAAGAAGGCGCGGCTGGTGCGGGTAAGCCAGAACCGCATCGACGACCGCGCACGCACGGTACACGTCGTCGTAGGGGTTCCCCCGCGACGTCTGCGAGCATGGTGGGTGTGCGTTTGCTGGAGGACTCGACGGGTCGCGCGCGATGACGCGCTCCGTACCAGGGCCTGAACGAGATCGCGACGACGGCGGCCGGGCGCGGAACGCGCGGCCGCGCGACAAGCTGGGCAGGCCGCTGCCACGCGGCGCCGAGGGGGTCGTGTGGCAGTCCGAAGTCGTGGGGTACTCGCCGGATGAGGCCTTGACGGCGGCGCAGCGGCTGCTCGATGCGGGGATGCCGTTCCACGCCCACGAGGTCCTGGAAAACACCTGGAAGACCGCGCCACCCGACGAGCGCGCATTGTGGCGGGGATTGGCTCAGTTCGCGGTCGGCCTCACCCACGCGGCGCGCGGCAACGCTAGGAGCGCGGTGGCGCTGCTGTCGCGGTCGGCTGATGCCATCGCCCCGTACGCGGCCGCCGCGCCGCATGGTATCGACGTCGTCGGGCTGGTTGCGTGGGCGCGCGCGCGAACGGGGGATCTCGCTCCGGACGCGACCCAGGCTCTCCGGCCGCCGCCGCTGCGCCGGCACCGCCCGCGCCCCGCCCTTCCCGGGTGAGCGTCCGGGCGGCCAGCTCGGCGCGGAAGCCAGGGCGCGCCGCCCCCGGCCGTGACGAGGCTCGTTCTCGCGGTCCGGCGCCAGCGCAGGCCCGATCCACCGCCGCAAGATCCTGGGAGGCGCGATCAACGAGCGCCGTCGCGCCGCCCAACCCGACAGCGAAGCCGCAGGCTACACCGCCAAATCGAGTTCTGGCTCGCTACAGGTCGATCCCTGAGCTCGGCAGAACGGCACGCGAGGCCGTGCAGTGGGCCACCCTCGGTAGAGAATCATTCTCCGCCCGGCTGCAGGTGGTCAACAACCGCCCCAAGGTGCACGACACTGAGTTCATCACCTCGGACGGGAACATCGACTGTGACAACTCAGAGGTCCAGGCGGAGAAAACCCGGCACGTGCCGATCCGGGACACCGACCCGACGACTCAGAGCACCACCTGCTTCGTCAAGAACTACACCGGCCCCACCGCCCACGACCCTTGCGTCGGCATGACGTGGTTCACCGTGCACCTGGACTTCGGCTTCCACCCGACCACCACCACGTGCGCTGGTGAACAGCCGTGGGAGTTGTCCGCGCACCCCTACCAGGCCCGCTCCGGTGACATCATCGACCTGGGCGGCGCCACCCACACGGTCTCCCAGAGCGCCGTGACGTGCACGGCGAACAACTTTGAGAACACCAGCTTCACCGTGTCCTCCGACAACATCCTGATCCCGATCACCCCAGGCGAGGATGTCGAGTAAAGCCCAGGCCCGCCTCGGCCACCGCAACCCCGCCACCACCCTGCGCCACTACTCCCACGCCACACCGCTCGACGACCAGGACATCGCCGACGACCTCGACCCGGCTTCCGCAGCATGTGGGCACACAGGCAGCCGGAAACCATGTGTGACCTGCGGGAACGGTAGCCATCCCTATAGCTGTAGGGATGGCGACGCTTTACAGGGATGACAGGCAGCGCGCACCCCGCGGCAGAGGGTCGCTGCGTGAGCGGTCTCCCGGTGTGTGGGAGATCAGGGTCGTGGTCGGCTTCGACCCGGCGCGGGGCCGTAGCGTGCAACGCTCCTTGCCTTCACTCTTCACCTTGCGCTGGTCCTGACCGTCCGCGCCCCCGAGACCGCTGCCGCCCTGCTCGTCGATCTGTTCGGAGTTTCCGCGTAGAGCCCCTCGACCGGCCGTTCCCGTCCGTGCTCGGCGCCCCGGCGACCCTGGCCGCTGTGCGGGTTCCCGCGCTGGCGGTGGTCGCCGTCGCCGCGCTCGTCGAACGTGATCACCGTTGCCGCTCCGACGCTGGCCCTCCAGTTCGTCGGAGGGCGGGCAATCCGCGCCGCGGCCCGCAGATCACGACGGGGCGATGGCGCGAAAGCGGAAAGTTCTCCAACGCGTGTCTATCCGCGGTTCCGTGAAACCAGCGGTCACCAGGCGAGGAGCTAAGGTGCGTGGGTTGACCAGATGCATGGTGTCACCGATGTGCGCTACCGCGAACAGCGGGCCCCACCGGCTATCGGAGCCGGCGAAAATACCTCCCGGCCGAAGCACACGCCCAGCCTCGGCGAAGAGCCGGTTCTGCAAGGGCGTGGTCGCCACATGATGAAGCATGGTGAAGCAGACCACCACGTCGAACGACTCGTCGGGGTACGGGAGGTCGGTGGCGTCCGCGTGTAGGACCTCCACGTTGGGGAGGCGCGCCGCCAATGCGCTCGCATCCGCCGTGTCGTACTCGACTGCGGTGAGTGACCCGGCACGTGGCAACAGCCAGTTCGTCGTCTGTCCTGGTCCGCTGCCCAGTTCGAGCACGCGTTGGCCCGTGAGCCGCACATCGGCAGTGGCCCATGGCAACAGGTCGGTGAGGTGGCACGCCCACCGCCTGGAACGGCAGTAGATGCGATGGATGGGATTCACAAGAAGCCCCCTATCCGGTGGATCTCGTCGCAGCGTCCAGGTTCGACCAGCCGTCGAAGCCGCGTCGACTACGTTGCATAGTAGGTCGTGGGTGGCGGAGCGCGAGCCGGTGTCATGGGGCACGCAGGTCGGTCGCGTTGTGGGTGACGGCGTCCGGCCGAGGAGCGATGGGCGAGGTGGCGGATTCCGTTGGCCGAGGCGCGGCGCGGGGCCACCTTCACACCCGCAATCGGCTCGACAGCACACGACCGTACGGGTACGACGAGGGGGTGAGCGCGGTACCGGTGTCCAAGGGCGGCTCACCGGCGCTTAAGTTCTCGTGCGTCGGGCGGTAGCCCGGTTCGGGTAGGACGGCGGCCGGCGGGTTATCGATCGCCGTCATCCCGCTCGGCTGGCACTTCTTACTCGTGATACCTCTGGTTTCGCTGTTCCGCCTTCTGGTGGAAGGAGGCGGCCTCTCGGACGCCACCGCCCCGCGTCGCGCTCTCGACACCCGCGGCCGGGAATATCGGGATCGACCTGTCCGATCAGTAGCCGCGGTGGCCGCACCCCGACCCCATCCGCCCGCCCGGTGCTCGTCCCGTTGGGCCCGGTCTTAGCCGTCGCTGGCCGCCTGCTCGCGCTAAGGCGCGAGAAGACGGCCCGACGCGGAAGTCGCGGTACCCGCTACCGGGAGGACCGGGGCGATCGCTCGGGCCGGGGCGAGCCGGGGCGGGGTGCCGGGGCGGTGAAGGCGGCCAGCAGGGTCGTGACCAGGTAGGACGCCGCGTCGGCCGCCTCCAGGCGGCCGTTGTCGACGTCCTCGGCGGCCGCGTGCATGAGGCTCATCGCGACCGTCACCAGCCAGGACGTGGGCAGGTCGTCGCGGAACACGCCGGCCTGGCGCCCGTGCTCGATCAGGGCAGCGACGGGGTCCAGGACCCGGTCGTGCACGTCCCTGATCCGTTCCGGCGGCAGCTCGCGCTGCGCCGCGTGCAGCACGCCGCGGAACTGCTCGACGATCCGCCAGGACGACGTCACCAGGCTGGCGAGCGCCTGGGCGGGGTCGTCGGCGAGGTCGACGCTGTCCAGCGTCGCGTGGGCCGACTCGATCGCCCGGACCAGGACGGCGTCGACCAGCTCGGCCCGGGTCTTGAAGTGGCCGTAGAGGGTGATCCGCCCGACGCCGGCCGCGGTGGCGATGTCCGCGACGCTGACGTCGGCGTCGCGCCGCAGGCACTGTGTGGCCGCGTCGAGGATCGCCTCGACGTTGCGGCGCGCGTCGGCCCGCTGTGCGCGCGGCCTGGCCGAGCCGGTGCTCGCGGCCGCCGTGGAGTGGTCCGGCACCGACTCCACCCGCACTGACCGCTCCCGCACTGACCGCTCCCGCACCGAGCCTCCCGGTCGTCGCCCGTAAACCTGTACTGGCATGTACGAGTTCCATGATAGCGTTCCCGGTACCCGTACATTTCTGTTCAAGTTAGCGGAGGTTGGGATGACGGCCGTGGACTCGCCCGCGGCGACACCCGGTGTCGTCGCGCCGCGGCGCTGGCTGGTGCTGGGGCTGCTCGCGACGGCCCAGCTGATGCTGGTGCTGGATGTGACGGTGGTGAACGTCGCGCTGCCAGACATCGGCGCCGGCCTGCGGCTCTCCCGCGGCGCCGTCGCCTGGGTGATGACGGTCTACACGCTGTTCTTCGGCGGCCTGATGCTCGCCGGCGGCCGCCTCGCCGACCGGTTCGGCGCGCGCCGGCTCGCCCTGGTGGGGCTCGTGTTGTTCACCGCGTCGTCGGCACTGACGGGGACAGCTCAGTCGGCCGCGGCGCTGCTCGTGGGCCGGGCGCTGCAGGGCGCGGCGGCCGCGGTGCTGTCGCCGGCGGCGCTGGCGACCGCGCTGGCCGTCTTCCGCGGCCCGGCGCGCCAGCGGGCGCTGGCGGTCTGGTCGGGGCTGGCGGGCATCGGGTCCGCGCTCGGAGTCGTGCGCTGCAGCACGGGCACGGCTACGGGGCGCTACGGACGGGCCTCTGTTTCCTGCCCGCGGCAGTCGCCACCGTGGCCGGCGCCCACACGGCGGGGCAGCTCCTCACCCGGCTCGACGCACGGATCGTCGCGGTCGTGAGCTTCGCGCTCGCGGCGGTCGGCTACGGGCTGCCCGCGCTGTTCGGCGGCGCCGGTTTCCTCGTGGCCGGGCTCACCGTCGCGGCGCTCGGCATCGGCGCGATCTTCGTGACCGCGTTCACCGCCTCGCTCGGCGACGCGGAACCGGCCGAGGCGGGCCTGCGCTCCGCGATCGTCAACACCTTCCACGAGCTCGGCGGGGCCGCCGGGGTCGCGGTGCTCTCGAGCGTCGCCGGCACCGCCCTCGTCGTGGCGCGCCCGGCGGCGGACGCCTTCTCCGGTGCGTTCACGGTCGGCGCGGCCGCGGCACTCGCCAGCGGGCTCGCCGCGGCTCTGGTCGTGCCGCGGGCCCGGCGACTCCCGACGGACGCCCGGCCCATGCACTGACTCGCGCGGGGCAACCCGCCGCCGCCACGGGCGTCTCGCTCTGCCCCGAAGCCGTCGCCGCCCGCGGCTTAGCCCGCCGTCCGGATTCAGGCGCATCCGTCTGAGTCCTATCTTGTACAGAAAGGTTCAAGTTAGTGACAACGCTCGGACGCTCCACGTCACCCACGAACCAAGGAGAAGCACGCGTGTCCTCGTCCGTCGAGGAAGATCCGCTCGGGCGGCCAGGGCCCGCCCGCCGCGGGCTGTTCGGACGCGTCGCCCGGTGGTCGACGTCGCATCGCCGCATGATCGTGGCCGGGTGGCTCGTACTCCTCGTGGCGGGCTTCGGGATCTCGGCCGCCGCCGGCACGCGGTTCGACAACGCGCTCTCGCTGCCGGGCAGCGACTCACAGCGCGCGACGGATATGCTTGCCAGGAACCTGCCGGCCGAGGCCGGGGACGTCGACCAGATCGTCCTCACCGCGGACGAGGGCGCCGTCACCGACGCCGCCGTGCACGCCGCCGTCGCGCCGATGTTGGAACGGGTCGCGGGGCTGCCCCACGTAGCGTCGGTGATCTCGCCTTACGAGGGCGCGGACGGCTCGCTCGCGATCTCGAAGGACCGGCGAACGGCCTATGCCACGGTGGTGTTCGACGACGCCGCCGAGGCGATCCCGCACGAGGCGATCCAACGGGTCGTCGACCGCGCGCGGGAGATCCGGTCGCCCCAGCTCGACGTCGAGGTGGGCGGCGCCGCGATCGAGCAGCTCAACCGTCCGTCGGTCGGCCCCGCCACCGCGATCGGCGTGCTGGCCGCGATGGTCATCTTGTTCCTGACGTTCGGCTCGCTGGCGGCGACGAGTCTGCCGATCGCCACGGCGCTGGTCGGGCTCGGGGTCAGTTCCGGGCTCATCGCGGCGGCCTCCCGCGTCCTGACGGTGCCAGACTTCGCCGAGCAGATCGCGATGATGATCGGGCTCGGCGTCGGTGTCGACTACGCCCTGCTCGTGGTAACGCGCTTCCGGGAGACGTACCGGCGCAACGGCGGCGACAACCAGGACGCGATCGAGGTCGCCATGGACACCGCCGGCCGGTCCGTCGTCTTCGCCGGCCTGACGGTCGTCATCGCGCTGAGCGGTCTGTACGCCGTCGGCATCAACCTGCTGTCCGGGGTCGCGGTCGCGGCATCGCTGAGCGTCCTGTTCGTCCTGGCCGGCGCGGTCTCCCTCCTGCCCGCGCTGCTCTCGTACGTCGGGCCGCGCGTCGCGCGCCGCAAGCGCCGAGCCGTGTTCCCGCGGCGCAGGAGCGGCGCCGTGCCACTGGGGCGCAAGGGCGGCGCCGTGCCACTGGGGCGCAAGGGCGGCGCCGTGCCCGCGGAAGGCGGCGAGACCCTCGCCGGTCGATGGGTGCGCGGCATCCAGCGGCGCCCGGCCGTGGCCGCGCTGGCGGCGGCCGCCGCGCTGGTGGCGCTGGCCGGCCCCGCGCTCGACCTTCGGCTCGCCTTCAGCGGCGCGAGCACCGACGCCTCGTCGAGCACGACCCGCAAGGCGTACGACCAGCTCAGTGCGGCGTTCGGCGCCGGTTCCAACGGGCCCCTGGTCGTCGCCGTGACCCTGCCCGGAGCGGATGTCAGCACCGTCACCGACAGGCTGGGCGCGCGCCTGGCGGATGTGCCGGGTGTCGCCGCCGTCGGGCCGGCCCGGATCAACCCGGCGCGCGACACCGCCGTCATCACCGTCACGCCGGCGTCAGCGCCCTCGAGCGAGCAGACCAAGGACCTGGTGGGCGAACTGCGCGGCGACGTCATCCCGGCCGCTCTCGGGGCCACCCCAGCCCAGGCCCACGTAGGCGGCTACACGGCGGCCTCCGTGGACTTTACCCAGCGGCTGTCCAGCAAGATGCCGCTCTTCGTCGGCCTGGTCATCGGCGTGGCGGCGCTTCTGCTCCTGCTCGTCTTCCGCTCCCTGCTGATCCCGCTGCAGGGCGCGGTCATGAACCTGCTCTCCATCGGCGCCTGTCTCGGCATCCTTCAGGCGATCTTCGAGCGAGGGTGGTTCGCCGGCCCCCTGAACGTCCAGCAGTCGGTCGTCGAGCCGTTCATGCCGATCATCCTGTTCGCCATCGTCTTCGGGCTCTCGATGGACTACGAGGTGTTCCTCGTCGCCCGGATCCAGGAGGAGTGGTCGCGCGACGGCGACACCGCGGCCGCGATCCGCCGCGGCCTCGCCAGCACCGGCCGGGTGATCACGGCCGCCGCGGCGATCATGGTGACGGTCTTCGCCTCGTTCGCGCTCAGCGGGGGCCATGTCCTGCAGCTCTTCGGCATCGGCCTGGCCAGCGCGATCTTCCTCGACGCCGTGGTCATCCGGATGGTGCTGCTACCCGCGACGCTGACCCTCCTGGGCCGCGCGACCTGGTGGCTGCCGGGCTGGCTCACCCGTGGCCTGCCTCGCCTCGCGGTCGAGGCCCCGGACACGGCGGAGCGGACGACGGAGGTTCCGGTCGCCAGCTGACCGGCGGGGCCGCCGGGCACATGCCGGTCTCGTCGGGTTCGGCACCGGGCCGACCGGGTGAGCGCGGCCGTGAGCACGATGGCCGCGGCGAGGGCGTACGAGCTGATGCGTAGCGTCCAGGCGTCGCCGGGCAGGTCGGTGAACAGGGAGATGTACAGGGGGTAGGCGGCCGCGGCCACGGCGAGCCATTCCAGCCGGCCGGCGAGGACGGCGACGAGGGCATGGCCGCCTTCGCCCGCGACCCGCTGCGCGGGTGACGGCAGGCGCTTTCTGGAGGGCGCGGCGTCAGCGCGGGTCGGTGGGTTCCTTCCAGCCGTCGGGCGGTCCGAGCTCGGAGGCCTCGGGGCCGAACGCGGCGCGGTAGCGGGCGGCGATGGGGGCCCAGCGCTGGCCCGGTGCCCAGGGCTCGCCGCCGGCGAGGTGGGTGGCGAGCAGGTCGAGGCACTCGTGCCAGCCGGCGCCGTCCCGGGCGGCCTTGCCCAGCGGGGTGAACTCGGCGACGAGTGTCAGTGCGCACCAGCCGGTGCCCCCGTCGTCGTCGGCGGCGGTGGCGAGCTCGAAGCGCAGGATGTCGTCCGGCCCCCAGCGCAGCTCCAGTACCGCCGGCGGCTCGAACCGCAGCATCTCACCGGTCATCGCGGGAAGGTCCTGGTCGGGGAACGGGAACGTCAGCGCGGCGCCGGCGGCCCGGTCGCCGACGATGCCGGTGGGGAACCATGCTCGCAGGTCCCGCGGGTCGGTCAGGGCGCGCCATACCCGCTCGCGGGGATGGCGCAGCAGTCGCTCGTAGCGGAGCCGGGCGCGGTCCCCGACGCGTTCGAGCGTTCCCAGCCGTTCGGTGGTCGCCGCCATGCGGTCCTCCTGGTGTTCTCAGTGGCCGTCGGCCGTGGTGTCTCGGTGCTCCGTGGTGCCCCGGTGCTGGTCGCCCTGGTTCTCGGCCCGCGCCGTCTCGTCCAGGTGGCGTTCGAGGGCGTCGAGGCTGTCGGCCCACAGGGCGCGGTAGGGGGCGAGCCAGTCGTCGAGGGCGCGCAGGGGCGCCGGCTCGATCCGGTAGACCCGGCGCTGCGCGTCGATCCGGCTGGATACGAGGCCGGCGTCGCGCAGGACCCGCAGCTGTTTCGACGTCGCGGGCTGGCTCATGCCCAGCGTGGCGACAAGGTCCCCGACCGACTGCTCGCCGGTCCGCAGCGCGTCGAGGATGCGCCGCCGGCTGGGCTCCGCGATGATCGCGAACACTGTCTCCACGCCTGGAATATACTCTGATGGTTATATGCCTGGCAAGATATGTAGGCGGGTCGTGAACGGGGTTGCCATCGATCATGTGACCGTGTGTAGGAACGACAGCGCCGGCGGACTCTCCTGGTCGGTCGGTCCGACGAGCAGGCCAGGCACGCCCGCGGGAACTTCAGCCAGACCCGGTCGGAGGCGGTGAACTGGTCAGCGCGGTACGGCCGGCTTGCCAGGCCGGCGGATGTCCTCAGCCGGCGAGCGCGAAGTAGCGCAGCCACAGGTACCCGGCGGACAGGGTGATGGTGACGGCGGTGACGACGAGGCCGTATTTGGTGAACTGCCAGAACGAGATGGGCTGGCGGTTGCGTTCGGCGATGCCGAGGACGACGACGTTGGCGGAGGCGCCGATGGCGGTGGCGTTGCCGCCGAGGTCGGCGCCGAGGGCGAGGGCCCACCACAGGACGTGGTGTCCGTCGGCGCCGCCGCCCATGTCCTTCACCAGGTCGGCGGTGATCGGTGCCATGGTGGCGACGTAGGGAATGTTGTCGACGACGGCGGACAGGACCGCGGACCCGAACAGCAGCAGCATTGTCGCGCCGAGCTCGCGCCCGCCGGTGGCGTCGGCGAGCGACGTGGAGAGCTCGCCGATGACCCCGGTCTCGATCAGGGCGCCGACCATGATGAAGAGGCCGGCGAAGAAGGCAAGTGTGGGCCATTCGACCTCGTTCAGTACCTGCCGGGTATCGACTTTGGAGATCGCGATGAGCAGTCCGGCGCCGAGGAGGGCGACCACGCTGGGGGCGAAGTGCAGCACTGGGTGCAGGACGAATCCCGCGACGACGAGGGCGAGCACCGCGAGGCCCTCGATGAGGAGCCTCGGGTTGCGGATGGCCTCGCGCTCCTCCAGTTCCATGATTTCGCCCGTGAGGTTCTCGTCGTACACGAACTCGCCGCGGAACATGATCCGGCACAGGCCGACCAGGACGGCGGTGAGAACGGCGGCGATCGGGAGCGTGTGGACGAGGAAGTCGTTGAACGTCAGGCCGGCGCGGCTGGCGATGATGATGTTGGGAGGGTCGCCGACGAGGGTGGCGGTGCCGCCGATGTTGGAGGCCAGCACCTCGGCGATGAGAAACGGTGCCGCGCGCAGCGCGAGGCGTTCACACACCAGCAGGGTCACCGGGGCGACGAGGAGCACGGTGGTGACGTTGTCCAGCAGCGCCGAGGCGACCGCCGTGATCACCACCAGCATGGCCATCACCCGGAACGGTCTGCCGCGGGCGCGTTTGACCGACCAGATGGCCAGGTACTCGAAGACGCCCGTCTGTCGCAGCACCCCGACGATGATCATCATGCCCAGGAGCAGGAAGATGACGTTCCAGTCGATGCCCGTGTGCTCGTCGTAGAAGGCGGCCTTGTCGTCGGTCGCGGTGATCGCGAGCATGCCGGCCGCGCCGCCCAGTGCGGCGGCCGTGCGGTGGACGCGCTCACTGATGATCAGTACATAGGTGATGACGAAGACGGCGATGGCCGCCCAGCTGTGCCAGTCGCTCATCGAGCCTCGAGAAGGCGGTCCAGCAGATGCGCAGCGGTGATCACGCCGAGGGTGCGGGAGCCGGCCGCGTCCCGTTCGACGACCGCGACGAGCGGGCTGGCTTCTCGGGCCATGAGGGCCGCGACCTCGAGCGCCGTGTCGTCCGGGGCCGCGATCGGGGGAGTGTGCCGGTCCTTCGGCAGGCAGTCGCGCACCGAGCGTCCGGACAGGGCCTGGCACAGCCGGTCGGCGTGCCGCTCGTCGACGACGGCGGCAAGCGTCGGGTCCTCGATGACATACAGGGGTACGAGCATCTTGACCAGCCGGGAGGCGGGCAGCACCGCGTATGGCACGCCGTCGTCGTCCAGCACCAGCAGCCCGGGCAGCCGCTGCTCGGCCAACAGGCGAGCAGCGTCCAGGGCATCGCTGTCCAGCGTCACCGAGGTGTAGGGGACGGCCAGGTCACGTGCTCGCATTGTCGGTCTCCTCGCCTCGAACGGCTGCCACCGGGTGCGGGACCCCGTTCCTGAGGTTGTCGCCGTCCGGGCGTTCGGTGTCGGAAAGGGCAGCTGAAGCCATCGCGGATGGGTCCTTCCCGTGCTCGTCGTCCGGGATGCCGACGAGGTCCTCGACGTCGAACATGCGGGCGATCGGAACGTCCGTGCTGCTGTGCGCCACGATGGAGACCGCGATGCAGACCGCGATCAGCGTGTAGGCCTGGTGGCCCTGCGGAATTCCGGATTCGAGCACCAGCAGTCCGTAGACGACCGACGCGAAGCCCTTCGGCCCGAACCAGGCCGCGGTCAGCTTCTCCCGCCGGCTGAAGCGACTGCCGGCCAGCGAGAGGAGCAGCGAGGCGGGGCGTATCAGCACGATCGCCAGCACCACCGCCACGTACCCGCCGAGCGGAAGGTCGCCGAACAGACTCGGGGTCAGCAGCGACCCGAACACCAACAGCGCCGCGAACTTGCTCAGCTCCGCGAATGCCTCCCCCAACGGCTCGAACGCATGCTTCGAGTCGGGTGATACCGATGCGAGCACCGCGCCCGCGGAGAACGCGGCCAGGTAGGGGTTGGCGTGCGTGAGATGGCAGGTGGCGTACAGAATCACCCCCACCGCCAGCGGCAGCAGCGGCTGGAGCTTCGGCTCCGCGCCCAGCAGCCGGAAACGCACCAGCCAGGCGACGACCACCGGCAGCGCGACGCCCAGTGCCAGTCCGCCTACCAGCTCCAGCGCGATCGTCGACAACGACTCCTCGGCCGTCCCGGACGTCGGACCCGCGGCCGCGATCAGCAGCAGCACGACCGGCAGCGCGAGCCCGTCGTTCACGCCGCTCTCGACGTTCAGCAGCTGCCGTAGCCGGGCCGGTACCTCGCGGCGTCCCACGATCGCGGAGGCGAACACCGGGTCGGTCGGCGCCAGCACCGCTCCGACCAGGAAGGACGTCGTCCAGTCCAGACCCACGAGGAGGTGCGTCACGACCGCCATGCCCGCGAAGGCCAGCGGCATACCCAGACCCAGCGCCAGGGCCGGGTTCCACCACGCCCCGCGCAGGGCCGGGAACGAGACATGCATACCGTCGGTGAACAGCACGACGAACAGCGCGAGATCGGCCGTCACACCGACGATCTCACTGCCGGCGGTGATGTGCACGAGACCCAGGAAGCCGTCACCGACCAGCGCGCCACCGAGAAGAAAAAGAAAGGAGGTCGACAGCACCGAACGCGCCGCCAGACCCGACAGCAACACCGCGACGAGCAGCGCAACCCCGAAGACCGCCACGAGCACCACAGCAGCGACCCCCGATCGACAAAGAGACTTATCCCTTGTTCGCCGACCAGGCTTCCCGGCACTCCACCAGCGACTCTAGCAGCCCTGGCGATAGTGATCGGGTAGAAGGCGCAGGTGGTGCCGCGTGACGTCGGTGGGCTCGACGCTGGCCAGGCCGATCGAGCTGCGCGAGACCACGACGGTGCCGCTGATCCGGCCGACGGACAGCTGCGGCCTGGCACCCTTCACCCGCGAGCTGTTCACCGTCGCCGGCCGGTACCCGACGAATCCCGACCCCGCCACTGGCGGACGTAGCGTACGGCGAGTCCCCACGATCATCCTGGTCGCAGACCTAGACCTCCGCGGCGGGTGGCGTCCCGCCCAGTGCCGACGGCGAGGTTCATCCGCAACCGCCGAGCGGTAGGGGCATGGCCTCGTCGAAGCGGAGGATCAGGCGGTCGGGCGGCGGTGTAGCGGGTGACGACGTCGGCCCAGTTGATGATGTCCCACAGGGCGGTGGCGGGTGCTACCTGAATGCCGGGCGTTGTACGGATGCCGGGAAGTCCGCCGCGTCCTGTCGGATTCGCCCGGCGGCGGGATCAGGGCCGCCGTCGTGGAGATCGTCGATGGGGGCTTTGTGCGTCAGCTGGCGTTGAGTGGCTGGCCGGTTTCGAGGAGGGTCTTGAGGCCGGACAGGACGCGCATCCAGCCGGTGTCCGCGACGCGCGCGGCGGTTTTGGGTGCGTTCTCGAGGTGGTCGTGGACGATGGTGAGCAGGCTGATCTGGTCGTCGCCGGGAGTGATGTTCCAGGTGACCCGGCTGGGTGGTTCGGCGGCGAGGTCGGGGTTGTAGAGGGCGCGGTAGCTGACGACCAGGCGGTGCGGTCGGTCGGCGTCCAGGACTGTTTCGTCGCCCCAGAGGGCGGTGCGGTCGGGTGAGTGGTAGCGGAACGGTGTGCCGATCTCGCCGGTGGTCTCGACGAGGGCGCCGAAGAGGTAGCCGGAGCTGAGGTCGGGGTCGGTGATCGCGTCCCAGATCTGTGCGGGGGTGGCGCGGATGAAGAGGTGGTAGGTCTGGGTCGTGGGCGCGGTGGCAGCGGTCATGGTCATGAGTGGTCCTGTTCGCCGGCGTGGACGGGGGTGGCGGAGCCGAGCTCAGTGCGGCTCATTCGGCCGGTTCGGCCACGGGGGTGACGAAGCGCGGTGTGCCGGTCTCGGTCGCTGGGTCGGGCCGCGAGGTCTGGGTTCTGATGTTGGGTGCGCGCAGGGCGATGACGGCGGCGGCGAGGACGGCGAGGCTGCCGGCGAGCAGCGCGCGCTGTAGGCCGGAGGTGAGTGCCTGGGCTGGGGCGGTGTGTTCGGCGAGCAGGTGGTGGGTGTGGGCGGTGGCGAGTGCGGAGAAGACGGCCAGTCCGAGGGCGGAGCCGAGTTGTAGGGCGGTGTTGAGCAGCCCGGCGGCGAGTCCGGCTTTGTCCGCGGGAACGCCGGCGTTGGCGGCGGTGGTGACGGTGACGAACACGGCGCCGAGCCCGACGGACATGACCAGCAGGCCGGGGAGCAGGTCGGTGGGGTAGGAGCCGGCCACGGGAACCCGGGACAGGTAGTACATCCCGGCGGCGGCGATGAGTGCGCCGCCGGCGATGATCGGCCGGGTTCCGATCCGGGGCATGAGCTGTGTCGAGAGGCCGGCGGCGAGGACGATGCCGGCGGTGACGGGCAGGTAGGCCGCGCCGCCCTGGATGGGGGAGTAGCCGAGCACGTTCTGCATGTAGAGCGTCAGGAAGAAGAACATCGACAGGAAGCCGGCGAAGGCGAGGAGCTGGGTGGCGTCGGCGGCCGCGAGTCCCTTGACGCGCAGGATGGCGAAGGGGAACAGCGGATCGCGGACGCGGCTTTCGTTGACCGCGAAGGCGGCGAGCAGCAGCGCGGCGGTGGTCAGCTCGCCGATGGTGTGCGCGGTGCCCCAGCCAGTGTCGGGCGCCTTCACCAGCGCGTAGATGCCCAGCAGCATCCCGCCGGTGACGAGGATCGCCCCGCCGGCGTCGAAGCCGACGCGCGGCTGTGCCCGCCGTTCAGCCGGGACGAGGCGGAACGCGGCGGCGACGATGGCAACGCAGACCGGGATGTTGACGAACAGCACCCAGCGCCAGCCAGGTCCTTCCGAGAGCAACCCGCCGCAGAACACGCCGACGGCGGCGCCCAGTCCGCTGATCGCGCCCCACACGCCAAGCGCCCGGGTGCGGTCGCGTTCGTCGGTGAAGGTAGTGGTGAGGATCGACAGGCCGGCCGGAGCCATCAACGCGGCGCCGACGCCCTGGGCCACCCGGGCGCCGACCAGCATCCCGGCGTTCGCGGCGAGCCCGCCGGCCAGGGAACAGACCGCGAACAGGGTCGTGCCGGCGACCAGCATGCGTCGCCGGCCGAGGAGGTCGGCCGCGCGGCCGCCGAGCAGGAGGAAGCCGCCGTAGGTCACGACGTAGCCGGACAGCACCCACTGCAGGCCCTGCTGGGAGAAACCCAGATCGCGCCGGATCGACGGCAACGCGACGTTCATGATCGAGGAATCGACGAGGTCGAGGAACTGGACCGCGCACAGCAGCAGCAGCGTGAGCATGCCGCGGCGGGTGGCGAGGATGGAGGCGGGTGGGGCGGTCATGGCCACCTTCAGATTGGACGAAACCGTCCAGTCTGACGCTAGACGAGACTGGACGATCCCGTCCAGAGTTTGTTGGACGGAATCGTCCAGTTCAACTGGCGAAGGTGCGGATGAACGCGAGTGCGGCCCGCACCGCGACCCGCAGCGACGCCACGTCGCGGCGGGTCTGGCTCAGGAGCATCCCGCCCTCGAGACTCGCCAGCAGCGCGGTACCGAGGTCCGCCGGCGAGGCGTCCGCCCGCAGCTCTCCCGCCGCGCGCATCCGTGCGAACGCGTCGACGAACAGCTGCTCCCAGGCGGCGAACGCGCCCGCCACCCGCGCCCGGGCCCCCTCGTTGTGCTCGGCAACATCGGAGGCCAGCGTTCCGATCGGGCAGCCCGCCGGGCTCTGTTCGTACTGGGCGACGAATCCCGCCAGCGTGCGCTCGAGTTCGTCCAGGGTCGCCACCGTGGCGAACGCCTCGGTCAGCCCGCCGAGCACCTGGTCACACCGGTAGCCCACGGCCGCCTCCATGAGCTGATCCCGGCCGCCGAAGTAGTGGTAAAGCTGGCTCTTGCTCGCCCCGGCCACCGCGAGCACCTGCTCCAGGCTCACCGCCCGCACGCCATGCTGGGCGACCACGTCCGCGACCCGGGCGACGATCCGCTCGCGACTCGCCCGCCCACGCGCGGTCGTCGGCTCCGTCGACATCCGACCACCTTAGCCACAACTGGACCGAACCGTCCAATAGGAGCCGCGGCTGGCGTTCGCCGCCGTGAGGCGACCGTCGCGGCGCTGGACCGAGCCGGCCGTCAGCCAGCCGGGGACGCCGACGCCACCGACGTCGAGGCGTCCGGCCAGGACGACACGCTTGTGCTGCTGTTCCTGTGCTGCCATCCCGCGCTGACGCCGCCGTCGCAGCTGGCGCTCACGCTGCGCGCGGTCGGCGGTCTGACGACCGCGCAGGTCGCCTCGGCGTTCCTGGTCCCCGAGGCTGCGATGGCCAGGCGGATCACGCGGGCCAAGGAGCGGATCAGGAGCGCCGGCGCCCGGTTCGAGCTGCCGCCACGGCCGGACTGGCCCGAGCGGCTCGGCATGGTCCTGCAGGTGCTGTATCTCGTGTTCAACGAGGGCTACACCGCCAGCTCGGGGCCCGCGCTGAACCGGGCCGACCTGACCGCAGAGGCCATCCGGCTGGCACGTCTGCTGCACCGGCTGCTGCCCCAGGAGGGCGAGGCCGCCGGCCTGCTCGCGCTGATGCTGCTCACCGACGCCCGGCGCGGCGTCCGGACCAGCCCGGACGGGTCGATCGTGCCGCTCGACGAGCAGCGCCGCGAACTGTGGGACAGCACCGCGATCACCGAAGGCCAGGCACTGCTCACCCGCACCCTCGGCCGCGGCCCGGTCGGCGCCTACCAGATCCAGGCCGCGGCCGCCGCGCTCCACGACGAGGCCCCGACCGCCGAAGCCACCGACTGGCCGCAGATCCTCGCGCTCTACGACCTGGGTCGCCTCGACTCCGCCGTCCGGACCTCCTCGGTCGCCGCCGTCGCCTGGCAGTTCTCCGCCCGGCACCACGAACCCGGCGACACCGCGAAAAGACCACGTCTCACGGTGAGGATGTAGGCGAGCCCCGCGCCGGCCGACCAGCGTCGACCTCGCAGCCTCCGACGCGGCGGGCTCCGACGTCGTAACAGACAGAGCCATCTCCGGACGCGGCTACTCCGAGCGCCGCTGGCCCGGACTGGCCAGCGAGCTCCGTTCTGGCCTGCGGCCGGCCACCGACCGGCGACACCGACCTTCACGCCGCCGTCGCCCGACCGGCTTGCACGAGCGACATAGTTGCGATACTAGTTAATTAACAACTATGTGAAAGAGGCGAGTGTGGCAGTGACTTCCGCTGTGGACCTGTATCGGCAGGCGAGTGCCCACGCATCCACGATCATGGCAGGAGTGTGCGCGGAACATCTGATCGGGCCGACGCCGTGCGCGAAGTGGACGGTGCAGGATCTGGTCGACCACCTCGTCGGCGGCACAGGCTACCTTCTGAGCGCGGCCACCGGCAATCAGCCCGTCCCGCCTGCCGGTCCCGCCACGACAGGCCAGTTCGCGGTCGGTTTTGCCGCCGTGTTGGACGCTGTGGCGCGGCCAGGCGCGATGGATCGCCGCTGTATGTCACCATTGGGATTCGAGTGGACCGTTGCGGAGGCGCTCGCGGGCACGTTCATGGACGTTCTGATCCACAGCTGGGACCTGGCCAGTGCCACCGGGCAGGGCGCCCGGCTCGACCCCGACCTGGTCCAGGCGTGTTGGGACATGTTCGTCCCGGTGATGCCTGATCGCGGCCGGGAAGCCGGCCTGATCGGCCCGGCGGTCGCGGTGCCCGTCGAGGCCCCGTTGCAGGACCGGCTGCTCGGCGTCATGGGTCGCGAGCCATGACCGAGGCCGGCCGGCTCGAACCGGCAGCGGAGGAGGGCCAGCTCGACGCCGCGCTGCGCGCCCTGGCTCATCCCCGCCGCCGGGCGATGCTTCGGCTTGTGCTCGGTGGCGAACGCACGGCCACCGAACTGGCCGCGGCGGCCGGGGCGTCCGGGCCGGACGCCAGCCGCCATCTGAAAGTCCTGCGCGAGGCCGGCCTGCTCACGATGCGCGCTGAGAGGACAACCCGGCTGTACCGGCTCGATCCCACCCGGCTGTGGGAGGTCCGTGCCCTCCTCGACGGCTTCTGGGACGACCGCCTCGCCACTTTGAAGGTCGTCGCCGAGACCATGGCCAGCGAGGCGACCGAGCGGCGGGGGACCGCATGAGACTCGTCGTCAAGGAGATCGTGATCGACGCGCCGGTCGCCCTCGTCTACGACCTTCTCACCAGCCCACTGATGCTGGTCCGCTGGCTCGCCGACGACGCCGACATCGACCCTCGGTCGGGCGGGGTCGTGCGCTGGCGGCACGCCAACGGCGACGTGTGCAGCGGCCAGGTCGTCGAGCTCATTCCACCCCGGCGGGTGGTGTTCACCTACGGGTGGGAACGCGTGGATGTGCAGGTCCCGCCCGGGTCGACGACGGTCGAGATCGACCTCGTGGCGACCCCGGCCGGGACTCGTCTACGTCTGGTCCACCATGGCCTCGCTGGCCCGATGGCCGACGCGCACGCCGGTGGCTGGGCTCACTACCTGTCCCGGCTGGCCATCGCCGCCAGTGGCGCCGATCCCGGCCCCGACCCGTTCGTCAACCAGCGCGTGCCCACACCGGACGAGCTGGCCAGACGATGAGCGCCACGCCTCCGCCGGCCGACCCGGCTGACCGGAACGAGTTCGCGCGTCTGACCGAGCACATGCTGGCACGTGCCGGGGTCTCGCGGTCGACGATGATGGGTCTGCCCTGCCTGCGGATCGACGGCGCGTTCTTCGCCTCCTACGACACCAGGACCGACCGCCTCCTCGTCAAGCTGCCAGCCCCGAGGGTCCAACAGCTCGTCGCCGTCGCCGCCGCGGAAGCATTCGCGCCGGCTGGCAGGACCTTTCGGGAATGGGCCGCCATCCCCAGCAGTCGAATCGCCGACTGGAGCCGCCTCTGCGCCGAAGCACTCGACTTCGTCGCCGGACAACGTGGCGCGCCGTCCGCACCGCGATCCCGTAGGCAGCGATGAGGTACGTCTCGGCAATCTTGGCGGCTCTCAGTGGATCAGCGGTGGGTCCGACGCAGGCCAGCCGCGAGCCCCCGAGCCCACCCACCCGGTCCCACGAAGAACATAACGCTCCGTGACGGCGTGGAGTATCGATCCGGACAGCTGGACGCACACGGATCTGCCGAATTGAGGATGTTCAGTCAGCCAGTCGCCAGTGCCATCGTCGGCCGGCTGTCAGAGTTCGTCGGCCGGCTATCGATGTGGTTGGAGGTGCGCCGTTGGCAGGGCAACGGGCTAGGCTGCCGGTGGGTGTGCCGGGAAGGCCGGTCGGCGCGTGAATGCCGCCGCACCGCCACGCCTGGAGGCACGTCGATGCCCGATCTTGTGAGACCGACGGCGGTGGCGTCCCTGCCGGCCGGCCAGGTCGAGTACCGGCTGGAGCGACGTGGTGACACTGTGGTGGTGGTCTTCCACGGTGGGCACGTGCGAGCCAGCCTGGCATTGGGCGAGGACGTGTTCGCCGCGGCTGACTGCACGCTGCTGGCACCCTCACGTCCCGGCTACGGCCGTACTCCGCTGTCGACCGGCAGCTCGGTGGAGGGGCATACGGACGTGGTCCGGGCGTTGTGTGCCGATCTGGGCATCACCCGGGTGGCCGCCGTTGTCGGCGTCTCGGGTGGCGGCCCGACCGCCGCCACGATGGCCGCGCGGCATGCTGACCTCGTCGAGCGTCTGATCCTGGTCAGCGCCGTGGGTTGGCTCCCCTATCCGGATCGCCGCACTCGCCTGGGCGCGCACGTCGTGTTCGCCACCGGGACTGAGGCCGTGACATGGGCCGGGATACATGCGCTCACTCGTCTGGCGCCCGACGTCTGTCTGCGGCTGATGATGAGCAGCCTCTCGACCCGACCGGTGGGCGAGGTCATTGCCGCGCTGCGCGCCGAGGACCGCGACCTGCTGCTGTCGTTGTTCGCCCAGATGCGTTCCGGCCGCGGGTTCCTCAACGATCTGCGTCCCACACCGGACGCCACCGCCCGGATCGACCAACCCACCCTGGTGATCGCCACCCGCACCGACGGGGGCGTCCCGTTCGCCCACGCTCAGTCGCTTGCCAGCACCATCCGCAACGCCCAACTCGTCGAAAGCCGCGCGCACACCCACCTCGTCTGGCTCGGTCCCGACTGGCTGGCAATCGCCGAACGGATTCGGCTGTTCCTCGACACCGACCCCACCGCCGCCGTCGGACCGGCACGCTCCGGCACCTGACCCGACACCCCACGCGACGCCAGGCTCGCACGGCAGGCCACCCGCGACCAGACTCGCCGCGCCAACGACCTCGCCCGCATCGAGGCGGAACTCGCTCGCATCGCCGACCAGCGCCAACGCGGCCGAGACCGTCAGCTCACCCCCGCAGCCCGCCAGCGGGTCGGCCCATCGCGCCCAGGAGCCGGTCCTGCAACGAGGCGTCGCCGGGCACCGGACGCCGGATGGATGCGAGTCCTGTCCGGCCTCAAGACCCCTCCTCGAAACCGGCCAACCACTCAACGCGACCTGACTCACGAAGCCAGCATCCAAGATCTCCACGGCGGTGGCCCTGATCCCGCCACCGGACGAATCCGACACGAGCGACGGGCCTGGCTGGTAAGCGGTGCAGATGCTCGTTGCTCCAGCCGAACACGACCTGCAGCGCCGCGTGTAGCTCGGCGATGGTCGCGCGATCGATCATAAGGATGCGGCGCCAGATCAGGGAGCTGATCCCCGCAGCCGGTACCCCATCGGCAAGGGCGGGACCGGAGTGTTTGGGATTACGGCCCGCCATCTTCTCGACCGGCTCGTCAACCTTGCGCGCCAGGCCGTCGTGCCGTTTTGCGACATCTGTCCGACAGATCCGTTCTGCTGCGCTTCCACGGGCGCTCGTCTGTAGCGCATCCGACACCGCGGAGGAGCGGCCCATTCGGATGGCCGTAGTCGTGATCTGCGTCGATTCGTTCGACGTCTGCGTTGACCTTCTAGTCGAGTTGAAGGTTTACGTTGCGGTCATGGGTTCCTACCGGATCTCGCAGTTGGCGGATCGTGTCGGCGTGCCGGCGACCACGCTGCGGTTCTATGAGTCGGCTGGGCTGTTGTCCGCCGAGCGCACTCCGTCGGGTTACCGGGTCTACGGCGAGGAGGCGGTGGAGCGGTTGGCGTTCATCTCGTCCGGGAAGCTTCTGGGGCTGTCGTTGGAGGAGATCGGTGACCTGCTGAGTGTGTGGGAACAGGGGGTGTGCGCGGCGGTCCGGGAACGGATGCTGCCGTTGGTCGCTGCCCGAATCGTGGACGCCGATCAGCGTGCGGCCGAGCTGTCGGCCTTCTCCGCGCGGTTGGCCGCGTTCCACACCGAACTCGGGGAGACAGCCCCTGCGGGTGGGTGCGGTCCGGACTGCGGCTGCCTGACCACGACCGGCTCATCGAAGGCTGGTCCGGTGCCGCTCACGCTGTCGCCGGTCCGACCCGACGTCGCCGACCAGGCATGGCGCGACGCGCCAGTGGCCTGCACCCTCAGCGGCGACGAGCAGATCGACCGAGCGGTCCAGTGGCGCGAGGTGCTTGGGGAAGCGGTCAGTCGGGAAGAGATCGACGCGGGGCTGCGCCTGATGTTCCCACCCGGCCCCGATCTCGCCGCGCGGATCGCCGCACTTGCCGCGGCCGAGCAGGACTGCTGCGCTTTCTTCGCCTTCACGCTTCAGCTCGCTCCTACCGCGCTGGTCCTGACTGTCCGCGCCCCCGAGACCGCCTCCGCCCTGCTCGTCGACCTGTTCGGAGTATCCGCATGAGCCCCTCGACTGGCCGCTCCCGTCCGTGGTCGACGATCGGCGCTGGAGTTGCGACCGTCGCCGCCTGCGCGGTGTGCTGCGTTGGCCCGCTGCTCGCCGTGCTCGGCGCCGTCGGTGCCTTGGCGACCGTCGCCGCCGTGTGGGTTCCGGCGCTGGCGGTGGTGGCGGTCGCCGCGCTCGTTGGGGCCGTCGCGGTCCGCCGTCGCCGCCGGGCGGCATGCCGGGCCGTTCCGGGACCGGTAGACCTGGGCGTGCCCGCCCCCCGCGACCACCGGGACCCTGTGCCGACCGCTCCACGGTGAGCCGCGCGACTCGGCCCGCGCTTCGTGCCTCTAGACCACCTCACGGCGGGCAGCGGCTACCGGGCCGCGACGTGGAATTCGGCGCACGCGCTGCCCGACACCGTGCCCGACGGGGTCTGCGATGGTAGATCGGTGACGACGGTCGAGATGTCCGGCAGGCTGCTGCGCCGCGGGATCGCGTTGGAGTATGTGACCCTGGGCTGGAACGTCGTCGGTATGGCTGTGCTGGCGGTGACCGCGATCGCGGCTCGTTCCGTCGCGCTCGCCGGGTTCGGCCTGGACTCCTTGATTGAGATCGGCGCGTCCACCGTCGTGCTCTGGGAACTGTCGGGCACCGGGCCCGAACGCCAACGCCGGGCCCTGCGCCTCATCGGTACCGCGTTCGCCGCGCTCGCGCTCTACCTCGCCGTCCAGTCGAGCCTGGTCCTCGCCGTCAGCTATCACCCCCGTCACAGCCCCGGCGGGATCGCGTGGACCGCGATCACCGCGGTCGTCATGGTCGTGCTGGCCGTCGGGAAAGCCCGCGTGGGCGCGGCCTTGGGTAACCCCGTGCTCCGTGCCGAAGGCCGGGTCACCCTCATGGACGGGGCTCTGGCAGCCGCCGTCCTCGCCGGCCTCACGCTGAACGCCGTCCTCGGCTGGTGGTGGGCCGACCCCCTCGCCGGCTACGTCCTCGTCCTCTACGCCCTGCACGAGGTCCGCACGACCTTCACCAGGCCCTGACGAACAACCCCCCGGTCAGCACACCCATCTCCGCTGTACCGGCCACGCCCAGCGTGACGGATGACCACGACGACTCCCCAAGGGCGGTGGCAGCAGACGCGCGTGCAACCGATCAGGACGGCAGCGCACCAGGGCGTCACACTCGCCGCCGCCCGCATGGCTGCGGGCCCCCATTCAGGCATCTCCTGTACCCGGCGCGCACTGCCACGGCCTCGCCCGCCCGCCGGCTACTGCCCGGCCAGTTGGCTTGCGACGGTGTCCGCCGCTGTGACCGTGCCGACGACCGCCGCACCGCCGGTAACAGGCGACGTGGGCACGGCGGTGGCGGCGATCGCGAGTGCGGCGCCGAGCCCTCCCGCGGCGCCGAGAGCGACGAACAGCAGTGGATAGCTGCCCATCGCCGCGGCGAGTGCCGCGCCGATGCTGGGCGCGAGTGCGGTCGCGCCGGTTAGCGGGGCGTTGAACACTCCGTTGAGCCGTGCGAAGCGTTCGGCTCCCCACAGGTCGGCGACGATCGTGGCCTCGACGAGGGTGAACATCCCGCGTATCGCTCCGACGAGCATGGCGACCCCCACCAGCGCGAAGGCCGGCCCGGGGAGGACACCGAGGAGGAGGGTGGCGAGCCCGCCGGCGCCGATGACCGCGGCGGTCCGGCCCCGGACGGTGAGTCGGGTGGCCAGGGGGCGGTAGCAGAGTCGGCCGGCGACCTGGCCGACCCCGCCCAGTCCGATCGCCCAGGCGGCGAGGGTTGTGGACAGGCCCCGGCCGGTCAGCAACGGGACGAGGTTGACCACGACGGCGTAGAGCGCGAACGCGCTCAACGTCATCGCCGCGGCGAGCAGCAGGAACATCCGGCTGCCCAGCACCCGGCGATCACCGTCCCGGTGTGGCGCTGGGTTCGGGTCGATGTGGCCGGGGGCAGGGTGCTGGTCGGGTCGCCAGGGCAGGCGCAGGGCCCAGGCGTGCGCGGGGATCGTGATGGCCGCGAGGATCGCGGCCAGGACGAGGTAGACCTCCCGCCAGTTCAGGTGTGTGGCGAGTCCGGCGGTGAGGGGCGCGAAGATCGTGCTCGCGAAGCCCGCCGCCAGTGTCAGCGTGGTCAGCGCGGGCAGCCGTTTGGGTCCGTACCAGCCGGTGAGCGCGGCGAAGGCCGGTGGGTAGAACACCCCGGCCATCGCGACCCCGGCCACCAGCCAGGCGGCGAGGAACCAGCCATACGACGGCGCCTGCGCCACTCCTGCCAGCGCGGCGACGGCGAGGATCGAGCCGGCGGTCATCACCGGCCGCGGCCCCCGCCGGCCGAGAAGGCGTCCGACCGGCACGCCGGCTACCGCGCCGAGGAGGTTCCCAGCCGAGAACGCCGCGGTCACCGCCGTGCGGGACCAGCCGGTGTCGTCGGCGATCCCCTCGGCGAGGACGGGAAACGCGTAGTACAGCACCCCGTAGCTGACGATCTCGGTGATGCACAGCGCGATCAGCGCCCGCCGGGAACCGGCCGTCACCCGGCCACGGCGGCGCCCGGGCCGTCACCGGCCTCGAACACCAATGGCTCCAGACCACGCTCCAACAGATGCGCCCCGGCCGCCAGGCCCTGCGGCCCCGCGCCGATCACCGCCACCGGCAACTCCACCATGCCCACTCCTCACATTGACACCTGTCGATGCATCGACTCTCTTCGATGCATCGACAGATGTCAATGCGAGGTGCAGACTGGGTGCATGCCCACCGGAACGCTCCCGCTGATCACGCAGGACCTGGCCGCCTGCTGCTCACCGGTCACCGGCGGCGTGCTCGACGTCGACACCGCCGAACGCCTCGCCCGCGTCTTCAAGGCCCTCGGTGATCCCACCCGCGTGCGGCTTCTCTCGATGATCGCCGCCGCCGAGGGGGGTGAGGCATGCATCTGCGACCTCACGGAACCGGTCGCCCTGTCCCAGCCGACCGTCTCCCACCACATGAAGATCCTCGCCGAGGCCCAGCTCATCACCCGCGAGCAGCGCGGCAAATGGGCCTACTACCGCATCCTCGACGGCACGCTGCGCGCCGTCGCGGAAGCACTCAGCCCCAGCCCCGCCCCGGCCGCAGGCGCCGGAGGGATCGAACCTAGGCCACTGGTTGGACGGTCCGTGCCGAGTCGCGCCCAAGCGGAGATCCCCGCAGGCGGCCGGCGCGGTGGGCAGCGTCGGAGGGGCTGAGCCGGAACGGCGGCCAGCGCGGGCGCTGTTCGTCGTCGGCTGTTGCGCCCGGCCGGGGTGATGTCAGGCGGCGTCCGCCGTTGCGGGCGCTGGCGTGAGCGTCGCGGCGAGCGCGGCCATGGCGCCGGGGACTGGCCGGTAGTAGGCCCAGACGCCGCGTTTGTCGCGGCTGATCAGTCCAGCTTCGACGAGGACTTTCAGGTGGTGGCTGACGGTCGGCTGGGTCAGCCCGAGGGGTTCGGTGAGCTCGCAGACGCAGGCTTCGCCGCCGTCGCGGGCGTAGATCATCGACAGGAGTCGCAGTCGGGCGGGCACGGCGATCGCCTTGAGTACTGCGGCCAGCTGCTCGGCCTCGTCGGCGGACAGTGGCGTGCGTGCCAGCGGCGTGCAGCAGGCGGAGATCGCTCCGGCCAGGCCCGGGGTGTCGTCGGCGCACTCGCTGGGAGCGGGGATGGGGAGCCCCGCGGATGCGGATGTCGTCGCCATGGGTCCAGCATGCACCAGAGCATTGACAGGCGTCTATCTCGTCGGCCATCCTCGGTCCGTCAGGACATAGACCACGGTCGATGTGAAGGTGGGTGCGGCATGGCGAGGGTGCAGCTGGCGCTGAACGTCTCGGACGTGGACGCGGCGGTGGAGTTCTACGGGAAGCTGTTCGGGGTCGAGCCGGCGAAGCGCCGGCCGGGGTATGCGAACTTCGCGATCGACACTCCGCCGCTGAAGCTGGTGCTGATCGAGAACCCCGAGGCCCGCGGCGCCGGCGTCGCCGGGGCGCTCAACCACCTGGGTGTCGAGGTCGAGACGACTGACGAGGTGTCCGCGGCCACCGCCCGGCTGGCCGGGGCGGGCTTGGCGACCGCGGTGGAGGAGAACACGGCCTGTTGCTACGCGCTGCAGGACAAGGTGTGGGTGGACGACCCGGATGGGGCGCCGTGGGAGGTCTACACGGTGCTCGCCGACGTCGCGGAGATGGCCCGTCCGGGTCCGACGCCGTCGGTCGCCGAGCGCGCCGACGGTCCGGGGTCGGCGTGTGACTGCGGTCCGGTCTGCGCCCCGGCGGCGACGGGCGAGGACGCGGTCGCGGCGGTGACGGCGGAGTCGGAAACGGCCTCGGCTGCGGCGGCGGCCGGCACGCGCACGCTGCTCGCGGTGGAGCCGGCCTCGGCCGGCTCCTGCTGCTGAGCACCCGTCCGTGACGGACACAACGGTCGACCAGCCGCCGTTGGCGCGGCGGCTGGTCGCCGAGGCGCTGGGCAGCCTGCTGCTCGCGGCGCTGGTCATCGGCTCCGGGATCGCCGCGCAGCAGCTCAGCCCCGACGAGGTCGGCCTGCAGTTGGTCGAGAACGCTGCGGCGACCGCGGCCGGCCTGTACGCGATCATCCTGATGGTCGGCCCGGTGTCCGGAGCCCACTTCAACCCGGTCGTGACCATCGTGGACGCGGCGTTCGGTGGGCTGTCGTGGCGGGACGCCGCCGCCTACCTGCCCGCCCAGGTCGCCGGCTGCGTCGGCGGCGCAGTGCTGGCGAACCTGATGTTCGACGGCTCGGCGGTGTCGATCTCGACGCACCACCGGGCGTCCGGTGCGCATCTGCTCGCCGAGGTCGTCGCGACCGCCGGCCTGATCCTACTGATCTTCTCCCTGGTCCGTTCCGGCCGCGGTGAACGCGCCCCGGCCGCTGTCGGCGCCTACATCGGCGCCGCGTACTGGTTCACCAGCTCGACCAGTTTCGCGAACCCGGCGATCAGCGTCGGGCGGATGTTCTCCGACACGTTCGCCGGCATAGCCCCGGCCTCCGTCCCCGCGTTCATCGCTGCTCAGTTGGTGGGTGGCGCGGTCGGCTTCGGCCTGGTCCGCCTGCTCTACCCGGCCACACCCACCGCGCAGGGACAGGCCGCAGACGTGCTGCTGCCCCACCCCGCCACCACGACCACAGACGCGGCGCCGGTTAACGGCGCCACCCTCACACATCCCTCGCGAGGTGCCTCATGACCAGTTCCGACAGCTCCACCGGCCTGGATGGCTTATCCGGCCTCGACCCGGCCACCGACCGCGCCCTACGCGCGACCGCGCTGCGACTGACCCACGACTACACCACGACGTTCGAGGCGGACGAGGTCGCCGACGTACTCGCCGACTCCTACCGGCTGCTCGCCCGCACCGCCCGGGTCACGGCGTTCCTGCCGACGCTGGCCGAGCGGCTGACCCGCGAACGGCTGGAGGCCCTGGCCGCGACCCGGGGGCTGATCGCCAAGCGGGTGCCCGAGGTGCTGTTCGTCTGCGTACACAACGCCGGCCGCTCCCAGATGGCCGCCGCACTGACCCGCCACTACGCCGGCACCGCGCTGCACATCCGCACCGGCGGCTCCGACCCTGGCACCCAGATCCACCCCGAGGTCGTCGCCGCGATGAAGGACGTCGGGCTGTCGCTGGACGAGGAGTTCCCCAAGCCACTGACCGACGACATCCTCGCCGCCGCCGACGTCGTCATCACCATGGGCTGCGGCGACACCTGCCCCTACATGCCCGGCAAGCGCTACGAGGACTGGGCGATCAACGACCCCGCCGACGCCGACGCCGACCAGGTCGCCGCGATCCGCGACGACATCGACCACCGCGTCCGCGACCTGCTCGCCAGCCTGCTGCCCGACCTCACCCTGCCCGCGCCCCGGACCGACTGACGCCGACCACCGCCGGCCCCGCCGGGTGGCCGGGTCGGCGGCTCTTCCTCCTCTGAAAGGACCTGTCTGTGTCCGACAAGCCGTCGGTACTGTTCGTCTGCGTGCACAACGCCGGCCGCTCCCAGATGGCCGCCGGGTTCCTCACCCACCTGGCGGCTGACCGGGTCGAGGTCCGCTCCGCTGGCTCCATGCCGGCCGAGAAGGTCAACCCGATCGCGGTCGCCGCGATGGCCGAGGTCGGCATCGACATCGCCACCGAGACCCCGAAGATCCTCACTGTCGACGCGGTCGAATCCTCGACCATGGTCATCACCATGGGCTGCGGCGACGCCTGCCCCGTCTTCCCCGGCATCCGCTACGAGGATTGGAAACTCGACGACCCTGCCGGTCAGGGCATCGACGCCGTCCGTCCGATCCGCGACGCCATCCGCACCCGCGTCGAGAAGCTGCTCGGCGAGCTCCTGCCTGCCGCCGCCTGACCCATCGGTTCGACGCCGATCTCCCAACACCCCCGCAGCTAGCCGAGGCGGACCGATCGGGACCTGGCTCGCGGGCCGCAGGTGGTCCTCATCCTCACATCTCGCCCTGGAAGGGGCTGTCTGTCGTGCACATCGTCGCGATCGGTGGCAGCGACGCCGGCATCTCCGCCGCGCTGCGCGCCCGCGAACTCGACCCGTCAGCCGACGTCACCGTGGTCGTCGCCGACGCCTACCCGAACTTCTCCATCTGCGGCATCCCCTACTACGTCTCCGGCGAGGTCACCCACTGGCGCAACCTCGCCCACCGCACCCACGCCGACCTTGAGGCCACCGGCATGAACCTGCGGCTGGACACCCTGGCCACCGGCATCGACGTCACCGGCCACCGGCTGGCGCTGCGCGCCGCCGACGGTACCGAGTCCGAGCTGCCCTACGACAAGCTGGTCGTCGGCACCGGCGCGCTGCCCGCCGTCCCCCCGATCGCGGGCCTCGCCGATCCCGGCGACCCGCTCACTGTCGGCGCCCGCGACGGGCTCGGCCCGGCCGACGGTGTGCATCTGCTGCACTCCATGGGCGACACCTTCGCCGTCATGGACACCCTCACCCGCCACAGCCCGACCAGCGCGATCGTCGTCGGCGCCGGCTACATCGGCCTGGAGATGGCCGAAGGGCTCACCACCCGCGGGATCCAGGTCACCCAGATCGAGATGGCCGACGAGGTCCTGCCCACCGTCGACCCTGCCCTCGGCGCGCTGGTCGCCGCCGAGCTGGCCGCGCACGGGGTCGAGGTCCTCACCCGCACCAGCGTCCAGGGCATCGCACGCGCCGAACCCGGCGCCACCGGCCGCCTGCGCGTCGAGGCGGCCACCACCACGCCCGACGGGACCACGACCACCCTGAACCGGTACGCCGACCTTGTTCTCGTCGTCACCGGCGTCCGCCCCGACAGCCGTCTCGCCGCCGCCGCCGGCGCCACGCTCGGCCCACGGGGCGCGATCGTCGTCAACGAACGGATGGAGACCGGGCTGCCCGACGTCTACGCCGCCGGTGACTGCGTCATCACCCACCACCGGCTGCTCGGCACGACCTGGCTGCCGCTGGGCACCACCGCCCACAAGCAGGGCCGCGTCGCCGGCGAGAACGCCCTCGGCGGCGACCGGGCCTTCGCCGGTAGCCTCGGCACGCAGGTCGTCAAAATCTTCGAGGCGGTCGCCGCCCGCACCGGGCTGCGTGAGCATGAGGCCCTCGCCGCCGGCTACACGCCCGCGACCTCGCAGGCCAGCCCTGACGACCACAAGGCGTATTACCCCGGCGCCCAGCCCATCACGATCCGCGTCACCGGCGACACCTCCAGCGGACGGCTGCTCGGCGCCCAGCTCGTCGGACGCCGCGGCAGCGAGGTCGCCAAGCGGGTCGACACCTACGCCACTGCGATCTTCCATGGCATGACGGTCGACGCCCTGGCCGATCTTGATCTCTCCTACACCCCGCCCCTTGGCTCGCCCTGGGACGCGGTCCAGATGGCGGCCCAGACCTGGGTCCGCGACCACCAGCTCCCAACCCAACACAGGCACTCGACGCCGCCCGCGTCTAGCCACAGCATCGCGTGACCGGCCGTCCCGAGCAGCGACGCCGACGGCATCGACACCACACGGGCCCGATCGACCCTGGGGCGTGTCGAACCCCGGTCACTGAGCTCCTCGCTCAGGGCCGGGAGGACGGGACGCAGCCCGATCGGTCCCGTGGCGACGGGGAGGCGGGGCCAGCTCGGGCGTTGAAGAAAAACCCTCATCAGCGGGCGCCAGGCGACCGGCGGCGCCCGCACCCACCAATGTCTCCTGTAGTCCGGGGCGTCGCGCCGTCTCCCCGGACGGACGATCACTGAAGCCAATTCTTCGCCTCTCCCGCTTCGGCGGGACAACAGACCGGCCTCCGCTCCAGCCATGCTGGTGGATCTTGCGCGTCTGGCCTGCGGAGTGCCTGCGACTTCCCGGGACGTGAGACTGGCGGAGGGGTATTGCCGGCCGCTTGGGAGTGCGGATGACGCAGCGCGCGCACTGGGACGACGTCTATGGCCGGATGGTGGTGACCGAGGTCAGCTGGTTTCAGCAGGAGCCGGCCAGTTCCCTGGCCCTGGTCGAGGCGGCGGGAACTGGTCCGCGTGATGCGATCGTCGATGTCGGGGCCGGTGCGTCTGTGCTCGTCGACCGGTTGCTGGATGCCGGCCATACGGACGTGACCGTGCTCGATGTCGCCGCCGACGCGCTTGCTGAGACCCGGTCCCGCCTCGGGCCCCGGGCTGCCGACGTGCACTGGCTCACCGTCGACCTGCTGGCCTGGCAGCCGCGGCGGCGCTACCGGCTCTGGCACGACCGAGCCGTGTTCCATTTCCTCACCGACCCCGCCGACCGCGACCGTTACCGCGCGGTCCTGCGCCAGGCGCTCGCGCCCGGCGGCCACGCCGTCATCGGGACGTTCGCCGCCGACGGTCCGACAGCCTGCTCCGGGCTACCCACCGCCCGCTACAGCACCGACGAGCTCGCCGCCCAATTCCCGGACCTGSACGTCGTACATACCAGCCGGGAAGAACACCGCACCCCCAACGGTCGGGTACAGCCGTTCACCTGGCTCCTACTGAGCGACCGCACCGACAGCGCCGGCACCACGGATCACGCGGTCGCCATGACCAAAACCTGACTCGCCCGTCGGCCCGACTCGACC
>NZ_MBLO01000036.1 GCF_001854805.1 Pseudofrankia coriaricola
CTAGGAGGCCGCTGAACAACGCCGGTTTTGGGGTTGACGCTCGGCTGGGTGTGTCGGCCGGGCGCCCGGCTGGGTGTGGTTTCTGGCGTTCGAGGGCGTGGGTGGGCGGCGCTGGGCGTGCCCGGGGTGGTGCGGGGCTGTGTCGAGGGCTTCCGCTGTGGTTTCCGGGGGTCAGCCCGCCGGGGTGAGGGCCCAGGTGCCGGTCGGGGTACGCGTGAGGCCGAGTGTGAGTAGCCGGGTGAGGTTGACGGTTGCCATGCGTAGGTGGAGCCACTGGTCGCCCGCGGCCTGGCCGCGGTAGCGCAGCCGGCGGTGGCGGCCGTGGCCGATGAACCAGGCGATCGAGCGTTCGACCATGGGCCGGTGCTGCCGGTAGGTCTCGCGCAGGGGCTGGTCGGTGGCCCACTGCTCGCGGGCGGCGCGCAGGACGGTGTGGTGGGGGTGCAGTTCGAGGGCGCGTCCGGTCCTGTTGGTGGTGCAGCGGGCGCGTAGCGGGCAGCCGCGACAGCCCGCGCCGAACGTGACGTGGCGTTTCGGGCTGATCTTCCTGGTCAGCCCGTTCGGGCAGGTGACCGTGCCGGTCTGCTCGTCGACGGTGAAGTCGTCGAGGGTGAACCCGCCTTCCACCGCGGGGCGCAGCCCGACCGGCCTGCTGACCAGGGTGTGCCCGGCCTGGGCCAGGTCGGCCCGGGCCTGTCCGGTTCCGTAGGCCGAGTCGCCGAGGATCTCCAGGTCGGTGGCCGGTTCGTCGGCGAGCAGGCCGACGGCGACGGCGGCTTCCTGGTTGTCCTCGCCGGTTGCCTTCGTGAGCTTCCCGTCGGTGAACAGGCCGGTGTCCGGCTCGACGACGACGTGGCCCTTGTAGCCGTCCTGGCGGTGGCTGACGGTCTTGTGGACGTGCCGCGCCTGCGGGTCGACGGTGGAGATCACCCGGTCCGGGGCGACCTTCCGCGCGATCCGCCACCGCCCGTCGGTCCCGTCGGAGCCCTCGGCCGGCTCGACGTCCTGCCCGGCGACCAGCGCGAGCAGGCCCAACGCCCCGGTGGCCGTCTCGTCGAGGTCCCGCGCCTCGGCGAACGCGGCCAGCACGGCGCGCGCGTCGCTGACCAGCGCCGAGACCAGGCCATCGCGGGCCGCCGGGTCCTCCCAGTCGATCCGCGGCTTGCCCGCCTGCGCGTAGTCATGCGCCGTGCACCGCTCGGCGACGACCTCGCCGGCACCGGGGACCTGCCGGACGGCCCGGCGGATCGCCCCGACCAGCTGGGTGACCGTGTCCTGGGTCGCGACCGCGTCATCCAACACCATCGAGTCCACCGCCCGGCGGGTCTTCCCCGCCAGCACCCCGGTCTCGGCGACGATGCCCCGCACCGCCTCGAAGATCCGGTTCGGCCGATCCGACCGCGCCAGCCGCCCCCGCCAGTACGTCAACACCGTCGGGTGATAGCCCTCATGATCCAACGGCAGCCCGCAGGCGACCTTCCACCGCAGGTCACACCGCAGCGCCTCCATCGCCTCCCGATCGGAGAACGCGTGCAGGCTCTGCAACACCAGCACCGACGCGGCCACCTCACCCGGCACCGACGGCCGGCCCGTCACCGACGGGAACAGATCCACGAACAGACCCTCGTCGAACATCACCCGACGGTGCTCCGCCAGCAGCCGGTACATACTGCCCGCCACCACCAGATGCCCGACCAGCGCATCGGCGTCCAGCAACTCCCGGTCCGACCGGCTCCTCCCCAACACCAACCAATGATCCCAAACATCATGATCAGCGCCGGGGAGGCGCGCCGACGTTATTCAGCGGTCTCCTAGAGGATGTCTGACACCCCACAGGTTGCGACACCCCAGAGCGGCCGAGGGATGTCGCTGCGTCGGCCTCACTCTCGGCCGTGTTTCGTCGGGGTTCCGTTCCGACGTCTGACTGCTCGCAGGCTTTCCGACCCCCGGGGGGTCGGAAAGCCTGCGTGTCTGTCGTGATCCGGTGCGGCCACCAGCCACTGGGCACGACGCTTGGGTGGGCACGGCAGGCTGGCCAGCACGATCACCTCTGCCGGGAACCGGAACCCGGCGAACTCGGAAGCCAGAACCACGGGACGGACAGGACGACCCACCAGTCGATCATTCCTGAGCGGCTGGCCCGACCGCTGCGCCCCACCAACGCAACAGAGCCCTCGGTGGGCGTCGTATCGGGCCGGCAAAAAGTCTTGCTCTCCGCGCCCGCGGCGGTGTCCACCGGCGTGCAGCCGATCATGGAGCGGCCGCACGCCCCCGAGTCCCTCGACCTCGACCGCGGCGACACCCGCCCCCCTCCGCGTCTAGGCCGTTTCGCCGAGCAGCGCCCGGGCGAGCAGCGTGGCCGTGGTGCTCCGCCAGCGTTCCGGCGACCAGCCGAGGGTGCCCGTGGCGACGATGTAGTTCTCGGCGCTGGTGATCAGGAAGGCGAGATCGGCGGCGTCCTCGACGGTGAGCCCCGGGCGGAGCGCCGCGCGGTCGGCGAGCAGGCCGGCGAGAGCGCGGAACGCGGCGCGGCGCTGGCCCTCGTTCACGTCCCACTGCGCCGCGAGGTCGGGATCGGCGCCGACGGTGCCGCGGACGACGGCGAGCAGCGGCGCCACCCGCCCCATGATCTCGCGGCCGCCGTTCGTCCAGAGCTCGATCACCCGGACCGGGTCGGGCTCGGCGGCCAGCTCCTCGAGCCACGGCCGGTCGAGGAGCGCGACCGGCTCGTCGTCGCCGACGGCGGCCACATCGAGCGCTTCCTTGAGCAGCGTCGCCTTGTTCCCGAAGTGGAAGTAGACGGTCTGCACGGCGACGCCCGCGCGCGCCCCGACCTGGTCGAGCGTCGTCGTGCCGTAGCCCTGGTCGAGGAACAGGTCCGCCGCCGCGGCGACGATCCGCCGCCTGGTCAGCCTGGTCTTCTCGGCCCGACTCGGCCTGTCGTTGACGGGACCACTCACTCGCTAGAGATTACTCTAGTGAATTGCTAGAGTCGACTCTAGTCAAAGGAGGGGCCATGCCCGACCTAGCACCGATCCACCACGTGAAGATCCCGGTCAGCGACGTCCGCGCCAGCAGCGAGTGGTACCTGCGGGTGCTCGGACTGGAGGTGGCGATCGAGTTCACCGAGGACGGCGAGCTCCGTGGCGTCGCCCTGGGGGCTCCAGACGGCACCACCCAGATCGCGCTCCGGCACGACCCCGAGCGCGCCGCCGCCCTCGCCGGCTTCGACCTCGTCGCGCTCGGCGTCCCGACCCGGGACGGCGTCCAGGCCTGGGCCGACCACCTGGCCGCCATCGACCAGGAGCACGGCGGCCTCGTCACCGGCCACCACGGCGGCACCGTCCTCGTCGGCCTCCACGACCCCGACGGCATAGAAATCCGTCTCTACGCCAACTGACCGATCACAGACCGAGAAGGAGAATCTCCATGCGACACACCGACTCCGGCGGCGACGGCGAGCCGCTCGTCCTGATCCACGCAGCAGTCTTCGCCGACTGGTTCGTCCCGTTCGAGCGCGAGCCGGCCGTCGCCGGCCTGCGCCGGATCCGCGTCACCCGCACCGGGTACTCGGACCCCGCACCCGCCGAGCCGCTGTCGGTGGCCGACCACGCCGCCGAGTGCGCGGATCTGTTGCGCCGCCTCGGGACCCGGCGGGCCCGGGTGCTCGCGCACTCCTCCGGCTGCGTGGTCGCGCTGCAGCTGGCGCTCGACCACCCGGAGCTGGTCAGCGAGCTCGTCCTGGTCGAGCCGCCGCTGATCGACCCGCTCCTGCCGCCGCGGGACCGGGCGACGGTCGCCGCCGCGATCGGCCCTGCCCTGGGCGCGGCGATGGGCGCCGCCGCCCAGGGCGACCTGCGCACCGCCTTCGACACCTTCCTGGCGGCGGTGTGCGGACCGGAGCACCGGTCCGTGATCGAGTCCGCCCTCGGCCGAGCCGGCCTGGAACGCGCCGAACGCGACTGCGGCTACTGCTTCGCCGGCGAGGTGCCCGCGCTCGCCGCGTGGCACTTCGACGAGGAGCTGGCGCGCCGGATCGAGCAGCCGGTCCATCTCGTCGCCGGCGGCGAGAGCCCACCCTTCACCCATCGCCTCATCGACCACCTCGCCACGATGTTGCCCGACACCCGCACCACCGTCGTCCCCGGCGAGAACCACCTGCTCCCCCTTCGCGCCCCTGCCGCCCTCGCCACCCTCCTCCCCACCCCGACCCCTGCCCCCTAACCGCTCCGACCGTGCGGCGCGCGTTCCCTCGACTCAGATCTGGTGCGCCGTCCCTCCCGTGCTGCTCTCGCCGCGGGAGGGACAGCGCACCACCCGACGCGTCGACCAGAACCAGGACCGTGAACACGCGATGCCCGCGCGGCCGTGACCAGCACCACCGCACCCACCACCGCACCCACCGCCGCGCCGCCCGGCCGCCGCTGTCGCCCTGCCTGAGGAGAACCCGCCATGGCCCGATTCCTGTTCGCCACGGTTCCCGCCGTCGGCCACACCCTGCCCGCACTACCCATCGCCCGCGCCCTGATCGAACGCGGCCACACCGTGCGCTGGTACACCGGCGTCGCCTTCGCCGACAAGATCACCGCTGTCGGTGCGAGTTTCCACCCGATCACCGATCCCGGCTTCGACTACAGCCTGGACGGGCTCGACCAGCGCTACCCGCGGCGCCGGGAGCTGTCCGGGCTGAAGAAGCTGCAGTTCGACATGGTGCAGGGGTTCTCGAGACCGGTGCCGAGCCAGGTTCGGGACCTGCGGGCACTGTTGCGGGAGGAGCCGGCTGATGCCGTGATCGCCGACACCGGGTTCATCGGCGGGGTGTTCCTGCGGGAGCTGGGCGGACCGCCGCTGGCCGGGTTCGGCGTGAGCGTGCTGCCCTTCACCAACAGGGACCTCGCGCCCCTCGGCATGGGTCTGGCGCCGGCCCGCGGCCCGCTCGGCCGGCTGCGCAACCGGGCGCTGGCCAGCTCCATCCGACGGCTGCTGCTTCGCCCGGTAACCGCCGAGCTCAACCGGACCCGGCGGATGCTCGGCCTGCCCGCGTCGTCCGCCGCGATCTTCGACTATCCGCTGGCCACCCAGCTCTACCTGCAGTTCAGCGCGCCAAGCTTCGAGTACGCCGTCCCCGACGTGCCCAGCCAGGTCGCCTTCGTCGGACCACCGCGGCAGCCGGTCGACCCCGGCTGGCAGCCGCCGGCCTGGTGGCCCGAGCTGTCAGGGCGGCGGGTCGTGCTCGTCAACCAGGGGACGGTCGCGACCGACGCCGACCAGCTGATCCGGCCCGCGCTGGCCGGGCTCGCGGGCGAGGACGTGCTCGTCGTCGCGGCCACCGGAGACGGCGACCCGGCGGGGCTAGCGCCGCTGCCGGCGAATGCACGGGTGGAGCGGTTCATACCGTTCGACAGGCTGCTGCCGCACGTCGACGTGTTCGTCACCAACGGCGGCTACGGCGGTGTGCAGCTCGCGCTCTCGCACGGCGTCCCGATCGTCGGCGCAGGCAAGACCGAGGACAAGATCGAGGTCAACGCGCGGGTGGCCGCGGCCGGTGTCGGGGTGAACCTGCGCACACAGACCCCGGAGCTGGGCCAGATCCGCGCGGCCGTCGCGGCGGTACTCGCCGACTCCCGGTACGCCACCGCCGCGCGCCGGATGCAGGCCGAGATCACGAAGGCGGGACGCGAGATCCGCGCGGCCGAGCTGCTCGAACAGCTCGCCGGAGGGCCGGCGCTGGAGCGGCCCTGGACGGCCCAGGCCGGTGCCGAGGGCGAAGGCGGCCTGCACCACCGAGTAGGTGCCGCCGGCTGAGCGTCGCTCGGCAGGCATCCCCCTCCTCCGGCAGCGGTTCCTCGACCGGCCTTGGGCCCGGGGCTACCCGGCGGGTCGAGGCGCGATGCCTGAGGCTCGGCGGTCATGCCGCCTTCGCGGCCCTGCGGGCGCGGCGGGTGGCCCGGGCAGAGCGGACCAGGTAGGCCGGCGTCGGCGGTACCCAACCCAGCTGGGCGGCGGTGCCCAGGTCATCGGCCGGCCAGGGGCCGCGCTATGTCGTCTCTGGGCGGAACGGTCGTGACCACTCGGCGAATCGCGGCGTCGCGGTCAAGCGACGCGATGATCTCGGTGTACTGCTTCTGGAGCGCGGCCAGCAAGTCGAGGTTCGCTGAGGGCGGATGCGTCTTTCCGTTGCTGAGCACGCCCGACCTCCGTCCGGTTCCGAGCACCTCCGAGTTCGGACGCCCAGCAAGGCCGACCTACCGCAGGACAGCCCCGAGTGAGCTGCACCGCGGCCGGGAAGGCGGCCGTCGGTAGCACCCGAAAAGTAGAGCGCCAACGCATTCCACGAAGAACGAGTCCCGGCTGGCCGACTCGGGGTGGTGCCAGGTGGGTAGGCAGCGGATGTGGTGGTGCTGGAGGTCGCCGAGGAACTGCGGCCGCTGCTGTACGGGTCCTGGCGACGGGCGCGGAAAGGCGGTCTGGTCGGCGGGCTGTCTCCGGATCCGGACGCCACGCTGGGGCACGTCGTGCAGTCGATCGGGGTACCGCTGACCGAGGTCGGAGCGCTGCGGCGGGCCGATGGTGCGGTCCTCGGCCAGTCCAGCCGGCCCGGGCCGGACGAGATCGTGCGGGTCGAGCCGCCGACGCGTCCCCAGCCGCTGGCCGAGCCACGGTTCGTCCTCGACGTACACCTGGGCGCGTTGGCCCGTCGGCTGCGGCTACTCGGCCTGGACGTGGCCTACCGTAACGACGCCGCCGATGACGAACTCGTCGCCCAGGCGATCCGAGAACGCCGGGTGCTGCTGACGCGGGACCGGGGCCTGCTGTTCCGGCGAAGCCTGCCGCGCGGCGCGTATGTCCGCGGCGACCGGCCCGACGACCAGGTACACGATGTCCTTGACCGATTCGCGCCGCCACTGGCGCCACTCACCCGCTGCGTCTCCTGCGGAGACGAACTGCGGTCAGTGCCGAGGGAAGCCGTCCTCGACAAGGTCGAGCCCGGCACCCGCCGCACCGCGGCCCACTTCACCCGCTGCGTCGCCTGCGGCCAGATCTACTGGCGCGGCGCCCACGCCCACCGCCTCGACGCGCTCATCGCCACGGCCAGCACGGGTCGACACCGGTAGCCGATACCGGGCGCTCGCGCGCGTCGCGCCCCCGGAAACCCCAGCCCACCGCTGGATGACCAGCTTGGTCAGGCTGCCGCGCCCAAGGCGCCGGTCTGGCACCGTGGGCTTACCGGGCTGCGGCGAGGGTGGGCAGCGGCCCGCGAGCCAGGTACGTCACGCTGTCAGGCACACCGCGTCGCGCCGTAGCGCCGTGCCTGTGTCAGAGGTTCCACACCCGGGCGGCCTTGCCCGCCACCATCAGTTCTCGCTCGTGCGCGGGGACGCCGGCCATTTGCTCCTCGACAATCTCGCGGGACCGCGGCCAGCTCGTGACCGGGTGGGGGTAGTCCGTCGACCATAGGATGTTCTCAACCCCGAGGCGGTGGCGCAGCAGGTGGACCGCGTCCGCCTCCTCGATGAACGTCAGGCTGACCTGTCGGTGGAAGTACTCGCTCGGCAGCCCGTTGATGGCGGGGAAGTCGTAACCCTGCCGCTTGACCATGTTGTCCACGGCCGACAGCCACCAGGCGACCCAGCCGAGGCCGGGCTCGACGAACACCACGCGCAGGCCGGGGTGTCGCTCGAGGACACCACCCATGATCCACATCCCGAGCGCCTCGGAGGCGGACAGGGCGGCGAGCGGCACCATCACGCCCTTCTGCGGCGTCGGGTCGCGCCGGACCAGGTCGTCCAGGTTCGTGTTGAGGCCGGTGTGGCAGCACACGGGCAGGCCGGTGTCCTCGATCGCGCGGAACAGCGGCGCGTACCGGTCGTCGGGGTATTCCGGCAGACCGAACTCGTTGGGGAACACCGGCAGCTGCAGCGACTTCGCGCCGAGCACGGCGACGCGACGCACCTCGGCGACGGCGGCCTCGATGTCGTGGATGGGGATCTGGTAGGAGATCACCAGCCGTTTCGGGTCCGCGCTGGCGTAGTCGCGCAGCACCTCGTTGAACGCGTAGGTCGCCTCGGCCGCGCCCTCCTTCAGGTCCCCGATGTAGCGGAAGGCGCTGACCTCGGAGTAGACGACCTCCGCGTCGACACCGTCGGTGTCCATGTCGGCCAGGCGGGCGGCGCCGTCGCCGTAGCCGGGACGGGTGAACACCGCGTTCTTTCCGCCGACCGCGCCGTCCGTGTAATGGCGGGCCGGCTCTACGCTCTTGTCGATGTTGAAATATTTCGGGCCTGTCGGAGCAGTTACTCGGCGAGCGATGAAAGGGAGAACCGAAAGCTTCGGGACGGCGAACATCATGCCTTACCCCGGTGAGGCAATGATCGTTCCAAGGACGATCAATCAGGTTGGGAAGTGCACGCTGGGGGTGTGAGCGAGGCGTCTTGGGTCGGGGAAGCCGAGGCTGGTGTAGCCGGGGGCGCGTTTGGTGAGTGATGCGGCGAGTACAGCGGTCAGTTCGTCGTGGTAGTCGTGGACTTCGGCGGTGGTCTTGCCGTCGTGGGGGCGCAGGATGCGGCCGGTGTACTGGACGAGGCGTCCCTTGTAGGAGACGGGCGCGGCGAGGAACAGGGTGTCCAGGGCGGGGCAGTCGAATCCTTCGCCGGCGTAGGGGCCGGTGGCGACGGCGAGCAGGGGCGGACCGCCGGGTTGTGGCGTCAGGCGAGCGAGCGCGGCCGTCCTGTCTTTGGCACCCATGCCGCCGCGGAGCACGACAGGGTCGTGGCCCATGTCGCGCAGCGCGTCGGCGATTTTCTGTAGATGTGCGGTCCAGGTGGTGAGGACCAGGCAGTTTCTGCCTTGAGCCAGGGCGGCGGCGACATCCGCGGTGACTTGGCGGATGCGCTGGCTGTTCGCGATCAGGTCTTTGTAGATCTCGGCCATCCCGCCCGGGGCGGTCGGGTCGGCGTCGCCCGCGTAGCGGTAGCCGGTGGGGTGGACATGCAGCACAGGTGTTGGCCGTCCGTCGGGGGCGCTGCCGGGCAGCATGGGGATGCCATCGGCGGGCTCGTGGGGGCCGGTGATGGTGTGGCGGACCGGGCCGACGTGCAGGGTGATGAGGTCGTCGAGCTTGTCACGCCGGTATGGGGTGGCAGTCAGGCCGAGCCAGCGTCGGGCCGGGATTTGCTTGACCGCGTGGGTGAAGGCTGCGGCCGGAACGTGGTGGCACTCGTCAGCGACGACGAGGCCGTAGCCAGCGGTCAGTTCGGCGATGTCCTCGCGGCGGGCGAGGGTTTGCAGAGTAAGGATGTCGACGGTCCCGCGCAGTTTGGCGCGGCCGCCACCGAGCTGTCCTGCCTTGATCCCCAGGAACTCGGCGATCCGGGTCCGCCATTGGTCCGCGAGTGCCTTGCGGTCCACCAGGACCAGGGTCGGTGTCTGGTGAGCGGCGATGACCGCGCAGGCCATCACGGTCTTGCCGGAGCCCGGCGGCGCGACCAGGACGCCGAGGTCGTGTTCGGTCAGCTTCGTGAGGGCTTCGTGTTGTACGGCGGTGAGTGTGGCGGTGCAGGTAAATGCGTGTGCGATGCCAGTGACCCGTTCGTCGGTGACGTCCAGCCGGCTGCCGGCCTGCTCGGTGAGCGAAGCGACGGTGGGGAGCATGCCGCGCGGCAGGATCAGGCCGCCGTCGAGGGTCTCGTCGTAGCTGTGCAGGAACCGGGGGATGCCGTAGGTGGAAGCGCGCATTCGCTGCCGTTCCTGGAACAACGGATTGTGCATGGAGGCAGCGTGCCGCAGCGTCGCGGCCAGGCCCGGGGTCAGCTCCGACTGCTCGACCCGGATGCCAGCTCCGAGCCGGGCGTGGAGGACAGCGGCGACGGCGGGCCGGGTCACGGTTGAGGTGGGGGAAGCGAGCGTGGTGGCCTCGGCGGCCACGGCGACCCGTCCGACGCGGTCGACGGCACGTCTGAGTTCCTGCGGGGTCATCCGGCCGAGCGTGGACAGGTAGGCCCACTGGTCGGCATGCGGCTCCAGGATGGCCAGGTCCAGGAAGACGGTTGCGCCGTTCTGTCGGGCAGGTTTGAACAGCGGCGCAGCGATCAGGTTTCCCATGCCCCCTGTCGGGAGCATGTCCTGTGACGGGAACAGCCGGTCGTAGCTGGCCAGGCTCAGCCGGCCGCGTAGCGCCATCGCCTCCCGCAACAGTCCGCTACCCAGGCGGCGGGCCGTCTCGGCGGGGACCGGCGAGGTGAAGAACACCCACGCGTGCGCGCCCGTACCCGACCGGGACACCTCCAAGGCGACAGGGACCTGGAGGGCGCGGCCGGCCTTGATGTACATCAGCGCGTCGAACATCGCCTCGGGCCCGTCGAAGTCGGCGGCCAGCCACCAGCAGCGGTCACCGTCCAGCAGCGGGTACACGCCGACGTGCATCTCGCCTTTCAGATGGGCGGCCAGAACGTCGGCGGTAAGCGGAAGGTAGTCGCGGTCCTCGTGTCGGACGCCCTTGCGCCATCCTCCGCGCACCGCCGGGACCCAGCCCGACTTGCCAGTGCGGCGGTTGTCGAACCGGACCGCGTACACGTCCGTGCGGGCGGCGAACAGTGCCCCGAAAAACGCCACCTTCGCCGCGGGCGGGGAGCCGTTGTTCACCAGCCCTGGAGGTGCTTCGAAGAAGGCCGCCTGCGTGGGGCCGGGCGGGGCCGCCTGCTGCGGGGTGAGCTTCAGCAAGCGCAGTAGGCGAGTATTCTCGGCCCGCAACCGCGCCAGCTCAGCCTCGACCTCCGGTGGAAGCTCCGCCACAGTCACAAACTAGTCGTCCCCGCACGCGCGGGGATCTTCCAACGTGAGTACGCCGGTCCGCGATGGGTGCTCGCGGTCGTCCCCGCACGCGCGGGGATCTTCCCAGGGGTGAGGCAGACTCAGACATGGGTCTCCCGTCGTCCCCGCACGCGCGGGGATCTTCCGGGGCTCATGATCTGCGATCCGCTCAGGTCCCGGAACACCCGGTACAACTTCCCGTCGTATTCGCTCTACCCAGAGACCTGAGCTATCGCGGGACCCGTGCCTGCGGCGGGTGGCCGGGCAGGCCGTGCTCGGCGAGCGGGCCGAGGCGCAGGGCCGCGTCCGCGCACCGGCAGGCGAGCTCAGGCAGGGCGCCCAGCGCGCTGCGCCACGCGCCAGGTACGCCACCGCGGTCGCTGTCGTGCAGCAGGATCGTGGCGCCGCCGCGCAGGTCGGGCCCGACGGCGGCCAGGACGGACAGCGGCGTGGCGCCCGCCTCCCAGTCACGTCCACGCGCCGTCCAGAGCACCGGGGTCAGCTCGAGGCGGCGGGCGGCGGCGAGCACCGCGGCCGACAGGATGCCGTGGGGCGGCCGGACGAACCGGGGCGGGCGGCCGGTCGCCGCGGCGACCAGCTCGTGGGTGCGGGCAAGCTGGTCGTAGGTGGACAGCGGGCCACGCAGCAGCATCGGCTTGCGGTCCCAGCCGTGGATGGCCAGCTCGTGCCCGGCGGCGGCCATGTCGACGACGAGCCCCGGCGCGCGGCTGACCGCGTCGCCGAGGACGAAGAAGGTCGCGCGGATCTCGAGCTCCTCGAGGACCTCGAGGAAATGGGGCGTGGAACGCGGGTCCGGCCCGTCGTCGAAGGTCAGCGCCACATGGTCGGCGGCGCCGAACCCGGCAAGGGCGGGGGTGAGCCGGCCACGGACCCCGCGCAGCGCCGTCACCGCGGGCAGCCCGTAGCCCAGTCCCGCCACCACGGCGGCGCCCGCCACGGCCGGCCAGGAAACCACCGCGCCGACCGGCAGCCCCAGGACGCCGACGAGCGCCCGCCGCGCCGGGCCGCGCGGCCCGCCCGCGATGGTCACCGCCTCGCGAGACGCAGTCATCGGGTCGGTCACCGAATCGGCCACCATGTATCGCACTGTGCCATGGCTATCGCGAATAGCCCCTCATCTCACCACCCGGCGCGCCCAAAGCGACACGGCAGTCGCCCTTGCCGCACGGGGCGGCGACGAGCGCGGCGAGGATCAACCGCCCAGGCCGGCGGACGGCGATGGCTGCCGGCGGCGCGGCGAGGTCAGACAGCGCTGGGCGCGTCGGCGACCTCGGCCTCGGTGGGCATGGACGGGCCGGCCCCGAACCGGCCGACCGCGAGGCCGGCGGCCGCGTTCGCCCGTTCGAGGGCCTCCGCCGGGGCCACTCCCGCGGCCAGCGACGCGCCGAGCGCCCCGCAGAAGCAGTCGCCCGCGCCGGTGGTGTCGACCACCGGCACCCGCCGGCCGGGCACGGCAAGCACCTCGCCGCCGATCCGCGCCAGCGCGCCGTCCGCTCCCAGGGTCACCACCACGTCGCCGAGCGGCGTGCCGTCCGGAGCGGCCAGCCGGTCGCCGGAGCGCAGCAGTTCCTCGACCCCCCGCGCGGCGCCGCCCACGCCCGTTCCGATGCCCACCAACTGGGCGAACTCGGTCTCGTTGACGACCAGAACGTCCACGGCGGCGAGCAGCTCCCGGCTCGGCACGCGAAACGGCGCCAGATTGAGAATCGTCGTCGCGCCGGCGGCGCGGGCGGCGCGCGCCGCCGACTCGTTGGTCTCGGCCGGGATCTCGCCCTGCAGCAGCACGACGTCACTCGGGCGGATCGCCGCGTCGGTCACTCTCGTCGGGCTCACAGCCGCGTTGGCGCCGGCGACCACGATGACGGTGTTCTCGCCATCGTCGGCGACCGTGATCAGCGCGGTGCCCGATGGGCCGCGCTCGGTCCGGACCCACGCGGTGTCGATGCGTTCGGCGTCGAGGAAGCCGGATAGCACGGTCCCGAAGCCGTCGGCGCCGACCGCGCCGACGAGCACCGTCGGGGCGCCGAGCCGGCGGGCGGCCACGGCCTGGTTGGCGCCTTTGCCGCCGGGCACCTGGTGCACCGAGCCGCCGGCGAGTGTCTCGCCGGGCGCCGGCAGCCGAGGCACCGTCACCACCACGTCCATGTTGATGGAACCAATGACGACGACCCGCCCGCGCTCAGCCACGCCTCATCCTCGCCCGCCTGCCTGGCCGGGCACATGCGGTGGCCTTCACATGAGCCCAGCCCGTCCGGCCCACGCGGCCGGGGTCGGGCACGGCGTGATCAGGCCGCGGTGGCGAGGTCGTGCAGCGCCGTGACCGTGCGCCAGTTGCGGGTGGTGGCCGTGACCGCGAGCCGGCGCTCGATCGCGGTGTTGTTGAGCTTGGTGCGCCCGTAGCCGTGCGGGCAGTGCAGGTAGACCTCCCGCCCGACGACGGCGACGTCCTCGCCCTCGGCCGTGAGCGCGGCGAGCCCGGCGACGCGGGCCTTGTCAGGCTGGTCCGCCAGGAACGTGACGTGCAGTTTGGTGGGGTCCGGCTCACGGTCAAGGAACGGGTTGCCGGCGGCCAACGCGGCAAGTTCGTCCCGGTTGCGCAGCAGGACCGTGGTGCGCACGCCGATCTCCCGGTCGATGCGGGCCTCGATGTCCGCCGCTAGCGCCGACCGGGGTGCCTCGGTGCCGAACAGCACGTTGCCGGTCCGCAGATAGGTCGAGATCCCCGCATACCCGAGTCCGGAGAAGATGGCGTGCAGGTCAGCCATGCCGACCTTGACGCCGCCAACATTGATCCCGCGCAGCAGCGCCGCGTAGGTGGTCACCAGCCTCCTTCCGGCCCCCCACGCGGCACTCTACGAGCACGAGGCACCCGCTCTCGGCTAGTTCACCGATCCGACAGAATCCGCGCGGACCCCCTAGCGCCGAGGCGCAGCCGCCGAAGCCGCCCCGGCGGCCCGGCCGGTGGGCTCGCCCGCGCTGGCCGGGCCGGCAGGGCTTCCCGGGCCCGCGGACCGCCTCGAGCCGGTGCCAGCCGACGCCGAACCCGCCTCGCCCACCGCGGCACCGCCCGGCGCCGGGGTGACGCCCCGCGCCGCGCCCGAACTGTTCCGCGCAGCCCCCGGGGCCGCACCGGTCGCGCTCGCCGCCTTGGTCACTCCGGCCGCCTTGGTCGCTGTGGTCGCCTTCGTTGCCTTGGTCACGCCGGCCGCCCTGGTCACTTTGGCGGCGCCAGCAACCCCAGTCCCCTTGACGGCGCCAGTCACACCGTTCCCCTTGGTGGCACTGGTCCCCTTGGCGGCGCTGGCCGCGCGACTCCCCTTGACGGCACTCGCCGCGCCGGTTGCCCCACTCCCCTTGACGGTGTCAGTAGCACCGCTTCCCTTGGCGGCACTCGCCGCGTCACTCGCCTTGACGGCGGCGGCTCGTTCGGTGTCCTGGCGCGCGGCGGCCGCCGGGGCCGAACTTGCCGTGGTTACGGCGGCGGTCGCGGGAACCGCCGCGGCCGCGGCGGCCCTGGCGGCCACCGGCGTCCGGAGTGCCGGCGGCTGGCGCGCCTTCCCGCGCGCCGCGGCCGCCGGCGTCGCATCCGACCTGGGCGACGGAATCTCGGCCGACGTCGCATTTCCGGACCGGCCGGCTCCAGCCGCCGACGTGCCGGCCGTGGCGCCTCGTGCCCTGGCCGCGCCGGTCCTAGCCGCGCTGGTCTGGGTTGTGCTCGCTCCCGTGGCCCTCGTCGCGGCCGAGCCAGTCCCCGCGGCGCTCTTCGTCCTGGCCGTTCCCGTCCCGGTCGCACTCTTCCCAGCCGCGCTCTTCCGGGCGGCGCTCGCCGCGGCGGCGCCATGGGTGAGCGTGCCTCGGGCCGCGGCGTCGCCGCTCGCCGCCACGCGAGGACGGGGCACCCCGCCGGCCCGGCCGCGGCTCCCGTCCAGCATGCGCTGGACCGCGAGATCGGCGAACGCCGCGATCGTCAACGCTGGGCCCACGCCAAGCGGCCCGGGCAGCGCGGCGCCGTCCAGGACGTACAGGCCGGGGTGATCGAAGACCTGGCCAAGCCCGTCGACGACGCCGTCGCGCGGGTTGTCTCCCATCGGGGCACCGCCGAGCGGGTGCGCGGTGACCCGACGGCGCGGCGTGGCCAGCGGGTGCGACTCGAGCCGGCCGCCGAGGCCGTCGGCCAGCCGCGCCATCGCCGCGCGCATCCGCTCGGCGTCCACATCCCGGTCCGCGCCGGCGCGTTCGAGGCCGAGCCGGTCGCCGTCCAGCCGCAGCACTCCGTCGGCCGCGGGCCGGCCCATGGCGAGCAGGGGCAGGACGGCTTCCCCGTCCGCGCCGGCCTCGGCGAGCCGGGACAGCTGTCCGCGCAGGTCGTCCGGTCCACCGCGCAGCCGCTCGGCGGCCCAGTCTCGGGCGAGCCGCAGTGGATGGACCAGGCTGCCCCGCAGGCCACCGCCACCTCCGCCGGCGGCGGCCCGGTGGCCCGCCAGTAGCCAGGAGACGAACGTGGGTACGCCGGCGTCCTGGATGTGGAAGCCGGGCTCGCCGTCGGGCCCGTCCGGCACCGCCACGGCCGAGGTGACGGTCGGGGCGGCGCCCAGCGGCCAGAGAGAGCCATCCTCGCGGCGGGCGCCAGCCACCAGCCCGAGCGCGTCGCCGTTGCCGCTGAAGCCGTGCCCGAGCATCGGGCTGAGCCCCGGCAGCGCGGCCCGGCTGCGTAGCAACAGGTAGGTGGAACCGAGCGCGCCCGCGGCCAACACGACCCGCGCGCAGCGCACCGTACGCGCCGGCAGCATGGCCAGGTCACGCGACGTGCCGTCGACGGCGCCGTGGTGCTCGGCGTAGGTGACGACCCAGCCGCCGCCGTCGTCCGGCGCGATCGCCAACACCTCACAACGCGTGCGGATCTCCGCGCCGTGGTAGGCCGCCGCCGACAGGTAGGTGTGGTCCAGGCTGTTCTTGGCCCCGTGGTTGCAGCCGAGGACGCAGTCGCCGGCGAGCTGGCAGGTCGCGCGGGCGCGGCCGTGCACGTTGCCGTAAGGGGCTTCGGGGAGCGCGAGCCCAGGCGCGGTGACGCCGAGGGCGGCGAAGCTGACCGCGAGCGCCGGCTGCCGCCATTCCAGCCCCATCCGCTCGGCCGCGGCGCGCAGCGCGGTGGTCCGCTCGGTGGCCTCGTAACCGGGGCGCCCGGCCGGGAATGGCGCCGCGCCGAGCATCTTCTCCACCGCGTCGTAGTGCGGTTCGAGGTCAGCGCGGCTGATCGGCCACGGCCGACCGGCGGCCGCCCGGCGGCGCGAGCCTGCGCCCGCCGACCCGCCGGCGCCGCGGGTCCGGCTCGCGGCTTCGGCGCCAGCGCGACCGCCGGTCGCGGCCCCCCCGCGGCTCGCCCGCGCGTCGGGTTGCACGAACCAGCGTTCGTCGGCGCGCATCAGCGCGTTCGCGAAGACCAGCGAGCCGCCGCCGAGCCCCGACGACACCACCGCGTCGAACCCGCCCAGCGACCAGATGTCGAACAGGCCGTGCCTGCCCTCGCCGGGGTTCCAGTATTCGCGGGCCACCTCGCGCGGCGTACGCGGGAAGGCGCCCGGCGGGTAGGCCCGGCCTCGTTCGAGCACCAACACATCACGGCCGGCCTCGGCGAGCCGGAACGCGGTGACCGATCCACCGAAGCCCGACCCGACGACGACCGTCTCGACCTGCTCTGGCGCGGACTTGCGGACCATACGCCCTCGGACCCTTCGCTGCGACAATCGGTCACCATCAATTCGGCACGCACGGTAGTCGCCCGATTGCCATCTGTCGAAGAAGGGGAGGTACTGACTGGTCGCGTCCGCTTCCGGGCCACGCTGACATCGGCGGGTTCGAGGAGCGGGCGCCCACGACGGCGCTCCGGCGCCGCCCGTCCCAGGATGGTCAAGCTGGCGACAGAGCGTGACGCTGGGACGCATGGATACGCGCACGGCCAGCCGCGCACGGCCAGCATGGCGTGCCGGCGGCGCGGGACCGCCATGAGCCCGCGAGTCGCAGGAAGGCCCGTATCGTGCGCGCCAGACTTTCATCGATGTCGGCGGGGCTGGCCGCTACGGCCCAGAAACACCCGGAGCCGGCCGGGAAGTCCCGGTCGGCTCCGAAAGGTACTGGCCGCTCGTGACGGCCGTCATGCATTTCTCGCGCAACGCCCGTGGACGGGCGGCGTCGCGGATGTGTCGCGGGTAACTCGGGGTCTGTCTCTTTGGTGCCGGGTTGCCCGGCACTTGGTTGGCCGGTCTCGCGCGCCCGCCCGTGTCGTGGGTCACTCGGCCCGGTATCCGGCGGGCCTCGTTGCCAGCCGCCCGAAAGTGGATACCGCCGGTATTCGGGAAGGCGCCGAATACGAGCCGGCCGAAACGCCCGGCCCCGCGCCCCCGGCCACCGCCATATGCGGCGGCCCGGCAGCGCGGATGACGCCGAGGTCCTACAGGGACGAGCCCTGGCGGACGAGGATGACCTCGAGCTCGTGGCGAGCGTTCGGCGAGAGGGCGTCCTGGGCGAGGTAGGTCTCGAGGGCCCGGCGCTGGCGGCGGGCGACCCGGCGGGCGGCGGCCTGCGACCGCAGACGCGTGATGGTGGAGGTGTCGTTGCTCATGTCGTTCTCCTGGGGCAGGTGTGACCGCGACCGCATTTCCCCGGCGGCCGCAAATCCATTGTGAACCATATTTCTGGGCTTTTCGAGGACGGCCGGGAGTGACCTCTGACGCATACCAGACAAGCCAATTGGCACCGGCGGCCGGCGAGTGGTCCGGGCCACATTCCCTTCTTTCTTACCGACGCCAAGGAATGAGTGGCACCGGTCACAGGAGACAAAGCGGCTGACTGGCATCGATTCTCTGGCCGGCTGCCGCCCGGCCATGCCAATAGGTTGTTCGCGCAGGTGGCAGGCCTATAAAGCGCCCGGCGGCGCCGCGATCCTCTCGCCGCTCCGCGCCGGCAGGCCGCCGCCGAGCCTCACCGGAGATTCTGACCCGCCCCGCCAATGACCCTCGACCGTGGGATCCGCCAGCTATGACCAGTCACTCGCCGGGCTGGCGCGGGAGCCTGAGCCGGCCGCCGCCGCGGCCAGCCCCGTGCCGTGACCTCGGACACGGCGGGCGCACCGCCGGCCGCCCCTCGTCCGGCTCCCGGCCAGGTGCCGCGCGGCGCGCCGATGACCACAGCGGGCAGCCTGGAGTCACCGGGGCCCATAGGAGGACAACAAAACGTAACCAGCTCGACACGGAGGTGAGATTTACAGTGCCGTAGATGTTCGTAGACAGGATTGAACCAGGAGCCGGAGCCGGTGGTCCGCGGCGACGCGGCGTCGATCCGACAGGAGGCCAGGTGCGCGACCAGCTGCGGTGGGCGGCCGAGGTGATCGCCGCCGCCAACGACAAGGATCTGCTGAGCATCAGTGCCGCCGACGACGCCCCTGAGCTGTCCCGGCACAGCGCGCATCGGCTCGCCGCCGGCTGGCTGCCCGCGCCCCGCGGACCCGCGGACCGGGCGAGTCGCTGGCACCGCCCGACCCGGCCCGTTTCCGACGGGGTGTGAGCTCGGACCAACAGCGGCCGAAGCCGACCACCCCGGGGTCGGCGCCGATCCGGCCGGACCGGTCCGGTTGGCACCGGTCCGGCCGGCGCCGGTCCGGTCCGGCCGACCTCGCCCAGCCCCCTGCACGCTGGGCCGCCCAGGCGCCGGCGATCGCGGCGGCGCCACCAGGCGCATCCACGCTGAGCGAGGGGCCTGTCAGATGTCTCGGGCTGCCTCGCCGCCTGGCACGAGGGGCAGGCCCATTCCTGTGCGGGCCTGGACCACGCCGTCTGGTTCCACCGCCCGGCGCGCCTCGACGACCGGGTGCTCATGGTGGATGTCACCCCGCACGCGGCCGCCAACGGTCGCGGCGTCCGCACCGGGACGATCCACAGCCACGACGGCCGGCTCTTGGCGAGCCTCACCCGGGCGTGCCTGTTCCGGGACCTGCGCCCGGACGCCGCCGCGTGGCGAGCTGCTCGTGCCCGCACGGGGCTCCGGCACCACCGGACGCACGTCGGCTCGGGCCGGCTGTCCGGTGACCGCTTCGGGCGCCGTCTCGGCCGGGGAGAGAAAGCGCAGGTCGGGGCCGGTGACCCGGCCGAACCGGAGCGCGCGGACGTCCGCCAGGTAGCTCATCCGGGTTCGCCATGGTGGGCGGTCGCCCTGGCGAGGCAGCTCTCCCGCGTCGCGGAGCACGTAGCCGGCGTTCAGGCCGAGCAGTGACGACCCGCTGGCCGCCCCGTCGGCGGAGCCGGCCGGGATCGCGCCGTTCGCCGCGCGCGCGGCGCCGTCGGCCAGGCTCGCGCCGTCCGGCCCGGCACCGGCTCCGGCCGGCGCGGCGGGGCGGCCTGGGACGAAGATGCGGTAGCCGCGCCGGTCGAGGTGGCGCAGCAGCCGGCCGAGGTGCTCGGCCACCAGGTCGACCTTCAACGTCCAGGACGCGTTGATATAGCCGAAGGCGAAGACGAAGTTGGGGACGCCCTCGAGCATCATGCCCTTGTAGACCCGCTGCCGCGGCACGCGCACCGTCTCGCCGTCGACGGTCAGCGCGATCCCGTCGAACATCCGCAGCCGCAGGCCCGTCGCGGTGACGATGACATCGGCGGCGAGCTCCCGGCCGGACCTCAGCTGGATGCCCCGCTCGGTGAAGGTGTCGACATGGTCGGTGACGACCTCGACGTTCCCGGCCGAGATCGCCCGGAACAGGTCGCCGTCCGGCGCGACGCAGAGCCGCTGGTCCCACGGGCCGTAGCTCGGGGTGAAGTGCGTGGCGACGTCGTAGCCGTCCGGCAGCGCCCTGGCGACCCCGGCCAGCAGCTCCCGCCGCACCATCTCGGGGCGGCTCCGGCTGAGCCGGTATATGAGCTGGTTGCGCAGGATGTTGCGCCAGCGGACCAGCCAGGCGGCCCACCGGCCCGGCAGCACGCGCCGCAGGCCGCTCATCAGCGGGTCGACGGCGGGCAGTGAGGCGACATACGTCGGCGAGCGCTGCAGCATCGTGACGTGCGCGGCCCGCTCGGCGAGCGCGGGTGCGAGCGTCATCGCCGTGGCGCCGCTGCCGATCACCACCACCCGCTGACCGGTGTGGTCCAGGTCGTCCGGCCAGTGCTGGGGGTGCACCACCCGGCCGGGGAACGCCGCGCGGCCGGGAAAGTCCGGCTCATGGCCCCGGTCGTAGCGGTAGTAGCCGGTGGCGCCGACGAGGACGTCACAGGTCAGCCGAACGTGCCGTGGCCCGGCGTCGCCCGAATCGTCAGGGCTGCCCAGGCCGTCCGGCCCGTCCGGGTGCCGCGCGCCGGCCGCGGCGGGGGCGGCCGGTACGCCCGGCGAGGCGTCCGCGGTGAGCTCGACGTCGACGGTCCAGCCGGCCCGCGCGCTCGACCAGCTGGCCGCGACCGCCCGATGGCCGTACCTGACCAGTTCGTCGACCCGGTGGGCCCGCGCGGTCTCGGTCAGGTAGCGCAGGATCGAAGGCCCGTCCACGATCGACTTCTCGCCCGTCCAAGGCCGGAAACCGTAGCTGAGGGAGTTCATGTCCGAGTCGGACCGGATGCCGGGGTAGCGGAAGAGGTCCCACGTCCCGCCGAGCGTGCCGCGGGCCTCCAGCAGGGCGACACGGCGGCCGGGCTGGCTGGACAGCAGGTGGGCGGCGATGCCGATGCCGGACAGCCCGGCGCCGATGATCAGAACGTCGATGTGCTCGCCTGGCAGCCTGGCCGCCATGATCACTCCCATCGCCAGCCCATCCCCAAGATACGGGCCACCCCGGTGGGCGAAGCCGCCGGCCCCGAGGACAACGGCGTCGCCACCGATCCCCCGGCCGCAGGCAACACCGCCAGGTCGGGCGGCGAGCCCGCTGACCAGGCCTTCGAGGCTTGGACCGGCGCCCGTCGCCCCGATTCTGCCCGCTTCAACCGGGCAGCCTCGTTGTCGGCGGCATGTTCAGCGATTGTTTTTCATACGCTCGCGCGTCGTCGCGAGGACGCTCGCTCGCTGTCGCGGCAGGCTCGCTCGCCGACGCCACACGCTCGCGCACCGGCGCCGTCGTACCCGGCGTCATCGATCAGGCCCGCCGGCCGACAGACATCCCATGGGCTCGGATGTCCAGCCCAGCCACAGCTGGTGACGGCGCATTGGCGCAATACCAACCCAGCCACCTCGCCAGCCCGGTCCCAGCCAGACCACCGCGATATGCCAGGGCCCGGAACCACGCGGGGAGGGCGCTCAGCGCCCGACACGGGGCGAGCGCGCCCAGCGCCTCGCCCCGACAGACGGGACCGGTCAGCCGATCTCGTCAACCGATCTCGTCAGCCGGGCTGGTCAGCCGGGCTGGTCAGCCGGGCTGGTCAGCCGGGCTGGTCAGCCGGGCCCGTTGGCAGGGCTGGTCAGCCGGGCTCGCCGGCGGGCGCCCCCGGCAGCTCTCGCTCCTGCCGCTGGCGCAGGTACTCCTCGAAGCTCAGCGGCGGCGGTACCGGCTCGCCGCGGCCCGCGGCGCGCAGCTGGGTGACCAGGCTGGAGACGTACCAGCGCCGGAAGTCTCGATGCGCCGGCGGCGAGGCCAGCGTGAGCAGCCGCGCCTCCCGCGCGTACCCGTCCGCCTTGTCGAGGGCCGCCAGGTACTCCTCGCCCGCGTCGGCGATGCTCGCCGGCAGCCACAGCTCCAGCTGGGTGCGCCGCTGCCCGGCGGCCGCCGCGGCCAGTGCCTGCCGGCGGATCGCCTGCCTCGCCTCGCCGAACCGTTCGGTCACCGTCCGGATCAGCTCCGCCAGCTCCGGCGGGACGGGGGCACTCTCGCCGTTGATCTCGCCCACCGCGGCCAGGGTGAACTCGCGGACGAGGTTGTCGACATGGCTCTTCGCGGCGAGCAGCAGGTCGGTCGAGACGTCACCGAGGCTGACGCGGTAGCGCGGCGGCGAGCCCAGGCCGTGCCCCGTCGAGGCGGCGTCCGCCGACGCCGTCGCCACGGCCGGATCGGCGCTTCGGCCGCCGCCGGGCCCGGGCTGTACGGCGGGGACGGCGGCTCCGTCCAGGCCTGCCCCCTCCAGGCCGGTCTCGACCGGGCCGGAGGGGTGCGGGCTGGCCCGGCCGTCCGGTTCGCCGGCGCCGGCCAGGTCGACCTCGGCCCAGACGACCTTGCCGTGCCGGTTCACGTCCGTCCCCCACCTCGCCGCGATCGCGGCGACGAGCGCCAGCCCGCGGCCGGTCATCGTGTCCGCGCTGCTGCGGGCGCGCAGGGGGGCCACCTGGCTGGTGTCGGCCACCTCCACACGCAGCGACGAGCCACGGGCGACGAGCCGCAGGTGGACGGGAGGCTCGCCGTGGAGCACGGCGTTGGTCAGCAACTCGCCGGCGAGCAGCTTGATGTCACCGGCGAGGTCACGCATGGGCAGGGTCGCGCGGGCCAGCCGGCTGGAGATCTCCCGACGAGCTCGCGGCACGGCTTCCGGCGCGCCGTCGACCCGCAGCGCCATCAGCACCTCACTGCCAGAGGCCTCGGTGCCGTCAGACGCCCCGTCGGCACCCGAATCCGACCCGCTCGCGGTGCCATCGGCGTTTCCACTGCTGTCGATCACATACGTCCCCAGCTCGGCAGATCGGCCGAAGGAGCTGCGATCATGTCCATCCAGTGCGCCTCCGGAAGCCATTGGCGGCAATGTCGGCCGTGCGGTGCCTTGCGTACCCCAACCGCACGACGACAAATCACCATGCCCAAAACATGACAGGCAGTCCGATCCCAGGACAGGAAGCTAGCTACCCCTTTTTGGCGCGCCCACGGCTGGCCAGTCGCACCGCCGGGTGGTCCGCCCGCTGACCCCGGCCGGCGGCCCGGCGACGGTCAGGACGGCGTGGCGACGGTCAGGACGGCGTCACGACGGCGACGGCGCCGCGCAGGGTGAGCGTGGCGCTGGACGGGCCGACCCGCAGCGTGAACGTGCCAGGCTCGGTCGACCAGCCGCCCGGACCGTCGCCGTCGGTGGCGGGTCGCCAGTACTGGAAGGCGCGCGGCGCGATCTCGACCGAGATGGTGGCCTTCTCACCGGGAGCCACGTCAGCCGTCGCGAAGCCGGCCAGCCACAGCGCGGGACGCTCGACGGCCGAGTCCTCGCGGCTCAGGTATGCCTGGACGACCGTGCGACCGGGACGGTCACCGCTGTTGCGCACGGTGACCCGCACGCGCACGGCCTCGCCCGGGGCGACGGCCGCCGGGACCGCGAGCGACTCATACACCCAGGTGGTGTAGCCGATGCCGTGGCCGAACGGATAAGCCGGCCCGCCCTGCGGCGGCGCGGCCGGCAGGGAGCCCTCCGCCGCCGCCGGCTCATCAGGCGACGCCGCCGCGGTGCGCCGGGACCAGCCCCGGTAGCCGACGTGAAGGCCCTCGTCATAGTCCAAGGCGCCGTCGACCGGTGTGACCGACCAGGCCGGGCAGTCCTCGGCCCTGGCCGGCCAGCTCGTCGGCAGCCGCCCGCCGGGCTCCACGCGGCCGAGCAGCACGTCGGCGAGCGCCGCGCCGAACTCCTGTCCCGGGAACCAGGACAGGAGCACGGCCGGCACCTCCTCGCGCCAGGGCAGGAGCACCGGCGCGCCCGCGTTGACGACCACGACTGTGCGGGGGTTGGCGGCGGCCACCCTGCGCACCAGCTCGTTCTGCCCGGTCGGGAGGTCCAGGCCCGCGCGGTCGACGCCCTCGCTCTCGACCCGGTCACTCGTGCCGACGACGACCACCGCCACATCCGCCGAGGCGGCGAGCTCGACGGCGGTCTCGAGCTCCTCCGCGCCAGGCGGTGACGGGTCCTCGCCCAGCAGCGCGAACGACGCGACCGGCATCCCGGCCGGCGGGTCGTGGCGCAACGTGACCAGCACGTCCTCGCCCGCCGTCAGGTCCATGCCGGCCCACCAGACCGGCGGGCGCAGGATCGCCGCGACGATGTCCCCGTCGGGCGGCTCGAGTGTGTCGTCGTAGAGCACGGTCTCCGTGCCGGTGCCCGTGCCCGTCGCCGTGGCCGTACCGGTGCCGCCGGCGGCCGCGGCGCCGACGCGGGCGCGTAGCGAGAACCGGCCCATTCCCGCGAAGCCGAGCGGGTGATGGCCACTCGCGCGCGCGGTCAACAGCGCCGTCACCTCCACCCTGGCGGAGCTGGCCAGCACCGGGTCGTCCATGAACATCAGCCGGCCGGACAGCCGCCGTTCGCTGCGCAGCAGCTTCCCGGCCGCGTCGAAGAAACGGACCCGCAGACCCGGCTCACCCGACTCCGGGTCGCGCGCGCCCGCGGTCGACAGCGGCGCGGGCCAGGGCTCCGCGCGCACGCCAGTGGCGGTGACGACCTCGCCGCCCTCGCCAAGCGCGGCGCGCAGCCCGTCGGCCGGGCCGACCAGGTACGGCGGGAAGACGGTGGCACTGCCACCGCCCTGCCCGCGGGGCAGCGTGGCGTTCGGCCCGATCACGGCGACCCGGCGTGTCCCGCCGGACGCGCCGGGTGCGCCGGCGCCCGTCAGCGGAAGCAGCCCGCCCTCGTTGCGCAGCAGCACCATTCCGCCCGCGGCCGCCCGCCGCAGCAGGTCGCGCGCGTACGGTCCGGCGGGGTCGGCCCCCGTGCCGTCAGCCCCCGTGCCGTCAGCCCCCGTGCCGTCAGCCCCCGTGCCGTCAGCCCCCGTGCCGTCAGCCCCCGTGCCGTCGGCCGCGCCGGCTCGGTCGCCACCGCCCGCGATCTCCTCCGCGCCGGCGGCCTGATCGGGCCTGGCTGGGTCGGCGAGGGCGCCGACGCGGGCGGCGAGGCGCAGCAGGCGGCGGGCCTTGTCCTCGACGAGCTCGGCGGGGACGCTCCCGTCCCGCACCGCGGCGACCAGAGCGGGGCCCCACGGGCCCCACGGGCCCGGCATCACCAGGTCCAGGCCGGCCAGGGCGGACGGGACGGTGGAGCGGGTGGCGATCCAGTCCGAGACGACCAGGCCGTCGAAACCCCACTCGTCCTTCAGCGGGCCGCGCAGCAACGGGTTCTCGGTCATCGTCGCGCCGCCTACGCTGTTGTAGGCGGCCATGACCGCCCACACGCCGGCCTCACACACCAGCGCCTCGAACGGCGCGAGGTAGACCTCGCGCAGCGCGCGCTCGTCCACGCGGACGTCGACGGTGAACCGGTCGGTCTCGGACTCGTTCGCGACGTAGTGCTTCACGGTCGCCGCGACGCCGCCCGCCTGGATTCCGCGTACCAGCGCGGCGCCCAGCCGCGCTGTCAGCAGCGGGTCCTCGGAGAGGCACTCGAAGTGGCGGCCGCCCAGCGGGCTGCGGTGCAGGTTGACGGTCGGGCCGAGCACGACGTCGACGCCCTTCGCCCTGGCCTGCGCGGCGAGCAGCCGCCCGACGCGGCGCAGCAGCGGCTCGTCCCAGGTCGCCGCGAGCGCGGACGGGCAGGGCAGGTTGGCGGACGGCTCCCGCTCGTCGGCACGCTCGCCGCGCACGCCGGCCGGGCCGTCGGAGAGCACCATCGCCCGCAGGCCGGCCTCGGGCGATGGCCACGTCCGCCAGAACGACGCGCCGGTGAGCAGCCGGACCCGCGCTTCCAGATCCAGCCGGGCGAGCGCCTCCGCGACCCGCTTCTCCAGCACGTCCGCGGTGCCCGTGACGCCCGCGCCGGCAACGTCCGCCCTGGCGGCGCCCCCGTTCACGACGTCCCTGGCCCGTTCACGACGTCCCTGGCCACTGTGTCCTCCACACCCACACCCCGCGCGATCCGACCTCACCGCCACCGGGCCGACGGGTGGTGGGCTGGTCCCGGCGGAGTCGGCCCGCCAGCGGCGGGCGGGGTGTGCGGATGTTCCGATACCACCTTCTACACTTCAGTAGCTGGAGAGTATTGTCAGGCCCCAAACCGTCACCGGACATGCCTGTCTCCACCAAACCGTCCGCACAGCTACGCAAGGCCCCGCAATGGTCGCATGGTCACCGGCGAAGACGCCCACCGGGCCGCCGACGGCCATGCCAGGCCTGACAGCGGTCGTGTGACCGGCGGTGGCGACCGCCAACGCCTGACATCGTGTACGCCCGAGTTCCAGCCGCCGATCCGGGGGTCCGCCCGCAGTGCCTACGTCTCTGGGCCTGGTGTTAGTTGACCTGCTGCCAATTGACGGAGTGCCGCTGGGCACGGCCGTTCGCCAGCGGCATGGGCGACGCGGGCTGGCTCGGCACGCGGGTCCCGGCGCTGGCGGGGGGCGTCAGGACCGACTGCAACGTCCAGCGCCAAGCCCGCAGCGCGAGGCTCTCAGGCACGTCCACGTGCTCGAAGCGCACCGTCTCGCCGGCGGCGACGGGACGCTCGACCGTCGCCCCGCCAAGCAGCCCGATGGGCACGTGGTCGGGCTCGTCGGCGATCAGCACCGCCTCGCCGCGCACCTGGAAACCGCCGATGGCCTGCCCGATCGACTCCCCCGCCGCCAGGTCGCGCTTGGCCACCGCCGCGACGCTGGCCCGCGGGTTCGGGCCGTTGTTGAAGGCGACGAGGTCACCGCGCAGCAGCCGGTCGATCGTCAGCGGGATCTCCAGGTTGCACAGGTGGAACGGGCGTTCCAGCAGGACGTATGGCGAGTCGCCGAGCCTGACCTTGTAATAACGGAGGAACTCGCCGAGTTCCTCGGTGAAGGTGGCCACGACGAACACGCCCGGGTTCCCGTGCTCGGGCAGCACGTAGTCGCTGAGGGGGTCCCCGCCGCGTGCCGCGGCCGCCTCGGCGAGCTGGAGGGCGCCCGTCCGCACGGTGTCGGTGCGCGGGCCGAGCAGGCCGCGGCGCGCGATCGTCGCGCCGAGCCCGTTGGCGACGAGCGCCTGCTCTATCTGCAGCTTGGTGCCGTCGGTGAACGAGGTGACCTGGGTCAGCGAGATGCCCTGCCGCCGCGCCCAGTAGTCCATTTCCGCCGGCGTCGGGTTGTGGTTCAGGAAGCCCTTGATGTTCCCGTAGACCAGCGGGGTCACGCCCATCTGCCTGGCCTCGTGCGCGAGCAGCGCGAGGGTGCCTGGCTGATCGCCCTGGGCCTCGATGATGGGGCCGAGGCTCGCCAGGTACGAGCCCGAGGTCACCTGCAGCTCGGCGTCCATGGTGATCACCGGCAGCCGGGCCTCCAGGACCGCGGCCGCCACCTCGGTCCCGTGGACCGCGTCCCCTGTCGTGATCACGACCACGTCGGAGTGCGCGATCAGGCGCTCCACCGAATGGGTGACCCGACCGTCCCAGGGGCCGACGGCGTCGTCGAGCGGGCGCCGGGTGAGCACCCGCGACAGCCGCAGCCGGGACGACCGGCCCAGCATGTGCGCGAGGCCGCGCGCGATGTACCCCGTCCCCACGACGCCGACCCGCACCTCCGCCGACGGCGTCGGGGACGCCACACCGGGCGCCGGCCACACGATGGACGAGGCGGACCGCATCGTTCTCATAGTCATGTCAGCACTCGCAGTCATCAGAATGTCGCCGTGGGCATCGATGCCGTCGGGCTGGGGAGCGCTGGCTGCCTCACCCGGACACGTGAGCCGTTGGGCACTGGTGACGTTCCTTCCATGACGGTGACGCCGCCCGGGGGCGTTTCCCGGCCGTCACGTGAGCAGGACAATCGAGCCCTCGCCGGGCGGCTGGGCGACGAGTTCCCCCTGGTCGGGGGCGAAGTACCGGCCCATGGCGTCCCTGCCGGCAAGTCGCGCCGGCAGGTCGGCGAGCGTCACGTCGGGGTAGAACGTGACGGCTCCCGAGCCGTCTGCGCGGGCCCGGGTGATCGAGCGGAGCGTGCCACCGGAGGCATCGACGGTCGTCACGCCCCCGGGGTCCGGGAGTCCGTGACGCCGCAGCACCCGGTGGCTCGCGCCGAGCAGCCTCGGGGTGGGCAGCGCGGCCGCGGTGTCCAGGCTCTGCCTCCCCCAGTGCGCCAGGAACGCCCCGTCGCCGACGTTCCACATCCCGTGCGCGCCGTAGCAGTAGGCCGCCGCGCCGGCGAGCATCGACACCCAGTAGGCGAACAGCTGGTCGGCGGGGCCGAAGTCGTCGCGGATCCCCTCGTACCAGGGCTCCAGGTTGATGAACGGCCGACCGGGGAAGCGCCGGGCGACCCGCGCCGGCCACTCCCACAGCAGCGGCCGGCTGGCCTGGTCGTGGCCGGTCTGCACGGTGACGGCGGCGAGCAGGCTGGCGCGGTCCAGCGCATCCGCGCTGGTCTCGCCCGGGATGACATGCGCGAGCACCGCCCGGTCGGTCGAGGCGACGAGCGTGCCGAGCACCTCGTCCCAGCCCTCGCGGCGGGCCCGCGCCGCGGCGGCGTGCCGGCGGCGGACGTAGCGGGCGCGCAGTGGCCGCAGCGCCCCCTTGAGCCGGCCCGGCAGGCGGGCGCGGGCGGCACTGCGCCGCAGGTCGTCGGTGGACCGGTCGGGCAGCAGCGCGTCCTCCCTGCCGATCCACAGGTTGGTCTCGCCGGACAGGCAGTACAGGACATCCAGGTCGTCGAGCCGGTCCACCAGTCGCGCCCACCACGCGGTGGCGCCGGAAACGCCGAGCCAGGCCAGCTGGTGGCCCCAGCAGCCGTAGACGACGGCCGTGAGCCCGACGGCGTTGAGGCGCTCGATACGCCGTCTCGCGTGGTCGAGGTAGTGCGTGTTCGGCCGGCCGTCCGCGAACCAGGGCGGGCCGTGGCTGCTCCAGGCACTGGCATTGTCCGGGCCCACCTCGGGCGGAATCCCGACGACGAGCTGGACGGCGCTGAACCCCTGCGCGGCCCGTAGCCCGGCCAGCTCGGCGAACCTGTCATCGGACAGCCTGCTGGTGAGAGCGAACCACCAGCTGTCGGCCAGGAAGCAGGGCACGCCCTCCGGGGCGGACACCGTTCCTGGCAACGACATGTTTGCAGTCAACTCCCGTCACACAGGTCGCGAGACGGCGGGGTCGGGCATAACGGGCCCTCGCGACAATGTATGACGGTCGTGGGCAGCCGCACTGTACCCGCGTGACCTGGCCCGACGCCGAGGCGCGCCTCTTGACCGGGTTCGTCCTACCGTGGTACAGATTCGGACCTGTCAGTCGGCTGACAGTGCCGACGACCGGAAGTCAGCCGGCCGATCCGGCCAGCGGCAGCGGACCACCCTGCCCGGCCATCGCCCGCGCATCGCCGTTCCGCGGCCCGCCGCCGTTGGACGGCCCGCCGCCGTTGGGCACGTCGCGCGCCCCGCCGGCGTCCGCGCCCTCGCGATCGGTGTCGGGCAAGACGCCGCCGGGTTCGAGGATGTCGCGGACGACGGAGCGCAGCTCCGCCCGTAGCTCCTCGGTCGGCGTCTCCGCAAGGACGTCGCCGGTCATCACGAGCCCAAATATCACGGCACCCAGTGCGAACGACAGCCGTAGACGCCGCGCCTGCGGTATCCCCGGGTCGGTCAGCAGGCGCCGGGCGCGTTCCTCCATGTCCTGGTTCGCGCCGTCGTGCTCATGGTCTTGCAGTCCCTCCAGAGCCGCGTGGTTGCGCAGGTGGAACATGAAGAGCTGGCGGTTCTCCAGGATCAGGTCGACGAACTCGTCGATCATGGGCACCCAGTCGGCCGGACGGACCCGATCCGCCTCGATCCGCTCCAGCCCCGCCTTGCCGATGTCGTGCAGCCGCAGGTGCAGCGCCAGCAGGATGTCGTCCTTGCTGGCGAAGTGGTAGTACAGGGCCGCCTTGGAGAAGTTCATCCGCTCGGCGATCTCACGCAGCGAGGTCTTCTCGTAGCCGTTCGCGGTGAACAGCTGAAGAGCGACGTCGAGGATCTGCTCCCGAGTGCTCTTCTCGCCCGCGGGGCGCGCCGGCGGCCTGGCCATCAGCCAATCTTACCTGTCGGCAGGCCGACAGTGCCTCCCCAGCGATCCATCAGAGCCTCCCCACCGATCCGTCAGACCCGGATGCACGCGAGTCCGTACCCCACCGCCGATTCCGATCGGCCGACGGATCGGCGGGACCCCCGCCGAGCAGGCCAGAAGCGCGCCGGTCAATCGTAACGCAGAACTTACTTGACGACCGGCAGGTTATACGCTGTCCTTACCGTGCGGCAAGTAACCACTCTAGGGAAAGAGCACCGGATGGTCCAGACCATGATCGAGGCCGAGGGCCTCACCAAGCGCTACGGCGACACGCAGGCGCTCGCCGGGATCGACCTGAGCGTCCCGGCGGGGACGATCCTCGGCGTCCTCGGCCCCAACGGGGCCGGCAAGAGCACCGCCGTCCGGATCCTCACCACGCTGGCGAGGCCGACCAGCGGCTGGGCCAAGGTCGCCGGCCACGACGTGGTCGCCCAGGCCGGCGAGGTCCGCCGCCGGATCGGCGTGACCGCGCAGGACGCGACGCTGGACGAGGCGCTGACCGGCCGGCAGAACCTGCGGATGGTCGCCGAGCTCGCCGGCCTGCGCCGCGCCCAGGGCGCCACCCGGGCGACCGAACTGCTCGAGCGGTTCGAGCTGACCCACGCGGCCGACCGGCCGGTGCGCGGCTACTCGGGCGGCATGCGCCGCCGGCTCGACCTGGCCGCGAGCCTGGTCGCCAGGCCGCCGGTGCTCTTCCTCGACGAGCCGACCACCGGCCTCGACCCGACCAGCCGCGTCCGGATGTGGGACGTCATCCGTGAGCTGGTCGCGCAGGGCACCACCCTGCTGCTCACCACCCAGTACCTCGACGAGGCGGACGCTCTGGCCGACCGGATCGTCGTCATCGACCACGGCCAGATCATCGCGAACGGCACCCCCAGCGAGCTGAAGTCCGCCGTCGGCGGGACCCGGCTCGAGGTAACCCTCACCGACGCCCACCACGGCGCGGTCGGGGCGCTCGCGCCGCTGGTCGCGGGGCGGGTCGACGTCAGCGCCGACGGCCGGAGGCTGCGGGCCGCGGTCAACGCCGGCGCGGGCGTGGCGACGGCGGTGATCCGCGCGCTCGACGCCGTCGGCGCCGTCGTCGACGACGTGGCGGTGCACCCGCCGTCGCTCGACGACGTCTTCTTCGCGCTCACCGCCACCGGCGCCACCGCCGCCGCCACCGGCCAGCCATCCACCGACAGCGCCGACCCCACGGACAGCGGTGGCGCGGCCGACGCCGGCGAGCCGGCGGCGCCTCTGCCGCGTACGCCGGCCATGGCCACGGGGCTGCCGGTCGCCACCTACCCCGACAAGATCAAGGGAGCCTTGTGATGACCCAGCTCGCGCCGGCGCTCGACGCCGCCCCGGGTCTCCCGGCACGGTCCGGGACGTTCTCCCGTCCCTTCCGGGACGTCGCCGTCCTCACCCGGCGCAACCTCATCCACATCGCCCGCGAGCCGCTGCAGCTCTCGGACGTCCTGATCCAGCCGGTGCTGTTCACGCTGCTGTTCATCTACGTGCTGGGCTCCGGCGTCTCGCTCGCTGGTGGCTCGTACAAGGACTTCGCGGTCGCCGGGCTCGTCGTGCTGAACCTCACCACCTCGGTGATGGGAACCGCGGTCGGGCTCACCACCGACCTGAACACGGGCACGATCGACCGGTTCCGCGCGCTGCCGATCTGGCGGGCGGCGGTGCTGGTGAGCCGCTCGGTGGCGGACATCCTCTCGGCGGTCCTGTGCACGACGATGGTGCTGCTGACCGGGCTCGTCATCGGCTGGCGCCCGCACACCTCGGTGCCCGAGTTCATCGCCGGCTTCGCGATCCCGCTGCTGTTCTCCTACGCGCTGATCTGGGCGACGGCCTGCCTCGGCATGGTCACGGAGGGGCCGGAAAGCGCGCAGGGCATCGGCCTGGTGATCCTCTTCCCGCTCGCGATCGTGTCGAACGCGATGGTCCCGACCTCGGGGATGCCGGCGTTCGTCCGCACGATCGCCGACTGGAACCCGGTCAGCGCCGTAGCCGCCGCGATGCGCCAACTCTTCGGCAACCCCAACCCATCAGCCGCGGCGCACGCCTGGCCGATGCAGCACCCGATCGCCGCGGCGATCCTGTGGTCGGTCGCGATCCTGGCCGTGACCGCCCCGCTCGCCGTCCACCTCTACCGCCGCCGCACCACCGACTAGTGGGAGCTACCGGTCACGGGTCTGACCGCGCTTCTTCAGCACCAGCCCCTCCGCGGGGTCCCCGCCGATTGGCTGCCAGTCTCGACAGGTCGGGCGTGCCGACAGGCACCGAGTCCCTACCTAGCCAATCGGTGGGGAAGGTCGGGCGCCCGGCGCCTTGCGGCGCATCGACCACATTTGCGGGGAGCGCTCGACCTCGACGCCGACGTCCCAGGAGACGCCGGGGCTGCCGGTCGAGCGGCGGAAGGAGGCGACCGTGCGCCGGGAAAGCTCCGGGTCCGCCGCCGCGGCCGCGGCGAGGTCGAAGGCCGTCTGGTCGACGGCCGCGTCGTCGACGGCGGCCCAGGCCATGCCGAGCTCGACCGCGCGCGTCCCGGTGATCGCCGCGCCGAACAGACCCAGCGCGGCGGCCGCCTCCCGGCCGGCCGTCCGCGCGAGCAGCGCGAAGTGCCCGCCACCCGGGTGCAGGCCGATCCGCAGGAAGCCGGACAGCAGCCGGGCGTCGCGGCCGACGACCCGCAGGTCGGTGGCGAGCGCGAGGTTCATCCCCGCGCCGACCGCCGCCCCGCGGATCGCGGCGATCGTGGGCGAGCGCAGCTCGCCGACCCGCAGAAACGCTTGGTAGATCGCCTCGATGCTCTTGAAGTGCGCGTCCTCGGCCGGGTCCGCGCCGGCGGCGGCGAGCACTGCGCGGTCGGCGCCGGCGCAGAACGACGCGCCGCCGCCGATGACGACCGCGCCGACCTTGCCGTCCGCGTCCGCCTCGTCGAGGGCCGCGACCAGCTCGGCCGCCATCTCGACGGTGAGGGCGTTGCGCCGGGCCGGTGCGTCCAGGGTCACGACGGCGACACCGTCGCTGGCCTCGTAGCGGATCTCGCTCATGGTCCGTCCTGTCGACGTCGGGAACGGGCTGGGCTGCGACGACGGGTAAGCGGGTAAGCGGTGTCGGCCACCGACCCAATCCGCCTAGGCACGCTACCGACGCCGATCGCGACATGTCAGCGGGACGCGGCCACCTCGTCCACGAGGCCCCAGCGCAGGGCGGTGGGGGCGTCGAGGAATGCGCTGGTCAGGACCGTCCAGGCGGTTCGGCGCCGCCCGATCCGCCGCGTGACGCTGACCGTGCCGCCGGCGCCCGGCACCAGGCCGAGGCGCAGCTCGGGGAGCTGGATCGCGACGTCCGGGGCGGCGACGACGCGGTCGGCGAAGGCCGGGATCTCGATGCCTGCGCCGACGCAGGCGCCATGGATGTGCGCGACGGTCCGGTGGGGGCAGCGGACGATCTCCGCGCCGGCGCTGGCGCCCGTCCTGACCAGGTGTGCCCTGGCCAGGTCGGGGGCGGTGCCGAACTGGGTGAGATCGCCGCCCGCGCCGAACGCCGGCCCGGCGGCTGTGAGCGCCACCTCGGTGAGGGTGTCGTCGGCCGCCGCGGCGCGCAGGGCCGCGACGAGCGCGTCGCGGGTCACCGTGTCGAAGGCGTTGCGGGCCTCCGGCCGGTTGAAGGTCAGCACCAGCCGGTCGCCGTCGCGGCGGGCGAGCAGCGGCTGGGCGCTGGGCCGGTGCTCGCGCGGCGGGCGCGCGGCGAGCCAGCGGGCGAAGTCCGCGCCGGCCAGCAGCGTCGAGTACGCCAGCGACTCGGCGACCAGCCCGTCCAACGGCTCGAGCCGCCCGGACATCCGCAGCAGCCCGACGAGCGCCACCGCGGCCTCCGGGTGCTCGCCGACCGCCCGAACCAGCGTGGCCACGGCCGCGTCCACGTCATCGCCCGGCGCCAGCACCTCGGGCAGCAGCACGTCGAGCCCCGCCTCGGCGGGACTCGACGGGGAGCCCGAGCCGGCACCAGGACGGTCGGCCCCGGGGCCGACGCCGACGAGCACGAGCGGTGGGCGACGGGCAGTCAGTGCCGCCACCTCGTCAGGGCGCGCGTCGGCCAGGTCGACAAGGAGGATCGGCACGGGGAAGACGTCGGCGAGGTCGGCCGGCGACAGTGACCGGACGAGGTCGAGCGCCGACGCGGCCGGCAGCGCCTGCGCCTGCGCCCCCAATGCCGTGCTCACGGCCATACCGTATGCCCGGTGGGGTGAAGAAACGGCGCGAGGGCGGTGACGGTGGCGGCGACCGGAGCACGGGCGGCTCTCCCAGACGTGCTGTCCGACTGGGCCGCCGACCTGCGCGCGGGCCGGACAGGGACCACCAGCTGGGAGTACGGCGTCGAACCGGGCTGGGCGGCGAGCGGGGCGATGGCCCTGACCGGGCATCCCGACGCGGCCCCGCTCGGGCTGACCGTGCCGTTCGTGGCCCGGCTCGACGCGGCGCTCGCCGTCATCCGGGCACTGGCCGCCGAGCTGGGGCATCCCTTTCGCGCCCCCGCCGGCGCCACTCCCCTGCCGGCTGATGGGCCTCCGTCCGCGCGAGGCTCCGCCACGGTCGCGCGAACTTCGGCCGTGCACCCGGCTGATGGGCCTCCGTCCGCGCGAGGCTCCGCCACGGTCGCGCGAACTTCGGCCGTGCATCCGCCCGCGAGCGCCGGTCAGCTCCTCGGCGAGCGGGCCGCGGCCCTCGGGCTGACCCGCGGCGGGCTCTTCTCCGCCGGCCGGGCCGCCCGGCTGATCCGCGCCGCCGACGGCTGGCTTGCCGTGAACCTCGCCCGGCCGGACGACGTCGACCTGCTGCCCGCCTGGCTGGAGGGTGACGACCTCGAGGCCACCGACGCGGACCGCGCCGACAGTGCCCGCCCGGCTTCCGAGCGCGGCCAGGACGGCGCGCCGCCGCCGCGGGCACGGCCGTGGAGCGCGCTGGCCGCCGCCGTCGCCGACCGGCCGGTGACGGTGCTCACGGAGCGGGCCGAGCTGCTGGGGCTGCCGGTCGCGCTGGTCGTCGACCCGGCGACGGCGGCGGCCGATGCCCAGGCGCGGGCCAGGGGCCAGCGGTTCCCGTTCGCGCCCTTCCTCGTCGATGGCTGCCCGCCGGACACGCCCGCCGGCGGCGCCACCCGTCCCACGGCCGGCCGCCAGGCCGGCGCGCGCGGCGGCACGGGCGGCGTGGGCGGCGGCGTGCATGACGACGGCGGGTTCACCGTCATCGACCTGTCCTCGCTCTGGGCCGGGCCGCTGTGCGCGCACCTGCTGGGGCTCGCCGGCGGCCGGGTCGTCAAGGTCGAGGGCGCCAGCCGGCTCGACGGCGCCCGCGAGGGACCCGCCGCGTTCTACGACCTGCTGCACGCCGGGCACGCCAGCGTCACCGTCGACCTGCGCCGCGCCGAGGGCCGGGCCGCGCTGGTCCGGCTGATCGAGGGCGCGGACGTCGTGCTCGAGGCGTCCCGCCCGCGTGCCCTCGACCAGCTCGGCATCGGCCCCGCCGCCATGATCACCCGGAACCCGTGCCTGACCTGGGTGAGCATCACCGGCTACGGCAGGACCGGGCCGTGGCGGCAGCGCCCGGCCTTCGGGGACGACGCGGCGGCCGCGGCGGGCGCCGTCGCCGTCGACGCGGCCGGCGGCCCCGTCTTCCTCGCGGACGCGGTGGCCGACCCGGTCGCCGGCGTCCTCGCGGCCGCCGCCGCGCTCGCGAGCCTCGCCGCCGGCGGCGGCCGCCATGTCGACGTCGCCCTGCGTGAGGCTGTCGGCTCGCTGCTGGCCGGCCGTCCCGCCCTGCCCGACCACGACCCAGGCCTGCCCGTGCCTCCCGGTGGCGGGACGCCCTTCGTCGCCGCCGCGCCATGCCTGCGAGCTCCCGCCGGTCGCGCCGCCCCACCCGGCCACGACAACCACCGCCTGCTGGGCGCCCCGGTCCCCGGCGAGCACACATGCTGATCGTCAACGCGGAGATCGACGGCCGGGGCGGCCGGGCGGTACGGATCGACGGCGGGCTCGTCGCCGCGGTGGGCGACGGCGACGGCCGGGAGGGACCGCGCGCGCGGCGCGGGGAGGAGGTGGTCGACGCGCGCGGCGGAATGCTGCTGCCCGGGCTGCATGACCACCACATCCACCTGCTGGCGCTCGCCGCGCTGGCCTCGTCGGTGCCCGTCGGCCCGCCGGCGGTACGTGACGCGGCGGAGCTGGCTGGCGCGCTGCGGGCCGCGGCCGCGGGCGCGCCGCCCGGCAGCTGGGTGCGCGCCGTCGGCTATCACGAGTCGGTCGCCGGCGACCTCGACCGCCACGCGCTCGACCGGATCGTCGCCGACGTCCCGGTGCGGGTGCAGCACCGTTCCGGCGCGCTGTGGGTCCTCAACTCGGCCGCCCTCGCGGCGCTGCGCGTGCCTGCCGGACGGACGGCTGGCGCACGCACGGCTCGCGGGCACACGGCTCGCGGGCACACGACCACCGGGCACCCGACCGCTCGGCCCGCGGCTGGCGGGCAGACGGCCGCTGGGCCCGGGGCCGCCGGTGACGCCGCGGCCGGCCTGCCGGCGGACGGCCGCTTCTTCCGCGCCGACGACCGGCTCGGCCGGTGGCTGGCCGCGGCGGGGGCCGGCGGCGCGGTGGAACGGGCAGACCTCGCCGCCGTCGGCGCCCGTCTGGCCAGCCATGGCGTCACCGGCGTCACCGACGCGACCGTCACGACCGGCCCGGCCCAGGTCGCGACGCTGCGCGCCGCCGTCAAGGACGGGTCGATCCCGCAGCGCCTGGTGCTGATGGGGCCGCCCGACCTGGCCGCGACGGGGCCTCCTTCCGGGGCCACACATGACCGCCCCACGATCTGGTGGGATCTTCCGGGCAATCGCACGGAGGATGTCACCAGATCATGGCGCGGCACCGGAGGCCGGATCGGGTTCGGGCCGGTGAAGATCGTGCTGGATGACGAGCATGCGGTCGACCTGGACGAGCTGGCGGCGACGGTGCGGGCGGCGCGGGCCCGTGGCCGGCGGGTCGCGGTCCACTGCGTCACCCGGCTTCAGCTCGCTCTCGCGCTCGCGGCGCTGGACGCGGGTGGCGGCGCGCTGCCCGGCGACCGGATCGAGCACGGGGCGGTGCTGCCGCCCGATCTCGCCGAGCCGGTCGCCGCGGCCGGCCTTACCGTGGTCACCCAGCCGCATTTCCTCGCCGAGCGCGGCGACGCCTACCTGCGCGACGTCGATCCGGATGACGTGCCCTGGCTGTACCGGTGCGCCGGCCTGCTCGCCGCCGGCATCCCGCTGGCCGCCGGCACGGACGCCCCGTTCGGCGGCGCCGACCCGTGGGCCTCGATGCGGGCCGCCGTGCGCCGCCGGGCCCCGTCCGGCCAGGTCATGGGCCCCGGCGAGGCGCTGCCCGCGGCCAGGGCGCTCGCCCTCTACCTCGGCGACCCGGCTGACCCGGGCGGCCCGCCGCGCCGGGTCGTCCCCGGCGCGCCCGCCGACCTGTGTCTGTTCGCCCAGCCCGCCGGGGCGATGCTCGCCGACCTCGACCCCGGCCCGGCCGTCCTCACCCTGGTCGCCGGCGCCGTCGTCCACCGCGCCGGCTGAGGCGCCGGCTGATCACCGAGCCGCTCGGTACCCACACGCCACCCCGACGTGGCATACCGGTTGTTCTGCGGCGTTCCCGCCAGGTCGGCTGCCGGACACTGGCAAGACACGTAAAGTCCACGTCATGGTCAACGGCTTTCTGCTGCACGGCCCAAGATCGGTCGCGCGGCGGCTGGGCCCCGCCGGTACCGTCCTCTCCGAGGCGGCCAGACGCGCGCCCGGGCCGGACGCCGCCAGCGCGGCGCGGGCGCGGACCGCCCTCCACGCGCGCTACCGCCGGTTCGTGCGGCTCCTCGACCCGCCGGGACCGCATGGCCGCGCGACCGAGGTCAGCACGCTGCCCGGCGCCCTGCGCCGCTTCCTGGAGCACCCCCGCCCGCCGGTGCTGATCGGCGTCGTCGCGACGCTTGGAGCGGCGCGCGCCACGCGCGGGGACTTCCGCCGGTCCGACGCGGCGGTCGCCGTCGGCGCCGCGGCGGCGCAGCCCTTCGTGGAGTGGGCGATCCACCGCTTCATGCTGCACGCGGCGCCAGAAGGCCGATACGGCCGCGCCGCCTACCAGGCGGCCGGCTGGGGCCACGCCCAGCATCACCGGGACCCGGCGAACCTGAACTCGATGTTCATGCGGGGCCAGGACGTGCTCGGCGCCGGAGCGGTCGCGCTCGCGGCCGGTGCCGTCGGCTCACCGCGGCTGGCCACCGGGATGTTCTGCGTCGGAGCGGCGGTGCTCGCCTACGACTGGACGCACTTCCTGATCCACACCCGCTACCAGCCACGCTCGGCGTTCTACCGGCAGGCCTGGCGCAACCACCGGCTGCACCACTTCCGCAACGAGCGGTACTGGCTCGGCGTCACGTCCTCCGTCGCCGACGTGGTGCTCCGCACCAGCCCGGCGCGCGACGCCGTCGCCGTCTCCCCCGCCGCGGCCCGCCCGGACGTCCATCCCCCGCGCGGTGGCGGTGCGGACGTCGACGGGGCGGACGCCGGTCCTTCGCCGGCGACGACCGCCCCTGCCGGCCCGGAGTAGCTACATCCCGGTCTTGCGGAAGTCCCAGCTGACGATCTTCTCCGGGACGAGCTTGAGCCAGGCGTGCCGGCCGTCGTAGTGGAACTTCCCGTTGCCGTACTTGTCGCCGAACAGCCGCTCGGGCTCGGCGAGCAGGTCGGCGGCGGCCGCGTCGCCGGTGCGCGGCACCTCGCCGACCACGGCGACATGCCCGATCAGCTCGACGCCGCGCAGTTCGCCGAAGCCGTGGCCGGTGTCGATGATGACCGAGACGCGCGGGTCACGGTTGAGGTCCGTCCAGCGCTGGCTCTTGACGATGCTGTTCAGCCAGAACGCCGTGCCGTCCCAGACGAACCACAGCGCCGAGGTGTGCGGGGCGCCGTCGGCGCCAACGGTGGAGACGCGGCAGGTGCGCTCCTCGGCGAGAAACGCGTCGATCTCGGCGGGCGCCATCGCTATCCGCCGCCCGCGTCGCTGCTGACGCGGGGTCGCAGGCGCCGAGCCTTCCGCCGCGGTGTCGACACTCATCGTCGTCCCATCCCTTCGTCAACCCGCCCGGCCGGTGCCACCGGCGTGCGGGAGGTTCGCTCCCGTTCGCGAGAATAGTGCTCTCACCAGCTCCGGCGCTCGTCCCAGCGCCTCGGACATCCCACGGTCCGGCTGTCAGACGACGTCGGCCGCGACCCGGTTCGGTGAGACGTTCGCGCAACCCAGCCGCCGCTGGTCGCCGATGATGACGGCGCGGACCTCGGCGCCCGGTGCGGCCGCCGCCTGGATCTGCTTCACCGCGTCGTCGAGCCTGCTCGCCGTCCGCCCGCAGATCAGCACGTTCGCTCCGTCGGCCGCGAGCCGAAGGGCGACCGAGAGACCGATCCCGCCGCCACCTCCCGTGACCAGGGCCGTCGTGCCTTCCAAGGATCGCGTGCCTTCCAAGGGCCCTGGCGCAGCCATCGGCGTCCTCAGTCTCCCGTCATCACAGGTGGTTGATCGGCGGTGGCGAGTGGCGACGCCCGCAGACCGGTGGGTGAGGCCCCGACCACCGGCGATCGATGAAGCGTGAGCGGACGGCGCCCGCGGGCTGGAACGGCCTGGACTGGGACGGCCTAGAAGACGAGCGCGCCGCGCAGGATGCGGCCGGCCTCCAGGTCGGCGTAGCCCTCGTTGACCTGGTCGAGGGTGTAGGTCTTCGTGACCAGCTCGTCGAGCTTCAGGATCCCGGCCCGGTACAGGTCGAGCAGCTTCGGGATCTGCACCCGCGGGCTGACCGAGCCGTACATACAGCCGCGGATCTGCTTGTTCATCATCGCCACCATGAACAGGTTGATGTCGGCCTGCCCCTGCGCCATCGGCGCCACCGAGGTGATCACGCAGGTGCCGCCCTTGGCGGTGAGCGTCAGCGCCGGCTCGAGCAGGCTGCCGAGCATGACGCCGAAGGTGCAGATCACCACGTCGCACATCGCGCCGCCGGTGAGTTTCCCGACCTCGCCGATCGCCTCGTCCAGCGACGAGTAGACATGGGTCGCGCCGAAGCGCAGCGCCTGCTCACGCTTGAACTCCACCGGGTCGACCGCGATGATCTTACCCGCGCCGGCGATCTTCGCGCCCTGGACGGCGTTGACGCCGATGCCGCCGACACCCAGGACGGCGACGCTGTCGCCGGGCCGGACCTCGCCGCGGTTGACGGCGGAGCCGAATCCGGTCGCCACCCCGCACGAGACCAGCGCGACGGCGGTCCATGGGATGTCCGGGTCGACCTTGACGACGGACGACTCGGCGAGCAGCTGGTACTCGGCGAACGCGCCGAGCTGCGAGTAACGGGCGACCGCCGTGTCCCCGAACCGGTGCGCCACCCGGCCGTCCGTGATCATTCCGAGGTCGAACAGCTTCGCCCCCACGTCACACAGGTAGGCCCGCCCGGACCGACAGGGCTGGCAGCGCCCGCACGACGGGACGAACGACATCGCGACATGGTCGCCGGGCTCGACCGACGTGACGCCCTCGCCGACGGCGACGACCTCGCCGGCGCCCTCGTGGCCGCAGACGACCGGGTAATGCGGCATCGGCATGTCGCCGGTGCGGGCGTGCTCGTCGGAATGGCACAGGCCGGTCGCGCGCAGCTGGATGAGGACCTCGCCGGCCCGGGGCTCGTCCAGCTCGATGGTCTCGATCTTGTAGTCCTGGCCGGGGCCGAACAGCAGCGCCGCTCGTGTGCTGACCATGGCAGCCGTCCTCTCATGAGCCGTCCGACCGCGCGTGTCACCGACGCGGCTGCCCGCCACTCCCGCGTGGCCCGTTCCGGGACCCGGGCCGGTCTCCGTCGGGGCGGGTTGCCTCATGCCCCGGAAGACGTTCTCGCGTGGACCATCGCGCGATCCGAAAGACCCCGGCTCGGTGGGAGTCCTGACGGTTAGTCAGAATGGCGCACCCCGCTACCGGATGCGACCAATCTCCTCGGATGGGCCGCCGACCGCGCACCGCGGGCCGGAGCGCCTGTCCCGCACACAGAGGGTGCCCAGCGGGCTCAGCCGCACCCAGCGAGCGGGCTCGTCCCGCACGATGACGTCATGGACGCGGCGCTCGAGGGCCTGCGGGCCTGCTGCCGCGGCGCCCCGGACGCCCGCGCCGACGTCAAGCGGGTCATCGGCGCCCACTACGGCACCTACGACCACATGACCATGGACAAGAGCGCGTTCGGCGACGAGGCCCGCGAGGGCTGGCTCGCGTTCTCCGAGCGCCCCGACCCATCCTGGGTCTGCGAAGACCTCCGCACCGGCGGCCGTCTGTAGCCCGACCGGCCGTCGGCGACGTCCTCGGACGGTCGTCAAGCGGTTATCGAGCGGGCGAGCCCGGCGCCGCAGTCCTAAGGCCAGCCGGTCCTAAAGCCTCGCGGTCCCGAGGCACCAACGCTACGTGTCGTCGCCGTCCCCGGCGGCGTCGCCCTCGGGGACGGCGTCGGGGCGGTGAACGGCCAGCCAGGCGTCCACGTCGGCCTTCCGCCAGATGCGCATGTGATCAGCCGTACCGGCCGGTATGGGGAATGACGGGCGCCGGGTGAGCTGATACGCGCGCGTTCGGCCCACCTTTAGGCGCTTCATCAGGTAGCCGATGGTCACGAAGCTCTCCACTGCGCGGACAGTAGATCTGATTGGTGCGACACTGTCGGGTGCGACAGAGCCGGGAGCGTCAGGAGGAGCCGTGCCCAAGCAGGACTCGACGTCCAACCAAGACCAGGCAGCCGAAGGCGAGCCAGGCGGGAGACTCCCGTCAGCGAGCATCGACGAGCCGGCGGCGCAGGCGGAAACGCCGAGCGACGGCGGTGGCGCCGGTGATGCGCCGACGGCGCCCAGCAGGGCGGCGCACCCCGCCCTGGAAGGCGCGGGCGAGCCCGCTCAGCCGCCGACCGCGCCGCACGACACGAGGGGCCCGCGGTCACGCCGCGCCGGGCTGGCCATCCGCCTCGGCCCGCACGGCGCTCGGCCGGCCGGCCCGCCGCGGGCGGGCGCGGCGCCCGAGGCCGACGAGATTCCCTGGGCGGACGAGGTGGCGGCGGCGGTAGCCGCGGTCGGCCTCGCGCCGCCGCCCACCGACGAGCGGACGGACGCCGACGAGCAGCAAGAGACCGTGGCACCCGAGGACGACCCCGCGACCGAAGGCGTCTCCGCGTCAGCTGGCGCCGACGAGCCCGCGGCTGTCGTGGACCGGGCCGGCGTCTCCGGGCCGGAAGCCCTCGCCGACGCGGAAGACGACGCGGCGGTGGGAGGCGACGCGGCGGCCGGAGGCGACGCGGCCACCGAAGACGACATGACCACCGCGGACGACCCGGCTACGGAGGACGAGACGGCCACGGAGGATGACACCGAGCCGGAGGACTTCGCCGCGTCGTTCTTCTGGCGCTCGGCGGTCCACGACGGGCCGGCGACCCCGTGGCGCTCCCTGTTCAGCTGACGGGACGGGTCACCAGGGTGGGGACGGACAGCGCTCACGTGTTCATCACCGGGAACGACGCCCAGAACGACACCAGTAAGGACGGGGAGAGGGCCATGGGTAGCGCGGCGCGGGTCGTCGTGCCGGACGCCGGGGGTGCCGCCGAGGCGGGGCGGTCCCAGCTGGTCAGCCTGGCGCTGCCGGACCGGGCCGGGCTGCTGCTGCGGCGTGCCCCCGGGACCGCGGCGCCGGAGCACGCCGGCCGTCTGGTGGAACGGCGGTCCCGGGCGGTCGTCGGGGACGTGCGGGCCGACCTGCACTTCGTCGAGCTGCAGCGGGGGGAGCTCGTCCGGGTGGCGCTCAGCATGGCGAGGCTCGCGCACGTCCGGACCGTCGTCGTGTGCCCGGCGGGCGTCTCGCCAGGGCGGACGGCGCTGGCGCTCGCGGTCGCGGGCATGCTGCGGCAGCGGCGGATGAGCCCGGCGCCAGTCGTGACATGCGCCGTGTGCCCGCCCCTCGGGGACGGCAAGACGGCCATCCCGCACGAGGTCCGCGTCGCGGCCGCCGGCCAGGTGCAGGAGCGCCTCGTCTGGGAGATCGTCGCCTGGGACGACGTTCCGGCCTGGCTCGCGGGCCTGGGCACGAGCCAGCGCGCGCCAGGCCAGCCAGCCGGGAGTGGCCGTGACGGCCGTCCCTGAGCTCGGCCGGCCCGGCTCGCCTCCGCCGAGCTGCTCACGGCGGCGCCGAGCTGTTCGCGGCGGAGTTTCGCGCCTGTCCCGTTTTGCGGGCCCCCACGACGTTCGTGAAAGAATCAGCAGGTCAATGGGTCGAGGGCCTGCGCCCTGACCGGTTGGCGCGACAGGAACGCCGAGGGAGACACCATCGGCGACGGGGCGGCGCGGCCAGGCGGGCGGCCCGCGGCGAAAGGCGGGCGAGCTCGTGGACACCGCACTCGACGCCGCGGACCAGCCGCGCACGCAGGCGGCTCTCGCCGGAGTCCAGCTGCTCGCCGCCGGGTACCTCGGGCTCAGCGTGGTGGCGCTGCTCGGGGCCCTCGCGCTGCGCGGCCACGCACCGATGGTCTACGCCGCGGCCGGCGGCCGCGTGCTGTCCGGCGTCGTCGTGGTCATCCTCTCCCAACGCGCCGCCCACGGGATCCGCCGGGCGTTCCAGCGGCTGCGGATCGTGTCCGCCATCGTCACGGTCACGGTCGTACCCGTTCTCGTGATGCCCGGCCTGCCGGGCTGGCTGAAGCTCGAGCACGCCGCCTGCGGCCTGCTCATGCTGACGGTCGTCCGCATCGTCAACGGCCGCCGGTCGGGGTCGGCCTTCGCCACCGCCGTGCCCGACCGGGCCGACAGCGCGCGCCAGCCCGGCCGGCACCGCCAGCCCCGCCAGCTCCGCGTTCACCACGAGTCGCGGCGGCCCTGACCGGGCGGAACGGCCGCGGCGAGGACCCATCGGACGATCCTCAGCTCCCGCTGGCCGCCAGAAGGCGGAACGTCCAGCCGTCCGGTCGGCCGAGGCGCCTCCACCGATCAGTGGAGGCGCCTCGGCCCAGCCTGCCTCAGGAACCGACCGACTCGTCCGCGAGATCGGCGACGAGCTGGGCCACCTGGTTGCGCAGGAGCTTGCCCGTAGGGGTGTACGGGAGCTCGTCGACGAAGACCACCTCGTCGGGGGTGCGGGAGCCGCGCAGGCGGGCGCGGACGTAGTCACGCAGCTCGTCGGCGGTCGCCGTCTCGTCGGGCAGGGCGACGACAGCGGCGACGATCCGCTGCCCCCACGTGTCGTCGGGCGCGCCGAACACGGCGACGTCGCGCAGCTTCGGGTGGCGGCCGAGGACGTCCTCGATCTCGGCCGGGGCGATGTTCTCGCCGCCGCGGATGATCGTGTCATCGCTGCGGCCCGTGATGAAGACGTAGCCGTCAGCGTCGAGGTAGGCGCCGTCCTTGGTCGGGAACCAGCCCTCCTCGTCCAGCACCGAGCCCAGGCCCTCGTACTCGCCGGAGACCTGCTCCCCGCGCACCCACAGCAGACCGGGCTGGCCGACGCCGGCCGGGTTGCCGGCCTCGTCACGGATCTGGAACTCGACGCCCGGCACCGGCCGGCCGGCCGAGCCGAGGCGGGCACGCACCGCGGCGTCGTCTGCGGCGAAGGCGTCGCGGTGGTCGTCGGGGCCGAGCACGGCGATCGTCGAGCTGGTCTCGGTCAGGCCGTAGGCATTGACGAAGCCGGTGTCCGGGAAGGCGGCCAGCGCGGCCTCGAGCACCTGGCCGGGCATGCGGGCGCCGCCGTAGGCGAGCGAGCGCAGGTGCGGGGCCTCCGCGGGCTTGCCGCCGAGCACCTCGACGACGCGCACCAGCATCGTCGGCACCAGCATGACGTTGGTGATCCGCTCGGCGCGGACCGTGTCGAGCCAGGCCTGGGCCTCGAAGTTCGGCAGGTAGCAGATCCGCCGGCCGGAGTAGAAGTTCGTCAGCACCGTGCCGACGCCGGCGACGTGGTACGGCGGGACGCTCACCAGGATCGCGTCGTCCTCGTCGGCCGAGGCGAACTCGACCGTCTGCAGGACGTAGGAGATCAGGTTCGAGTGCCGCAGGATGACCCGCTTGGGCGCGGACGTGGTGCCGCTGGTGAAGAGCAGGACGCCGGTGGCGTCCGGGTCGACGTCCGGCGGGTCGAGGTCGGCGAACGGGTCCGCGCCGGGCGCCGGGGTGGCGGAGGCGGCGAACCACTCCTCGGTGGTGACGATGCCCGCGACGCCCTGGACGCCGTCGACGGCGCCGCGGTAGGCCTCGTCCGCGATGACCAGGACGGCGCCGAGCTGGGCGATCTGGCCACGCAGCTGCTCGGCGGACAGGCGGTAGTTCAGCGGCGCGATCGGCACCCCGGCGGACGCGGCGGCGAACAGGACGACGGGGAAGGCCGGCCCGTTGACACCGATGAACGCGACCCGCTCGGCCCCGGACGCCTTGATCGCGGCGGCGCCGGCGGCGACCCGGGCGCCGACCTCCTCATATGACAACCCGCCGCCGGAGCGCGAGCCCAGGGCGATTCGCTCGCCATAGGCGCCGCGGGCCATGTCCAGCAGCATCGCGATCGTCATCCGCACTCCCGCTCGTCAAGGGCCACAGACAGGCCGAGCGGCTCCCCGGCGGCGCGCCCGCGGCGCGACGCGGAAAGCCTGCTCAGCCCCGGGTATCGGTGCCTAGACGCTTGCACCCCGTGGTCAGGGCGCGCAACCGTTCGCAGCGATCGTCACAGGCATTCCAGCGCGATCGTCACAAGTCTTCCAGCAGGTGCCGCGGGCCGCCGGACGGAACAGATCGCCATTCTACGATATGCGCCACCCGACGCCCCCAGAGACGCATGGGCAGCGGCCACCCGGAGACCAACAACCGCGGGACCGATCCGCTCGACTGGCCAGCCGGACGCAAGGAGAGATGGCGCCACCCGGGACCCGCGGAACGGACCGGCCGCGGCCGGCACGCGCGCCAGCGGCCAACCCCCTGATAAGAATCAAGTTCTAGGCGGGCGAAACCCTGACCACCGCGGCCTGTCGGGACGTGGATGGTCGGGCGACGTCCGGTTGATTGCCGTTCTCTTAAGTGAGAATGTGGTTCTGGCTTCGGTCTGGTGGCCTCCCTGGTGCCCAGGCCGCCGGCCGTGCCGCGGCCAGTCATAGCCTTGGCCGCTGTCGCCGCCACCGTCGCCGTCCGCGGCAACGGCAACGGCAACGAGGCCAGGACGCCACGAACCAGCGACGCCCACGAACCAGCGACGCCACACCAGCGCGTCAGCGCCCGCGAAGGAGCAGCACATGTCCGTCGACGTCGAACGGCGTGGCCCGGTCACCATCGTCACGATCAACCGGCCGAGCGCCGGCAACTCGCTCGACGGCGCCACCATGACCGGGATCGGCTACGCCTTCGAGGAGGCGGCGAAGGACAACGAGGTCCGCGCCGTCGTCCTCACGGCCGCCGGCGAGAAGATCTTCTGTGCCGGCATGGACCTCAAGGCCTTCGTCACCCCGGGCGCGATGGAGGTGCAGGGCCCCGGCCTGGGCATCTTCATGCGGCAGGCGTACCCCAAGCCGATCATCGCGGCGGTCAACGGCGCCGCCGTCGGCGGCGGCTTCGAGCTGGCGCTGTTCTGCGACCTCATCGTCGCCGCCCAGACCGCCAAGTTCGGCCTGCCCGAGGTCTCCCGCGGCCTGGTCGCGGCCGGCGGCGGCACCCGCCTGCCGACCCGGATCCCGCTCGCCTTCGCGCTTGAGCTCGGCCTCACCGGCAAGCCCGTCATGGCCGCACGGCTCTACGAGGTGGGCCTGGTCAACCGGGTCGTCCCGGCCGCCGACGTGCTGACGACCGCGCTCGAGCTCGCGGACGCGATCGCGGACAACGGCCCGCTGGCCGTCCAGTGCACCAAGGCCCTGATGCACGGCGAGGTGCCGGCGGCCGACTGGGACGGCATCGGCAAGGCCGTCGCCCCGGTCTTCGCCAGCGAGGACGCCAAGGAGGGCGCGACCGCGTTCGCCCAGAAGCGCAAGCCGAACTGGGTCGGCCGCTGACCAGGCACTGATGGTGGCGAGCCGGGCCCGTGTACCGGGCCCGGCTCGCGCCAGCGCCCGCCGGCACCCCGCCATACTGGCCCGGTGGAACCCATCGCGCCGTCCGGGCGGCAGCTGGAGCTCAGCCATGCCGACAGCACCGTCACGATCGTCGAGGTCGGCGGCGGGCTGCGCGACTACCAGGTCGGCGGCGTCCGGGTGCTCGACGGCTACCCCGTCGACGCCATGGCGCCGCACAGCAGCGGCCAGCTGCTCGCGCCCTGGCCGAACCGGATCGCCGGCGGCCGCTACCCGTGGGGCGGGAAGACCCAGCAGCTGCCGATCAGCGAGGTCAAGACCGGCAACGCGAGCCACGGCCTCGCCCGCTGGTCGGCCTGGGATCTGGAGCGGACCGGCCCCGCCGCGGCCACCGCGTCGTTCGTGGTCCGCGCCCAGTCCGGCTACCCGTTCACCGTCGCCGTCACCGCCGCCTACGCGCTCGGCGACGACGGTCTGACGGTCACCATGACGGCGACCAACCTGTCGGCGGCCCCCGCCCCGGTCGGCATGGGCGCCCATCCGTATCTGCTGGTTCCCGGGCCGGGCGGCGCGCCGGTGCGCGCCGACGACGTCACGCTCACCCTGCCGACGGAGCGGGTGCTGCTCGTCGACGACCGGATGATCCCGGCCGGGACCCAGGACGTCGCGGGCGGGCCGTTCGACTTCCGCGCCGCGCGCGCGGTCGGGCCGCTGGCCATCGATCACTGCTTCGCCGGGCCACGCCGCGACCCTGACGGCCGCGCTCGCGTCGTCCTCGCCGCGCCGGCCGGCGGCGGGTCCGTCACCGTCTGGATGGACGAGGCCTGGGACTACATCCAGGTGTTCACGGGCGACACGCTCAGCGTGGACGAGCGGCGCCGCAGCATCGCCGTCGAGCCGCAGACCTGCCCCGCCGACGCCTTCAACTCCGGCGAGGGGCTGCGCGTCCTGGAACCCGGGGAGAGCTTCGGCGGCTCCTGGGGCATCTCCCCCGTCCTGTGACACCGCCGGGGCAATAGCCGCGGTATCCCACGCCAGCCCCGGTTCGCTCCGTGCTACGCCGACTGGCCACGCGGGACTCGTCCAGGTCGCGCCGGGTCGAGGCGGATGTGGGTCAGAAGTCGCTGCCGCCGTCGACGTTGATGTCGGCGCCGGTCATGTAGGAGTTGGTCCGGGAACTGACGAAGGCGATGACCGGGCCGATCTCCGCCGGGTCGCCCGCACGCGGCAGGAACGCCGGATGCGCGAAGTCCTCCTTGATGACGCGCATCGCGTCGGCGAGGCTGTCCGGATCGATCCCGCGGCTGGCGGGCAGCGCCCGCAGGTAGCCCTTCATGCCCTCGGACAGGAACGAGCCGGGCGAGACCGTGTTGACGAGGATGCCGTCGGGCGCGAGCGACTGTGCCAGGTTCTTGCTGACGCTGGTCAGCGCCGCCTTGGCCGCGGTGTAGGCCACCAGGCCGGGCGACTGCCGGCGGGTCGAGTGCGCCGACACGTTGACGATCCGAGCCCAGGCGGCGGCGCGCAGCAGCGGCAGCGCGGCACGCACCGTCCGCACGGCCGACAGCGTGCCGATGTCGAACGTCGCGACCCACTCCGCGTCGTCGGAACCCTCGAACCCCTTGACCCCCACCTCGACCGGCCCGGCCGCGTTGACGAGCACGTTCAGCTCACCCCAGCGGCCGCCGACCTCCTCGAAGGCCGCGGCCACCGACGCGGCGGCGGTCAGGTCGGTGACTGTCCCGAACGCCTCGGCCGCGCCGAGCGCGAGCGCGCGCTCGACGGTCTCGTCGAGCGCCGCCTTGCCGCGGGCGAGGACGGCGACGCGCGCGCCCTCGCGGGCGAAGCTCTCGACGGCGGCCCGGCCCATCCCCTTCGAGCCTCCGCTGACGACGACGGCCGCGCCGCCTAATCCAAGGTCCACCGGATCTCCTTCCCGCGCGCCGCCGCGCGGCGCGGTCGAGTCTCGCGACAGGTTCCTCGGCCGAGCCCCAGCCTGCTGTGAGGCGGCCGCGCCGAGCTCCGGGACGGGGCCCCGCTCAGTTGATTTTCTCGAAGATGGCGGCGATGCCCTGGCCGCCGCCGATGCACAGGGTCTCCAGGCCGTAGCGGGCGTCGCGGCGGTGCATCTCGTGCAACAGGGTGGCGAGGATCCGCCCGCCGGTCGCGGCCACCGGGTGGCCGAGCGAGATACCGGAGCCGTTGACGTTGATCCGCTCCCAGTCGGCCTCGGTCACGCCCCACTCCCGGGTGCAGGCCAGCACCTGCGCGGCGAACGCCTCGTTGACCTCGATGAGGTCCAGGTCCGAGAACTTCAGCCCGGCGCGGTCCAGTGCCTTCGCGGTCGCCGGCACCGGGCCGATGCCCATCGTGCGCGGCGGCACCCCGGCGACCGCCCAGGACACCAGCCGCGCGAGCGGACGCAGCCCGAGGCGCTCGGCCTGTTCGGGATGGGTGACGATGCACGCCGACGCGCCGTCGTTCTGACCGCTGGCGTTGCCGGCGGTGACAGTGGCCTCCGGGTCGGCCTTGCCCATGATCGGCCGCAGCTTGGCCAGGGTTTCCAGCGAGCTGTCCGGCCGCGGGTGCTCGTCGGTGGTGACGACGACGCTTTCCCGCTTGCGCGGGACGGTGAGCGGGATGATCTCGTCGTCGAACCTGCCGGACCGCTGGGCGGCGACGGCGCGCTGGTGCGAGCGCAGTGCCAGCTCGTCCTGTTCCGCCCGGGGGATCGAGTACTCCTTGCGCAGGTTCTCCGCCGTCTCGATCATCCCGCCCGGGACGGGGAAGTTCCGGCCGCCCGCGGTGACCCGCCCGCGCGCGAGCGCGTCGTGGAAGGTCAGCCCGCCGCCGCGCACGCCCCAGCGGCTCTCATGGGAGAAGAACGGCGCGTTGCTCATGCTCTCCGCGCCGCCGGCGATGATCAGGTCACTGACGCCGGTCTGCACCTGCATCGCCGCGGTGACCAGGGTCTGCACCCCGGAGCCGCAGCGGCGGTCGACCTGCAGGCCGGGAACCTCGACCCCAAGCCCCGCGTCCAGCGCCACGACCCGGCCCAGCGCCGGCGCGTCCATGCTCGGATAGCAGCACCCGAACAGCACGTCGTCGACGTCCGCCGCCGCAAGCCCCGTCCGCTCCACCAGACCACGCACGACGGCGGCGCCGAGCTCGTGGACGGCCAACGGCCGGAGCGAACCCCCGTAGCCACCCACCGGGGTCCGCACCGGGCTGCAGATCACCGCGTCACGCATTCATCCTCCACCGACAGTCCCGCGGTCGGCGGTCAGCCGACTCCTGGTCGGTCACACCGTGACGCGCCGGCGCACCGCGCCGCAACAGGTCTCCCATCCCGACGACACCGGAAGACAGATCATCGGGGTCGCCCCCGACCGGCGTTCGGCGGCGACCCCGACGGGCCCACCATACGCAGGTTATATACATTATTCAACTAACACGCTTGGCGCGGAGGCCTCCGGGACGGTCCTGGCACCGTGGCGAAGGCCGTCAGGATCGCCGCGCGGATAGCGGATGGCTGTTCGGCCCAGGGGGCGTGCCCGGCGGCGCTGAACACGATCCGGTTTCCGGCGGGCAGGGCCACGAACAGGGAGTCGGTCGCCTGCCAGGGGCGCGGGTCGTCCGAGCCGAGCAGCATGGTCACCGGTCGGCGCAGGTCGGCGGCAAGGGTGAGGAGATCCACCGTGTCGCGATCCGCCCAGAGCTGCCGATAGGCCGCGGTGTTCACCCCGACGTGCGGGGGGCGGGTAGCCCACAGCGCGGCGGCGTGCTCGATCGCCGCGGGACCAGGCGAGAAATCAGGCCGCCACTGCAGCAGGCACCACTCCCGCTCCTCGGCTGGGTTGCGTTGGCGACTGCCAAGCTCCATCCACCGAGGCAGGTCCGCGCCCAGGCGGCGCTCCCGCTCGGAGACGTATCCATCCCGAAATCCATCGCCCGCACCGACCCCGGCGACGTAGACGACGCCGGTGACCCGATCGGGAAAATGCGCGGCGTAGCGCAGGGCGAGCTCGGCGCCCCAGGAGTGCCCGACCACGCCCCAATGGTCCACTCCTAGCGCGGCCCGCAGCTGCTCCAGATCGTTCACAGCCTGCTCGATGGTGAACCGCCCACCGCCGCGGTCGGTGGACCGTCCGCAGCCGCGCTGATCGAACCGGATCACCGTGAACACGTCATCCAGCAGCGCGGCAAGGGGCGCGAGGTAATCCCACAGTCCTGGCCCACCATGGCACAGCAGAAGAGGTGGTCCATCACCACTGACCGCGGTCCACAACAGCGTGCCGTCCGACAGCTCGACCACAACAAGATCCTAGTGTCTGTGTCCGAGCCGGCGGGGCGTGGAAGGCGTTCGCGAAGATGAACGCCGCCTCTCGGAACAGGATGGCGCCGCGCCCGCGCGAGGCGGCCGCAAGCCGGCCTGACGTCGACACGACGGCGCGCCAGGGGCCGGATCTCGGCCGTCTGACGCACGGCGCCGGACCTGCGACCAGCGCGGCCTGCCGGAGCGGGTCAGCCGGGTGGTTCTGGCTGGCCGGGTGCTGATCCGCTGGCGGGCGGGCCGGTGCCGCCGGCTGCCGGGGCGCTGTGATCGTACTCGTCGTCTCCGTGGTCCTCTCGAAGGAGGGCGTCATCGAAGAGGGCGTCGGAGCGATCGCCGGGCCAGGCCGCCTCGGGGCAGACGGACACCTCGGCGGCGTGGCAGTCATCGACGGGCAGCCGGATCGGCTCGCCGTCGTGTCGAGCGTCGTCCACGTGGACCGGAGGTTCCCAGATTCCGCGGTAAAGATGGTCGAAACTGCGGTGTAGCGGATTTCGGCGGGGCTTGCGCTGAGGATCAACGGAGTAGGGCGGGACGAAGTAGGGATGGCCGTCCGGGCCCATCATGACGGCCCATTCTCCTCGATGCACAACCCGGTGGTGAAAACCGCACAGTAGGACGGTGTTGGAAAGATCCGTCCTTCCGCCGCACATCCACGGAATGATGTGATGGGCGTCGGCGAACGCGGTTGTGCGCGTGCAGTTGGGAAAGGCACAGCCGCCGTCCCGGACGGCCAGGGCACGGCGTAGCCAGGGCGGGACGATCCGGCGGGTCCGGCCGAGTTCCAGCGGCATTCCCTCCTGGGACAGGAGGATATGGGTGACGTCGGCGTCGCAGCAGATCCTTTCCAGGACGGCGCGGGAAAGCGGCAGGCCGTGGCCGGTGGTGGCCGGGAGGGCGCCGTCCTGGCCGAGCAGCCCGTTCAGGGTGGTGGTGACGGCGACGTGTGGCCGGGTGCCCCGAGCAAGCGGCAGGGCGCCACTGGCCAGGACCCGTTCGGTGATCTCGATCAGAGCATCGGCACGTCGCTGGGCGACCGTGCGGTGGTCCTCGGGGTTCTCGCCGAGCGGCTTGGGCTTGGACAGTGGCTCCAGCGCGGCGCGCAACGCCGCGGCACCCTCAGCATCCAGTGTCCCGTGCAGACGGGTCGTGCCGTCGGGCTGGTCGGTCAGGTGCAGCTCACGGCGCCGCGCCTGGTCACCGGTGTCGCCAGGGTCCGAGCCGGGCGGGTGCAGCTGGTCACGCAGCCGATCGCGGATCGTACGACCGAGCGCCGCCAGATCACCGGCATCCAGGACCTCCGCCTGGGCGAGCAGGAACTCCTCCGCCCAGTCCCGCTGCTCCCCCGGCGTGTCCGACGGCAGCGCCCGCAGCGCGCCGACGATGACGGCGGCCTGGTCCTGACTGATCGCGGCCCGGGTGAGAGCCTGGCCGGTGCGGAGGTAGGCCGCGTCGAGGTCGCGGGCCAGGTCCACGGTTCGGCGGGCGTCAGCGGGGCGCGCCTTCAGCTGCGAGCGCACAAGCTCGACGGTCGAGGGCAGGTCCTCCTCCCCGAACACTCCCCGTAGGTCCCGCCCACCCAGGTCCCGCACAACCGCGAACAGCACCCCGGCCAGCAGCCTCCGCCCCTGTTCCACCCCGTCGAGGAACTCCAGCACCTCCAGCTCCGACAGCGCCCACAGGTTCACCCCGGCCAGCGCCTTCAAACCACCGACCACCGCGTCCAGCTGAGCCAGCGCGTGATGCCGCCCGCCAGAACCAATCCCATTCCCGCCAACGAAAAAGCCGCCGCCGAAATCCGGCGTCGCACCGTTTTCGCACCCGTTTCCTGCCACACCGCCGCCGACGGTCGGCGAGTCGGGATGGATTCCAGAATTTAGGCCGGCCGGTACCTGCGCCGACCGGTCTTCCGGTTCCTCGGAGACGGGCAGCTCGAGCATGCCTCCACGGAACCACATATTCGAACACCTGTCCAGCTCTCGCCATTTCGGCGAGCGCCACTGGCGGCATTTAGAAACCCGAAGGTAGATTCCTGGAGATCTAAGCCGGGAATGCCAAAGAATCAGCGGTCGATGCCATCGCCAAAGGTATCCCGAGGTCAAAGGCGCGCATCTGCCATCTGCGTGGCGATCGATGGCCTACTGCCCCGCGCCGAGGTCTCGGGCTCGGAAGCCGGACTACAGCATCGGCAACAAGCCCTCCGCGCAGCGTCGCCGCTAGGCAGATGACGACGTGGCGGTGGCCAGCGCGGTCACGACCGCGCCATGGAACTTCTCGACGGCCGTGACGACCGACGTGATGAAGGTGTCCTTGCCGCGGCCCCGTTTCGACCCGAGCGGCCAGCTCGCCGAGACCACGAATCGACGGATCTCATCCGGCGGGGCCATGAGCAGCACCGTAGGCCGGCGGCGGATCGTGGACAGCGTCTCGGCGCGGGTGCTGGTCTCGGCCCCGCTCGGGGCAGCGGCGTACACGGCCTCGGCCCGTAGGCGGCCGGAGGCACCGTCGAGCCGGCCCAGCAACCAGTCGACGGCCGCACCCGGAGGCCGCCTTGGCGTCGGTTCGACCGGGAAGGAGCAGGTCACTTTGCTGGTGCGCAGGTTCGCTGTCAGGGTCAACGGCCCGGTGACCCCGGTCAGGGACAGCGACGCCGTGAGGCTACCCAGTCGGCACAGCTCATCGCCGAGGTACTCACGGCGCCGGAGGCGGTCCGTGCCGGCATGCACCAGCGGGACCACCGCCCGTCCCGCCAGACCGCCGAGGTGCAGGCACAGGTAGCTGGTCAGCTGGTCGAAACGCTCGAGGACGTTGGGCAGATCCTTGTCCGTCGCGCGCAGCGTGCCCTGCAGGACGCCGTCACGTATCCGCACCCAATGACGCCCCATGTCCTCGAAGATCTGCGCGCCGGAACGGGGATGCTCGAGGTACCGCAGCAGTTCCCGCAGGATGTAGGCCTGGGAGTTATCTGCGACGCCGTGCTGGGCGAGCAGCTGGCAGTGGTAGCGGATCTCTGCCCAGGAGAGATGGGAGAGGCCAACGTCGTCCGGTGCCGCGAGACTCTGCTCGAGCGGGTGGCCTTCGCCGACCGAAGTGATCTGGTTGGAGATCGTCAGCAGTCCGTCGAACCCCTCGTCGCGGGCGATCCGCAGGTAGGCCGTGAGCTGGCGGTCATTGAGGAGGTTCTTGCCGGTCTTGACTTCGACCAGGCCGGTCCATGGTCGCTGGCCCGGCCGGTCAACCTGGATGACTCCGTCAGGACGGTACGCACTGCCGTTGAGAGCGAAGGACACCTCGGTGAAGGTCGTCAGGCGGCCGCCGCGTGGCGCTCGCATCCGGTCGCGGAAGATGTCGCCCAGTTCATCGACGCCCGCCAGCACAGCCAACAGCGCGGAGGTCGCCCGGCGCTCCTGCTCCTGGGCACCGCCGATGCCAGCCACCGGGAACAGCCGGGCCTGCTGCCACCCGCGCGCCACGCCGGCCAGTGGGGCGGGCGTGGACGGCGTGGCGAGGATGGAATCCGCACCAGGGATCTTGCGGATGTCGATCTGCTCGGTGGGCGGGTCGATGACGAGGTCGTCACCGTCACCCTCAGAGTCGCCGGCCTCGCCGGACATGAAACCGGGAGTCGCGACGTCGGCGCCGGTGGCGGCGTCGAGGCCATAGTCGGCGATGAGCGCATCGATCCCGCCGTCATAGCCCTGCCCCACGGCCCGGAACTTCCACTTTCCGTCCCGCCGGTAGATCTCCCCGAACACAAAAGCGCGCTCGGTTGTCGCGTCCGGGATGTCGAAACGCAGCAGCTCGGTGGAGTCGGAGCTGCGCATCAGTCGTAATCGCAGAAACGCCAACTGACCGAAGACGCCGCCCGTCGCCGGGTCCATGCTCGCGGCGAGCACGACCTTCTCGATGCTGTCCGCCAGGTCGTCCACATCGACTTCAATGACGTCGGCGAAGCCGGTGAACCGTTCGGAGGTGAAGGACACCTTGCCGCGCAGCCGGACCGCACCGTCACCGCCCGCCTTCTGGTTGTAGAAGACGAGGTCGTCGTTGGACCGGGCCTGGCCGTCGTCGCCGACGAGCACGGCGCTCACATCGGCGTCGAGTCGACGGCCCAGTTCGACGCCCCATTCGAGCATCACCGAAACGGACCCGAGCTCGTCGGCGAGCGCGCTAAGGGTGACGTTTCCCCCCCTTGCGCAATGCCGCGACGTTGGCAGCGCACATAGCGCGTCATGGTAGGGCAGCCAGCACCGCTTGGAGCCACCGGGCCACGATCGTGAGGACGGGGACCTGCGATCGCATGTCATGCAGCTGCGTCGGGCCGATGTGAAGTTTCAATGGCCATCGTGACGGCTGCGGCCCGCACCCGGGCGATATTGGCGTGCGGGCCGCATTCGCGTCGTTGGCCTACCTGTGACCGAGTCGCCGGTGCGCGAAGTCGGCCGGGACGGGGGTCAGACGGGTAGCAGGGTGTGCCCCGGCGAGGTGGGGTTGAGGCCGGCTGCGAAGCGTTCGGCGCGTTCGCGCAGGGTGTCGGCGGCGCCGTCGCGGCCGAGCATGATGACGTACTCGCCCGCGAGAATGCCGCGCAGCACGTCGGCGGCGACCTCGTCCAGCGGCTGCAGCGGCAGCTCGTGCCCCGCCTTCGCCGCCGCCTCGGTGAGCGACTCGATCGTCAGCGCCGGGGTTGCCCGCGGCGCCTCCCTGGCGAGCTCCGCCGGCCGGTTGCGGTCCGAGGTCCACAGGCCGGTGGCGAGCAGCCCCTTGCCGGCCGGCAGGAACAGCGACACCCCGATCGGGTGCCCCTGCTCGGTGAGCTGCGCGCCGAGGCACTCGGTCAGCGTCGCCACCGCAGCCTTGCTCGCCGCGTACACCGAGGCACCCGGCATCGGCGCGACCGCGCCGTCTCCGGACGAGGTGTTCACGACGTGCCCCGGCTCGCCGGAGGCGATCATGCGCGGCAGAAACGCCCGCACCCCGTTGGCGACGCCGTAGACGTTCACTCCGAACGTCCAGCGCCAGTCGTTCGGTGTGGTCTCCCATGCCTTGGCCGACGGCGGCCCGACCCCGGCGTTGTTGACCAGCACATGGGTGCGCCCGTGGCGGCGGAACACGTCGTCGGCCAGTGCCTCGACCGACGCCGGGTCGGAGACGTCGGTGACGACGCCGCTGACCTCCGCGCCGGTAGCGGCGGACAGCTCCGCGGCGGTGGCGTCCAGCGCGCCCTTCTCGATGTCGGCGAGCACCACGACGGCGCCGGCCCGGCCGAACGCCTCGCCCAGGGCGCGGCCGATGCCGGCCGCCCCGCCGGTGATGACGACGACCTTGCCGGCGAAGTCCGTGAGGGTGGCGCTCATGCCGTCCCGCTTTCCTCGCCCGAGCCGCTCGCCGAGCCGTGGATCTCCTCCGGGTCGGGGCCGATCCGGTCCACGACCGGGGCCAGCGCCGCGAGGTCGAACCCGTACAGGTCGACGGCGTTGAGGCCCAGGATGCGCCGTGCCTCCGCCTCGGGGACGTCGCCGAACCGCTCTCGCAGCCACTCCCGGGTGTGCGGCCAGGTGCCCTCCGGGTGCGGGTAGTCGTGGCCCCACATCAGCCGGTCGACGCCGACGTCGTGCCGCCGCGCGACCTCGACCTCGCCCATCACCGAGCTCGCGAGCCAGATGTTGCGCCGGTAGTAGTCCGACGGCTTCATCGTCATCCCGTCCCGGAACGTCGACGGCCCGTACTTGCGAGTGGGGTGGTCGCCCTCCCACTTCGAGTCCATCCGGGTGAGGACGTCCGGCACCCACCAGGCACCGTTCTCCGCGATCGCGTACCGCAGCGTGGGGTGGCGCTCGAAGACGCCGCCGAGCAGCAGCGCCCAGAACGGCCGGGCGGCCCACCAGTAGGCCTCCATGGCGTAGATCGCGAGCAGGCCCGGCCCCCAGGTGTAGTCGGTCGGGCCGACGCCGGAGTGGGTGTGCACCACCACGCCCGCGTCCGCGCACGCCGCCCACAGCGGGTCGTAGACCGGGTCGTTGTAGGCCGGGTAACTGCCCCACTTGGCCGGGATCATGATGCCGCCGCGCAGGCCGTGCTCGGCCGTCCACTCGACCAGCCCGACCGCCGCGGCGACGTCGTGAAGCGCCGGCACGATCGCGACGCCGTAGCGGCGGTGCGGGTCGTGCTGGCAGAACTCGGCCAGCCACCGGTTGTGCGCCCAGGCGCCGGCCATGACCAGCTCCGGGTCGCAGTCGCCCGACAGGCCGAGCCCCGAGCCGAACGGCGACGCCGAGACGCCGCCGACGCCGGCCGCGTCCGCGTCCGGGAAGACGACCTCGGCGGCCACACCCTCGCCGTCGAGCTCCTTGGTACGCACCACCGGGTCCCAGGACCCGGCCATGCCGCCGTGGCCGCCGATCTCGGAGTCCCACTCGGCGAGGAACCTGCGGTGCTCGTCCTGGTTGATCAGCTGGGACTGCGTGACGTCGTTCGCGAGGGACTCGTCGAACGCCGCCCGGTACTTCGGGTCGATGTACTCGCGGTACCGCTCGGGCGGCAGGCCCGCGTGGGTGTCGGTGGAGATCAGCAGGTACTTCTCACTCATGGCCGGTGCACTCCCGCCGTCAGTGGTCGTAGCGGCTGTGGGCGAACGGCTCGAAGGCGACCGGGTCGACCGGGCCGACGACGCTGGTCCTGGCCTTCGACGACCGGGTCGTCCACGTGATCGAGACGGTCTCGAGCATGGGCAGGTCGACGATCGGGGCCGTCGGCTCGTCGCGCAGCACGAGCTTGCCCTCGACCTTCTCGACGGTGACCGGAGTGCGGACCTGGTCGTAGCGGACGAGCAGCGGGTCGCCGTCGAAGCCGGTGCCGGACACAGCGGGCATGAACTTGTACCACCACTGCGACGACGGGTAGGGCTCCGGCACCGGCAGGGCACCGGTGACGTCACCGACGATCTCCACGAATGTGACGCCGTTGCGGGTGATCCGGCCCTCGACGTGGTCGCCAGAGCGGGTGAGCTCGATGTCGGCGAGCTTCTTCGGCTCGCCGTTGCGCTCCCGGCTGATCGCGAGCGCGCTTTCGAGGTCGATCGGGATGAGCAGCGGGTACTCCCCCGTCACACCGTCGTACACCGCGTCGACGGCGAGGAAGCCGACCATCTCCTTGTACCGGTGGGCGCCGAACATCAGGTCGATGTCGCTGACCCGGACGTGGACGCGGGGCTCGGCCGGCGGGGTCAGCGGCGGCGGCAGGAGGGCGGCCAGCACGTCCGGGTCGGTCAGGTAGACGACCTCCAGGGACGGGATCGGCGGCAGGCCGGCTCCCAGGTCCTGCTGCTCGCCATCGGATAACTTCTTGACCTCATGTACCCACCGGTTGGCCATGGGATCTCCTTCACAGACGTAGATCTGGCGGTGGTTGGTTCTCGGGTGACGTCTCGGGGGATGGCCCGCGCACCGGGGCGGCGCTCAGGCTCCGGGGCCGGTACTCAGGCGTCGGGGTAGGAGTAGAACTGCTCGCACCAGCGGCGGTGCTCGGTGACGCCCTTCTCGGAAGGCCGCAGGACCGGCGGGTCCTTGTAGATCTTGTTCTCCCAGATTGGGAAGTCCTGGCTGACGCCGGCGACGAAGCTGTCGGCCGCGGCCTCGGCGGTGCCATCGCCGAGCGAACGCGGCGAGGTGAAGATCCACCGGCAGTGGACGTGCTCCTCGTCGATCGGCGTCGTGGAGCTCAGGAACGTGGTGTAATCGCGCACCCGCAGCACGCCGAGGCCCAGGCCGAAGCCCTCCCGGACGAAGGCGCCGTCGAGGGCGACGGTGCGCTTGTGGTGCCCGTCGGTGTGGAACTCCTCCTCCGGGACCGCCTCGGTGCCGTGCACGAACTTGAAGTGCGGGGTGTCGACGTTGTTCTCCGCCATCTCCTGGCAGCAGCTGGCGACCTCGAAGTCGCGGACGACGATGGGTGACCAGTCGTCGTCGTGGAACTCGGGCACCTCGGGCACGTCGTAGAAGGGCTCCTTGCCCTCCAGGTGGTGCCAGGCCCAGATCATGTGGTTGCGCTCGAGCGTCGGGTAGGTGCGGGCGGTGGCCGTCTTCGGGATGTGGTCGACGTCGTCGTAGGGCACCTCGACGCAGGTGCCGCTCTGGCCGTCGAACCGCCAGCCGTGGAACGGGCACTGCAGGGTGCCGCCGACGACCCGGCCGCCGGCACCCAGGTGGGCGCCCAGGTGGGGGCAGTAGGCGTCCAGCAGGTGCGGGGTGCCGTCGGCGCCCCGGAAGAGCACCAGGTCGCGGCCGAAGTAGTACAGCGGCTTGACCTGGCCGGGCGCGAGCTCGTCGGCGGTGGCGACGATGAACCAGCCGTTCGGGATCGGGAAGGGGAAACGCGGCCGCCGCTCGCGGCGGACCCGGTAGCGCATCGAGAGGTCGGTGACGGTGTCCGGACACTGCGGCATCGGGAGGCCGACCAGCTCCGTGAGGGGCCCAGTAACGGTCGGGACCTCGACACCCTGGTAGAGGCTGTCCGCGGGAGGCTGCGCAGGCTGTCCCAAGGGTTCCGCCCGTGTCGCCTGCTGGGATAAGCGAGCCTCGCTCGAGATCGTCATGTGCTGCCTCCGAAGCAGTGGACGCAGAGTGGATAAGATATACGATCAGGCCTTGCGGCCTGGGCTGGCGTCGAGCGTCCAACCGACCGCCGCGATCACTGAACCATCATTCAACAACGTTGTTCGCTGATTCACAAGACCCGTTCACCCGACGACGAGAAGCGGGAGAGCCACGTGACCGACGGCGTCTGGGGTAGCGCCCCCCGGCACACCACGACCGCGCTGCTGCTGGCACGCACCGAGAAGGACCCGGACTCGGAGTACCTCGACGTGAACGGCGCCAAGTTCAGCGCGGCCGACGTCGCCCAGACGGCCGCGGCTCTCGGTGCCGCGCTGGTGCGCGAGCTCGGCCTCCAGCCGGGCGACCGGGTCGCGAGCCTGCTCGAGAACTCGCCGGAGGCGATGCTCGTCTGGTGGTCCACCCAGTGGGCCGGCGGCATCGCGGTACCGATCAACACCGCCTACAAGGGCGAGTACCTGCGCCACCAGCTGCGCGACTCGGGCGCGACCGTGCTCGTCGTCGCCGCCGACCTGGCCGACCGGGCGCGGGCCGTCACCGGCGACCTCGAGGCGCTGCGCCACGTCGTCGTGACCGGGCCCGAGCCGGTCGACTTCCCGGGCGCCACATCCCACCGCTGGGACGACCTGGCGAACGCGAGCCCGCTCGCCGCCCCGGTCGAGCGCCGGCCGTCGGACCTCGCGACGTTCATCTACACCGGCGGCACGACCGGTCCGTCGAAGGGCTGCATGCTCAGCCACAACTACCACGAGGCGCTGGCCACCCAGATCGGCGTCACCTGGGGGCGGACCGCTGACGACGTGCTGTGGACGCCGCTGCCGCTGTTCCACTACAACGCGCTGACCACCGCCGTGATCGGCGCGCTGGTCTTCGGCGGGCGCTCCGCGATCTACCGGAAGTTCTCGGTCTCGAACTTCTGGCCGGAGATGAACCGCGCCGGCGCGACCCTGACCTCGACGCTCGGCACGATGGCCTACCTGCTGGCCCACGACGTCGACCGGCCGGAGATGCCGAAGTCCGGCGCGCCCGAGGCGAACACGTCGCTGCGGATGATGGGCGCCGCCCCGCTGCCGCCCGAGGTCGACGACATCCTGCGCGGCCGGTTCGGCATCGACACGTTCTCCGGCGCCTACGGCGTCACCGAGGCGAGCCTGATCTCCAGCCTGCCGCCCGGTGCGCGCAACAGGCCGCGGGCCGCCGGCATGATCAACAAGGACTACTTCGACGTCCGCGTCTTCGACGACGAGGACAACGAGCTCCCCCGCGGCACCGACGGCGAGATCGTCATCCGGCCGAAGCTCGCGCACGTCATGTTCGAGGGCTACTGGGGCCGGCCGGAGGCGACCGTCGAGACCAGCAGGAACTGGTGGTACCACACCGGCGACATCGGCCGGATCGACTCCGACGACTTCCTCTTCTTCGTCGACCGCAAGGCCGACTACCTGCGCCGACGCGGCGAGAACATCTCCAGCTTCGAGGTCGAGCGCATTCTCATGGGCCACGGCGAGCTCGCCGACGTCGCCGTGCACGCCGTCTTCAGCAAGCTCACCGAGGACGACGTGAAGGTGACGGCGACCCGCAGGGAGGGCTCGACGCTCACCGAGGAGCAGCTCTTCCGCTGGTGCGTGGACGCGCTGCCGTACTTCGCGATCCCCCGCTACGTCGAGTTCCGCGACGAGCTGCCCCGCAGCCCCGTGGGCCGCGTCCTCAAGCGTGACCTGCGCGCCGAGGGCGTCACTCCCACCACCTGGGACGCCGAAGCCGCCGGTATCACCTACGAGAAGCGCTGACCCACCGCGTCGGTCGCGGTCCCCGCCTTCCCGAGATTGTTTGTGGCCGACGGCGGTGCCCGAAACGCACCGCCGTCGGCCACGACTCAACGCCGGGTCAGTCCTCCGGGCTCCAGAGGATGTTGCGGGACTTGAGGAGGTCGACGACGAGGTCGCCGTGACCGCGCAGCATCTTGACGAACTCCACGGAGGCGCGCTGGCCGTTGCGGGCCCTTATGGCCCGGTTGACCGCGGCGATGCCGCGCTTCTGCGGCTGGATCGTGCCGGGAACGAGCGCGAAGAAGTTGCCCGGAATGACGCCCGTCATCAGCCGGCCGAACGACGACAGCCGAGGTGACTGCGCCATCGCGAAAATCTGGCGAATATAGGCCTCGTTGGCGTGCAGGACATCGTCGGGGTCCTCCGCCGCGCGCAGCGCGCGCTCGGCCGTGGACAGCGCCTCGATGCCGTCGTCGTCGCCCCGCTCGGTGGCCCGTTCGGAGGCCAGGCCGTACAGCTGGCCAAGCAGCGCGTAGTGGTCGCGCACCGAGTTCAGATCCAGGCCGTGGACGAACGCGCCGCGGTGGGGCTCGATCGAGATCCAGCCTTCGCTCTCCAGCGCGATCATCGCCTCGCGCACGGGAATGCGGCTGACACCCAGCTCCTCGGCGATCTCGTCCTGGCGGACGTGGTCGCCCTGGCGCAGGGTGCCGGCGAAGATCAAGCCCCGGATGTGGTCGGCGACCTGGCTTCCGCTGCTCCTGCGGTCGACGACGGACCGCTTGCCCGGGGCGTGGTGCCCAAGCGGGCTCACCGCGGTCGCCGTCCGGCGGTTGGGAGGTATGGCCGGCTCCTTCAGCTCAGGTCCAGGGTGCCGAGTTGCTGGCTCCTTCGACTGGGTCGAGCGAAACGCCCACCCACCAGTCCGCACGCGGACCAGTGGATACCCCACAACGGCGAGAGCTCGCCCGGGGGTCCAGGAAGGCCGGGTCCTCGCCGTGCCTTCTGCGGCCTCGGCGGGAACCTTTCTGCTGGGAAGGCATCACGGGCCGCCGGGAAGCCGGCCGAGGCCGGCGAACAGGTGACCCGCCGTGTTCCCGCGCGGGCAGCGGACCGCGGGGAACTTGCAGGAAGTATACGACTGGGCAGTGGTGACATCGTCGCTCTAGGCGTTCGCCCGGACATCGCGTCCGTCACTTTTGCTCCATCGGTACCACCCTGAGGACACCTGGATCCGATACCCGAGAGACCGCGAGTTACCGCAGCCATACCCATTTGTGACCACGCGGCGCCCGGCCCGGGGAGCCTCGGATTCCGGAACCGGGAGAAGACAGCGGACGGGTACACGGTCCGCGTCACGCCGAACACGTCCTTTACCGCTCGTGTCCGGCCGTGCCGCGCCGCCGGGCCGTCGGCCGGGCCATCACGGCGAGGCGTCGCGCGGTCACGGGCCTGCGCGGCATGCGTCAGTCCTCCAGGTCGACGCGCGGGCCGCCACCCGCGCCGGAGGTCGCGACGGCGTCGAGCGGCCGCGCGCCGGCCACCGCCGCCTCGGCAGCCTCGGGGATGATGCCCAGGTAGGCGGTGGCCAGACGCTCGGCGTCGACCTCGGCCGCCGGACCCGTCCAGGTGATGTGGCCGACGGTGAGGAACGCGACCCGGTCGGCGATCGCCAGCGCGTCGCGGGTCTTCTCCTCGGCGATCAGCAGCGTGGTGCCCTGGCTCTGCAACTGCCGCAGCGCGTCGAAGATCTGCCCGATGATGAGCGGCGCGAGGCCGAGCGACGGCTCGTCGGCGACGAGCAGCCTCGGCGGCCGCACGAGCGCCGGCGCGAGCGTGAGCATCTGCTGCTCACCGCCGGACAGGGTGCCCGCCGCCTGGTTGCGCCGGTCCTTGAGCAGCGGGAAGGCCGCGTACGCGGTCTGCCGCTCCTCGGCCGCGCGCAGCCACAGCATCAGGTTCTCCTCGACCGTCAGGTCGGGGAAGATGCCACGGCCCTCGGGCGCGAGGTAGACGCTGTCGCGCTCGCGGCGCCGCGCCGGCACCCGGGTGACGTCCTGACCGGCGAGCCACACGCCGCCCGCGCGGATCGGGACCAGGCCGCCGACGACCGAGCACAGTGTCGTCTTGCCGGCACCGTTGCTGCCGAGCAGCGCGACCGCCTCGCCGGCGCCGACGGTCAGGTCGATGCCGTGCAGCACCTCGATCTCGTCGTAGCCGGCCTTCAGGCCGGCGATCCGCAGCACCGGCTCCGCCGACGCCCGGTCCCCGTCCGTGGCCGCGACCGGGGACGTCGTGGCCACGGGCAGCGGCCGCAGCGTCGTCGCGGGCAGCGTCGTCGCGGGCGCGTCCGCCCCGGCCGTGCCAACCGTCGCGGCCGCCTGCTGCCTGGCCGCCTTGCGCGCGGTCCGCTCGCGCTTGGCCCGTGCCCCGGCGGACAGGCCGCCCTCCGGGTCGCGCGCGAGGCCGATCGCGCCGAGGCCGAACAGCATCTGCATGAAGTAGCTCGACGCCGGGACGCCCTCGAGTGCCTGCGGCGCGAGCGCCATGACGAGGCCCGCCAGCACCGCGCCGGCCGGCCGTCGGATGGACAGCGTGACCGTGGTGGCCAGCCACACCAGGCCGAGCAGGGCGTCGTAGTCGGTGTTGGTGACCCGGCCGCGGCTTGCCGCCAGCATGACGCCGCCGAAGCCGGCGATGCCCGCGGAGATCACGAACACCAGCAGCTTCATCCGGTCGACGGCGATGCCGCTGGTGCGGGCGCCCGCCTCGCTGGAGCGGACGGCGAGCATCGCCCGTCCGGTGCTGGAGGAGCGCAGGGCGTGCACGACCCAGACACCGAGGCCGACCAGCAGCAGCATGAGCAGCACCAGCCAGCGCGGGTTGGACAGGTCGATCCCGCCGATGTGCCCCGGGGTCACCGCCCAGCCGCCGGAGCCGTTGGAGATGCTCCGGATCTGGAAGAGCAGGTTCTGCCCGACGTAGGCGAGCGCCAGCGTCGACAGCGCCAGCGGCAGGCCGCCGAGCCGGCGGGTCGGCAGCGCCACGATCAGGCCGATGATCGCCGAGACCAGCGTGCCGGCGATCAGCGCGGGCAGGAACGGGACCCCGCCGTCGAGAAGGATGCCCGCCGTGAACGCGCCGGCGAGCACGAAGGCCGCCTGCGCGAGGCTCACCATGCCGCCGATGCCGGTGACGACCGTGAAGGACAGCAGCACGATCGACGTTGCCAGGCCCTGGGCGAGCAGGCCGGCCCAGAAGTCGGTCGCGCCCCAGGCGGTGTAGGCCAGCAGGCCGACGGTGCCGATCCCCCAGAGGATGCGCCGCTGCCAGGGCGACCCGTGCTCCCCCAGCGCGTCCGCCGGCGGCTTCTCCTCCAGCGTCGTGCCGGCGCTGCGGCCGCGCTCCGCGCCGAAGTAGATCAGCAGGCCGAACAGGATGATGAACGGCACCGCGGTGCGGAACCCGGTGATGTCGAGGTCGACGTAGCCGTCGACCAGGTTCTGCGCCACGCCGAGCAGCAGGCCGCCGAGCATCGCGATCGGGATCGAGGCCATCCGGCCGAGGACGACGGCCGGGATCGAGATGAACAGCAGCGTGTTGTAGCTGAACGAGCTCAGGCCGAACATCGGCGCGAGCAGAACGCCCACCAGGCCCGCGAGCCCACACGAGGTGATCCAGGAGATGGCGGAGGCACGGTCCGGGTCGACCCCGCGTAGGGCGGCGAGGTTCGGCCGGCTGACCGAGGCCCGCATCTCCAGGCCGATCCGGGTGCGCCGGACCAGGTAGTAGAGCAGCGCCGCCGAGAAGATCGCCGCACCGAGCATCGCAAGCTGGTCGCTGTCGATGACCAGGCCGTCGCCGATGACGTGGATCTTCTTCGGGCTCGGACCGAGGCCGGGGATCCGGTAGACGTCCTCGATCGCGGGCAGATCCCAGTGCGCCTTGTCCTTCAGCAGGGCCACGATCCACAGCCCGAGTGAGGGCAGGGCGATCAGCAGGCCGAGCGAGGCCACCATGCGGGCGGCGATCGACGCCTCCCGCAGCGGGTTGAACAGCACCCGGTGCAGCAACCAGCCCAGCAGGGGCGCGAATATGCCGACACAGATGATCGCGCTCGGCACGATCGGCAGACCTTGGCCGGTGTTCAGCTGGAAGAACAGGTAGGCCGTCGAGAAGGCGACGCCACCCTGGCCGAAGTTGAAGACACCGGACGTCTGATAGCTCAGGGTCAGGCCGGACGCGAGGATCGCGTATAACGCACCGGTGACCAGCCCCGAGACCACCAGGTTGAAGAACTCGGTCACGAACTCCTCCTTATGGCGTCCGCGCATGAAGCCGCGCGGACGCGGCGTCCGGAAACCCGGTGCCGACGGGCGGGCAGCCGCCAGGACCGGGGTGGAGCTGTGCCGCTGTGCCGCTGTGCCGCGGCCAACGCGCTGGCGCTAGCCGAGATATGCATCGCGGACGGCCTCGTCGGCCTGGATCTCGGCCGGTGTGCCCTCCGCCAGCACCGAACCGAGGTTGAGCACGGCGATCCGGTCGCACATCCGCATGACGAAACCGGCGTCGTGCTCGACGAGCAGCACCGCGGTGCCCCTGCCACGCAGCGACTGGACCAGGTCGCCGAAGCGTTCGGACTCGGCGTGGTCGAGCCCGGAGGTCGGCTCGTCGAGCAGCAGCAGCGTCGGAGTGTCGACGATCGCCCGGGCGAGCTCGACGAGGCGCTGAAGGCCGAGCGGCAGCGAACCGGCGGCGACCCGGCGGCTGTCGGCCAGGCCGCACCATTCGAGCACCTCGTCCACCTGCTCGCGGCGGTCCTTCTCCAGCGAGCGCCGCTTCGGCCAGGCGACCAGGTCGGCGAGCACGCCGCCACCACCGCCGCGCCACTCCAGCGCCGCGAGCACGTTGTCCTCGACGGACAGCCAGCTGAACACCTGGGCCCGCTGGAAGGTGCGGCGCATCCCGAGGCGCGAGCGGCCGGTGGAGGTCAGCCTCGTGATGTCCTGGCCACCGAACTCGACCTTGCCGGTCGTCGCCGCGGTGATGCCTGAGACGACGTCGAACAGCGTCGTCTTGCCCGCACCGTTCGGGCCGATGAGCCCGCGCACCATTCCCGGCGCGACGTCCAGCGAGACGTCGGTAAGCGCCTGGACACCGCCGAACCGCTTGCTGATGCTGGTCAGGCGCAGCAGTGGCTCGGCGACGGCTGTCGCGGCCGGTCCGGCCGGTGACGGCCGTGGCGTCGGTGTCGCGGCCGTCACCGACTCGGTACCGCCCATCGACTCAGTACCGCCAGACGACATGGGGCCTCCTGGTGCAGCCATACGGCAGTTGAGAGTGGATATGATATGCAATCCGACCTCGATGTAACAAGGGTCACGTCTGACTCGGCTGCCAGTTCCGCCACCCGCGGGCCGACCAGTGCGGGCGGCGCCCGCGCGCACCGGGCCGGCACGCGCCGGGCGGGGAGGCTGGCGGCATCAGTCGACGCCCAGCAGGACGGTCGAGGTGGACGAGAACCAGCCACCGGTCCCGTTGACACACGCCACTCTGGCGCCGGGGACCTGTCGGCCGGCCGCCTCGCCGCGCAGCTGTCGGACGGCCTCCACCAGCAGGAAGATCCCGCGCATGCCGGGATGGCAGGCGGATAGGCCGCCCCCGTCGGTGTTGGTCGGCATCCGCCCGCCGACCCGCATCGCGGCGCCCTCCAGGTAGGCACCGCCCTCGCCGCGACCGCAGAAGCCGAGCGCCTCGAAAGTGAGCAGCACCGTGGAGGTGAAGGAGTCGTAGAACTGGCAGACGTCGACGTCGGCCGGGGTGAGCCCGGCGCGCTCGAACGCCAGCTTCCCGGAAACCGCCGCCGGCGACACCGTGAAGTCGGTCCACTCCGACATCGTCGTGACGTTGCTGGCGGTGCCCGTGCCCAGTACCCGCACCGCGGGGCGCGGCAGATCGGCGGCGCGCTCGGCGGAGGTCAGTACCACCGCGCCGCCGCCGTCGCTGCGGATGCAGCAGTGCAGCTTGGTGAACGGAGTGGCCACCATCGAGGCGGACAACACGTCGTCGACCGTGATCGGGTCCCGGTACATCGCGTCGGGATTGAGGCCCGCGTTGTACCGGGTGTCGACCGCGATGTTCGCGAACTGCTCGATCGTTGTGCCGAACTCGTGCATGTGCCGCCGTGCCGTCATCGCGTACTTGGCGATGAGCGTGTGCCCCCAAGGCGCCTCGAACTGGCTCGGGCCGCGGGTCGACAGCGACAGGTTCGCGGTGCGCAGCCGCTTCTTCAGGTCGGCACGGGCCGTCGAGCCGTACGCCAGCAGGACGGTGTGCGCCGTGCCAGCCTTGATCGCGTCGACGGCGTGCTCGAGCATGACCTCCCAGGTGGAGCCACCGACGCCGGTCGAGTCGACCCACGTCGGGCGCAGGCCGAGGTATTCGGCCAGCTCGACCGGCGCCAGCACGCCAAGCCCGGTGGAGCCGAAGCCGTCGACGTCCGCATGGCTGAGGCCCGCGTCAGCGAGGGCGCGGGCGGCCGCCTGGTAGTGCAGCGCGAACGGGGTCGCGTTGTCGACCCGCCCGCAGTCCGACAGCGCCGCGCCGACGACGGCCACCTGCCCCGTCATACGTCCTCCTCGCCCCGTACCAGTCTGGTACCGCTTCATCCGACCTATTCAGCCGGTGCCGTACCACCTACGGCCCGCCATCAGGTGGCCAACGGCGACGGGCCCGCCCCCAAGCTGACTACGCCCCGCCACTCGCCCACCGAGCCCGCCGATCCGGCGAAGACTCCGGCCTACCCCGAATTTTGTATATACTATCCGATTACGGGTTCGAGTGCCTGCACCGGCGCCGTCCCGGGCACCGCTCCTTGACAGCACCCCATGGACAGCACCGCCGGGAGAGCGCATGGACGACGCAACGGCGCCCGCCGAGGCCGCCGAGCCGGGCACGGAGACGGAGAAGGGTGCCGTCTACTTCGAGGACCTCGAGGTGGGCGGGAAGGCGCCGGTACGCACTCTTACGCTGACCCGGACGGACCTGGTCCGCTACGCGGGCGCGTCCCACGACTTCAACCCCCTGCACCACGACGACGAGCGGGCGCGCGCCGCCGGCATGAAGAGCGTCTTCGGGCACGGCATGTTCTCGGCCGGGGTGCTCGCGACCGCGCTGACCGACCTCGTCGGCATCGGTAACCTGCGCGGCTACAAGGTGCGCTTCACGACGCAGGCCTGGCCGGGCGACGTGCTGAGCACCGACATCACGGTGACGAGCAGGGACGAGGCCACCGGCCTCGTCGAGCTCGACTGCCAGCTGGTCAACGCGGAGGGCGCGGCCGTCGTCGCGGGATCCGCGGTCGCGGCGCCAAGGAGGCGGGCATGAGCGGTCCACGGTTCGATCTGCCGACGATCGAGGAGGAGACCGCGCCCTGGTGGGACGCCGCCCGCAAGGGCGAGCTGCTGATCCGCCGCTGCGGCGACTGCGGCAAGGCGCACCTCTACCCCCGCCCGTTCTGCCCCTCGTGCTGGAGCCAGAACGTCACCTGGGAACGGGCCGCCGGCACCGGCACGCTTTACACCTGGTCCGAGGTGCGGGTGAACGACCTGCCGCCGTTCAAGGCCCGGGTGCCCTACATCGCGGCGATCGTCGACCTCGACGAGGGCCCGCGGCTGGAGACCAACATCGTCGACGTGACCGAGGCCGAGCTGGCGATCGGCATGCGCGTCAAGGTCGACTTCCGGGCCGACGACGAGGCCGACCTGACGGTCCCCGTCTTCCGGCTCGCCTGAGGCCTCCGCCCCGGCCCGCCCGTCTCCCCGCCTGTCTCCAGAGGAGAGCACCGTGAGCGCGACCGACTTCATCGGCACCCAGCTGCCGCCGGCGACCGTCGTCGTCGAGCGGGGCGCCGTCGCCGCCTTCGCCGAGGCCGTCATCGACACCTCGGCCGTCTACCAGCGGGCCGGGGCGGCGGTGGCGGCGGGCTTCGAGGACGTCCCCGCCCCACCCACGTTCACGTTCGCCGCCCGGCTGCTCGGCGCGTTCCCCGACCTGCAGCCCGCCCGCCCCGACGGCGCCCTCGACACCACCGAGATCATCGCCGCGCTGCGCAAGGACGGTGGCCTGATCCTGCACGCCGAGCAGGAGTTCGCCTATCACCGGCCCGTGCTCGCCGGCACCACCGTGCACGTCACCGGCGAGGTGGAGGACGTCCGCGTCACCACCAACAGCCGCGGCAAGCGGATGACCTTCGTCCGGCTTCGCTCCGACACCCGCGACGAGGCCGGGGAGCTCCTTGTCACCGAGGTCATGACCCTGCTCCACCGGGCCTGACATCGCCCCTCCCCAGGCGGGGTGGTGGTTGTCGCATTTACCCGGGGACGGCTCCGGGGCAATGCGGGTCGACGCCAGCCAGGGAATGATGTCGCACGTGACGACCTCCACCTCGACGACAGACGCGACGACGACCGAGACCGTTCCCGCCGCCCCCGGAGCGTTGCCGCTCGCCGGGCTGCTCGTCGTCGGCCTGGAGCAGGCCGTCGCCGCGCCGCTGGCGACCCGGCACCTCGCGGACCTCGGCGCCCGCGTCGTCAAGGTGGAGAACCCGAACGGCGGCGACATGGCCCGCTCGTACGACGGGGCCTGGCATGGCGAGATCGGCGCGCACTTCGCCTGGTTGAACCGGGGCAAGGAGTCGTTCGCCGTCAACCTGCGCGACCCGCGCGGCGCGGCGGCGTTGGAGGAACTGGTATCCCGCGCGGATGTCGTCGTGCAGAACCTCGCCCCCGGGGGCGCCGCCCGCCGGGGGCTGGCCGCCGAGCAGCTGCACGCGAGATACCCGCGGATCATCGCCGTCGACATCTCCGGCTACGGCGAGGGCGGCCCGCTCTCCCACAAGCGTGCCTACGACCTGCTGGTCCAGTCGGAGTCCGGCTCCTGTGCCATCACCGGCCACCAGGGGCACCCCGCGAAGGCCGGCGTCCCGCTCGCGGACATCGGCGGCGGCATGTACACGCTGACGTCCGTGCTCGCCGCGCTGCACGCGCGCACCACGACCGGCCGGGGCGCCGCGATCCAGGTCGGCCTGTTCGACGCGGCCGTCGAGTGGATGGGCTACGCGCTCAACTTCACCATGGGCTCGGGCCTCGTCCAGGAGCCCAACGGCGTCAGCTCCCCCGCTGTCTCCCCCTATGGCAACTACAAGACGGCAGACGGCCAGGTGCTCGTGCTCGGCACGACGAACAACGGCGAGTGGCAGCGGCTGGCCCGCGAGGTCCTCGGGCAGCCCGACCTCGCCGACGACCCGCGGTTCACCGAGAACGACGACCGGGTCAGCCGGCGCGCCGAGCTCGACGTTCACCTCGCCGCCTGGGCGAGCACCGTGACCCTCGAGGACGCCCGCGAGCAGCTGGACAAGGCCGGCATCGGCAACGCCCGCCTCAACACCATCCCCGACGTCATCGACCACCCGCACCTGGCCGCCCGTGACCGCTGGCGCGAGGTCTCCTCCCCCGCCGGCCCCGTCCGCGCCGTCCTGCCGCCCCCGGTCAACAAGGACTGGGCCTTCCCGATGGGCGACATCCCGGCCCTGGGCGCCCACACCGAGTCGATCCTCACCGAGCTCGGCCGCACCCCCGACGACCTGGCCGCCCTGCGCGCCGGCGGCGTCATCTAGTGATGGAAGCCGGTGACGGCCGGCTCGTCGCCGAGCTGGGCCGGGTGCCCAACGGCCGCGAGGCGGTCGACGACGCGGCGCAGGTCCGTGGCCAGGTGATCGGCCAGATCCGGGCCGAACCCGTTGCGGACGACGACCCGTAGCACGGCGAGTTCGTCCAGCGCCGGCGGGAAGCGGTAGGCGGGGACCTGCCAGCCTCGGGTCCGCAGCAGCTCCGAGACGTCGAACACGCTGAACCCGGCGGCGCGAGCGTCGCGGATCGCGAAGGCGAACGCGGGAATGCCGGTGGCGCCGTCGGAGACGAGCTCGAAGGGGCCCATCGCGGCGATCGTGCCGGACAGCCAGGTCGCCACGTCGCGGCAGCCCTGCGTCACCTGCCGGTAGCCCTCGTGGCCGAAGCGCAGCAGCGAGTAGTACTGGCCGACGACCTGGGACGAGTCTACATCATTGGAACGTCCCGACCTGGTGGGGGAATGACGATGCAGGTAGAGATCACCTGGACGAACGGCGAGGAGATCGCGCCGGACGTGTTCGCCTACTACCGTGAGTCGGTCGAGCTGCCGGACGACCATACGGCCGACGATCTGGTACGCGAGCTGGCGCGGCTCGGCGCCGCGACGGCACCGAAGGACGAGTGACGCCGTCGGTAGGCTGCCGGACCCCGACTACCGGGACCGTACGAACGGGCGCCTACGTGGCTCACAGCGCCCATAGCGGGCAGATACGACGAAGACCCCCCGGTACGTCGGGGGGTCTTCGGGTTGTTCGGCCTGGTTACTCCTCTGCCAGTAGTTCCCGGATGCGAATGAGATCTTCGGCCGGTACCTCTTGCTTCACTTTCGAGACGACCAGTCGGGCAACCGCCGGTGTCTCCACCGGTACGGGGGGCATTTCTAGTCCGCCTGTGTATGCGGGGTGCTTGGCCGCTGACTCGGCGAGCCCTGCGAGATTTTCCAAGCCAAGGACGCGCCCGGGATCAAACCCGCGTCTGCCGCGCTGCCCCTTGGCGACTTTCAACCCGGGGGCAACTACCTTCACGATCTCCCGTTGAGCCGGCATGCTCATCCCCCGTAGGCGTGCCTCAATGGCCCCAGGGTCGCCCGTAGTGCCCTCTAGCAACTCCCGCAAGGCTTCCGGCACGGATGCGTCCTGTGCACGCTGGCGGGCAGATGTCAGGGCTTGCTCTAGTTCGTCGATCTCATCCAACAGCGCGATCTTGGATGCGCCCTTGCGTGTCTTCACCAGGGCTTGAAGCTCCACCAACTCTGCCCCAAGGTCGGCAACCTTGATCTGTGCCCGCACCACGCTGGACTCGTCCGGCGCGCCAATGATCGTCATGGCGTTCTCTGACGCCAGCACGTATGCGATGTGTCGGATTACGTGATCGTCCAAACCCTTGGCCTGAATCATGGTGCACTGCCCGATGCCGCAACACATGTAGCCCTGGTATCGGTACGGGCCGATCTTCCTAGACGTCACGGTTGAGTCGCAAACTCCACACCGGGCGATGCCTGCCAACAACGATGTGAACCGCGTTGGCCGTGCGACGTGCCGGTACTGCTCGGCAGACTCTCGGCGCCTGGCCTGGACGCGCAGGAACTCACCCTGACCGATCATGACCGGAATGTTGATCGCGTACTCACCAGCGTCAAGGTTCTCCGAACCTTCAAAGGTGCGCACGGCGGTGTACGTCTGGTTCTCCAGAATTCGACCAACGGTTGCGGCGGACCACTCATCGCCATTGCGAGGGGTAGGCACTCCCCGGGCATTCAGGTCCATGGTGATCGTGTGCCGACCCTCACCGTTGAGATATCGGGCGTAGATCTCCCGGACGACGGCGGCCGTAGCAGGGTTCTCGACCCAGCCCGTGAGACGCCCACGGGCGTCTCTCACCGCGTCGTATCCGTATGCGACGGATGATGGGGGGATTCCGGCAGCGATGTTGGCGTCAAGGCCACGCTTGGACCGTTTGCGAAGCTTTACGATCTCCTGTCGGGCGTCGTCCAATGCCTCTGTGATCGTCTTCCGGTCGCGCTCGTCCCGTGGGTCATAGACCCGATCACCTTCGGCGATCTTCACGCCCAACCGGGCGCATCGGTCGATGAACACGCGCCCCCGAGTGTCGTCACGGTCAAGGCGGGAGATCTCCCAAACGGCGACAACGTCGACCTGTCTGGCTTCGACCATCGCCACGACCCGTGGCCACGTCTCGCGCGGTGACGCAGACCAGGGAGAGGCACCCTTGCCGTCTTCGACGATCACGTCAACGATCGTCCAGCCGAGACGCTCAGCCACGCCGCGTAGAGCTGCCTCCTGCTCACCTACGGACTTGCCCGCCCGGTCGTCTGCCTTGCTTCGACGGCAGTAGAGAACGACGCGCACGTCAGCCACGGTATGCCGGCCGCCAAATGTGCTGGTCACGCGGCCACGCTCCGCACCAGCGGGCGACGGAAAATGATCGTGATGCGCTCGTCCGCCCGAAGCTCACGCCACATGGCCGAGTGCGGCCCGTCCGGGCCGCCCGTGACGCCGTCTAGCTCAATCTCGATCGTGTCCCCGTAAGGACGGTGGAAGCGCTCGACGTAGGTCACGGTGCCCGTGTTGCCGTCGGCCAGACGGGCCCTGTCACCCATGCGGACGGCGGACGCGCACGCGGGAGCTTCGTTGGTCCGGTCAACGATCGGGTACTCGACCGGCGCGGCCGGTTCCGGCGTGTTGCTGGCAGGCACGGTCAGGGCTTCGATGCGGAACGCGCCACGCTCGCGCGGGTTGACCATCTCGACCAGGCCACGGCGAACGAGAGACCCAACCGTCCGGCCGTCCAGCCGGTTGCCCTTGGCGTCGCGGTACTCGCTTCGGGCGTTCGCGCCGATCGTCCCGTAGACCTGCTCAACGGCGGTGCAACCGCCACCTGTGATGATCGTCAGCGTGCGCCGCTGAGCGTCGGAAAGCCTGGTAGCCATGGGGTTTGCCCCTCCGGTGCCCTCATCTGCTGCTGATCAGCGGATGACCTGCGCGCCGGGGCGGGAGAAGTTGAGCGCGAACGTGGGTATCGTGCCGCCGAGGTAGTCGACGTGGAAGACGAGCTCCTCGGGCAGGTGGTCGTGGTCGCGCCAGAGCACCCAGCCGACGCCCGGGTACACCAGGCCGTACTTGTGGCCCGAGGCGTTGATCGAGACGACCCGGTCGAGCCGGAAGTCCCAGACGAGGTCGGGGTCGCAGAACGGGGCGACGAAGCCGCCGGAGGCCGCGTCGACGTGCACCGGCACGTCCGGTCCGCCGCCGGCGGCGAGCCGGTCGAGCGCGGCGGCGATCTCGGCGACCGGCTCGTACGTCCCGTCGAACGTCGAGCCGAGGATGGCGACCACCCCGACCGTGTTCTCGTCGCAGTGCCGCACGGCCTCGTCCGCGGTGAGGTGGGTGCGCCCGGGCGCGAGCGGGACGAGCCGGGCCTCGACGTCCCAGTAACGGGCGAACTTCTCCCAGCAGACCTGCACGTTCGCGCCCATCACGAGGTTCGGCCGGTCGGCGGGCAGGCCGGCGGCGCGCCGCCTGGCCCGCCACCGGCGGGTCATCGCGAGGCCCGCGAGCATGCAGGCCTCCGACGAGCCGGTCGTCGAGCAGCCGACCGCGTCGCGGGCGTCGGGCGCGTGCCACAGGTCCGCGAGGATGTTCACGCAGCGCGCCTCGAGCTCGGCGGTCTGCGGGTACTCATCCTTGTCGATCATGTTCTTGGCCGCGCACTCCGCCATCAGCCGGTCGGCGTGCGGGTCCATCCAGGTGGTGACGAATGTGGCCAGGTTCAGCCGGGCGTTGCCGTCGAGCATCAGCTCGTCGCGCACCAGCTGGTAGGCGGTCTCCGGGTCCATCGGCCCCGCCGGGAGCCGGTACCGGGGCAGCTCGCCGCCGCCCTCGGCCGCGACGCCCGCCGGCCGCGTCGGCAACCGCAACTGCGGCCGCACCGCCAGTCGCGCGTCCGCCCGCTCCCCCATCGCCTGCCTGTGCAGCGCCACACCGCAAGGCTAGGGGGTCGCGAAACCCTCGGCGGCCAGGGGGCGCCAGCGGGTTCCGCGGCGTCGACGGCGCCGCGGAACCCTGGCTGTACGAACTGGCCGTCCAGATACCCCGCTCAGCCCTCGATGGGCGTGGAGGCGACGGCGCGGAACTCGGTGGGCTGGCCCTTGTCGTCCAGGGAGGTGACCAGGCCCCCGCGGACGCAGACCGCCGGGGTCGCCGGCGCTGCCTTGCCGCTGCAGCGGAACTTCATCGGGTCGGCGCCGGGCAGGTCCTTCTCCGGCATCGACTTGATCGCGGCAGTGATCGACGCCGGGGTGATGTCTCCGGAGATGCCCTCGGTCGCCGCCTGCAGCGCCGCGACGACGGTGAACATGCTCAGCGAGCCCTGGCGGTTGACCTGGATGCCCTTGCCCTTGCCGTAGCTGTCGACGACGGCGGAGAACAGCCGCGTCGACGGGTTGTCCGTGCCGATCGGGGCGGTCGCCGAGACGGTGATGCCCTTGAGCACAGAGCCCGGAACCGCCTTGCGTAGGGCGTCGGTGACGCACTGCGAGATGGCGACGACCGGGCCGGTGAAGCCGACGGAGTGCAGACCGTTGAGCCCGGCGATGCAGAACGAGTCGCTACCGATCATCTGCACAACCCGCGGGCCGGCGGCCGCGATGCGCTGCATCTGCGGCGTCATGTCGGCGGTGCCCGGCGGGACTGGCACGAGGTCCAGCTTGATGCCGGCGGCCTTGAAGGCGGCGGGCGCGACCGTCTGGTAGATGCTCATCACGGCCGGCACGTCGATGGCGACGACGGACACCGTGTCGATCTTCTTGTCCTTCGCCAGCTGGATCGGCAGGCTGACCAGGGAGAACAGCGCATCGCTCAGGACGAACGTCGAGTCCTTGTCCGTGAGGATCGAGGCCGCGTTGGCGCCACCGAAGATCACCGGGATGTGCGCCTGGTGCAGCGGCTCCCACATGCTCTCCACGACGGAGGACGACCCGACGACGACCGCGGTGACGTTCTTCTCGACCATCTGGTTCGCGCAGTCGGTGCCCTTGGCCGGGTCGGCGAGGGCGTCGCACTTGACCAGCTCGATCGGGTGCCCGCCGATGCCGCCCTTGCGGTCGTTGAGATAGGCGACGGTCGTGTCGGCGACGGGACTCTCGAAGGAGAGGTCCGTGACGGCGCCCTTGCCGTCCGAGATCATCCCGATCTTGACGGGCGCGCCCTTTGCGGGGTTCAGGGCGCCGAGCACCTGATCCGTGCCGGCCGTGCTGGCGGTGGCCGCCGGGGCCGCGCCGCCCTCGTCGTCGCTGCCGGAGCCGCCGCAGGCGGCGAGCAGCAGGCTCGCCGCGACGGTGGCTAACGCGGCTAATGCGGCTGACGCGCGGACGTGCCCACGCGCCCGCCGTCGCCCTCGGTCGCCGGACGGGCTGTTGGCTGGTATCTCTATGGCGTGCATGTGGTATCCCTCTACTCGCCGGAGCTCGGGAGTGAATGCTCGCGTACCATGGTCATTTGGTCAACGGATTGACAAATGCCCTGGATAAATGAGCCAGAAAGCCGCGGTCACGCCGCGTCACGAGGACGAGGGATCCCGGGTCAGGTCGGCTGCCGCCAGCCGACAGACATCCCATGGGCTCGGATGTCCAGCCACGCGGCGGCCCGCGACACGGTCCCAGCGACCAGCAAATGCACCTCGGCCACACCTGGTGACAGCGCATCGGCGCTCTACCAACCCGACCACCTCGTCAGCCCGGCCCAAGGCGCACCACCGCCAGAAGCCAGGACCCCGGCACCACGCCAGGAGCAGGGTTCCTGCCGGATCGCGAAGCGATCTGGGAGGTTAGGCTCAGCGCCCGACACGGGGCGAGCGCGCCCAGCGCCTCGCCCCGACGGGTGAGCAGCGCCCGACGGTATGATTTTCCGATGGTGGCCTGTCGCCCGTCGGCTCCGGAGGCCTTAGCCAGGCGGCGCGCGACAAGGGCGCGCATGGCTGGGGATGGTGTCCTGCCATGACGGCGGAGGTTCGACCTCACCTGCGAGCCGACGCGCGCCGCAACCGCGACCGCATCATCGCCACGGCCACCCAGGCATTCGCCGACGACGGGCCCGACGTGCCGATGGAGGAGATCGCCCGGCTCGCCGGCGTCGGTGTCGGCACGCTGTACCGCCACTTCCCCGACCGGGAGGCGCTGGTCGTGGCCGTCGTGCGCGACAGCCTGGCGACCTCGCTCGCCAGGGCCCGCGCGGCGGCCGACGAGACCGCGGCCGACGAGACCGCGGCCGACGGCCGTGCCTGGGACGCGCTGGTACGCAGCCTCAGCCCGTCGCGCGAGCTGCGGCTCACGATGCGACTGACCGTCCTGTTCTCACCGGGGATGGCGGCGGCCGTGCGCGCCGACCCGGCCATCACCAGGATCCGCCGCGAGTACGCCGAGGCGCTCGACGCCCTGATCCGCGCGGCCCAGACCGAGGGGTCACTGCGCCCCGACGTCGGCTCCGGCGACGTCGCCCACCTGCTCGCGCTCGCCGCCTACAGCCTCAGCCGCGGCCTCGGCACGACGGCCGAGATCGCCTTCGATCGCGCCCGCGCCATCATCCTCGACGGCTTGCGCGCCCGCCCCACGACGCCGCTGCCCGGCCATCCCCTGACTACGACCGACCTCGCCGCCGAATAGCGCCGACCAGCCGACCGGCCCGCGCCGTAAGCGTTCCGGCGCAGGCTGAGAGACGAAGAGCCCGCCCATGATCTGGTGGAATTTTCGGAGCCATGGCTCCCACAACTCCACCAGATCATGGAAACCGGCCGGTGGGACAGCCCGCGGGCGGGCACGCCGCGCCCGCGTTCCGCGGGCGATACGCGGGTGGCTTCCGCTCAGCCGTTCGGAAGGCGTAGAACCAACTCAACCCGACGGTTGAAGGCCTGGCCTTCGGGGTCGGGTGAACCGTCGGGGTTGGCGTTCTCGGCGAGGGGTCTGGTGCTGCCCATGCCGACGGCGGTGACCTCGGTGGCGTTGACGCGGTGGTCAAGCAGGTAGGCCCGGACGGCGCCGGCCCGGCGTTCCGACAGTGCCTGATTCGCGCCGGCGGTGCCGGTCGAGTCGGTGTGGCCGCGGACCTGGATCTTGCCGCCGGGGAACCTCGAGTTGATCAGCTTGATGGTGTTGTCCATCGTGTCGGTGCTGCCGATTGCGTCGCTGCCGGTCGCGAACAGGTTGTCGCTGTTGAACACGACGATGACGACCTTCACGCCGGCCGTGTCCCGGGCCAGCAGCAGGCTGCCCGAGATTCCGGTGAGGTCGATGTCGGTGGAGCCCGGCAGTCGATACAGCGATCCGTCGACGAGCCGGCTGCCACTTTCCGGCTCGTTGGCCGTGCCGATCTCGCACGGGATGCGCAGCACCAGCCCGCCACCGAAGTCCTGCGTGTCGCAGGTCGGGTCGGGCTGACCGTCGCCGTCGTAGTCGTCCAGTCCCGGCTGCGCCCCCGGCGGCAGGGTGGTCGCCGCGTCGTCGGGAGCCGCGTCCGCCGTCGGTTCGGCGGATGTGGCCGCGACCGAGGTGGGGCTCGTGGGCCCCGTATCCGGCCCACCATCCGATCCCCCGCACCCTGTGCAGCCCACCCCGAGCGTGACCGCCGCGGCTAGCAGACGCCACCCGTGAAGCCGTTTCATATATCCCCCCATGGCCGAAGCAGACGCAGCGTAGCCCTCCGAGAGAAAGCCCGGAGGGCGCCGAGCGTGTCGGCCATCCGTCCGCACACGGAAGTGGGGAATACGGTTGACTTGGACGCACGGCGCAGGAACGGGCCGACGGATTGGTTCCAGCGCCGGCGAAGGGTCGTCGAAGCCTGGCACGACGCCAGCTGCATGCGCCGCGCGGCCGGGACGGCGTAGCACGGTCTCATCTCTACGCTTTCCTGAAACAGGCGCAACCCTTTGCGTAGGTCCCGTTCTTCGACCACGAGTAGCGGCGCAGCAGTCCGATGTAGGCGCGCGCCCGCTCCGTCGCGTCTTTCCGGTCGCGGCGACGCGCCCGGCCATGCGAAAACTTCTGGATGACCTCCACTGCCGTGGTGGCCAGGATCTCGCCACCCGCGATGGCACGGATCAGGCGCTGGCAGGACTCCTTCAGCCTGGCCGGGCCGGGCCCCGGCCAACGCGGGCAGGCGGTCGGGTCAGGGCTGCCTGGTGGGGACGACGAGGGCGTCCACGGCTACGACGCCCTGGCCCGCCGGGCGGACCAGGATGGGGTTGATGTCGAGCTCGGAGATGGCGTCGCCGAGGTCGAGGGCCAGGGACTGCAGGCGCAGGATGACGTCGACGAGGGCGTCGATGTCGCCGGCGGGGCGGCCGCGGGTGCCGCGCAGGATCTTCACGCCCTTCGTCGACTCGATGACCCTGCGGGCGCGGGCGGCGTCGAACGGCGGGACGGCGAAGGCGACGTCGGCGAACACCTCGGTGAACACGCCGCCGAGGCCGAACGTGATGGTCGGGCCGAACGGGTGCTGATGCGACAGGCCCAGGATCACCTCGGCGACCGCGTCGGTCACCATCTGGGCGACGAGCACGCCGTCGATCGCCGCCTCGGGCGCGGCGCTCGCGGCGGTGGCCAGCAGCCGGTCGTAGGTCGCCCGGACAGCGTCCTCGTCGGCGACGCCGACGGCTACCAGCCCGAGATCGGACTTGTGGGCGATGTCCGCGGAGACGATCTTCATGACGACCGGCGGGCCAAGCTCGGCGGCCGCCGCGACGGCGTCGTCGGCCGACGTGACGACCCGCTCCCCCGCGACCGGGATGCCATAGCCGGCGAGCAACTTCTTCGAGTCGACCTCGTTGAGGGTCGCGCCGGCCCCGGCCAGCAGCTCCCGGCCCGCGACCGCGGCGACGGCGCGCTCGGCCGGCGCCGGAATGCCGGCCGTCGCGTCGTCGCCGAACGGGCTCCGGTACGCGCGCACGAACCGCGAGTACCGGCCGAGTTCCGAAAGCCCGCGCACCGCCGCGTTGAATGAATGGAACACCGGCACACCGGCCTCGCACAGCGACCGGTAGGAGTCGTCGCGGATCGGGGAGATCCACGCCGCGACCACCGGCTTGCCTTCGCCGGCCAGGAACTTCTGGTGCAGCGCGATGAGGTCGCGCGACAGCGCGTCGCTCATGCCGGGAAACACGCCGGTGATCGGCGCGAACAGCACGTCGGTGTTCGGGTCGTCGAGCATCAGCTGGAGAACCTCGCGGTTCTCCGGGCGGGCGGTGATGACGCCGCCGGAGTCCACCGGGTTGTCCCGGCGCAGGTACCAGGGGATGTACTTCTCGAGCGCGTCGACCGTCTTCTGCCCGAACTTCGGAATTTTGACCCCGGCGGCACCGAAAAGGTCGGCGACGTGCGAGGCGGTGCCGCCGGACATCGCGTAGACGGCGATCCCGCCGGGGCCGTCGACGAGCCCCGTCTGGCAGAACATGTTCGAGATCTCGATGACCTCGTCGAGGTCGTCGACGCGGATGACGCCGTACTGGTCGAACACGGCGTCGTGCACGGCGTCGGGACCGGTGAGGTGGCCGGTGTGCGCGGCGGCCATCACCCGGCCCTCCTCGCTGCGACCGATCTTGATGGCGACGATCGGGATGCCCGCATTCGCGCAGGCGTCGGCGGCGCGCATGAACGCCTCGCCGTTCTGAAAACCCTCGACGTATGTCGCGATGGCGCCGACGTTCGGCCGGTGGGCGGCGAGGTAGCCGGCGAAGTCGGCCCACTCCAGGTCGGCCTCGTTGCCGATCGTCGCCCAGATCTCGATGCCGACACCAAGGGCCTGCGCCTGGGTGATCGGGCGGCCCTGGTAGCCGGACTGGGTGATGATGGCGAGTTTCCTGCGGCTGGGCAGCCCGTCCGGCCACGGCTCGAAGATGTTGAGGTTGGTGTTCGGGCCGAGCACCCGGGTCGCGCCGCTGGCGAGTTCCCGCAGCCTCGCCTCGGCGGCGTCGCCCTCGGCCGTTCCGAGCTCCCCGAAACCGGCCGAGAAGACGACGACGAAACCGGCGTTCCGGTTCACCGCCTCCTCGACGACCGGCAACGGGTCGCGCACCAGGACGATGACGATGTCCGGGTCGGCCGGCAGCGCGGTGACGCTCGGGTAGGCCTTCACGCCGAGAATGTCGGGCTTCTTCGGGTGCACCGGGATGACCTCGGCGCCAAGCGCGCCTAACCGCTGGTTGACCTGCGTCCACTGTGCCCGCTGTGGGCTTCCCTCGGTGTCGGACGCACCTACGACGGCGACGACCCGCGGGGAGAACAGCCGCGACCAGTCGACGTGCCGCAATCCAGGGTTGCGTGGGCCAGGGTGCCGCGGCTCGGGCATGACACAGACCTCCTCGACGTACGGGCTGACGGCCGGCGGCGGATCTTAAAAGCCGCGGAAGCGGGTGGGCCGGCGTTCGACGAAGCTCGCGACGCCCTCGTTCGAGTCGACGGTGTTCGACATGACGTCGACGATCCAGGCCTCCTCCTGGGCGAGGGTGTGCCGTTCGACGTCGAGCGACCGGTTGAGCAGCCACTTGTTCGCGCTGTGCGCCCTGGTCGGCCCAGCGGCGAGCCGCCCGGCGATGTCGGCGACGGTGGCATCGAACTCGTCCGCCGGCACCGACCGGGTGATCAGCCCGATCTCGGCGGCGCGCGGCGCGGGAACGTCCTCGGCGAGCAGCACCAGCTCGCGCGCCCTGGTGAGGCCGACCAGCCGCGGCAGCAGCCAGGTGCCGAGACCGTCGACGGCGAGGCCACGGCGGGCGAAGACCTCGATGAACTTCGCCTTCTCGGTCGCGACGACGATGTCGCAGGCGAAGGCGATGTGCGCGCCGATGCCGGCGGCGGTGCCGTTGACGGCGGCGACGACCGGCTTCTCGCAGTCCAGGATGGCGTGGATCAGCCGGATCGCGCCGCGCAGCATGGCGCGCCGGACGTCGCCGACCAGCTTCTCCGGGACGTCGTCCGGCCGAGCCGGGGGCGCGGACTGGTTACGCAGGTCCGCCCCGGTGCAGAAGAACCGTCCGGTCGCGGTCAGCACGACGCAGCGGACCGTCGGGTCCTCGTTGAACTGGTCGAGCCAGGCGATGATCTTCTCACGCTGGTCCGCGGTGAGCGCGTTACCGGCGTCCGGCCGGTTCAGCGTGATGGTGGCGATCCCGTCCTGGACGTCGAGCGTGATCTCCCGAGGCGGGACGTCGGAACCCTCGACACCCTCGACGACGGCCGAGCTGGTCATGCGGCAGCCCTTCTTTCCATGTCTCTGATGGCCTCCATGGACGGAGGGGTGATCATGCTGCCATCCATTTCGGCCGAGTCTCTGATGGCCTCCATGGACGGAGGGGTGATCATGCTGCCATCCATTTCGGCCGGGCAAGCGAGTGTGCGACCGTGTCGGCCGCCTCCTCGGGAGTCGTGAACGCGTTCCGCAGAATCCACGCCCGCTTCAGGAAAAGGTGGATCGTGGTCTCCCACGTGAAGCCCATGCCACCGTGCACCTGGATCGCCGTCTTGGCGTTGCGCGACGCGGCATCGGCCGCCAGCACCCGGGCGCCGGCGATGGCGCGGACCGGGTTGAATGTCGGATCCGCGTAGCCGTCGTCGAACCCTTCGCCTTCGCCGTCGCCCACGCTCGTGCCGGCGTCGTCGAGCGCGACCGCGGCCGCGTCGACGGCGACACGGGCGACCTCGGCCCGGGTGAACGCCTCGGCGAGCAGGTGCTTGACGGCCTGGAAGCCGCCGATCACCCGGCCGAACTGCTCGCGCTGCTTGGCGTACGCGGTGGCGAGTTCGACGGTCCGCGTCGCGTTGCCGGCGAGCAGCGCCGAGGCGAGGACCGAGCCGCGCAGCAGCCAGCCGCGCGCCAGCTCCGGCCCGCCGACCTGCTCCCCGGCCGGCACCGCGTCGGCGAGCCACATCGGCGTCGTCGGGTCGAGCGGGTTCGGCACCGGCGTGCCCTCGACGGCGCCCGCGGCCGTCCGCCAGACGCCCTGGTCGTCGACGACGTACACGTCGGCGGCGAGGTCCAGATGCGGGATGACCCATGGCCCGCCTGCGCGGGCCGGCCCCGAGCCCGCCGGCGGGCGGGTGACGACCGTCGCGAACGCCTCGCCCGCGCCGACCCGCTCGTCAAGGTCGGCGACGAGCGCGGCCGCGACCAGCGGCCCGGGGACCAGCTCGGCCCCGAGCACCTGGAAGACCAGGCCCGCGTCGGCGACGCCGAGCTCCAGCCCGCCGCGCGCCTCCGGCTGGGTCATCGTGAACGCGCCGAGCCCGGCGAGCGCGGACCACGCGGCGCGGTCGAAGCTCGCCGCGTCCGTCCAGTTCCGCGTCGTCTCCAGCGGGAGCCGCGCACCGCACAGGTCGCGGACGGTCGCCTGCAGGGCGAGGCCGTCCTCGTCGAGATCGAAGTGCACCGCTCACCGCTCCCGGGGCAGGCCGAGGACGCGCTCGGCGAGGATGTTCTTCTGGATCTGCGAGGTGCCGGCGCCGATGCTGATCGCGAAGGCGTGCAGATGCTCGATGATGTGGCGACCGACGGGCAGGCCGGCGCCAGCGCCCAGGGGCAGCGCGTCGAGGCTGATCGCGTAGCGCTCCAGCACCTTCATCGCGACCTCGCCGAAATGGTGGATCGCCTCGGAGTAGGTCAGCTTGAAGGCCGACCCGCCCGAGGGCGGCACGCCGCCGCCGCCGGCCGCGCGGGTGACGTTGCGCCGGGTCAGCGCCCACATGGCGTCAAGCTCGGCGGCGACCTGGCCGATCTCCCGGCGGATCGCGTCGTCGTCCCAGGCCGTGCGGCTCTGGCCCGCCCTTGGCCCGGAGTGATATTGCCCGTGGCCGAGCGTCTTGGCGAGCGTCGCCAGTTCCTCGACCATCGTCATCGCGGTGAGCAGCTCGCGCACCAGCGATGTCCCGCGCTCGAAGCTGAAGGTCACCATCGCGACCCGCCAGCCGTCGTTCTCCCGGCCGACGAGGTTCTCCACCGGGACGCGGACCTCGTCCAGGAACATCTCGGCGAACTCGCTCTCGCCCTGGATGGTGCGCAGCGGGCGGACGTCGATGCCGGGGGTGTCCATCGGCATGATCAGCCAGCTGATGCCGCGGTGCTTGCCGGCGTCCGGGTCGGTGCGGACCAGCAGCTCGCAGTAGTCGGCGGCGAAGCCGTAGGACGTCCAGATCTTGCTGCCGGTGACGACGTAGTGGTCGCCGTCGCGCACGGCCCTGGTGCGCAGGCTCGCCAGGTCGCTGCCGGCACCCGGCTCGGAGAAGCCCTGGCACCAGATCGACTCGCCGCGCAGGATCCGCGGCAGGTGGAAGTCCCGCTGCTCGTCGGTCGCCTCGGCGATCAGCGTCGGGCCGGCGTGCAGCTGACCGACGAAGTGCACCCCGAGGTCGGGGGCGCCGGCCGCCGCCGACTCGGCGAGGAAGATCAGCTGTTCGGACGCGGTCGCGCCGCGGCCTCCGTAGGCGGCCGGCCAGTCGATGCCGGCGTAGCCGGCGTCGAAGAGCATCCGCTGCCAGCGCTGGTCGTAGGCCTTCTTGGCCGGCCAGTCGCCGTAGGCGGGCCGCGGGCCGAGGACTGGCAGGTTCTCGGCGAGCCAGGCACGCACCTCCTTGCGGAACCTCGCGTCGGACTCGGAGTCCCGCAGCCGCATGCTCCACCTCGTCTCGTCCGGCGGACCCGGCCTCGCCGGTCCCTGGGCAGGCCCCGGGCACGTGGCCTCGCCATCGTCGCGCGCCCTTCGCCCAAGCAGGCGCCCACGCCGGAGGGGACGGGGGCTACGCCCCCTCCGGCGCCGCCTCGCCCGCGGCGCCGACATCGTTGGCGGCTCCGCAAACGGTTGGCCGGGCAGATCGTATACATTATGCTAGCGCAGCGGACCGCCGCGACACCAGCGACAGCCGCGATCCGCCGGGAGCGGCCGGACGGCGGTGACCGCGGGCGACGCAGGCGGCCGTACAGCGGCGCGGCGGTCGATCGAGCAGTGACGAGCAGTACTCAGCCGGATCGGTGGTGCATACGGCCATGACAGACCTGACGACAGAGCAGCTCCCGCAGGTGGTGGGCGGGCCCGACGTCGACGCGTCGGTCCTGGCGAAGATCCCGGATCTCATCGACATGGACGCGCACGTCGTCGAGGCGCCGGAGGTGTGGAGCTCCCGGCTGCCCGCGAAGCACCGCGAGCAGGGCCCACGCATCGTCATGGCCCCGGCCGGCGAGGTGAAGCTCGTCGGCTCCAGCTACATCGAGGCTCCTGGCACCGACGGTCCGGACGTTGCCTGGTGGAGCTACGAGGGCCGGATGACGAGCCTCAAGCGCTACATCGCCGCGGCCGGCGTCCCCGCCGACGAGGTCACCATGGACGGCATCACCTTCGACGACATGCGCCCCGGCTGCTGGAAGGTGGCCGACCGGATCGCCGACATGGACATCAACGGGGTCGCCGCGCAGCTCGCATTCCCGAACTACCCGCGGTTCTGCGGGCAGATCTTCCTGTGGGGCAAGGACAAGGAGCTGTCGAAGCTCTGCGTCGAGGCCTACAACGACTGGATGGTCGAACAGTGGTGTGGCACGTCGGGCGGGCGGCTGCTCCCGCTGTGCATCGTGCCGCTGTGGGACGTGAGCCTGGCCGCCGCCGAAGTGCGCCGCAACGCGGCCCGTGGCGTGCGCGCGGTCGCGTTCACCGAGCTTCCGGCGTACCTGGACCTGCCGAGTCTGCACTCGGGGTACTGGGACCCGTTCTTCGCCACCTGCGCGGAGACGGGCACCGTCGTCGCGATGCACATCGGGTCGGGCACCAAGGTCATGCAGACGGCACCGGACGCGCCCGAGGCCGTGCAGGCGACAGTCCTGTTCAGCAACAGCGCCGGCAGCCTCGTCGACTTCCTGTTCTCCGGCGTGCCGCATCGTTTCCCGGACCTCAAACTCATGTACGCCGAGGCCCAGATCGGCTGGATCCCGTACGTGCTCGACCGGGCCGACGACGTGTGGCTGACCCACCGCGGCTGGGCGCACGGCCAGCTGCACTGCCCCGAGCCACCGTCGGTCTACTACCGCCGCCAGGTCTACAGCTGCTTCTTCAAGGACCCGGTGGGCGTCGACCTGCTCGACCGGATCGGCATCGACAACGTCGTCTTCGAGACCGACTACCCGCACCAGGACGGCACCTGGCCGCAGTCGAAGAAGGCCGCCGCGCAGCAGTTCGGCCACCTGCCCCAGGCGGACATCGACAAGATCGCCCGTGGCAACGCGGCCAGGCTCCTGGGCCTGGAGCTGTGATTCTTGGTTCGCTCCGTCCGGGCGCGGCGCTGTGTTGCTGGTTCGCTCCGTCCGGGCACGGCACTCCGGCCCCGTACTCGCTTCGCTCCCACGGGACCTCCGCGCCGTGTCCTCCTCCGCGAACGTGCGCTTCGGCGACCTCCGCTGCGGCCCAACCACGTTCGCTTCGCTCCGTGGCCGGGCCTCCGCGGAGGCGCGCCTCCGCGCCAGCTCGGTTGCTCGGTCCTGACCGTTACGACCGGGGTCTTCCGCATCTACCGTCATAGCAGGCCGTAAGACCGAAAGGCGGCCCATCCGTGGTCACGAATGCCAACGACGCCACCGCGACCGAAGGGAAGCCCGAGGCCAACGGCGAGGCCAGGACCGAGGCCAAGGAGCGCAGGCCCGACGGGACGATCACCGACGAGGGGATCGCGCGGCTGCGGGCCCGGATCGGCATCGCCGAGCCGCACACCGCCCCGCCGCAGTACCGGCGCCCGAACGTCGACGCGTTCCGCAACGTGGCCCGCTGCTACGGCGACGACAACCGGCTGTGGTGCGACGAGGACTACGCGACCGCCTCGGTGTGGGGCGGGCCGATCGCCCCGCCGCCGCTCGTCGGCGGCGACACCCTCATCGGCGAGGACGAGGTCACCCGCATCCCGGACCACCTGCGCGACGTGATGAAGGGCGACCCGCTGCGCGGGGTGCACGCCTTCTACTCGGCGGCGTCCCGCGAGTGGTGGGCACCGCTGCGGCCGGGGCTGCGGGTGTTCCGCCGCAACGCCCTCGTCGGCGTGCACGACAAGGTGAGCGAGTTCGCCGGCCGGGCGGTCCACGAGTGGGGCGGCCAGGTCTTCATGGACGAGACCGGCACGCCGCTGTCCGGGCAGTACCGCAACATGGTCCGCACCGAGCGCCGCAAGGCCCGGGAGCGCGGCAAGTACGCGAAGGTCGAGCCCCAGCGCTACACCGACGAGCAGATCGCCGAGATCGAGGCGGCCTACGACGCCGAGGCCGCCGCCCGGCGCGGCGGCGACCCGCGCCACTGGGAGGACGTCCAGGTCGGCGACACGGTCGGGCCGATGGTGAAGGGCCCGCTGCGCGTCACCGACATGGTCTGCTGGCACGTCGGCATGGGCATGGGCCTCTACGGCGTCGCCCCGCTGCGCCTGGCGCTGACGAACCGCCGGCGCATCCCGGGCTTCTACTATCGCGACGACCTGAACATCCCGGACGTGCAGCAGCGGGTGCACTGGGACCCGGAGCTCGCCCGCCGCGCCGGCAACCCGACGACCTACGACTACGGCCGGATGCGCGAGACCTGGCTCATTCATCTGTGCACCGACTGGATGGGCGACGACGCCTGGCTGTGGAAGCTCTCCTGCGAGTTCCGCAAGTTCAACTACGTCGGCGACACGCAGTGGCTGCGCGGCACGGTCGTGAAGAAGTACCTGGCCGACGGCGGCCGGCCCGCCGTCGACCTGGAGCTTGCGGCGACCAACCAGCGCGACGAACTCACGACGCCCGGTACGGCGACGATCTTGTTGCCCAGCCGGGAGCACGGCGCCGTCCGCCTGCCCGACCCGCCCGGCGGCACCGGCAACCTCCAGAGCACTCTCGACGCGATCGTCGAGCAGTTCCGGTGAGCGTGACGAGCGTGATGAGCGCGGCGACGCGGCGAGCCCACGACCTGGGTCAGGGCTGACGTGACGAGCGACGATCCGGCCGCCGTTCCCGGCGCCGCCGCCTACGACAGCGTGCCGGGCCTCAGCATCGTGCTCGACGGGCCGGTCCTGCGGCTGACCCTGGACCGGCCGACGAAGCGCAACGCGATCAACGACACGATGATGTACGGGCTGATCGACGCGATCGCCCAGGCCGGCACCGACGAGGCCGTCCGGGTCATCCTGCTGCGCGGCAACGGCGAGAACTTCTGCGGCGGCGCGGACATCGTCGCCCGCAATGCCGCCGGCGGGGCGAAGCCGCGGGCGGGCTCGATCCAGCGCCGGCTGCCGTTCCAGGCGCACCGGCTGATCCCGCTGATCTGCGGCCTGCAGACCCCGGTGGTGTGCGCGGTGCAGGGCTGGACGACCGGGATCGGCCTGGCGCTGGCCGTCGCGGCCGACGTGACGGTCGCCGCCGCGGACACCCGGTTCTGGGCGCCGTTCTCCGAGCGCGGCTTCACCCCGGACAGCGGCCTGACCTGGCTGCTGCCACGCCGGGTCGGCGAGGTGCGGGCCCGGCGGATGCTGCTGCTCGGCGAGCGGATCGACGCGGCCACCGCCGTCGAGTGGGGCCTGATCCACGCCGCCGCCGCGGCCGAGGAGCTCGAGGCGGCCGTGGGCGGCGTCGTGGCCCGGCTCGCGGCCGGCCCCACGGTCGGGCTGGGCCTGACCAAGTGGCTGCTGCACGTCGGCGCGTCGAACAACCTGGACGACCAGCTGCGCAGCGAGGGCTTCGGCATGGAGCTCTCATCGCGCAGCGAGGACTTCCGGGAGGGCCTGGCAGCCTTCGCCGCCAAGCGCTCGCCGAACTTCAAGGGGCGGTGACAGGGATGTCGGTGACGACGCCGGACGCGCCGGACGCGGCCAGCGGCCCGGACGCGGTGCTTCCCAAGGGCGCCGCGGACGCGAAGGGGCCGGTCGGGCCGGACGGCAGGCTGCTGCTCGCCGCGGACGCGACGCCGGAAGAGACCCACGCCCAGGTGCGCGCGTGGGTCGAGGCGAACGTGCCGGTGGCCTGGCGCGAAGCGGCCACGGCTGGCGGGCGGGCGGCGATCCGGAGAGTTCGCAGCCGGGCGGACTACGAGCGCTGGTACCCGGTGTTCGGCGTCTCCGGGCTGGTCGCGGCCCGATGGGCGCCCGAGTACGGCGGCCTCGGTCTGTCGTCGGGGGCCGCCCGGGCCGCCGACGAGGAGCTGCGCCCGTACAACCTGGGCCGGCTCAACCCGCTGGGCCTGGCGAACGCCGCCGCCGCGCTGTTCGCGCACGGCACCGAGGAGCAGAAGCGCCGCTTCCTGCCGCCGATCGTGCGCAACGAGGAGGTGTGGTGCCAGCTGTTCTCCGAGCCCGGCGCCGGCTCCGACCTCGCGTCGCTGGCCACCCGGGCCGTCCGCGAGGGTGACAACTGGATCGTCACCGGCCAGAAGGTCTGGACGACCTGGGGCTTCCTGGCCGACTACGGCGTGCTGCTGGCCCGCACCGACCCGGACGTACCGAAGCGGAACGGCATCACCTACTTCCTCATCGACATGCGCCAGCCGGGCGTCGAGGTGCGCTCGCTGCGGCACGTCACCGGCGAGGTCGACTTCTGCGAGGTCTTCCTCGACGACGCGGTCGTCCCGGACAGCCAGCGGCTCGGCGCGGTCGGCGACGGCTGGCGGGTCGGCAACTCCACCCTGTCCGGCGAGCGGCAGATGGTCTCCGGCTCCGGCTCCGGCGGCGTCGACCGGATCGGCGGCTCGGGCGCGCTGCATCTGGTGAAGCTCGCAAGGGACGTCAGCGCCGCGGGCCGGCCGGGCGGCTGGGACGAGCCGACCGTCCGGCAGGAGATCGCGCACCTCTACAGCGAGGAGCGGATCCGGGCCTGGACGAACGAGCGCATCCGCGCCCGACTCGCCGCCGGGCTCGCGCCCGGTCCGGAGAGCTCGATCGGCAAGGTCCACCAGGGCGACCTCAACCAGCGCACCCAGGCGCTGGCCGCCGACCTGCTCGGCGCGTACGGCGCCGCCTGGGAGTCGGAGTTCCTTCCCGGCACCGAGCACGCGGGCGCTGACGGCGCCCCGCTCGACCCGGCCGAGGTCTACGCCGAGTCCCTCCCCCACGAGGTACGGGGCATGCTGCGCAGCCGCGCCAACACGATCGAGGGCGGGACGTCCGAGGTGAACAAGAACATCCTCGCCGAGCGGGTGCTGGGCCTGCCTCGCGAGCCCGACCAGTACCGCGGCAAGGCCTGGAAGGACGTCCCCCGCAGCTGACCGCGCCCTCACGAGATCGCTGCCAGTCAGAGCTGGTCGACGTCGGGGCCAATCGAAGTCAGAGCTATTCGAAGTCAGAGCTATTCGGAGTCGGAGCTATTCGGAGTCGGAGTAGATGGCTGAGGAGTACCAGACCCTTCGGGTCAGTCGGGACGGGCCGGTCGGCTGGCTCGAGCTGAACCGGCCGAAGGCCGGCAACGCCATGGACGGCGCCATGTTCGACGAGCTGCCGCGCGCCTGGGCCGAACTCGACGCCGACCCGGAGGTGCGCGTCATCGTCAACGTCGGCGCCGGCCGGGACTTCTGCACCGGCCTGGACGTCGTCCAGCTCAGCCGCGACCCGGGCGCGCTGCGCGAGCAGTCCCGGCGGACCAAGCGGTCCGAGCTGCGGATCACCGGCTGGCACTGCGGGGTCGTCAAGCCGGTGATCGCCGCGATCCAGGGGCGGGTCGTCGGCGGCGGCCTGCACTTCGTCGCGGACGCGGACGTCGTCATCGCCGCATCCGACGTCACGTTCATCGACTCGCACGTGTCGGTCGGGCAGGTGACCGCGTTCGAGGGCATCGCGCTGACCCGCAAGCTCGCCGCCGAGACGATCATGCGGCTGGCGCTCGCCGGGCGGCACGAGAAGCTCGGCGCCGCCCGGGCCTACCAGCTCGGCATGGTCAGCGAGGTCGCCCGGGACCCGGCCGACCTGCGCGAGCGGGCCGCGGACCTGGCCGCGAAGATCGCCCGCAACTCGCCGGCGGCAATGGCCGCGACCAAGCGCGCTCTCTACCGCGCGCTGGAGGACGGCCTGACGGCCGCCTGCCAGGCCGCGGCCGCCGACCTCGTCGGCCTGTGGGGCCACCCCGACCAGGTCGAGGGCCCGGCGGCGTTCGTCGAGAAGCGCGCGGCGCGCTGGGCGTCACTCGACCGGGAGGCGGAGCACGAGAAGGTGCTCGCCTCGCGGAAGCCGACAGCGGAGCGTGTCAGATGAGCCCGTCTATAGGCTTGCCCATCCGCCACGAACCCCAGGCCGTCCGTTGGACTGTGGCGGATGGGCAAGCCTCTGGGCTTGCCCATCCGCCACGCTTCGGCCTCGGCGGCTCGCATGGACCAGAGCTGAGCTCGCCGACGGCCCACCCCTCACCCCTCCCGCGGCCGTCTGGCGCCCCAGCGGCCCACACAGCCGTGTATGCCCGAACACATTCTGTGTCCGCGGCGGAGCTCCGGCCCGTCTCCATTCCAGATCTCGAAGAAACGGCCTAGGAGGATGAGCGTGACGGACTCGTCGGCGACCGGGGCGGCGTCGGTGGCGCCGGGGACGCCCGCGACCGAGGCTGACTTCGACCACCTGTACCCCGGCTACGAGACGCTCGTCGTCGCCCGCCGCGGCCACGTCGGCTGGCTCATCTTCAACCGGCCGAAGCAGCTGAACGCGATGAACAACCGGATGCGCGACGAGCTGGCCAAGGCCTGGCTGGAGCTCGACGGCGACCCGGAGATCCGCGTCATCGTGCACACCGGTGAGGGCCGGGCGTTCCAGACCGGCGTCGACGTGGCCGAGATCGCCACCGACGGCCTGGGTATGGAGCGCTACCGGGCGGAGGCCGAGGTCTTCGACCTGCACTTCACCGCCTGGCACCAGAAGGTCGAGAAGCCGGTCATCGCGGCGGTCAACGGGCTGTGCGGCGGCGGCGGGTTCCACTTCGTCGCCGACGCGGACATCGTCATCGCCGCCGCGGACGCGAAGTTCTTCGACCCGCACGTCTCCGTCGGCCAGGTGGTCTCGTTCGAGCTGATGGCCCTGCTGCGCAAGATGCCGTTCGAGCCGGTGATGCGGATGGCGCTGGTCGGCGCGCACGAGCGGATGCCGGCGGCGCGCGCCTACGAGCTGGGCATGGTCAGCGAGGTTGTCGACCCGCCGGCACGGCTGCGCGAGCGGGCCGCCGAGATCGCCGAGCTGGTCGCCCGCAACTCGCCGGTGGCGATGCGCGCGACCAAGCGTGCGCTGTGGGGGGCGCTGGAGGACGGGCTGACGGCCGCGTGCAAGGCCGGCGCCGCGCACCTCGTCTCCGTCTGGGGCCATGCCGACCAGGTCGAGGGCCCGGCGGCGTTCGTCGAGAAGCGCCCCGCCAAGTGGGCCGAGCTGGAACAGGAGCCGAAGCCGGCCACCGCGGTCGCGGCCGCGAAGCGGGCCGACGAGCGGACCACGACCACGGCCGCGGCGACGGACCCGACCGATCCGGAGGGGTCGGCATGAGGCTCGTCGACCTGCTGGAGCCCCGCGCCGACGACGAGACGACGCCCGCGGTCTTCGTCGGGGACGAGGAGACGACCCGGGCGGCGCTGCGCCGCGGCGCCGAGGCGCTGGCAGCGGCGCTGCGGACGGCCGGGGTGCGCCCCGGCCACCCGGTGGCGGTGATGCTGCCCGGCGGGGCCGAGGTCGTAGCCGCGATGTTCGGCGTCTGGACCGCCGAGGCCGTGTACGTGCCGCTCAACCCGCGCACGTCGGACGCGGAGATCGCTTACCTGGTCGAGGCTGTTCGCCCGGCGGCGGTCGTCACGATGCCCGGCTGGGCGGGCCGCGTCACCGGCGGCGACCTGCCGGTCGTCGTCCACGCGGGTACGAGCGGTGGCGAGCTGGCCTGGGCCGAGGCGGTGCCCGGTCTGCGCACGCCCGCGGACGTGCCCGCGCACGACGCCGACATCGCGCTGGTGCAGTTCACGTCCGGCACGACCGGCCGGCCCAAGCCGGTGCTGCTGCGGCACTCGGGCTACCTGGCACTGCTGGAGCCGGTGCTGGCGAAGCTCGTCGGCGACGCGGCAAAGGACAAGCTGGCGCAGCGCAAGGTACCGATGCCGAACCTCATCCCGACCTCGATGGCGCTGTCCGCGGGCATCTACAACGTGCTGTTCGCGTTCCGCGTCGGTGCTCCCGCGGTCATCATGCCGACGTTCACGACGGCGGCGTTCGGCAAGGCCATCACGAAGCACCAGATCCGCTCGACGGTGCTGCCACCAGCGGCGATGAACATGCTGACGGACGACCCGTCGATCACCTCGCTCGCGCCGCTCCGCTACGTCCGGGGCATCACCGCGCCGCTCTCGCCGCTGCGCGCCCGGCTGTTCAAGGACAAGTTCGGCGTCACCGTGCTCAACTGCTACGGCCAGACGGAGATCGGCGGCGAGATCGTCGGCTGGAACGCGGCGGACGCGCGGGCGTTCGGCGAGTCCAAGCTCGGCTCGATCGGCCGCCCGCACGCGGGGGTGACGCCGCGCATCGTCGGCCCGGACGGACGTGAGGCCGAGCCGGGCGGGCAGGGCGAGCTCTACGTCCGCACGCCGGCGGTGTCCGCCGGATACGCCGACGGCAAGGCGCTGGGCGACCGGCTCACCCCGGACGGCTGGTTCCGCACGGGCGACATCGCCCGGATCGACGAGGACGGCTTCCTCTGGATCGAGGGCCGCGTCTCCGACATGATCAACCGCGGCGGCCTGAAGGTCTTCCCCGGCGAGGTCGAGGAGGTCCTCCGTCTCTCCCCCGCGGTCGCCGACTGCGCCGTCGTCGGCATACCGGACGACCGCCTCGGCGAGGTCCCCTGGGCCTTCGTCGTCACCCACCCGGGCGCAGCCTTCGACCCGGCGGCCCTCGCCGCGGCGGCCCGGGAGAAGCTCCTCCCCTACAAGGTGCCGGTCCGTTTCGTCCAGCTCGACGAGCTCCCCCGCACCGAGGTAGGCAAGATCCGCGCCGGCGACCTCGTCAGACTCGCCACCCAGCCCACCACCAGCTGACCCGGATCGGACCAGCCCGGATCAGACCGCGGGAGAGTCGCGACGGGGTTGTCCCGAATCGGTCCGGCGCGCCGCGGCCGCGCCCCGGCCGGTTTCACGGCCGGGTTATGAGCACGCATCGGCCCATTGAAGGCTCGCAAAGGAGACCGGCGCCCAAACGCCCCTATGACGCCTGGACGCCGGTCGATTGAGATCTCACGCTTTCATCAGCTAGGTAGGCCGTGACGTCGCTCAGGCGCGGTCAGGGCGGGCTTCGTCACAGCAGGCGGGTTTCCGGTCAGCCCCGGACGCGGCGGTTGGCGGCCTGGCTGTTGTCGTAGGCGGTTTGCGTACGAGTCCCCGGCGTCACACAGACATGGTCGCTGCGCCTGGCCTCGCGCCAGACGTAACCCTGCTTACAGGTGTCCCGGCCGTATGCCCCATAACCTGCCCGCCGCGCCGCGGCGTGCAGGTTGTCATCCGCGGCCTGCGCACGAGTTCCCGGCGTCACACAGACATGGTCGCCGGAAAAGGCTTCCCGCCAGACGTAGCCCTGCTTGCAGGTGTCCGGTCCATACGGCAACGCCGCCGCCGCGGGGGACGCTCCCGCCAGCCCCACCGCGGTCACGCCGAGGGCGACGGCCGCGGGCAGGAGCCGCCAGCTGGATCCGCCAGCCCACGCCGGCCGGTCGACGGCCCGGTGGCGCGCACGGTTCTTTCGCCTGGCGGACGAGATAGCCTTCATGATCGGAATCCCCTCCAAGTGAGCGAACAAACCCGACCGAAGGTTCCCCGAAGGCCGGCACGGGCGGCCGACCTCGGCACGCAGGAGCCCTCGCGCCGAGCGGCTCCGGAGAAGGTCCGACCATCAGGTCGATATTGTCACCTTCGACTACCCGGCATTACATGACGGAAATACCGTGCCCGCGTTCTCGGGCCGGAGCCGTCGGCGCGGTCCGTATTCCCGCGCGGCAGGTGACTGCAAACATGCTGTCGGACGAATTCCGCCGCGTCCGCCCTCGGCACCGAGAGGTAACCAGGGGCCGCGTCACCGACCGGTCGAAATCGCCACCGAACTCAGCAGCTGACCGGGAACGCCGGATGCCTACGCTCCTGACATGACCGGTGGCGCGGGTACTGGGACGGCGACAACGGTCAGTTCGTCGATGCCGGCAAAGTCCGCGGGGTTGCAGGTATATACGGGAAGGCCTCTGGACAGCGCGGTCGCCGCGATCATGGCACTGGATCGTCACCCCGGCCACGAGTCCGGTGAGCCCCCGGCTGTCCCCTTCACGTCCCTGTCCCCTTACGTCTGGGACCACCACGCCGCTCAGGACAGCCCGGCCACACAACCCCAGCCCGCCAGATCCAAACGATCACAGAAGTCGGACTGGGTCAACGATCGTGGACCGGCGGCAGTCCCTTGCTCTAAAGTTCACGATCATGGCGAGTTCGAGGGCCTTCCGATTCGCGGTGCAGGCGACCAAGGCGCGTTCCGGCGGTGAGTGGCGAACGCTCGCCCGCCGGATCGAGGACCTGGGGTTCTCCACGCTCTTCCTGGCGGACCACTATCTGGGTCGTGGGCCGGCGAGCAGCGAGGCCCGCCAACCGCCGCAGCATCTCGCGCCGATCACCGCGATGGCCGTCGCCGCGGCCGTGACCGAAACGCTGCGGATCGGCTGCCGGGTCTTCTGCGTCGACTACCACGTGCCGGCCGTGCTGGCGAAGGAGGCGGCCACCCTCGACCTGCTGTCGGACGGGCGGCTGGAGTTCGGCATCGGCGCCGGCTGGAGCGCGCCCGAGTACCGGGCGATGGGACTGGAGTTCGCGCCGGGGCCACGGCGGATCACCAAGCTCGAGGAGGTGATCGCGCTGTTCAAGGCGCATTGTGCGGGCGAGGAGTTGGACCGGCACGGCGAGTTCGTCGAGGTGAGCGGCTACACCGGGCTGCCCCTGCCCGTGCAGCGGCCGCACCCGCCGATCATGATCGGCGGCGGGAAGAAGCGGGTGTTGTCGCTCGCCGGCCGGCAGGCCGACATCGCGAGCATCGCGAACGTGCCGTTCACGCCCGTGAACGACGACGGGTTGACCCCGCACCAGGAGGCGGAACGCCGGCTCGGGTACGTGCGGGACGCGGCCGGCGAGCGGTTCGCCACGCTCGACGTCGAGGGCTCGCCGTTCTTCACCCGGGTGACCGACGACCCGGAGGGCGCGCTCGCGCCAGTCGCCGAGGCGATGGGCATGCCGCCGTCCGAGCTGCGCAGGCACCCCAACGTCCTGGCCGGCACCGCCGACGAGATCGTCGACCTGCTGGAGCTGCGGCGGGAGACCTTCGGGGTCAACTACGTGAGCGTCCAGCAGTCCGACGCGGAGGCGTTCGCGCCGATCGTCGACCGGCTGGCCGGGAAGTAGGTCCCTGGAGGGCCAAAGGGCGTGCGAAAATGATCTTCTTCGCATGCCCGGCCGGGGTTCCTGCCGGATCGCGAAGCGATCTGGCAGGTCCGATTGTCCCCAGGATCACTCAGCGGGCCGTGTAGCCGCCGTCCACCGGGAGCAGCGTGCCGGTTATGAACGACGACTCGTCGCTCGCCAGGAAGAGCGCGGCGGCCGCCAGCTCCTCCGGCATGCCCCACCTCTTCATCGGCTGCGGCGGGATCAGGTCGGGCGGCGGGGTCGAGCCGGGCTCCCCGCCGGCGAGGCCCGTCCAGACCATGCCGGGGCAGATCGCGTTCACCCGCACCCCCTTGGTGGCGTAGTCGAGCGCGGCCGACCTGGTGAGCTGCACGACCCCGCCCTTGGCCGCCGCGTAGACCGCCTGGTTCTTCATCCCCACCAGGCCGGTGACGGACGCCGTGTTGACCACCGAGCCGCCGCCGCTGCGCAGCATGGCCGCGATGCCGTGCCGCATGCCGAGGAAGACGCCCTTGAGGTTGACCGCGACAACGTCGTCGAAGATCTGCTCGTCGAACTCGGCCAGCGGGCGGCGCGGGCCGCCGAAGCCGGCGTTGTTGAACAGCACGTCGAGGCCGCCGAATTCGCGCTCGGCGGTTTCGATCATTCGCGCGACGTCGTCGTTCTGTGATACGTCGACATGAACCGCGACCGCTCCATCACCGATCTCGGCAACGGCTTCCTTCTCTCGCCCGCTGATGTCCGCGCATACCACGCGAGCACCTTCCCGCGCAAAGAGGAGGGCTGTCGCGCGCCCTATTCCTGAACCGGCGCCGGTGACCACGGCGACCTTTCCGGCAAGCCGACCCGTCTTTTCGTCGCTCATGGGGGAAAGTATAGTACAACGGTATAGTGGGGGCGGATTTTGAGGAGGCCATGGTGACTGTCGAGTTCGCGCTGAGCCCCGACACGATGTGGGATGTCGACATTGACGCAATGGCCGGCGCGACCCAGGCGGCCGGCTTCTCGGCGCTCGGGCTCGTGGTCGGCGGGGCGGACGAGAAGGCCGCGGCCGCGTTCGACACGGCCGGGCTGCGCTGCCACGAGCTGATGGCGCTGCTGTTCACCGGGCGGGACGACACCGTGCTCCGGCACGCGGCCCGGCTCGCCACGTCGGCGGCGGCCGTACGGGCCGAGTGGGTCGTGGCGACGTTCCTCGCGCCGCTCGGCGGGCAGACGCTGGACCTCATCAAGCGGAGCGCGGACGTCTTCGCCGAGGCGGGGGCGCGGCTGGCGGTGGAGTTCAGCCCGCTCGGCGGGGTGCCGTCGATCGACGCCGCGCTCGAGGTGGTCGAGGCCGCGGGCCCGGAGCGGGCCGGAGTGCTGATCGACAGCTGGCACTTCTTCCGCGGCGGCGCCCCCTGGGAGCAGCTCGAGCAGGTCCCGCTCGACCGCGTCGCGTACGTGCAGCTCGCCGACGCGCTGCCGCCGGCCTCCGACGATGCGATGAGCGAGACCGCGCACCGGCGCGCGCTTCCGGGGCAGGGCGAGCTGGACCTGGCCCGGTTCGTCGGGACGCTGCGCGACCGCGGCTACGACGGGCTCGTCAGCGTCGAGGTGCTGAACGACGAGCTGCGCCGCCGCCCGCTGGAGCTGCCGCAGGCGGCCATGGCGGCGACGGTGCCGTACTGGCGCTGACGGCGGGCCGCTCACGCCGAGCCGATCCGGAACCGGCGGACCTTGCCGACGCTGGTACGCGGCAGCTCGTCGATCAGGTGCCACTCGCGGGGGCGGGCGGCCGGTGGGAGGTTGCCGGTCGCCCAGTCCGCCAACGCGGCCAGGTCGGGCGGGGCGCCCGCGTCCCGCGGCACGACGTACGCGACGGGGACGACGTCGCGGGTCGGGTCCGGCCTGGCCACCACCGCGGCCTCCAGGACGCCCGGCGCCTGCGCCAGGACCGACTCCACTTCGGTGAGGCTGACGTTCTCGCCGGAAACCTTGATCACGTCGTCGAGCCGGCCGACGAAGCGCAGCCGCCCGTCGGCGTCGGCCGCCACCAGGTCACCGGTCGTGAACCAGCTCGTCCCGTCCGGAAGGTCGGTGAACGACCGGCCGTTCGTCTCCGGGTCGTCGAGGTAGCCCGCGAAGAGGTCCGCGCCGCGCACCCCGCGTACCCGCAGCATGCCGGGCGCCCCCGTGGCGGCGGGACCGCCGTCCACCGGGTCGACCACCGCGATCTCGCGGTCGCCGAGCGGCTCGCCGATCACGTCGTGCCGCAGCGGGACGCTGGTGTCGCCGGTGACCGCGGCGATGGTCTCGGTCATCCCGTACAGCTGGCGGGGCCGGCACCCGACGATCGCGGCGAATCGCTCGTAGTGCTGCTCCCCGAGGCTCTGCGCGAACCACACGTGCCGCAGCCGCAGCGGCGGGAGCTCGGTCCCGCAGCGGGCGAGGATCATCCGGATCGGCGCCGCGAACAGGCTCGCGTGCGTCACGCCGAGCTCGTCCGCCTGCCGCAACCAGCGGGACGCGGAGAACGTGTGGGTGAGCGCGACGGCGGCGCCGGTCGCGATCGCCGGGGCGAAGCAGTAGTACTGCGCGTTCGCGTGGAAGAGCGGCAGCGTGACGAGCCAGCGGTCCTCGGGGCGCAGGCCCACGGCCGCGGCCATGACCGCGCCGACCGTCCGGTAGTTCTCCTGCGTCAGCACGACGCCCTTCGGCTCGGACGTGGTGCCCGACGTGAACATCACCGCGAGCCGGTCGGACGGGCCGATGCCGGCCGCGGCGGCGGCGACGGGCTCGCCGCGGGAGAGCGGGCCGCCCGGTGCCACATCGGCGGCCGTCTCGGCGAGCTCGACCACCACGGGAACCGCGCCGGCGGCGCCCGCGCGGTAGGCGTCCGCGCGGGCGGCGGCGCACAGGGCGACGGCCGGCCGGATCCGGCGGACCTGGGAGGCGATGTCGCGCGCCGTCGACGCCGGGTCGGCGGGCGCGATCCAGGCGCCCAGCCGGGCGGCGGCGAGCCAGGCGGCGACGAAGGCCGGGCAGTTGGCGAGCGCGAGGTGCACGCACGAGCCGGGCCCGACCCCGGCGGCCCGCAGCGTCCCGGCGGTCTCGGCCACGACCTCGTCGAACTCCTCGTACGAGTACGCGTTGATCGCGTGGTCGTCGCGAAAGAGCAGGAAGAGCCGGTCGCCGTGGCCGGCCACGGCCGCGGACCACAGCTCGTGGAACGTCGTGGAAGGCACGGGCGTCAGTCCGCGTAGGACGGGTCGAGCCGCTCAACCTTCCGCAGCAGCGCGGGCCACTCGCGGTCGTGCGAGCCGGCGAGGTCGCGCAGCCACTGGCGGACGGTCAACGCGACGACCTCGGGCGGCGGGATGGTGAGCGGCTGCCCGCTGGACAGCGCCAGAAGCTGCGCCCGCGCGGCCTTCTCCAGATAGAAGGTCTCCGTGATGGCGTGCCCGACGCTGCGGCCGACCGTGATCGTCCCGTGGTTGCGCAGGATCAGGCCGGCGTGGTCGCCGAGGTCACTGACCAGTCGCTCCCGCTCTCCCGAGGCGAGCGCGATGCCCTCGTAGTCGTGGTAGCCGAGCCGGTCGTGGAAGCGCATCGCATGCTGGGTCAGCGGAAGCAGCCCGTCGGCCAGCGTCGACAGCGCCATGCCGGCCTCGGTGTGCAGATGCACCACGGCGTGCGCGTCCTCGCGGGCGGCGTGGATCGCGCCGTGGATGACGAAGCCCGCCGCGTTCGGCCGGAACGGGCTCTCGCCGACGACCGTGCCGTCCAGGTCGATCTTCACCAGGCTGGACGCGGTGATCTCGTCGAAGCCAAGGCCGAGCGGGTTGACCAGGAAGTGGCCGCCTGGGCCGGGTACCCGCGCCGAGATGTGGGTGTAGATCAGGTCGTCCCAGCCGAAGAGAGCGCACAGACGGTACGCGGCGGCCAGATCGCGCCGGATCCGCCGCTCCTCGGCCGACATCGGCCCGGCCTCGGCGACCCGCGTGACGGGCAGCTCGAACGACGCGTACTCGGCGACCGCTGCCATGACTGCCCACCGTCCGACTAGGCTGAACTGAACGTTCAGTTCACTGTGTCAACCGGGCAGGTGCCGTGTCAACCGGCAGCGCGGCGTCAACCGGGCAGCTCAGCGTCAACAGAAAGGAGCGCCAGCCATGGCGGCACGAGCCGAGTCGGCGATCCTCGACGCGGCGTACGCGCTGCTGGTCGAACGCGGGCTCGAGGCCACGACGGTCGAAGCGATCGCCGCGCGGGCGGGCGTGAGCAAGGTGACCATCTACAAGTGGTGGCCCAACCGCGCGGCGGTGATCATGTCGGCGTTCCTGCGCGAGTCCGCGGACCTGCTGCCCTACCCCGAGCGCTTCCAGCTACAGCAGGTCGAGGACCGGCTGCTGATGATGACCGCGGCGTTCCGGGGCGCGACCGGGACCGCGATGGCGGCGCTGATCGCCGCCGGCCGGTCCGACCCGCAGCTCGCCGAGGCGTTCCGCGACGGCTACATCAACGCGCGGCGGCGCCAGGGCATCGCGATCGTGCGGGCGGCCATCGCGGCCGGGGAGATTCGGCCCGCCGATCCCGACGTGGTGCTCGACCTGGTGTACGCGCCGCTCTACTTCCGACTGATGGTCGGGCACAAGCCGCTGGACGAGGACGACGTGCGCGAGCACGTCCGGTTGGTGCTCGCGGCGCTGCGCCCCGCCTAGAGGGCCAAAGGATGTGCGAAAATGATCTTCTTTCGCACATCCGGCGGCCGCCGTCCCCAGGGTCACCAGAGGGCCAAAGGACGTGCGAAAATGATCTTCTTTCGCACGTCCGGCGGCCGCCGTCCCCAGGGTCACCAGAGGGCCAAAGGACGTGCGAAAATGATCTTCTTTCGCACGTCCGGCGGCCGCCGTCCCCAGGGTCATTGACAGGCACCCCGCACACGACGAAGGCCGCCGGGGATCCGGCGGCCTTCGTCGATCTGTGGCGGGGGCAGCGGTGGGCGGATGGGGCTCGAACCCATGGCCGGAAGACCATGAGGCCCTCGGTCCCGCTGACGTCAGGGCGTCCGCGGGACCGAGGGCCTCTCGTGGCCGACTACGGCGCCTCGGCGCGGGCCTCGCCACCCGGCTGGCGGCGGCCGGGGCGCCCTCGGGTGTGACGTACTGGCGGACCAGCCACCTGGGCGGCCACCGCTTCGCCGCGACCTTCTTCGTGCTGCCGGAGGGCACCGCCTGGGCCTACGGCGACGAGGACCTCGTCGAGACGGTGCTGCGGCGCAAGGGCGAGTTCGCCGACGTCGCCGACCACTACCGCGGCTGCTGCGGGCTCAAAGGCCCTCAGGTGCAAGCACTCGAGCTCGAGGTCCTGCGCCAGGTGGGCTGGAGCCTGCTGGACTCCCCCCGCACGGGCTCGTTCGACGGCTCGCGCGCCGAGCTGTCCTGCGGGTATGACGGCGAGACCGTCACGTGGTCGGCAGACGTCCGGCCCGGCCGCGGCGTCCCGGCCCCCGACTGCCCGAGCCCGCCCGCATCCGCCACCAAGAGTCAGACCGAATGGGCGGTCTCGGCGATCAGTCGCGCCTAAGCGCCTATCCAGGGGTTCTGCGCGTAACCCGGGTGAGATCACCGGGTGGGAGGTCGTGTTGACACCGGCCCCGCCGGGGGTTGGATCGAGGTTGCACCAGTCGTCCACCCGTCCGGCGAGGTCGTGGTCAGTATGCGCCCGCCCACTGTGTTCGCCAACCGCCCCACCTGCGACCTCGAGCAGCTGCGAGGGGATCTGCGAGGCCGGTGGCGGGTGGCGGTGCGGGCGGTGATGGTGCTGCTGTCCCTGCACGGGCTGACCGCGGCCGAGATCGGGGCACTGCTGGAGTGTCATCCGGCCACGGCGCGGCGCTGGATCGGCCGGTTCAACATCGCCGGACCGGCCGGGCTGGCCGACCGGCCCCGACCGGGACGGCCCCGGCTGGGTGGACGCCGGCTGTGCGCGCGGATCGCCGCCCTGCTGGAGTGCCCGGGGCCGTGGACGGTCCGGCGGGTCTGGCGCTGTCTGGGCCGGCCGGACCTGAGCCTGCGCACGCTGTACCGGCGGATCCGTCAGGTCGCCGTCTGGCGCCGGCCCTGTCCCGGAGGAGGACATCGAGGAGGCGCGCCGGTGGTTCCGGCCGTGACGAGGCGGCGTCCGCACAGCGGCCGACTCGGTATCCCGTTCGTGCTCGATACCGGTGCGGTGATCGCGTTGTCCCAGCTCGACAAGACGGCGCGAACGATGCTTGCCGCCGCTCTGCGTGAGCAGTCTCAGGTCTGGGTTCCCGCTCCCGTCATCACGGAGCTCGTCCGTGGCAATCAACGGCGAGATGCCGCCGTCAACCGCGTGTTGAAGTCCGTCAGTGATGTCCATCCGCTCGACGAGCCGCTCGCGCGGGATGCCGGCAGGTTGCTCGCCGGTGGCGGCACGACGGTGGACGCCATGGTGGTGGCGACCGCGCAACGTGTCGCGGGCGCCGGCTCAGTGGTGATAATGACTGGCGATCCCCGCGACATCACGGCACTTGTCGCTGACGACTCACGGGTACGAGTGGCGGCTGTATGACCCGGTCTCCCCAGGTCATACGCGGTGTTCTCCCCGGGGCTGCCGATGCCCGTCGCAGCGAAAGTAGGTAGAGCCGGTCACGCGAAAAGCACGGTCCGCATGCGGACCGTGCTTTTCGTCGTTGTCGGGCCGGGTGATGGCGGCTACAGGGTGATGGGCAGGCGCTTGTGGCCGCGGACGGTGCTGGTGTGCAGCATCTCGACGCCGTCCCGGTCGATCTCCCATTTCGGGAAGCGGCGCAGCGTCTCCTCCAGCGCGGCCCGCGTCTCCAGCCGGGCAAGTGCCGCGCCGAGGCAGAAGTGGATGCCGTGGCCGAGGGAGACGTGGCCGTCGACCTTGCGGCGGATGTCGAACCGGTCCGGGTCGGGGAACCTGCGCTCGTCGCGGCCGGCGGACGCGGTCAGCAGCAGCACCTTGGACTTCGCCGGGATCGTCACGCCGTGCAGCTCGACGTCCCGGATGGCGGTACGGCCCTGCACCGCCGACGGCGCGGCGTAGCGCAGCAGCTCCTCGACGGCGTTCGGGATCAGTCCCGGGTCCTGGGCGAGGTCCGCGCGCGCCTCCGGGTTCTCGGCGAGGATGAGGCCGGCCCAGCCGACCAGCCGGGCGACGGTCTCCGTGCCGGTGCTGACGAGCAGGCAGGCGAAGTCCGTCGCCTCCTCGCTGGTCAGCCGGCGGGTGCCGCCGTCCTCGGTGCGCATCTCGGCCTCGACCAACGCGGTCATCATGTCGTCGCGCGGGTTTGTGCGCCGGGACTCGATCGCGTCGCCGAAATAGTCGTACAACTTGATCTGGGCGCCGAACGAGATGTCGTTGACGATGCCCTTGTTCTCGTCGATGTGGAACGCCTGGTCGATCGTCCGGCGGATCTCCTCGCGGTCGGCCGGGTCGACGCCGAGCAGCTCGGACATGACCCTCGACGGCAGCTGGGCGGAGAACTCCTGGACGTAGTCGAAGCCGGCGGAGCCGAGGTGCGGGTCGAGCAGCTCGGCGCACACAGACCGGATGTAGGGCTCCAGCTCGGCGATGCGCCGCGGGGTGAACGCCCGGGAGACCAGCAGTCGGATCGCGGTGTGCGCCGGCGGGTCCTTGAAGATCATGAAGCCGGTGTCCATCGGCTCCGAGCTCATGATCTCCAGAACCGTGCCGTAGACGGAGCTGAAAGTCGCCGGGTCGCGGTGGGCGGCGTCGATGTCCTGGTGCCGTGACAGCGCGTAGAAATCGAGCCGGTCGTTGCGGTAAACGGGCGCCTCGTCACGCAGCCGGCGCCAGACCGGGTACGGGTCGACGTCGATCGCCTTGTCAAACGGGTCCCAGTACAGATCGCGCACTGCCGAAGCCCTCGCCCCCGTGATTGTAATTGGTATTTGCCCAACCAAATCGGAGCATAGCCCGCGGCGGAGACCACGCCGAGCGGCGGCGGTGAAGCCCGGTGGGTGGTACGTCACATCACATTTCCATTCCCAGCGATAGAACTACGTCACGACAACAGGCAAAAGGGGGAATCGCCCCGCGCGCTCATGCCCTCACCTCATGGCGCACGGCCACCACCCTCGGTGCGCGCCACAACCGTTTTGGCCTGGCTGATCTCACGGACAGAAGCCGGGGCTGTCGCCCATCTGTCAACGGCCAGACAGGCCCGGTCGCCGCCCCCGCCACTCCGCAGGGCAGGTGACAGCGCGGTACCTTCACGCCAGAACGCGCACGGAGTTCGAGCCTGCCTGTGGTTGGTTTTCCCGAGTGAGACGTCCACCTCGACGTGGGTCTCCGCGGTTAGGCCGTACCTATTTCAGTACTCAGATCAATACAGAACCTTCAGGCGGGCCAGCTTTCGGTCAGGATCCGCGGGCCGCGGCGGGAGAGCATTCCGACACTTTCGCCGCGGGACGCCATGCGTTCGTCCGTCGACTCGCCGCGGATGTAGCGGGCATAGAGCTGCTGGCGGATGACGGCGAGCCGCCAGCAGGCGAACGCCTCGTACCAGGCGATGGCGGCCAGGTCGAGACCGCTGCGCGCGGCATGGCGGTCGACCACCTCCGCGCGGGTCGGCAGGCCCAGCGTGTCCATGCCAGGGTCGTGGAGGGCATGGTCATCGTCCGTGTCAGCCGGGTCGGGCCAGTAGCTCAAAAGCGTGCCCAGATCGACCAGGGGGTCAGCCAGCACGGCCGGCACAGCCGAGGGCACGCCTGGTGGAGGACACCGGCGGTGCCGCTCGTCGGTTGACGCGCGAGCAGCCCGCACGTTAGTCAGATTTCAGCACAGTTTCAGTGGCACAGGCCGGCGCTCCAGTGCCAGATACGGAGGAACCCATGTCCGACGTTTCTATGATCATCGACGGGGAGCGCCGGGCCGCCCCGTCGACCTTCGGTGTCGTCAACCCGGCGACCGGCACGGTCCACGCCGAGGCGCCGGACTGCTCCCGCGAGCAGCTCGACGAGGCGTTCGACGCCGCGGCCAAGGCCTTCACCGACTGGCGCAAGGACGAGACCGCCCGCCGCACCGCACTACGAGAGGCCGCGACAAGGCTCGCCGCGGCCGCCGACCAGATCGGCCCGGTCCTCACCGCCGAACAGGGAAAGCCACTGAAGGCAGCGAAGATGGAACCACTCGCCGCCAGCATGTGGCTGAAGTACTTCGCCGACCTGGAGGTCGGCCGCGAGATCATCCAGGACGACGCCCGCGCCTACGCCGAGGTCGTCCGCCGCCCCGTCGGCGTCGTCGCCGCCATCACCCCCTGGAACTTCCCGATCGTGCTGTCGGCGTGGAAGATCGGCCCCGCGCTGCTCGCAGGCAACACGATGGTCCTCAAACCCTCGCCGTTCACCCCCCGCAGCACCCTGCTCATGGGCGAGATCCTCGCCGAAGTCCTCCCACCCGGCGTCCTGAACGTCGTCTCCGGCGGCGACGAACTCGGCAAATGGATGACCACCCACCCCACACCCCGCAAGATCAGCTTCACCGGATCCGTCGCCACCGGCAAACACATCGCCACCGCCGCCGCCCCCGACCTCAAAAGAGTCACCCTCGAACTCGGCGGCAACGACGCCGCGATCATCCTCGACGACGCCGACCCCACCGCCATCACCGAGAAACTCTTCCGCGGCGCCTTCGACAACAACGGCCAGGTCTGCTCCGCCATCAAACGCCTCTACGTCCCCGAGTCGCTCTACGACGACGTCGTCGACGCACTCGCCGCCCGCGTCGCCCGGGTCAAGGTCGGCGACGGCATGGACCCCACCTCCGAACTCGGCCCCATCCAGAACCGCCCCCAGTACGACCGCGTCTCCGGCCTCGTCGCCGAAGCACTCGCCGGCGGCGCGAAGGCCGCCACCGGCGGCGCCCCCATCGACGGCCCCGGCTACTTCTACCAACCGACCATCCTGACCGGCGCCGCCGAGGGCACCCGCATCGTCGACGAGGAACAGTTCGGCCCCGCCCTACCCGTCATCTCCTACCGCGACCTCGACGAGGTCGTCACCCGCGCCAACGCCACCATGTACGGCCTCTCCGGCTCCGTCTGGTCCACCGACCCCGACCGCGCCGCCGCCATCGCCGAACAACTCGACTGCGGCACCGCCTGGGTCAACACCCACGTCGCCCTCGGCCCCCACCAGCCCTTCGGCGGCTTCAAATGGAGCGGCCTCGGCGTCGAGAACGGCCCCTGGGGCCTCGCCGGCTTCACCGAAATCCAAGTCCAATACCGCGCCAAGAAATGACGCCCGCCGGCCGCCGCACCCCCGACCAGAGCCTGGCCGGGGCGCGGCGCGTCCGGAGCGCTGAAGCTGGTGCCGCTCCTGCCTGGATCCCTGGGCGATGCGCTCTGTGATCGTCGTGGCCTCGTCCTCGGTCAGGACGACGCCGGCGACGCTCTGCGCGATCGCCCGCCGGAACGGGCCGCGCCCGGCGTCCGCCACGGTCAGGCAGGCGACCGACGTGGCGCCGGCCGACTCGCCAGTTCTGCCGTATTGCGCCGTCATTTCCAGGCACATCACCCGTCAATGACCAGCCATGGTCGTCAGCGCGCGACGTAACCGCCGTCGACCGGCATCGCCACGCCGGTCATGAACGACGACTCGTCGCTGGCCAGGAAGAGCGCCGCGGCGGCGAGCTCCTCCGGCCTGGCGAAACGGGCCATCGGGTTCGGCACCTTGATGTCCGCGGGCGGCGTGGGACCGGCCTGGGCGACGGCCATGCCGGTCCAGGTCATGCCCGGGCAGACCGCGTTGACCCGGATGCCGGACTTCGCGTAGTCGAGCGCCGCCGACTTGGTGAGCAGCACGACGCCGCCCTTGGCCGCCGAGTACCCGGCCTTGTCCTTCCAACCGACCATCCCGGCGTTCGAGGCCGTGTTGATGATCGAGCCGCCGCCGGTCCGCAGCATCGCGGGAACGGCGTACTTGATGCCGAAGAAGGTGCCCTTGATGTTCACCGCGAGGAGGCGGTCGAGCGTCTCCTCGTCGAGCTCGTGGATCGGCCCGAACGGGCCCGAGATGCCAGCGTTGTTGAACAGCACGTCGAGCCGGCCGAACTCGCGCTCCGCCGTCTCGACCATGTTCTGGACCTCGGCCGCGACGGCCACGTCCACCTGGACCGCCACCGCGCCCGCGCCGATCTCCGCGACGGTGTCCTTCTCCGAGCCGTTCATATCCGCGCAGACGACCTTCGCGCCCTCCGCCGCGAACAACAGCGCCGACGCCTTCCCGATCCCAGACCCGGCTCCCGTAACGATCGCGACCTTGCCATCCAGCCTTCCCACAACAACCTCCGTCGGACGTCGATGTGGCTACCGGCCGACGCAGGGGCCGGCAGCCGGAATCCAGCCACAACTGGTGACGGCGCATCAGCGCTGCACCAACCCAGCCACCTCGCCAGGCCAGACCAGCCCCGACCACCGCCATATGCCTGTGCCCGGAACCACGCGAGGAGGGCGCTCAGCGCCCGAAAGGCGCTGCCCGGTTGCGGGCGCGAAGCGTCCGGCAACGGGAGCGCCCCACCCCGCCGCGGGCACCGCCCCTGGGGACGAGGCGCTCCGCGCCTCGTCCCCAGCCGGCTTCAGGTGTTGCGGCCGCCGTTGACGCCGATGATCTGGCCGGTGATGTAGCTGGCCTCGTCGCGGCACAGGAACGAGGTGGCCGCCGCGATGTCCTCCGGCTTGCCGGCGCGACGGACCGGGGTCTTCTCGGCGTGGTCCTCGACGCCGCCGCCCAACATGCCGCGACGCTCGGACTCTCGCAGCATGGGAGTGTCGACGAAGCCCGGCGGGATCGTGTTGACGGTGATCCCCTCCGGGCCGAACTCGAGCGCGAGTGCCTTGGTCATACCGATCAGGCCGGCCTTCGAGGAGACGTAGTGCGTCATGTACTGCTGGCCGCCCTGGGCACTCGAGGACGAGATGTTCACGATCCGGCCCCAGTGCGCCGCGATCATGTCGGGCAGCACCGCCTGGGTGACGTAGAAGGGCCCGGACAGGTTGACCGCGATGGTCTTGTCCCAGGACGCGTCGCTGATCTTCAGGAACTCGCGGAAACCGGTGACGCCCGCGTTGTTCACGAGTACCAGGACCGGGCCCATCGACGCCCGGATGCTCTCGACGGCCGCGTTCACCTGCTCGCGGCTCGACACGTCGACCCCGCCGAAGGCGACAGCCTCGTTCCCCGCCTCGCCGATCTCCTCGGCGACCTTCTTGGCCGCGTCGGCGTTGAGGTCCAGGACGGCGACCGCGAAGCCGTCCGCGGCGAGCCGGTGGGAGATGGCCCGCCCGATACCCGACCCACCGCCGGTGACAAGCGCCGTCCGCTGCTCGGTCACTATGCCGAACCTCCTTTGGTTCCTGAATGTGCCCTGATCGGCCTGAGTGGCGGGCGGGTGCCCACGGCGGCCCGGCCGCGCGCGGCGCGGCGCCGCGGCGCCGCGGGCACCCGCCCCGGGTGTGCGGAGCCTAGGAGATGGCCTCGTCCCCGGCGATCGAGGTGCGGTGCATCAGCCGGCTGGAGGTCTCGCCGTAGGGCAGCGCCCGGTGCAACATGCCCGTGTTGTCCCAGATGACGAGGTCGCCACGCCGCCACTTGTGGCGTACCACAAACTGTGGCTGTGCCGCCCAGGTGAGCAGCCGGCCGAGCAGCGACTCGCCCTCGTCGGCCGATCGGTGGTCGGCGTGATCCGCGTCCTGGTGACGCTCATCGCGCGTTCGTCTCCTGGCCCACTCAGATGGCGGGTTCGACGGTGGCGTTGAAGAACGCCGCCCCCGAGTCCGGGATACGGGGCTGCTTGAAGATGTTCACCGGATACGAAACCATGATCATCGAGTAGAGCAGGTGCAGCAGCCGGGTCTCCGCCTCGGGCAGGTCGTTCACCTCGAACGTGTCGAGGTAGGCGATCGCCTCCTCGGCCAGCGGCGCGATCGCGTCGTAGAACTCGCCCAGCTCGTCGATCGTCTTCGTCAGCCGCTTCGCGTACCGCTCGGGCCGCGACGCCAGCGCCCAGTCCTCGACCCAGGGCTCGAGAACACTGAACTTCCCGGGCAGGGTGCCCGTCGTGGTGCTCATCTCGTGGGCTCCTTCTACTTCTCTTTACCGGCCTGGTGGGCGGCGACGGCTTCCCGGACGACGTGGTGGAACTGGCGGATCATCAGCTCCATGTCGGACAGGTGGAAGGTGCCCTGCGCGCGGTTGTTCAGCGCCGACCAGGTCGCCTCCACCGTGTTCGTGTCCTGCATCGCGAACTCGATGGTGCTGTCGACCACCAGCTCCTGACCGAGCCGCTCGGTGACGTTCTTCGGCTCCGGGAAGTAGATGTCGACCTCGTACGAGTGCGTGCCGACCGACTCCGGGATGTACTGGTAGGTGATGTAGTACCCGCGGTGCCACAGCTGGATCGACAGGTTCGGGAACAGCCAGTACTGGTCGTTGCTCCAGTACTGGATGTTGCCCGGGTTGCGCTCGGGGGTCAGGTAGTCGATGTCCTCCGGCAGGTCGTCCGGGCCGAAGATGCCGCCGCGGAACAGCCGGTAGACCCAGTCCTGGTCGCGCTGGGCGGGGCCGACGGACTGCGTCCGCTTCTTCAGCGGCGGCGGGCCGGGGACCGAGGTCAGCATGTGCGGGGCGAACAGGTCGTAGTGGTAGGAGTCCATCGGCGGGACGAGCTTCTCCGCCTTCGACATGTCCGCGTTGAGGAACCGCCCGTGGACGTACGCCGGGTGGTACCACTCCAGCAGGGCGTCGATCCCGATCTTCCAATTGCCCTTGATGAGGGTCTTGAAGCCCCAGTGGTTGGTGAACTTCTCGAACGGCCACGCCTCGAGCTCGGTGACCAGCTTCTCGCCGAGGAAGTCCCGCAGCGTCGGGGCGTCCTGGCTGAAGTTCACGAAGATGAACCCGGCCAGCACCTCACAGCGCAGCTGGGGCATCCCCAGCTCGTCGTCGGGCAGCGAGTCGAAGAACTGGTCCCGCTTCGTGACGTAGCTGCACCTGCCGTCGAGGCCGTAGCGCCAGCCGTGGTACTTGCACTGGAACTGGCGCGCGGAGCCCTTGGACTCCTCGCCCGGGTGCTCCTGCCACACGACCTTGTTGCCGCGGTGCGCGCAGACGTTGTGCAGCGCGTAGACCTCGCCGTCGGTGTGCCGGCTGATCACGATCGACCCGAGGCCCCTGAACTCGCGGGTGAAGAACGTGCCGTTGCGTGGCAGCTGCTCGACCCGGCCGACCTTCAGCCAGGTCCGCCTGAAGATCGCCTCATGCTCGGCCTGGTAGAACTCCTCGGAGATCGAGTCCTCGTAGCTGACGGGCCCGGTGCCAAGTTCCGGGTAATCCAACGTGTACTTGGCCCGGCCGGTCGCCAGCTTCTCGATGCTGGACATTTCTCCACCCCCTCCAGGGATGATCTCGGACCGGACGGAATCCGGCGCCGATCAGCGATGCTGCGGTGATCAGGATGTGGATGTGACGGGGACGGCGCGCGGGCCGCACCGCCAAGCCGAGACGGCAGCCATCAGACGACGCCGTCCGCGCGCAGCTGGGCGATCTGCTCGGCCGAGCGGCCGAGGATCTCGCCGAGGACCGCGTCGGTGTGCTCGCCGAGCTCAGGGCCGAGCCAGCGGATCTCGCCCGGGGTCTCCGACAGCGCCGGGATCACTCCCGGCACCGCGAGCGGGCCGATCCGCGACTCCTCCACCGTGATCGTCCCGCGGTGCTGGTACTGCTCGTCGTCGAAGATGTCGGCGATCGAGTAGAGCTTGCCGGCCGGCACCTCGGCCGCGCGGCAACGGGCCACGACCTCGTCGCACGACAGTGAGCCGACCCAGTCGGTCACCAGCTTGTTGACCACGTCGCGGGCCGCGAGCCGATTCTGCTTCGGCCCGAAGAGGTCGGGGGCGGACAGCTCGGGCCGGTCCATTGCCCGCGCCAGCCGGGCGAACATGTCGTCGTGCGAGCAGGCGATCGCCACGAAGTGGCCGTCGGCGGTCCGGTAGTGGCTGTGCGGCACGACGTTCACCGTGTCGGCGCCCATCCGCTCCCGGACGAAGCCGTTCTTCTGGTAGGCCGGCGCCAGCTCGTCGAGCGCCCGGAAGATCGTCTCGAACAGCGCGATGTCGACGACCTGGCCGCGCCCGGTGCTCTCCCTGGCCCGCAGTGCCATCAGCACCCCGATAACGCCGTACATGCCGGACATGTAGTCGGCGAGCGAGGTGGAGCCGGGCGTCACCGGGATGCCGCCCGGCTCGCCGGCGAGGTAGGCCAGGCCCGAGAACGCGTGCGCGATCCGGGCGAAGCCCGGCAGGTTCCGCAGCGGGCCCGACTGCCCGTAGGCGGACACCCGCAGCAGGATCGCGCCGGGGTTGATCTCCTGGATCGTCGGGAAGTCCAGGCCCCACTTCTCCAGGACACCGGGCCGGAAGTTCTCGATGACGACGTCCGCCCAGGCGATCAGCTCACGGAGCAGCTCCTGGCCGCGCGGGTCGGCGAAATTGATCGTCACCGACCGCTTGTTGCGCGCCTCCGAGAGCCAGACGAGCGTGTCGCCGCACTCCGTATCACTGCCGAACCGGCGCAGGTGGTCGCCGACGCCGGGGCGCTCGACCTTGACGACCTCGGCGCCGAACTCGCCGAGCACCGTCGCACAGAACGGGCCGGCCAGGAAGGTGCCGAGATCGAGGACCTTGACTCCGTCGAGCGCATGCATGCCGTGGACCTTCTGACGAGACGGGCGGGCGAGATCGAAGATCGGGTTACCGGCCGGATCAGGGCGAGGCGCGGGAACGCCCTCCACTCTTCCGGCACCACCCGGGCCGGTCGCGAAGGAGCGCCACGGCGTTCCGGCGGGCACGCCACGCGGGCGGGGCTCCCGTCATCACGCCCTCCAGAAGAACGGTCGTCTCTCATACGAGAATGATCAGCCCGTCATGATGAGAACGATCAGCGTACGCTGGCGAGAACGACGCTACCACAAATCGTAGGTCGTCCTATAGTTCTGCGAGCATCGTATAATCGCGCCATGCCAATGGTCCGTCCGTTCCGCTTCGCCGTCCAGGGCACCAAGGCCGCGTCCGGCACCGCGTGGCGCGACCTGGCCCGGAAGGCGGAGGACCTCGGGTACTCGACACTCTTCGTGGCCGACCACTACCTGGGCCCCGGCCCCGTGGCACGGGCGGCGAGTATGCCGCCGCAGCACCTGGCCCCGCTCGCCGCGATGACCGCCGCCGCCGCGGTGACCACCTCCCTGCGGGTCGGCTGCCGGGTTTTCTGCGTCGACTACCACGTGCCGGCCGCGCTGGTGAAGGAGGCGGCGACGATCGACCTGCTCTCCGACGGCCGGCTCGAGTTCGGCATCGGGGCGGGCTGGAACGGGGCCGAGTACGACGCCATGGGCCTCACCTTCGCCCCGGCGCCGCGGCGCATCGACAAGCTCGTCGAGGTCGTCGCCCTGGCGAAGGCGCACTGGTCCGGCGAGCCCATCGAGATCAAAGGCGACCATGTCAACGTCTCCGGCTACCGCGGCCTGCCGGCGCCCGTGCAGCTGCCGCGCCCGCCGATCATGATCGGCGGCGGCAAGAAGCGAGTGCTTTCGTTCGCCGCCCGCGAGGCCGACATCGTCAGCATCTCCAACGTGCACTTCAGCGCCCGCAACGACGACGGGCTGACCCCCAACGAGGAGCTCGCCCGCCGGGTCGACTACGTCCGGTCGGCCGCGCCCGAGCGCGTGGGCGAGCTCGACATCGAGAGCTCACCGTATTTCTCCGAGATCACCACGGACAAGGCGGCGGTGTTCGAGAAGCTGGCCGGGTGGATGAAGACCACGCCGGACGTGACCGCCGCGCACCCGAACGTGCTCGTCGGCACCGCCGACGAGATGGCCGACCAACTGCTTGCGCGCCGTGAGGCCTTCGGCATCAACTACGTGACCATCCAGTGGGACCAGCTGGAGAGCTTCGCGCCGATCGCCGCCCAGCTGACCAGCAAGTAGCCCTCCGGGCACCCAGGCCCCGGTCCCGGCCCGGCAGGAACCCAGTCGGCAGAAACCCAGGAGGACCCGTGCGCGAACCGCGCGCCCGCCGCTCGGAGCTGGCGACGCCGGCCAGCAGCGAGAAGATGTGCATGAAGGCCGGCTCGTCCGGGGCCGACCTGGTCTTCCTCGACCTGGAGGACGCCTGCGCGCCGCCCGCGAAGGCGTCCGCCCGGGGCATCGCCGTCAAGGCGCTGACCGGCCAGGACTGGGGCCACACCGTCCGGGCCGTCCGCGTCAACGGGCTGGACACCGAGTGGTGCCACGACGACATCATCGAGATCGTCACCGGTGCCCGCGAGGCCGTCGACGTCCTGATCGTGCCCAAGGCGCGCTCGGCCCGCGACGTCTGGTGGGTCGACGTCCTGCTCACCCAGCTGGAGACCAAGCTCGGCCTGCGCAGGCGGATCGGCCTCGAGGTGCTCATCGAGGAGGCCGAGGGCCTGTCGAACGCGCCCGAGATCGCCAAGGCCAGCCCCCGGTTGGAGGCCATCATCTTCGGCGCCGGCGACCTGTCGGCGTCGCTGCACGCCCGGGTGAACGGCAACTTCGACCCACTCGGCGACTACCCCGGCGACTTCTGGCACTTCGCCCGCGTACAGGTGCTCGCGGCGGCGCGCGGCGCCGGCATCGACGCGATCGACGCGCCCTACCCCGCCTACAAGGACCCCGACGGCTACCGCCGGGCCGCGACGCACGCGAGCCTGCTCGGCTTCGACGGCAAGTGGGCGATCCACCCGTCCCAGGTGCCCATCGCGAACGAGGTCTTCGCCCCGACGGCGGCGCAGATCACCGAGGCCCGGGACTCGATCGAGGTCTACCGCGCCTCCGAGCGCGACGGGGTCGGCGCGATCGGGCGCGACGGCCGGCTCGTCGACGCCGCCCACATGCGCCTGGCCGCCAACGTGCTGCACCGCGCGGCGCTGGCCGGCCTGATCGACGAGGTCTAGACCACCGGAAACCAACCGCCACCGCTGCCTCGCGTCCGCCCGCCCAGGGCCGGGCCGGGGCCGCCAGGGAACCCGACCCGAACGCGACCGCCGCTTCAAGCCAACCCGACACATAGCGCAAGAAGGCAGTAGAAGGCGCCCTACCGCGCGACCGGCAGCAGGAAGCGAAAGGTAACCGCACGATGCACAGCGCAAGAAGGCAGTAGAAGGCGCCCTACCGCGCGACCGGCACCAGGAAGCGAAGGGCAACCGGAGGAACCATGCAGGTTCAGGATCGTCTGTTCATCGGCGGCGAGTGGGTCGCACCGAGCGGCCCGGACACGTTCGACGTCATCTCCCCGGCCACCGAGGAGGTCATCGCCAGGATCGCCGAGCCGACGCCGGCGGATGTCGACAAGGCGGTGGCCGCCGCGCGGACGGCGTTCGACGAGGGCCCCTGGCCCCGGCTCGACCCGGCGGAGCGGGTCTCGGCGGTCCGCCGGCTCGCCGCGCTCTACAAGCCGGGCCGCGCCGAGCTCGCCAGCCTGATCACCGCCGAGATGGGCGCGCCGATCAGCTTCGCCAAGGTCGGGCACGTCGCCATCCCGATGTTCATGATGAACGCCTTCGCGGGCATCGCCGAGAACCTCGTCTGGGAGGAGAAGCGTCCCGGCTTCTACGGCCAGGACATCCTGGTACGCAAGGAGCCGGTCGGCGTCGTCGGCGCGATCGTCCCGTGGAACATGCCGATGCACCTGACGATCGGCAAGCTGGTCCCCGCGCTGCTCGCCGGCTGCTCGGTCGTGCTGAAGCCGTCGCCGGAGACGCCGCTGGACGCGTACTGGCTCGCTGGCCTGCTGGAGCAGGCCGACATCCCGCCGGGTGTCGTGAGCATCCTGCCCGCCGGCCGCGAGATCGGCGAGTACCTGGTCTCGCACCCGGGGATCGACAAGGTCTCGTTCACCGGCTCCACCGCCGCCGGCCGAAAGGTCGCCGCCGCCTGCGGGGCGAACCTCAAGCGGGTCGGCCTGGAGCTGGGCGGCAAGTCCGCCGCCGTCGTACTCGACGACGCCGACCCGGCAGCGATGGCCAAGGGCGTCGAGGTCGCCGGCCTGATGAACAGCGGTCAGGCCTGCGTCGCCCAGACCCGGGTGCTGGTCCCCCGGTCGCGCTACGCCGAGTATGTCGACGCGCTCGCCGCCATGGTCGAGTCGCTGCCCACGGGCGACCCGACCGACCCCGCCACCGCGGTCGGCCCGCTGGTCGCCCAGCGCCAGCAGGAGCGGGTCCGCGGCTACATCGAGGTCGGCCAGAAGGAGGGCGCCCGGCTCGTCGCCGGCGGCGCCGACCTGCCCGCCGGCGTCGACCGCGGCTGGTACATCCGGCCGACGCTGTTCGCCGACGTCGACAGCTCCATGCGCATCGCGCAGGAGGAGATCTTCGGCCCGGTCCTGTCCGTCATCCCCTACACCGACGAGGCCGAGGCCGTCAGGATCGCCGACGCGACCGAGTACGGCCTGTCCGGCTCGGTGTGGACCGCCGACGTCGAGCGCGGCCTCGGGGTCGCCCGGCGGGTGCGCAGCGGCACCTTCGGCGTCAACGAGGCCTACAGCATGGACCCGGCGGCGCCGTTCGGCGGCGTGAAGGCCTCCGGCATCGGCCGCGAGCTGGGCAAGGAAGGCATCGAGGGCTTCCTCGACTCCAAGTCGATCTCGATCGCGGCGAGGCGCTGAACGCGCTCGCCCGCGTGTCGGGCGCTAGGGCGCCCTCCCTGCGCTGGTCCGGGGTGAGGCCATGTGGCGGTGGCTGGCCCGATCTGGGGCCGACGGGGTGGTTGCGTTGGCGCTGCGCCGATGCGCTGTCACCTTCTGTGGCTGGGTTTGCGCTGTGTGCCCACGCGGAAGGCGCCGCGGCCGGACGGTGTCATGCCGGCCGGCCGCGGTCGTTTCGGTCTCGGACGCGTCTGCCGCGCGGGCGTCGTACGGTAGGTTGAGATAGCAGCTTCCGTTAGTCGAGAATGCTGCTCTCAGCACTTTTTAACGCCGTTGCCCCCTCTGGCGGCGGAGAAACAGGTCCCGCGCCCGGCCGGCGTCGCGGTGTCGAAGGGAGCCTTCAGTGGCGAACGACCTCGAGTCGTTGGACTTCTTCCTGGGCAAGGAGCTTGTCGATAACCCGTACCCCTACTTCGACGAGCTGCGGTCCAAGTGCCCCGTGCACCGGGAGCCGCACCACAACGTCGTGATGGTCACCGGCTACGACGAGGGCATCGAGGTCCTGCAGGACAGCGAGAACTTCTCGTCCTGCACCTCGGTGACCGGCCCGTTCCCGGGGTTTCCGGTCCCCATCGAGGGCCGCGACGACGTCGCCGAGCTGATCGCGCAGCACCGGGACTCGCTCCCGTTCTTCGACCAGCTGCCGACGATGGACCCGCCGCTGCACACCGACCATCGCGCGCTGCTGATGAAGATGATCACCCCCAAGCGCCTCCGCGAGAACGAGGAGTGGATGGGTGTCATCACCGACCGGCTGCTCGACAGCCTTCTCGAGGGTGGCAAGGGCGAGTTCATCGGCGACTTCGCCGGCCCGCTCGCGCTCCTGGTCATCGCCGACCTGCTCGGCGTACCCGAGGAGGACCACGCCGAGTTCGTCAGCCACCTGAACCGGGCCGCCAGTGGCACCATCGGCGGCACCAGCGGCGAGTCGATCTCGCACACCCCGCTGGAGTTCCTCTACGAGAAGTTCAAGGTCTACATCGAGGACCGCCGCAAGGAGCCGCGCGGCGACGTGCTCACCGGGCTCGCGCAGGCGACGTTCCCCGACGGGTCGACGCCCGAGGTGATGGACGCCGTGCGGGTCGCGGCGAACCTGTTCTCGGCCGGCCAGGAGACCACCGTCCGCCTCGTCAGCACCGCGGGCAAGCTGATCGCCGAGGACCCCGAGCTGCAGGCCAGGCTGCGCGCCGAGCCCGGCCTCATCTCGAACTTCCTCGAGGAGACGCTGCGGACGGAGAGCCCGATCAAGGGCGACTTCCGGCTCGCCAAGGTGCCGACGACCGTGGGCGGCGTGGACGTCCCCGCCGGCGCCACACTCATGGTGGTCAACGGCGCGGCCAACCGCGACCCGCGGCACTTCGAGGACGCGGACAAGTTCGACATCAGCCGGCCGAACTCCCGGCACCACATCGCGTTCGGCCGCGGCATCCACACCTGCCCCGGTGCCCCGCTCGCCCGTGCCGAGGCCCGGGTCGCGATCGAGCGGCTGCTCGCCCGCACGAGCGACATCCGCGTCGACGAGACCGTCCACGGCCCCGCGGACGCCCGCAAGTACCGGTACCTGCCGACTTTTATCCTGCGCGGCCTCGGGTACCTACGCCTGGAGTTCACCCCGGCGGAGAACCCGAGCGAGGCATGATGAAGGTCTTCATCGACGAGGACATCTGCCGCGGGCACGGCGTCTGCGCGGCGGAGTGCCCGGCGGTGTTCGGCATCAGCGACGACGGCTACGGCGAGGTCCTGGTCGACGAGGTGCCCGCGGATCTCGAGGCGGAGGTCCGCACCGTCTCGGGCCACTGCCCCGAGCGGGCCATCACCGTCGAGTAACACGCCGACGCGCCAAGGGGCGGTGGTGGGCTCAGGCCCACCACCGCCCCTTCGTCGTTATCGGACAGACCGCCAGCCAGGCTCGCTCAGCTCGACGCCCAGGGCCGGCTCGCCCGTCGGCGCTCTTCTTCGTCTCAGAAGCTTCTTCGTGTCAGAAGCCGGGAACGATCGCGGCATTGCAGTCCGCGGCGGCCTGGCGCAGCGGGATCGCCTTGGCATAGGCCTCGGACGTGTACCAGGCCTTGGCCTCCTCGACCGAGTCGAACTCGAGGATGACCGTCTGGTTGCCATGCCACTCGCCCTCAAGGACCTCGGAGACCGGGCCGAGGGCGAGTGGCCGCCCGGCGACGCCCGCGAACGAAGCCCCGGCGACCTTCGCGTACTCGGCCATCCCGTCCGGGTCCTTGATCGCCTCTGTCAACACGACATACGCCTTCGGCATGGCCCGCTCCTTCATGTCCGCACAAAACGTCCCGCGGCGATGCAACCACAGCCCTCCACCACGCGCAGCCGCCGTCATCGCCGGGCCGGTCCCCGGTCAGGACAGGTATGTCCCGCCGAATGCCTCGATGAAGTCGAAGGTCTGCTCGGGGGAGGTGGAGTGGCAGGAGATCACCAGCCAGGTGACCCCGATCTTCTCCAGCTCCGCCCACTGCTCGCGGTGCCGGTCGGCGTCCGCCGTCGGCGCGTCGGTGAACGTGGCGTCGTTGTAGGACGACGTGAAGTCCAGCGGACCGGGGCGCCCGGCGGCGGCGGCCGCGTCCTTGACTCCCTGGATCAGGGTGGCGAGCTGCTCCCGCGAGGTGATCGCCATCGTCTGGGCGGTGACGGCCACCTGGGGGCTGGCCATCATTGGCAGCCAGCCCTGCCCCTTCTCGGCGGCGCGGCGCCGGGCACGGCCCGAGTTGCCGCCGACCCAGATCGGGATCGGGTCCTGGACGGGCTTCGGCCGGGCGATGACGTTGCGGGCGTCGAAGTGCAGGCCCTTGTAGCTGAACGGCTCGCCGCGCCAGTGCAGCGGCAGCACGTCGAGCGTCTCGTCGAACAGCGCGGCCCGTTCCGCCAGGTCGACGCCGAGGGCGAAGAACTCGGACTTCTGGTAGCCCGTGCCCATGCCCAGGATCAACCTGCCGCCGGAGAGCTTGTCGACGGTCGCGGCGGCCTTCGCCAGCGTGAACGGGTTGTGGTACGGCGCGACGACCAGGTTCGTCATCAGCCGCAGCCGGGTGGTCGCCGCCGCCGCGAAGCCGAGCGCGACGAACGGGTCAAGGCTCTGGTGCCCGCCCGTCTCCAGCCACTTGGCGCCGGGTACCGGGTGCTCGGTGAGCGAGATCGCGTCGAAGCCGGCCTTCTCGGCGGCGACGGCGACCTCGTCCAGCGGCCCGGCGTCGAGCATGTCGCGGCTGGTCCCGTTGGTCTCCGGGTAATGCAGGATGAAGCGCATATAACCCTCCTACACCGTGCGGATCGGCAGACGCATCCAACCGCGTGTCGTGGACGTGTGGTCGAGGACCGCGTTCGGATAGTCCACCTCCCAGTCCGTCCACCGCTTGAGCACTTCCTCCAGCACAACCCTGCCCTCGGTGCGGGCAAGCGAGGAGCCCATGCAGAAGTGGATGCCCCGGCCGAACGCGAGATGGCGCTCGGCGTCCCGGTTGATGTCGAACCTGTCGGCGTCGGGGAAGCGCCGCTCGTCCCGGTTGGCCGAGCCGTTCAGCAACAGCACGATGCTGCCCGCCGCCACGTCCTGGCCGTGCAGCTCGACGTCCCGCGACAGGACCCTGGCCTGCACCGGCGACGGCGACTCGTAGCGCAGGATCTCCTCGATCGCCTGGTTGACCGTGGAGGTGCCGGCGGCGATCGCCCGGCGCTGGTCCGGGTGGTCGGCGAGCAGCTGGCCGGTCCAGCCGATCAGCCGGCGGGTCGTCTCATTGCCGGCGCCGGCCAGCAGAATGACGTAGAGAAGGATCTCGGTACGGTTCAGCCGGCGGGTCGTCCCGGTCTCGTCGCGGAACTCGACGTTCAGCAGCGTGGTCATGAGGTCGTCCGACGGGTGGTCGACCCGCCAGTCGACGTACTCGGCGAACTCCGCCATCGAGGCGGTCATGTCGGAGATCCTCGGGACCTCGCCCTGCCTGAGAGTGTGGCGCGCGTTGCTCCGGTCTCGGATCGCCTCCTGGTCGCTCTCGGGGATGCCGAGCAGCATGCCGATCACCCGCATCGGGATGTAGGCGCCCAGGTCGGCGACGAAGTCGAACCCCGGCTCGCCAACGAACTGGTCCAGCGTGCGAACGGTGAGCTCGCGCACCCGCGGCTCCAGGGCGGCCATCCGCTTCGGGGTAAACACCCGGGACAGCAGCGCGCGGTGCAGGTCGTGCAGCGGCGGGTCCTCGGCCAGGATCATGCCCGGCGGGATCGGCGCGTCAGATTTGATCATCTCCAGGACGGAGCCCTGGCCGGACAGATAGGTCCGGTGATCGACGAGCGCCTCGTCGACGTCGTCCCACCGGCTCAGGGCGTAGAAGCCGTGCTCGGCGTTGTGGTACAGCGGCGCCTCGTCGCGCATCCGCTTCCACACCGGGTACGGGTCGTTGTCGATCTCCACGTCGTAGGGGTCGTAGTAGACCCCCCGGTCCGCCACGGCGGCCGATAAGTCGAGCTCCGTCACGCCTGAACGCCTCCATCCGCCCCAGGGCACCGACCACCGGCCACAGCGGCAGCCAAGCCATATTCGCGGCAGCAGCATGTCACCGATATGAAGGCCGAGGCAACCATGGTGGACGCCTCCGCCGCGCGCCGAGTCATCGCCGACGGCCGCCCACGGCCGCTTCCGGCCGCGGGCGGGCAGGCGAAGGGCAGGTCGCCTGTTGCGCGCATCTGCACCGGCCGATGAGTATCTACTCATTAATGATAAATCCGCGGCCAGCCCGGTGCCGGCCGCCGCGAGGCGGAAGGAACGCGGATGACCACCGAGACGATGGGTCAGGGCCCGCTTGCCGGCATACGAGTTGTCGAGGTCGCCTTCGGTACCAGCGTGGTCGGGGCCGGCCTGGCCGGTAGCCTGCCGGGTGCGATGCTGCGCGATTTCGGTGCCCAGGTGACCCGGGTCCGCTCGGCACGGCGACCGGCGCTCGACACCGGGGTGGAGTTCGCCCGTGTCTGGGACCGCGGGAAGGAGATCGTCGAGGTCGACGACGACGCGGACCCCGAGGGCGCCGCGACGACGGCCGCGGCGCTCGCCAGGTCCGCCGACGTCCTGTTCCTCACCGGCCCGGAGGAGGCGATCGAGCGCCGCGGGCTGGGCTACCCGGACCTCGCCCGCGCCAACCCGGCCCTGGTGGTGGTCCGCACCCGGCCCAGCTACACCGCTCGCGGCGCGCTCGCCGACCTGGAGCTGCTGCTCGCCGCCCGCACCGGGCTGCTCACCCAGATCAGATGCCACCAGCCTGGCCGCCCGGCCTTCGCGGACCTCACGGTCGCGAGCGCGGGCGCGGGGCTCGCGGCGACGGTCGGCGCGCTCGCCGGGCTTTACGAGCGGGCCGCGACCGGGCGCGGCGGCTGGGCGGAGACCTCGCTCGCCGACGGCCTGCGCGCCCTGCTCCCCATGATCATCGGCCGCGTGGAGCACCCCTCCCCCACGACGACGCTGCTCTGGAAGGATCAAGGCCCCAAGGAGAGCCTCGCCTACCGGTGTGCCGACGGCGAGTACATCCAGCTCTGGTTCGGCGCCAAGGGCGCCTACGAGGAGTTCCTCGCGTACCTCGGCGAGCCTCCCAGTGAGCGCGGCTACAACGCCGACCTGATGAGCGGCGCGATGGTCGAGCGCGGCGCCCGCTGGGCCGCGGCGTTCGCGGGCCGACCCCGCGCCGCCTGGCTCGCCGACCTCGCCGGCCACAACTTCCGCTGCGAGCCGGTGCTGCGCCCCGGCGAGGCGCTCCTGGACGACCACGTACGCCGCACCGGGCTGTCCGTCGGCCATGGCGACCCCGACCACGGCCGGATCACCGTCCTAGGCCCGATAGCGCGCGTCACCCCCGCGGCCCCCGCCGCCTCGCCCGTCCCCGCGCCGACGAACGGCCCCACGGCGGGCACCGGGCGGCTGCTGTCGGGTGTGCGGGTGCTCGACCTGTCCGCCTACCTCGCCGGGCCGGTCGCGACGGCGGTGCTGGCGGAACTGGGCGCCGACGTCGTCAAGGTCGAGCCGGTGACCGGCGACATCCACCGGAACATGGAGCCCATGTTCGCCGCCGGCCAGCGCGGCAAGCGGGCCGTCGCGCTCGACCTCAAGGCGCCCGGCGCCGCGGGCGTCCTCGCCGCGCTCTTCCGCGACAGCGACGTCGTCCACCACAACGCGCGGGTGGGGCTCGCCGAACGGCTCGGCTACGACGAGGCCACCGTGCGCGCTGCCAACCCGAACGCCGTCTACTGCCACGCGAGCGGCTTCGGCGCGACCGGCCCGCGCGCGAAGCTGCCGGCCAACGACCACCTCATGCAGGCGCTCTCCGGTGTCGAGGGCTCCCAGGGCGGCGCCGGCCAGGCGCCGACGTTCCTCGTCTGGGGCGCGATCGACTCGGCGAGCGGCTGGGTCGCGGCCTGCGGGATCCTCGCGGGCCTGTACGCGCGCCGCCGCCACGGCGGCGGGCAGTCCGTCAGCACGTCACTGCTCGGGGCCGGCCTGATGCTGAAGTCCGGCGCGTTCGTCGTCAACGCCGGCGACCCAGCCGACGCGAGCGACCCGGCTGACGCGGGCGGCCCGACCCGCCTGGGCGGCCCGGGCTCGGACGGCGCGCCGGCCGGCGGGGCCACGGTGGTCGCCGGGCCGGCGCTCGACGCCGAGCAGACCGGCTACGGCGCGGCCTACCGGATCTACCAGGCTGGTGACGGCGCCTGGCTCGCCCTCGCGGTCCCGGACGCCGAGGCGTGGGGGCGCCTGCGCGACGCGGTCACGGCCGGTCTGCCGGCGGGGCGGGGGACGCTGCTCGCGAACCTGCCCGCGACGCCGCCACCGCTGCGGACCCTGCCGGGCGAGCGCCAGCCCGCCGAGGAGATCCTCGAGGCCGCCTTCCGCGAGGACGGCGCGGCGGCCTGGACAGCCCGGCTGCGCGCGGCCGGCGTGCCGGCGGAGCTGGTCGCCGAGGTGGACCGGTCGGGATTCGTCTCGAACATCGTCGACGACCCGGTGGACCGCGAGCTCGGCCGCACGGTCGCCTTCGACTGGGGAGCGCGTGGCCTGACCGAGCAGCCCGGGTTCGCGCTGCGGCTGGGCCCCGAGGGCCGCCCCGCCGTACGGGTCGCGATCCCCGGCCTCGGTGAGCACACCGCCGAGGTCCTCGACGCCGTCGGCTTCGACGCGGACGCCCGCGCGGCCCTCGCCGCCGGCGGCGCGATCCCCGCCGAGGCACCGCGCGCCGTCGGCACGCCTGGCTGACGCCTCCCGGCCACGAGCCCGCCCGTTCCCAGGCCGGGCTCGTGGCCGGTCGTCGGCTTCGTAGCCAGGCCTTCGTCTCATGGCCAGGCCTTCGCTTGATGGCCAGTGACGGCCAAGCCTTCGTCACACGCTCCAGGTCGCTGGTGAAGTCCGTACGTTCGTTCTCGTTCAATTTGAGATACTGACAGGATCATGGCGAGCGATCCGACCCGCTCAGCGGGCCGGCCCGTGGAGCGGGCACCCATCGTCGACGCAGGGGGTGTACCCGCGCCGGAGTCGATCGCCCGCCGCGTCCCGTTCGCCAACAACCCCACGGTCGGTCAGCGCGGGCGGCTCACCCAGCAGCGCATCGTGGCGGCGGCGCTGCAGGTGTTCGGCGAGGGCGGCTACCACACCGCCAGCGTCGCCGACCTCGCCAAGCGCGCCGGCTGCTCCCGGGTGGCGTTCTACCAGTACTTCTCCAGCAAGGAGGACGTGCTTCGGTATCTGGCCGGGCAGGTGGCCCGCCAGGTCGGCGCCTCGGTCGAGGCGATGGGGCCGCTGACCCCGGACGCGGCGGGCTGGACGACGATCCGCGAGTGGGTGGAACGGTACGCGGACATCTACGAGCACTTCGGCGCCGTGTTCCACGTCTTCGAGAGCGCGGCCAGGGAGACCTTGAGCCTCAAGGCGCTCAATGTGCAGGCCGCGACGACGAACATCGCGCTGATCCGGTCCAGACTCACCTCGACCACGCTGGCCCACCACGAGGCCGACGCGGTGATCGGCCTGCTCCTGGGTGCCACGGCCCGCACCTACTACTCGGCCGAGATCCTGCGCCACGCGGCCCCGCGTGCGTACCCCCGCGCGCGGGTCGAGGACGCGCTCGCGGACGTCATCCACCGGGCCTTCTTCGGCCTCGTTCCCGGCGTGAACGCGCACGGCCACGACGCCGGCGAGGTGCCGTTCATCGACTTCGACCGCCGGGCGGGCGCGGCGCCGGCCCGGCGCTCCGCGCTCACCGACGCCGCGCGGGCCACCTACGACGCGCTGCTCTCGGCCGGGTACGAGGTCTTCAACAAGCGTGGGTACCACGGCGCCCGCGTCGACGACGTGGCCGCGGCCGCCGGCCTGTCGCACGGCATCTTCTACCGCTACTTCGCCAACAAGGCCGACCTCGCGCGCACTCTCGTGCTGACCGCGATGACGCCGCTGTCCAGCACGCTCGCCGCGATCCCCACACCACCCGCGCCCGGGTCAGGAAAGGCCTGGTCGACGGCGGCCCTGCGGGACTGGCTGCGCACGTACAACGAGACGCAGGTCTCCGAGGCCGGGATCATCAGGATCTGGGTCGACGCGACACTGCACGAGGCGGTGCTCGGCACCGACGCGGCCGCGGCCCTCGACTGGGGCCGCCGCCAGCTCGCCCACTTCCTGGCGCCGCGTGGCTTCGGCGACGTCGACGCCGAGGCGATCGTGGCGATGGCGCTGCTGGACGTGTTCGGCGGCGGCCACCGCTCGGCGGAGACATTGGAGGCCGCCGTCCACGTGCTCGAGGGCGGCCTGCTCGGCCAGCAGCGCGCATCCACCTGACGGACGGCCAGACACACGGCCCCGCGGCCGAGTCACGGGCCGTCGTGGCCGGTCTCCCGCCCGCTCTGAAAAAAGCTCCGGACCGGTACCGCGTCATCGGCGCGGCACCGGTCCGGAGCGATGGACTCGAACGTCCGGGACTCGTGCGGCTCCCGTCGCGTCTCAGACGCCGACGGGGCTTTCGAGCTTTGCCGGGTAGCCCAGGAGCTTGGCCATGTTGCCGCCCATGAACTTGGCGACCCGCTCCTCGTCGTCGATGTAGGCCAGCAGGTCCTCGGCGTACTTGGCCGGCTCGGCCAGGCCCTCCGGGTGCGGGTAGTCCGACCCGAACAGGACGTGCTCCTCACCGAGCAGCTCGGCGAGCTCCGCGTAGTTCTCCTCCCAGAAGGGGGAGATGTAGATGCAGCGGCGGATGGCCTCGACCGGGTTCTCCGGGAAGTCCTGCGGCATCTTCTTGTAGAGGTCCTTCAGCGCCTTCATCAGCGGAGCCACCCAGGCGGCGCCGTTCTCGATGACGGCGACCTTCAGGTCCGGGAACCGGGTGAGCGCGCCGTGGCAGGCCAGGGCCGCCACGGAGTCCTCGATCGGGCGCCACGCGGAGAGCATGCGGAACGCCTGCGGCTGGAACGGCAGGAACTCGCTGTTGTTGCCGTACCAGTCGTTGGTGTAGCGCTCGTAACCCGAGTCGGACGAGTGCATGCCGACGACCAGGTTGTTGTCGACGATCTTCTGCCACACCGGGTCGAACTCGGGGAAACCGAAGGACCGCGAGCCACGGAAACCCGGCACCGGCGCGGGCCGGATGAGCACGACCTTGGCGCCGCGCTCGATCACCCAGTCCAGCTCCTCGAGGGCCTTGTCCACGATCGGCAGGGTGATGACCGGCGTGGTGAAGATCCGGTCCTCGTAGTTGAACTGCCACGTCTCGTAGATCCACTCGTTGAGCGAGTGGACCACCGCGTGAATCAGGTCCGGGTCGTCGCGCATGCGCTCCTCGACCAGGCTGGCGAGGGTCGGGAACAGCAGCGTGCGGTTGACGCCCTGCTCGTTCATGAGCTCCAGGCGCGCGGCCGGCTCGCGGAAGGCCGGGAGCGCCTTGATCGGTGCGCCGAAGATCTCCCGGCGGCTCTTACCGTCCGGATTTCCCTTCCGGTAGTACTCCTCCTGGGCACCGGGGCGCGCGACCACATCGAACGTCGGGTTCGGAATGTAGTTCGAGATCTGCCCCCGCACCACGATCTTCGTGCGGCCGTGCACGTCGACGTAGTCGATGGCGCCCTTGTACCTGTCGGGCAGGTACTTCGTGAGTGCATCGCGCGTCTCGTACAGGTGGTTGTCCGCGTCGAACACAGGGAACCTGGCACTGGTCATGTTCCGACCATAGGGCGTTTCTAACACTCGTGTCAACACCCGGGCAGGATGGCGAAGCCTCCTGCCCGGAGGCCGCGCTTCAGGTGTCGGCGCGCAGGCCGCGGAACAGCTCGTAGGACGGGTCGGCGGTGTCGCGGCTGCCACCACCGGGCAGCCGGGCCGTCGCCGGCCGGTCCTGCTCGTCGAATTCCAGGACCCACACGCGATGGTCGACGGCCCACCGGCCGTCCCGGCGCGACCAGCGGTCCAGGTAGCGGCCGACGTAGAGCTCCTCGGTGAAGCCACCGGCCACGGCGGTGCGAAGGCGCACCGTGACGTACGACTCACTGGCCGCGCGGTCCCCCCGGACCTCGATCCCGATGGTCGCGATCTGGTGGGAGTGCGCCGAGCGCCGGAGATGGTTTCGCGACACCTGATCCACGAAGTCGCGGCCCGCGCCCTGGAAGACCGACGCGCCGTAGTCCGCCGTGCCGTCCTCGTGCCAGACGGCGTATCCGAGCTCGTCGTCGCGGCGGTCCATCGCGCGGCAGTAGTTGTGCAGCTGCTGGCGAATCGCCTCACGCGCCGCGAGCTCCGCCAGCGTCTGGGCCTCCGTGCCGCTCACCGTCGTCTGATCGCTCTCCGCTCGGTGTGGACCATATAGTGCACGGCCAGGTGCATCATATGAACCGTCGACCTGGGCCGCCAGGGCTCGGACGCACTGCGCCGCGACCATGAGGGGCCCCGTGCAGGGACTACGGAGGCGATCTGGATGAGGCTGGGCGTCACCTTCCCGCAGAACGAGCTGGCCGGCGATCCCGAGGCGCTCCGCCAGTTCGCGGTGGCCGCCGAGCAGCTCGGGTACGACCATCTGCTGCTGTACGACCACGTCGTCGGCGCCGTCCACGGCGTGGACCGGCAGCCGCCGTTGCCGGAGCGCTCCTATGACGAGAAGGACCCGTTCCACGACCCGCTGGTCGCCTTCGGCTACCTCGCCGCCGTCACCCGGCGGATCGAGCTCGTCACGGGCATCCTGGTGCTCCCCCAGCGCCAGACCGTCCTGGTCGCCCGGCAGGCGGCCGACGTCGCCCTGTTCTCGGATGGACGGCTGCGGCTCGGCGTCGGCATCGGCTACAACGCCGTCGAATATCACGCGCTCGGGCGGGATTGGACCACCCGTGGCCGCCGGCTCGACGAGCAGATCCCCTACCTTCGCCGGCTGTGGTCCGGCGAGCCCCAGCAGTTCAGCGGCCGGTTCGACCAGATCGACCGCGCCGCCCTGTGTCCACCGCCGAACGGGCCGATCCCCATCTGGCTCGGCGGCTCGTCCGAGGCCGCGTTCCGCCGCGCGGCCCGCCTCGCCGACGGGTTCATCTTCGGCTACGGACTTCGCGAGGAGGCCACGCTCGCCTGGCAGCGGGTCCAGGAGCTGCTGCGCGCGGAGGGCCGCGCCCCGGAGGACTTCCGGGCGTTGTTCAACCTGCTGCCGAACGAACCGGGCAGCTGGCTCGGGCAGACGGTGGCGGCCCTCCCGCGGCTGCGCGACGCCGGCGCGACCGACGTCGCCGTGACCAGCGCCCGCAACGGGCTGACCACCCTCGACCAGCACCTCGACTTCATCGCCGAGATGAAGCAGCGAGCCGACGCCGTCCTCGGCTAGCGACGCCGCTACTCGTAGAGGTGGCTACTCGTAGAGGTGGCTCATGAAGTGCGTCGACCAGTCCACGGGGTCGCTCGGCACGTAGTAGCCGGTCTCGTCCTGGATGGCCGCCCAGTTGGCGGCGACGTCGTCGACGTCGACCTTGGCCGGGTCGGGGTTGAGGTAGCCCTCCGTGACACCGACGAAGAGCCGGGCGAACCGGCCCCCACCCGCCAGGTACACCTCGCCGCTGACCCCGCACTCCTCGTGCGCCAGGTAGGCGACCATGGGGGCGACCGCGGCCGGGCTCAGGTCCAAGACGGGGCGGAATCCCTCGCTTATCGGGGCGTCGTTGCGCGGGGCGGCGTCCACCGGCGCATCGCCCGTCGGGGTGCCGTCGGTGGGGGCGCTGGCCGCGGGCTTGTTGGCAAGCCGGGTCATCGCGTTCGGGCCGATGCAGTTGATCCGGATGTTCTGCTTGCCGGCCGCCGCGGTCATGCTCCGGGCCATGCCGATCATCGATGCCTTCGACGTCGCGTAGCCGAGGTTGTCCGAGAGCCCGAACATGCCGATCGACGTCGTCAGCACGATGCGCCCGTAGTCCTGCTCCACCATGTACGGCCACGCCGCGCGCACGGTGTTGAACGAGCCCTTCACGTGTACGTCCAGATGCGCCTCGAGATTGGCGAGGTCGATGTCAGGGAGGCCCGCCCACACCATGTTCCCGGCATTGTTGATCAGGACGTCGATGCGCCCGAACTCGCCGATGGCGGCGTCCACGACCGACTGTCCGCCCTCGACGGTCGACACGTCGCTGAGGTTCGCGATCGCGGTGCCACCGGCGGCACGGATCCGGTCGACGACCTTGTTCGCCGGGGCCGGATCGGCCCCCGCGCCCGTCGAGGAGCCGCCGAGGTCGTTGACGACCACCTTGGCCCCGAGCTGGGCCAGCAAGACCGCGTAGGCCCGTCCGATGCCGCGGCCGGCGCCCGTCACCGCCGCGACCCGTCCGTCGAAGGAGATCCTGCTCATCGGGGTGGCACCCTTCCTCTCCACGGCGGGCGCCCGCACCAGGGCGGACGTGACGCTAGGCTTTCTTGTACCGATCGGTCAACCTACTCCGGAGGAGCCGCATGAGCGCCGACTATGCCGATGCCGTCGCGAGGATCCGCGACACCATCGCCGCGTACGCGCAGGCTGTGGACGACGCCCGCACCGAGGACGTCGTCGCCACGTTCCTGCCCGACGGGTCGGCGTCCTTCCCCGGCTCGGAGGTGCTGCACGGCCACGACGCGATCCGCGCGACTTACTCCAAGCTGACGCCGGGGGTGCCCCAGCGGCACGTCGTGCTGAACATCCACGTGACCGACTTCGACGGCGAGTCGGCGTCGGCGACGAGCGACCTGCTCTTCCTGGTCAAGGGCGAGAAGGGCTGGTCGGTCAGGCTCGTCGGCCGTTACACCGATCGCCTGCGCGCCAGCGGCGAGCAGTGGCTCTTCGCGAGCCGTGAGCTGGTCTTCGTCTGAGCGGTTCGAGATCCTGGGCCACGCGGCCGCGTGGCCCAGGATTCGGCCCGGTCAGGCAAGGAAGCCCGCGTAGCCGCTCTCGCCGGATTTCGCCATCACCCGCAGCAGGGCCGGCCGGCCGGCCGGGTTCAGCAGGAACCGCCGTGGCTTGCCCGGCACGTTCGTCCCGTAGTACTGGCCGTGTTCGATGAAGGTGGAGTACTGCAGGGCCTTCGTCATCGTGGCGGCCCATCTCTCCTCGGCCTCGAGCGGGACCTCGATGCGGTCGTGGCCGTGTTCGCGCGCGTGGTCGAGCAGATCGGCGACGAAGTCGACCTGGTCGCCGCCGTAGCGCGGGTTGTTGCCCGCCGCCCCATGCGGGCCACCCGGGAAGAAGAAGTTCGGGAAGTGATGGCACATCACGCCCAGGAAGGTATGCGGGCCGTCCGCCCAGTACTCGTTCAGGGTCAGCCCGTCCGCGCCGCGGATGCCCATCCGCAGCATCGCGCCCGTGCCGAAGTCGAAGCCGGTCGCCCAGACGATGATGTCGAACTCACGCAGTCCGTCCGTCGTCTCGATGCCGGCCTCGGTGACGCGGACGAACGGGGTGTGGCGGGTGGAGACCAGCTCGACGACCGGGTTGTTGAACATCTCGTAGTAGCCGGCGACGAACGGCGGCCGCAGGGCGCCGTACCCGAGGTCGGGAACGAGCAGGTCGGCGACCGCCTGGTCCTTGACGAGGCCGCGGATCTTCTCCTCGAGGAAGTCGCACCATTCCTTGTTCGCCTTCGGGTCCAGCAGCATGTCCTCGTAGTTGCCGCTCATCTTGGCGAACCCGGGGCTGTTCCAGACGCGCTCGTAGAACTCCCAGCGCTGTTCCCGCGTGTCGTCGAAGGTCTTGCGGCCCGAGGGCTCGTGCAGGAAGCCCGCGACCGAGACCGCGAGAGCGTCCCGGATCTTCTCGAAGCTGGCCTTGAGCTCGGCCTGCTGTTCGGCGGAGATCGGGTGGTTGTTGAGCGGGGTGCACCACGACGGTGTCCGCTGGTACAGCGTGAGCGACGCCGCCTGCTCGGCGATGAGCGGCGCGACCTGCACGCCGGAGGACCCCGTGCCAATCACCGCCACGCGCTTGCCGGCGAAGTCGACGGGTGTCGCCGGCCAGCGCCCGGTGTGGTATTGCTCGCCGGCGAACTCGGCGCGGCCGGGCACGTCCGGGTAGAACGGCACCGAGAGCACGCCGGTCGCGCCGATCAGGTAGGTCGAGCGGACGACGTGACCGTCAGCGGTCCGCGTCGTCCATGTCCGCGAGGCCTCGTCCCACTCGGCGGCGACGACCTTGCTACCGAACCTGATGGAGCCGCGAAGGTCGAACCGGTCGACCACGTGGTTGATGTAACGCTCGGTCTCCGGCTGGGCGGCGAACTCCTCGCTCCATTCCCACTCGCGCCAGAGCTCCTCCGAGAAGAGGTATCCATAGGTGTAGCTCTCGGAGTCGAAGCGGCACCCGGGGTAGCGGTTCCAGTACCAGGTACCGCCCACGCCGTCACCCTGTTCGAGCAACTGCACGGAGTACCCGTCCCGCCGCGCACGGTAGAGCTGGTTGATCCCCAGGATGCCCGCGCCCACGATGACGATGTCGACGTCTGCTTTTCCCATGTCTCCCACATCGGTCGCGGCGGCACTCATGGAGATCTCTTGCATCGAGATTCTCTGAATCAAGATCTTTTGTACCGACCGGTCCAGAGATTCCATGAAGCTATCCCGACGCGCTCAGGAGCGTCAAGGCGACGAAGTTCCCGGCCGGACGGGCCAGGCGGGCCCCCGCCTGGCCCGAGACATCGCGGGCACCCATTGAACCGGCCGGGAGATCCGGCTACCGTCACGCTGTTTGTACCGGTCGGTCCAGAGGCCAAAGGGTGTGCGAAAATGATCTTCTTTCGCACACGGAGGCCGCTGTCTCGAGATCACTAGGTGGAGGCAGGCACGATGAGCGCTCCGGACATGAACTGGGTCGGCGTCCTCGCCCACCACGCGGACCGCGCTCCGGAGAAGTCCTTCGCCGTCTATGAAGGCGCCACCGTCACCTACCGGCAGGCGCTCGAGGACGCGGCGGCCGTGGCCGCCGGCCTGCGGGCGCGCGGGATCGGCGCGGGTGACGTCGTCGCCCTGCTCGCCTACAACAGCGTCGACTTCCTGACGACGATCTTCGCGGCGAACTACCTCGGCGCGGCCGTCATGCCGCTCAACTGGCGGCTCGCCGCGCCGGAGCTGGAGTACATCCTCGACCACGCCCAGGCCCGCGCCCTCGTGGTGGACCACGAGCTGGTCACGCTCGGAACCGACGCGACCAAGCAGCTGCCGGCCCTGTCTCGCATCGCCATCGCGCCGGAGGCCCCCGACGGGTGGGAGCGCTTCGCCGACCTCGGCGACGACTCGGCGCCGCCGGCCGAGCGCGCCCAGACCGCCGGCGACGACCTCCAGCGGCTCATGTACACCTCGGGCACCACCGGCCGCCCCAAAGGCGTGATGATCACGCACGCCAACCTCGCGTGGAAGAACTACGCACACATCACCGAGTTCGGCTTCACCGCCGCGGACATCGGCCTCGCCTGCGGCCCGCTGTACCACGTGGGCGCCCTCGACCTCGTGACCACGTCGATCATCGCGGCGGGCGGGACGACCCACATCCACCAGACCTTCGACGCCGCCCGCGTGGTGGGCGACATCGAACGGTCACGGATCACCGTGGTGTGGATGGCGCCGGCGATGGTCCGCGCGGTCCTCGACCTGCCGGGGGTCGACGAGCGCGACCTGTCCTCGGTCCGCGTACTCATCGGCGGCGGCGAGAAGATGCCGCTGCCCCTCATCGACCGCATCCAGAAGGTCTTCCCGTCGGCCTGGTTCGCCGACGCCTACGGTCTCACCGAGACGGTCTCCGGCGACACCTTCCTCGACGCCGGCAGCATCCGCGCGAAGCGCGGCAGCGTCGGCCGGGAATGCCTGTACCTGGAGCTCGACATCTGGGACGAGGACGGTCGGCCGCTGCCCGCCGGCGAGGCCGGCGAGATCGTGCTGCGCGGGCCGAAGGTCTTCAAGGGCTACTGGCGGGACCCCGAGGCGACCGACCGTGCCTTCGCCGGCGGCTGGTTCCACACCGGCGACATCGGCACGCGCGACTCCGACGGCTACGTCTTCATCGTCGACCGCCTCAAGGACATGATCCTCTCCGGCGGGGAGAACATCGCCGGCTCCGAGGTCGAGCGCGTCCTCTACGAGCACCCGGCGGTGCTCGAGGCCGCCGTCGTCGGCCGTCCCGACGAGAAGTGGGGCGAGGTGCCGGTCGCGTTCGTCGCGCCGCGGCCGGGAGTCTCCGTCACCGCGGACGAGCTCATCGACCACTGCCGCGGCAGCCTCGCGAAGTTCAAGGTGCCGAAGGCGGTCACCTTCATCGACGCCCTCCCCCGCAACCCGTCAGGCAAGATCCTCAAGCGCGAGCTGCGCGGCCAGCCGTAAGAGCGGTCCGAGAAGCCTGGTCACCGCGTCAACGCCTCGGTGCCATGGATCGGCCGCGCTACCCTGACAGGGGAGATCAGAGGATCGCTGTGGAGTCCCGGGAGGCCGTCGTGAGCACGGAGATGGTCGCTCCCGCCTGGATGCACGAACAGATCACGGCGGAGCAGTACGACTCGTGGTCCAAGGAGCAGAGCGCCGGCATCGAGATCGTGGACGGGATGGTCGTCGTGGCCCCCAGCGCCCTGAAGTACCACAACCGGCTGGCCCGGACCGTCGCGAACGCGCTGGACGCCTCCGGTCGGCCGGACTGGATCGCGGATACGGACTTCGATGTCAGATTGCAGGACGTGCCGCTCACGGTCCGGCGCCCGGATGTCGTCGTGTATCGCGCCGACACGCTTCATATCTATCCGACCCGTCCGGAGCACGTGCTGCTCGTCGTCGAAATCGTGTCACCCGGCTCGGAGGCCACCGACCGGTTCTTCAAGCCCACCCAGTACGCCAGGGCCGGCATCCCCTTCTTCTGGCGGATCGAGGTATCTCCATCCGGCGTGCCGCTCGCGCACACCTATGCCCTCGACCAGGCGACTGCGAGCTACCGCGCCGGCGTCAGTCACACGGGCATCGTCGAGGCCACGGCTCCGTTCCCCGTGAAGATCGACCTGATCCACCTGTAGCCGTGCGCGGCCTTCGCCCTCCACGGTCGTGACCGGGGCCGGCTAGATAGCTGCTGGCCCGCTGGCGGCACGCCTGTACACGGACCACGGATCGAATCTCCACCGGTGCCGCGCAGGATGGTGTCGCGGGCTACGGTCCTCGGCATGGAACCATCTCCGCGCCCGCCGGCCCTGCGGGTGATGCAGGCGAACACCGCCGGGGAACGCGAGATCCTGGAGGCGTTCCTGGACTTCTACCGGGACGTCGTCGCGCACAAGGTGCTGGGCGTCGGCGACCAGGAGGCCAGGCGGCGGCTCGTGCCGTCGGCCACCACGCTCGCGGGCCTGGTCCGGCACCTGACCACGGTCGAGCGCAACTGGTTTCACCGGCTGACGGGCGAGAACCCGGATCTGCCCGAGAGCTCCTGGGCGCTCACCGACGCCGACGCGCTGGGCGCGCTGCTCAAGGAGTACGACCAAGCCTGCGCCCAGTCCCGTGCGGCGGCGGCCGGGTTCGCGCTGGACCACGTCGTGCCGCACCCAGACGCGGGCGAGGTGTCGGTGCGCTGGATCTACGTCCACATGATCGAGGAGACCGCCCGCCACGCGGGCCACGCCGACATCCTGCGCGAGCTGACCGACGGCGCCACCGGCGTTCTCGGCTGACCCCTCGCCCGTCTCGCGACTGCGACGGGTCAAGCCGGGGTCAAGCTGGAAATCCGCTACTCATTGCGCCCCGCTCAAACCCGGCCGACGGCGAACCGGGGGCGCCCGTTCCCCTACCCAGCCGGCGATCATCATGCTGGCGCCGACCGGGTCGAGCCCGTGATCTCCCGCTGGGTATGCGGTCGGGCGCGCCATCGCCCGATTTGTCGCATTTCCGCATACACAACCGCTGATCAAGCTCGCGGCGCGCTGATGCCGCCTGGGCCGGTTCGAGTGGCTGAGCGAGACGTCGACGTCGGCGTCTGTCTTCCGCCGGGAGTGTGCGAACCCGCTACCACGCCGTTTCCGGAGGGTCGAAGAACTGGCAGGTGGTGATCGTCTTGGTCTGTTGCGGCCCGGTGAGGTCTATGCCGTGGGCGGTCAGCACGGTCGCGGTACGCGCGGCGTCCGAGAGCACTTCCGGCCGCCGTCGTCACCGACCTCGCGGACGTGGCGGGCCCGGTGGACATCGTGATCGACATCGTCGGTGGCGCCGTCCTCGCGGCCGCCGTGCCGCTGCTGGGCGAGGGCGGGGCGGCGGTCGCGGTCGGCGCGATCTCCGGCGAGCCGACGGTGCTCGCGCCGGATGTCCTGGCGAGCCCGGCGCGCCGGCGGGTGCAGGGCTACTGGGGCCACTGGCCGGTCGGCGACGAGCTACGTGAGCTGACCGGGCTGGTCGCGGGCGCCACCCGGAGGCGTTGGCCGTCTCAGGACCGGGAGCCTCCTGGCCGGATGCCGGGCTGGCCGGACGGCGCGTCGGGCTCCGCCGCCTGGCCGCCGCCGGCCCGCAGGCCGTCGAGAATCACCGTGGTCAGGTAGTCGTCGGCGCGTGCGCCCGGGACTACCACTGCCAGTAGAAGTCCTGGGCATTGCTCGGTCCCACGGCACTGATGGAGTTCGTGCCGGGAGCCACGTCGAACAGGACCACTCCGTCGGCACCCGCCGTCGCGGTCGCGCAGTTCTGGTTCGGATCGCTGGCGGATGACGCCGTTGACGGGAACGGGAAGAACATTGACGGAAAACCAGCCGGCACGACGAACGGGTTCTCCATACCGCCGATCGACATCAGGCCTAGGATTCGGCCGGTTGGCGGGCCAGCTGAGAACGCCAGCAGCGAGAAGGAGCTCCGGGTGCACTGCGTGGCCTGGACGCGTACCGACGCGACGATCCACATGCCCTTGCGCGCGGCGGAGACAGCGCCGTTCGCGAGCCGGAGCGTCGGGGATGTTCGCACGTCACGGACGGTGAGAACGAGGGTGGTTCCCACCGGCCCGGCGGCGGACGGGCTGACCTCGGAGTAGACGCCGATGGCGTCGGTGCCGAGCGGGAGCGCCGCCGGTTCGGGGCGAGACGACGTGGCGGTGGGAGTGGGCACCGGAGTGCGTGCCGCGGCCGGCGGGCTCGATGTTGGCCGACTGGTCGGCGTCGCGACCCCTGGGAGTGCTGTCGTCGGCTCGCCGCCCGCCGGCGCGGACCTGACGACGGCGAGCCAGGTAGCGGCCACGGCCGTGACCACGGCGACCACGGCCAGAATGATCATGATGGCGACGGCCCGGGAGCGCGGTTTCCGGGCCGTCGTGTCTCCGGTCCGGTGGCTCCTCGCCTCCGGGGTGCCCAACGACCGCCACCAGCCCTCGGACGTGGGCGCCTCAGGCCCTGGGCCGGCGGAGTCCAGGACCTCTGAGGCGAGGGCAGCCGCCAGGTCGGCGGCCGGCATCCGTACGGCCGCCCGCTCGATGTCGTCGACGACTGCCGCCGGCAGCCATTCGATGTCATCGGAGGCGTCGGCCTGCGTCCCGTCGGCCGACGCCCCCGACTCCGGCGTCAGGAGTCCGTCACCGGGATCCAGCCGGTCGAGTACCTCGGCTGGTGTCGGCCGGCGAGTGGGATCCTTGTGGAGACACGCGGCGGCCAGCCTACGAATGTCCGCGTCGGCGATTCCGTCCAGGGCCGGTGGCGAGTGGACGATGCGGTACAGCAGCTCGTGGCTCGCCCCGCGACCGAACGGGTTGGCGCCGGTCGCGGCGTAGGCCAACACCGCGCCCAGGGAGAAGACGTCCGCCGCGAAGGTGACGCGGGTGCCCAGTGCCTGCTCCGGTGCGAGATAGCCGGGGGAGCCGATGGCCACACCGGACTGGGTGAGCCTGCTCTCGTCGACGGTGCGGGCTATGCCGAAGTCGATGACCCTCAGCCCGTTGATCGCAAGCATGATGTTGGACGGTTTGAAGTCGCGGTGGACGACTCCGGCGGCGTGGATGACACCAAGCGCCTCGGCGAGGCCCCCGGCGAGTACCCGCACGGATGACGATGGCAGTGGTCCCCGCTTGGCCACGGCCACCGAGAGCGGGATCCCGACGAGGAAGGCGGTTGCCAGCCATGGAATCGGCGCATCCGGGTCGGCGTCGATCACCGGCGCCGTGAACGCGCCGCTTACGGCGCGAGCCGCGGACACCTCCCGCGCGAATCGGGACCGAAACTCGGAATCATTCGCAAACTCTTCGTGCACCATCTTGACCGCCGCCAGGCGTCCGCCGGGCGAGCGACCCAGATACACCTGCCCCATGGCGCCCGAGCCCAGGCGGGCTTCCAATCGGTAGGGGCCCACCTGTGTCGGATCCTCGGGGAGGAGTAGTTCCACGGCTCTCCCGTCCAGCGCGTGACCCTGCAACTGATCATAGTGGTCCGAGGTGAAGACTGATCCGTAACCCGCCTCTTGGCGGAGGACGACTGTGGCAGACTCGGCGACATCGGTCTCGGCCGGCTGGCGGAGGTTTCCGCCAGCCGGTTACGCGCCGACCAAGGCCGCGAACCTTCCCGCCGAGGCCGGCGGCATCCGGGGAGGGCATGTGCAGCCGCTGCTGCCCGTCGATCCACCGCGCATCGGCAGGTACCGGCTTGCCGGGCGCATCGGCGCCGGCGGAATGGGACGGGTCTACCTCGCGTACTCGGCCGGTGGCCTCGCGGTCGCCCTCAAGGTGATTCACCCACACCTCGCCGGCAACCGCGAGTTCCGCTCCCGTTTCCGCCGCGAGGTCGCCGCGGCCCGGGCGGTCAGCGGCGCGTTCACCGCCGCGCTCGTCGACGCCGACCCGGACGGCCCGGTCCCGTGGCTGGCCACGGAGTTCATCCCAGGTGTCTCCCTGCACGAAGCCGTCACCACGCACGGTTCGCTGCCCGGACCGGCGGTGCGGAGCCTCGGAGCCGCGCTCGCCGAGGCACTCGCCGCCATCCATGCGGCCGGAGTCATTCACCGAGATCTGAAGCCGACAAACATCATGCTCGGCGTGGACGGGCCGCGGGTCATCGACTTCGGCATCGCCCACCCTTCTGAGTCCACGGTTCTCACCCGGAAAGGAGCGACGATCGGCTCGCCGGGCTTCATGGCTCCCGAGCAGGTGAGCGTGGGGAATCCGCCGGTCGGCCCCGCGGCGGACGTTTTCGCATTGGGTGCGGTGCTCATCTATGCGGCGACCGGCGAGAGCCCGTTTGGACGAGGATCGGCCGCCGTACTGCTCTATCGGGTGATCCACGAGGAACCCCGCCTGAACCGGCTGACCGACCCGGCTCTCACCGCTCTCATCGCCACCTGCCTGAACCGCGCCCCCGCCAGTCGGCCCACACCGGAACAGTTGCTCGAGGCGCTGTCAGCCACCGGCAGTCTTTCCGCGAACGAGTCCGGGCGCGGGGCAGAGGAAGGCTCCGAGCCGACCGGCGCCGCCGCCGCCGATGAAGGCGAGGATGAAGGCGAGGGCGCGGACGGCACCACCTGGCTGCCCGCGCCGGTCACCGCCGAGATCACCCGGCGGCTCGCATCCGTTCCCGAGCCGCCGCCGCCCCTCCGCAGGTCGTTCACTCTTCCCCTGCTTCCCGCGCTCAGTGACCTGCCCTATTTCTTGGGCGCCGCACGGAACCTGCTTGTGTGGCTGGTATTCGTGGCGGCGACGGGCGGCTTCCTCGCACTGGTAGCGGCATTAGTCTATTTTGGCTTTGGATGGGACAAGCGTGATACACCGCCGTCGCTCTGTGGACTCGTGACGGCGACGGACCTGGGGCAGGCCGGGAGCGCCGGCGCCGGATACCTGGAGAGCTGGGATGTGTCGCCCGACGCGGAGCCGCAGATTGACGGCGGCTGCGGCTACCGGGTCACATTCAGTGTCCGGCCGCAACCCAATGACCCGTTCGGCGCGACCAAGGTACTTCCAGGAGTATTGATCGCGCGGTACGCGGAGGACGACAGGCTCACCGGCGACCCCAACCTGTACCCGGTGCGTGGGGCACCGGCCCGGCGTGACGGCAGCGTCGTCGAGGTACTCACCTCGGCCGGCCGGATCGACGTGCAGATTGTGGCGTCGGAGGAGTTATTCGCCGTGGATGATTTCGAATCCATCGCGACAAGGATAGCCCAGGTATTCGCCCCGACGTCGCCCTAGTAGGACGACCGCCGTATTATGGTCATTCTTCTTCGTTGGGGAGAATCTCACACGCACCAACGGCAGTGGCGTGCCATTCAGCACGAGGCCGGAATCAGGCCGGAATGGGCTGTCGAGGCAATCACCGATCTGGACGAAGGCGTCCGGCAGTCCATCGCCCGTGTCACGGCGTTCGACGTGCTGGACACGCTCGTTCTCGGCGCCCGGCACTACCGCCCGGAGCGCCGGGAGACCGCGGAGGGGTTCGAGGCTGGCCCGGTCGGCAGCTCGAAGATCGCCAGTTGGGTACCCGCATCCGAACTCCGAGCCCTCGCCGGTTCGGATCCCAGTACCCGGTCCGCGATCAACGGATGGCACACCCCCGGAAGACGTCGACGATCGCCGGACGGGTGCGCATCCCGGCCTTCACCACACCCGCAAAGATCGACAGACATGAAGATCGGCTTGAAGGGGCCCGGCCTGAACGCACCGCTCCCGTCTCACCAGCACCGCGCCCACCGCTCGTCCCAAGAGATCGCCGCATACGTGTTGCCGACGTCGCGAATCCGCCGGAATCACGACGCTGGCAACACGTCGGCGGTGATCAAGAGGTCGGGAGCGAGGGGCGAACGTCAGCGGGACGGTGGCTAGACGGTGGCTACTGGGGTGAGCGGGCCGCCGGCGGTGCCGGGGAGGCGCAGCGGCGGGGCGGTGAGCAGGAAGCTGGTGCGGTTGTTCTCGCGGAGCCAGGTGGCCAGGTCGTGCAGGTACCAGAGCTCGCCGAGCGGGACTCCGAGCTTGAACAGGCACAGGTGGTGGATCGGCAGCAGCGTGTGCGGCTCGGGGCTCGCGGGCGCCCAGCCTTCGACGGCGTAGTTGTCCGCGATGAGCGCCGACAGCCCGGAGTCGAGGATCCACTGCAGGATCCCGTCGTCCTGCGCGTCGAGGTAGGGGTACATCGCCTGGATACGCGACGCGTCGGGGTTGCCGTTCCACTCCAGGATCTTGGTGGCGAACCCGGTGTGGAGAAGCACCATGTCGCCGGGGCGGATCTCCACCTGGTCGGCGTCGATGATGTCGCGCAGCGTCTTCCAGCCGACCGCGGTCCACTCCTCGGTGTTCCCGAGGTGGTGGGCGAGGTCGATCAGGACGGCGCGGCCCTGCACGCCGTGCGCGGCCATGTGCTCGAGGCCGAGGTGCCGGGCGAAGCTGAGGCTGCCGCTGCCGTCGCCCTTGGCATCCTCCCGCGGCCCTATCACGTCCTCGCCGGGCCGGAAACCGTTGTAGTACACCGGCTCCTCGACCCCGTCGCCGTCCGCGTCGAAGAGCGCGCCCTGGTGCACCAGCGCGTCCCACTGCGTGGAGTACTGCAGCCAGAGCGTCACCAGGTCGTCGGACCAGAGGTCGGTGAACGAGTGGTGGAGCTGGTCGCGGGCGACGACGTTGTAGAAAACGTCGGGCTTGTACTTCAGGTCCTCGGTGGGCCGCAGGATCGGCGGGTAGCGGCGCTGGTTGAGCGAGCTGCCGCCAGGCAGGTCGAGCGGGAGGCTCAGCGAGAAGGACCGACCGGCGGAGATCTCGCGGACGCCCTCCAGCACCTTCTCCGGCGTGATCAGGTTGATGCGGCCGAGCTCGTCATCATCACCCCAGTCGCCCCAGGTCGAGTCCTGCGGACGCTGCTTCCAGCGTTTTGCCACTGTTCCCTCCTCAGACCGGGGACGGCCACCGCCTCAGGGAACCTAGTCAGCCTTGTACCGATCGGTCAACAATTGACGGCCGCGTATCCTGACCGGCGGGGAGACGCACGCGGCGACACCGGACTCGACCTCGAACGGCACAGGCCCGCACCTGGCCTCGGACGACGCAGGCCCGCACCTGGCCACCAACGACACAGCTGAACGGAGCGACGGCGAAGGCCATGACGGAGGTCAATGTTCGGCGTAGCGCCAAGTGGGAGCTGCGCCGCCAGGCGATCATCGACACGTCCGCGCACGTCTTCGCCCAGCGGGGATTCCACGGCACCAGCACGGCCGAGCTCTGCGAGGCCAACCAGGTCGGCAAGGGCGCGCTCTACTACTACATCGGCTCCAAGGAGCAGCTGCTCGTCGCGATTCACGACCGGGTGATGGACGAGGTGATGGTCGGCGCCGACCGGGTGGCGAACTCCGAGGGCACCCCGCCCGAGCAGCTCGCGCAGCTCGGCACCGAACTCCTCGACGTCATCCACCGCTACCCCGACCACGTCTGGGTCTTCCTGCACGAGTTCCCGGCGCTCACCGGCGAGAACGCCGAGACGTTCCGGCGGCGGCGCCGGGACTACGAGATCCGCGTCGAGGACATCTTCGAGGCGGGCCAACGCTCCGGCGACTTCCGCGACATCGACCCGCCGATGGCGGCGAAGGCGTGGCTGGGGATGCACAACTACACGTACCTGTGGCTGCGCCCCGGCGGACGTGTCGGCGTGCCCGACCTCGCGGCGCAGTACGCCGACATCTTCGTCCGCGGCATCTCGGCCGCGCCGTCCACCGGTGCCGTCGCCATGCCGTCGCCGGGCACGGCCAGCGCGCCGCCGGTCCCCCCGGCGCGGACCGGCGCGAAGAAGCGGCGCCAGGGCGCGGCGTAGCCGAGGGGCGTCTCGGCGGACGCGCACACCCGGCGCGCACCGAGGACGCCGCCTGCCCGGGGCGGCTACGGCATGGAGGCGGCTACGGCGCGGCGTAGCCGCCGTCGACGACGATCGCCGACCCCGTCGTCCACCGCGAGGCATCGCTGGCCAGGTAGGAGTAGGCGCCGACCAGGTCGTCGGCCGCGCCGAGGCCGAGCGGGTGCTTCGCCGCGATCGCGTCGATCGCGTTCTGCGGGAGCTCCGTGTGCATTCCCGAGAGGAAGGTGCCGGGGCAGACAGCGTTCACCCGGATGCCGTCGCGGGCGTACTCGACGGCGGCGACCTTGGCGAGGTGGATAACGCCGGCCTTGGTGACGCAGTACGGCGCCGAGTGCGACCACGCGGTCATTCCCGCCACGGAGGCCGTCAGGATGATCGACCCGCTGCCCTGCTTGCGCATCGGGCCCACGGCGGCATGGATGGCGTTGACGGCGCCCAGCACGTTGACCCGGAACGACCGGTCCCAGTCCGCGGTCGTCAGGTTGTGGATGCGCCCGTTCTGCGCGAGCACGCCGGCGTTGCTGATGAGGACGTCGAGCCGGCCGAAACGCTCCACCGCCAGGCGCACGACGGCCTCGACCTGGGCCAGGTCGCTGACGTCGGCGACGGCGGTCTCCGGCTTCGCGTCGCCACCCTCGATGCCCTCCACCGTCGCTGCCAGCGCCGCCTCGCTGACATCGGCCAGGACGAGGTCGGTGCCGGGCTCGGCCGCGAACGTGCGCGCCAGGGCTGAACCGAGGGTGCCGCCCGCGCCGAGAAGCACCACCACCCGCCGCCCGGCGGCGCCCTGCCGAGAGACAACCTGTTCGGTGACCTGCTCGATGACGCCGTGCTGATCGGACATCTGACCTCTTACCTTTTACTTGAGTAGGTAGCCGCCATCGACGGTGAGGACGGCTCCGGTGACGAAGTCGGCGGCGTCGGAGGCCAGGAACAGGTAGGCCCCGGCGAGGTCGCCGGGCCGGCCCCAGCGCTGCTGCGCCGTGTGGTCGAGGATGGACCGCTCGAGGCGGTCGTTGCTCTTCCAGCCGGCGGCGAGCGGTGAGTCGAACCAGCCCGGAGCGACCACGTTCACGGTGATCCCCGCCGAGGCGAGGTCCAACGCCAGCGCCTTCGCCATCGCCACCAGGCCGGCCTTGGACGCGCTGTAGGCCGCCAGGCCGCGCGCCGGCCGCTCCCCCAGCACGGACCCGGTGAAGATCAGGCGTCCACCCGCGGTCATCACCCGCGCGGCGGCACGGGCGCCCAGGAACGCCCCCGTGAGATTGACGTCGATGACGTCACGCCAGACGTCCGGATCGGTCTTCAACGGACCGGCGACGACCGGGGAGATGCCGGCATTGCAGATCCAGGCGTCGACCCCGCCCCACGCCTCCACCGTGCCGTCGGCCACCGCGTCGTTGAACGCGGCGTCGCGCACGTCGCCGCCGAACAGCAGGACCGGGCCGGGCAGGGTGTCGGCGACCGTCTTCAGATCGCGTTCGGTGCGCGCGACCAGGGCGACGCTCGCGCCGGCCCGGGAGAACGCGTGCGCGAGCAGCTCCCCAAGGCCCCGCCCGGCACCGGTCAGCACCACGCGTGTACCACGGACGTCGCCGACGGTCGGAAACGTCGGCGGGATCTCGATCCGGTCACTCATCGCCCACTCCACCGCGGCGAGCGCTTCTCGATGAACGCCGCCAACCCTTCCTTCGCGTCATCGGAGTCGAGCAGCTGCCTGAACTCCTGGTCGGACATCGCCCGCAGCGTGTCGTCGTCGGTGGTCGCGGCGGCGCGCACGATCCGGCGGCTGGCCCGCACCGCCAGCGGGGCGGCCGCAGCGACCTGTTCGGCCAGCCGCAGCGCCTGGGCGAACGCCTCACCGGGTTCGACGAGCCGGCTGACCAGGCCGAGCGCGAACGCGCGCGCGGCGTCGATCGGCTCGCCGGTGAGGATCGCGTCCAGGGCGACCGCCCGGCCGACCGCCCGCGGCAGCCGGAACAGGCCGCCGGAGGAGGCGATGAGGTTGCGCTTCACCTCGGCGAGCCCGAAGGCCGCGCGAGTGCTGGCCACGACCAGGTCGGCGGCCAGGACGATTTCCAGCCCCCCGGCGGTGGCCAGGCCGTCCACGGCTACGACCATCGGTTTGGTGCGCTCGCGGAACACGAAACCCGCGAACCCGCCCCGGGCCGTCATGAGCGAGTCGAGCTGCCCGGCCTCGATCGCCTTGAGGTCCGCGCCGGCGCAGAACACCGGGCGCGCCTGCCCGGCGGAGTTGGCGCACAGCACGCCCACCCAGACGTCCGGGTCGTTCTCCAGGGCGTCGATCGCCGATTCCAGTCCGAGGGCGACCTCGTGGTTGACGGCGTTGCGCGCCGCGGGCCGGTTCAGCGTGATCACCGCGACGTGGCCGGACGCCTCGTAGCGGACGACGTCGGACCCGGTCTGGGTCACGGCGTCGGACACGGCGCCCGACGTGGCGTCAGACATCGACGACCGAGATGGCCTGCGTCGGGCAGCCACTGACGGCGCTCATGAGCTCCGCCTCCGTGTTGCCGTCGGGATCGGCGACAACCGCGATCGCCTCGTCGTCCTGGTCGAAGGTGCCCGACGCGTAGATCGTGCACTGCCCGGAGCCCATGCACAGGTCACGGTCGATCCGGATCTCACGAGGCACTCCGACTCCTCCCATCACACGGGTTCCTCCATGCGCACGCTGGCGCTCGGCATGGCTGATGTCAGGCAACGGGAGTCAGCTCCACATGCAGCTTCATCAGGCCGTGGAACAGGTAGGTGGGCATGTACGCGTAGCGCCGCGCGCCGGCCGGCCCGTGGAACTCCTCGGAGATCGTGATCGCGGACGTGCGGTCGAAGAGCCGCTCGAGGACGATGCGCACCTCGGACCGGGCCAGCGGCGCGCCGGGGCAGGTGTGCACCCCGTGCCCGAACGCCAGGTGCCGGCGCGAGTTGGGGCGCTCGAGCCACAGCGCGTCCGGGTTCTCGAACTGGCGCGGGTCCCGCCCGGACGCGGTGTTCATCAGCAGGACGACGGTGCCCGCGGGCAGGTCGACGCCACCGACGCTGGTCGATCGGCGCACCAGGCGGAACGCGCTCTTGATCGGCCCCTGCAGCCGTAGCGCCTCCTCGATGAAGCGCGGGATGAGCGTCCGGTCATCTCGCAGCTGCTGCTGCAGTTCCGGGTTGTCCCCGAGAATCTGCAGGCACGCGCCGAGAAGACGCACCGTGGTCTCCTGCCCGGCGGCGAACATGTTGGCGCCGATCCGGGCGACGTCGATCAAATCCGGGGTGCTGCCGTCGGGGAAGGTCGCCTCCGCCATGCCGGTGAGGACGTCGCCCTGGGGGTTGGCACGCCGCTGCTCGATGCGCTCGATGAAGTAGTCGTAGAGCGGGTCCAAGGTGTGGTGGCCGAGGTCCTTACCGTCGACGTCGCCGGGCAGGACCCCGATCCCGGTCGACTGCAGCAGCATCGGGTGGTCCTCCTCGGGAACCCCGAGGAGGTCCGCGATGACCAGCAGCGTGTAGGGCTGCGCGAAGTCGTTGATGAACTCGCACGTGCCCTTCGCGAGGATCGCGTCGAGCTGGCGGTCGGTCAGCCGCCACATGAACTCCTCGTTCTCCTTGAGCCGCTTGGGCGTGATCAGCCCCATCAGCAGAGAACGGTGCGCGGTGTGCTTCGGCGGGTCGAAGGTGACGAGCTGGTCGCTCTGCGGCAGCACGTCGCGGTGCGCCTCGATCAGCTCGCTGATGTCGTCGCCCTGCCCCTTGATCTCGACGGGGAAGGCCGGCCTCGGCCCCGCGATGAGGTTGCACGAGGAGAAGGTGTCGGGGTCACGGAAGACCGTGAGCGCCTCTTCCCAGCCGGAGACCATCGCGACGCCGTACTTCGGCTCGATCCAGATCGGACGGTCGGCCAGGAGGAAGTTGAAGTACGCCCAGGGGTCGACCGCGACCTCCTGGTCGCGGAAGAAGTTCACCGTGCTGAGGTCCGTCAGGTCCGTCATCTGGCTGCTCCGGTTCGGTCGCGCTCGGCGTACGGTCGCGCTTGGCGTTCGGGTGCGTTGGGGTCTCGATGCGCTCGGGTTTGGGTGCGTGGTGCGCTGGCGCGCGGGTTACGCGCTGGCCGACTCGCGCACCGCGGCGGCGATCCGCTCGACGTCCGGCAGCCAGGCGCGTTCGAGCGACGGCGCGTACGGCGCCGGGGTCGGCTGGGCGCCCACCCGGATCACCGGGGCGTCCAGCGTCCAGAAGCCCTCGCGCACCGCCGCCGCGGCCAGCTCCGCGCCCACGCCGAACGGCGTCACCGCCTCGTGCGCGATGACGAGCCGGTTGGTCTTCGCCAGCGACCCGAGGACCGTCTCGTAGTCCAGCGGCGCGATCGTGCGCAGGTCGATGACCTCGACGCTGATCCCCTCGCCGGCCAGCTGCTCGGCGGCGGTGAGGCAGTTGTGCACCATCTTCGAGTAGGACACGAGCGTGACGTCCGTGCCCTGCCGGCGGACCGCCGCCTTGCCGAGCGGTATCAGCGCGTCGGGCGCCGGGCGCGGCCCCTTGCGCCCGTAGAGCAGCCGGTTCTCGATGAAGACCACGGGGTTCGGGTCCCGGATGGCGCTGCGCAGCAGGCCGTAGGTGTCCGCCGGGGTGGACGGCATGACGACCGTGAGCCCCGGGATGTGCGCGAGCAGTGCCTCCAGGCTCTGCGAGTGCTGGCTGCCCGACGAGCGCCCCGCCCCGAACTGGGTGCGGATGACCAGCGGCATGCTCACCGCGCCGCCGCTCATGAAGCGCATCTTGGCTGCCTGGTTCATGATCTGATCTAGGCAGACGCCGATGAAGTCGAGGTACATGACCTCGACCACCGGCCGCAGGCCCGCCATCGCTGCACCGACGGCCGTGCCGATGACCGCGCTCTCCGAGATCGGCGTGTCGCGCACGCGGCCGGGGTACTTCGCCGCCAGTCCCCGGGTGAGGCCGAAGACGTTGCCGCCGGCGCCGACGTCGATGCCGGCGACGAACACGTCCGGGTCGTGCCCGAGCTCGTGGTCCAGCGCCTCGTGCACCGCGTCCATCGTCCGGAAGATCTCGCCGGCCGGCTCGGGCGGCTCGGCGACGGCCTCGCGCGGGCTGGTGACGTAGTGATACAGCGTCTCCGGGTCGGGCTCGGGCGCGGCGGACGCCGTCGCCACCGCCTTCTCGATCTGCTCGTCGATGTCCCGGTCGATCGTCGCGACCTGCTCCGGTTCCATCCGGCGCGCGAGCACGAGCAGGGGATCGCCGGTCTTGGCGGTGTCGACCTCGGCCGTGTCCCGGTATCGCTCGGGGTCGCCCTCGTAGTGGCCGTGCCAGCGGTAGGTCTCGGCCTCCAGGAGCACCGGCCCGGCGCCGGTCCGAAGGTCGCGGACCAGCCGCGACGCCGCCTGCGCCACCGCGAGGACGTCGTTGCCGTCGACGTGCGCGTAGCCGATGCCGTAGCCGCGGGCCCGGTCGGCCAGCGACGCGCGGTGCTGGTCGGACTCGGGCGAGAACTCGGCGTAGTGGTTGTTCTCGCAGAAGAAGATCACCGGCAGGTCCCAGACGGCGGCCAGGTTGACGGCCTCGTGGAACATGCCCTGCCCCACCGCGCCGTCCCCGAAGAAGGCGACGACGACGCCGCCGGTCCCCCGCAGGCGCGCGGCGGTGGCGGCGCCGGCGGCGATCGGCAGCCCCGCCGCGACAATGCCGTTCGCGCCGAAGATGCCCTTGCGCGGGTCGGCGATGTGCATCGAGCCGCCGCGGCCGCGGTTCGTTCCCGTCTCGCGCCCCATCAGCTCGGCGAACATCTCGGTGACGTCGAGGCCCTTGGCGATGCAGTGCCCGTGGCCGCGGTGCGTGGACGTGATCACGTCCCGGTCGTCGAGCGGCCAGCAGGCCCCTACCGCGGTCGCCTCCTGGCCGATGGACAGGTGCAGGAAACCGGGGATCTGGCTGTCGCGGTACAGCACCGACGCCCGTTCCTCGAAGCGCCGGATCAGGCGCATCCGCCGGTAGAGCTCACCCAGCGTCGCCGGATCGGTGCCGATCTCTTCCACGTCGGTGGACGTCAACGCCTGCTGCCTTCCTTCCGGCCCGTGCGCCACCGGCTCGTGCCCAGCCTCGGGCGACCTGGCCCGAGCCCAGGCCTCCGGTGGCGCCGCCGACCGCTTGACATCGGGCGACAACGCGACATTCTTGTACCGCTCGTTCCAAAAATGCAACCCTTCGTCGACGGGAAGCGGTCATGGACTTCGATCTCCCCGAGGAGACGCTCGCCCTCCAGCGCGTGTGTCGCGAGTTCGCTGCCAAGGAGATCGAGCCGCACGCCGCCGACTGGAGCGAGCGTGAGTACTTCCCGGCCGAGATCTTCCCCAGGTTCGCCGAGCTGGGGATCATGGGCATGCTCATCGACGAGGAGTACGGCGGCGCGGACGCCGGCTATGTCTCCTACGTCGCCGTGATGGAGGCCATCGGCGCCGCGGACCAGTCGGTCGCCGCCGCGTGGAACGCCCACTCGACGATCGCCTCGCTGCCGCTCGCCGCCTTCGGCACGGACGAACAGAAGAAGCGCTGGCTCGTCCCGCTGGCCACCGGCACGCACCTGGGCGCGTTCGGTCTCACCGAGCCGACCGCCGGCTCGGACGCCGCGTCCGTGCGCACGAGCGCCGTCCGCGACGGGAACGGCTGGCGGATCAACGGCACCAAGATGTTCATCACCAACGCCGGCACGCCGATCAGCCTCGGCGTCACGATCCTGGCGACGACCGGCACGTCGGCCGACGGCAGGAAGCGCTTCGGCACGTTCTTCATCCCGGACGGCACCCCGGGGTACTCCAAGGGAAACGCGCTGCGCAAGCTGGGCTGGCACGCGATGGACACCCGCGAGCTCATCTTCACCGACTGCTGGATCCCCGACGACCACCTGATCGGCGAGGAGGGAAACGGCCTGCGCCAGTTCCTGGAGGTCCTCGACGCCGGACGCATCAGCGTGGCGGCGCTCGGGCTCTCCCTCGCGCAGGCCGCCCTCGACCTGGCGCTGCGGCACGCGAACGAGCGGGAGCAGTTCGGCAGCAAGCTCTCCCGGTTCCAGGCGATCGGCCACAAGCTCGCCGACATGGCCACCGAGGTCGAGGCCGCTCGCGCGCTGGTGTACCGCGCCGCGTGGCTCGGCGACCGGGGCCGGCCGTTCGCCAAGGAGGCAGCGATGGCCAAGCTCTACACCTCCGAGGTCGCCAACCGCGCGGCCAGCGCGAGCGTGCAGATCCACGGCGGCTACGGCTACGTGCGCGAGTCCGCGATCTCCCGGTTCTACGCGGACGCGAAGGTCCTGGAGATCGGCGAGGGCACCAGCGAGATCCAGCGCAACGTCATCGCGCGGCACCTCACGAAACGCACGCCGTGACGGCCGAGACGTACGCCATGACGGTCCGGCCCGCACGATGATCAAGATCGTCGCGCTGATCAAGCGCCGGCCGGACCTGACACTCGGCGAGTTCCGGGAGTACTACGAGCACCGGCACGCGGCGCTCTTCCAGCGCGTGATCCCGGCCGAGGTGGCGGACGCGATCATCCACTACGTGCAGAACCACACGGTCGCGCTCGGCCGCGGCACCACCGAGACGGCATACGACTGCGTGACCGAGATCGGGTTCCGCGACCGCGCCGGGCTCGCGACCTGGAACCGCTGGTACCTCGGCGACGAGGGCGGGGTGCTGCGCGACGACGAGGAGAACTTCATGGACAAGAGCAGGCGGTACGTGCTCGTCACCGAGGAGTCCAACCTCGGGGTCGGCCGCTGATGCTGGCCGCGACGATCACCGCGGCCGACCAGGCCGACCCGCTGTCGGGATTGCGCGTCGGTGACCACCCGGAGCCGGCCGTTCCCGAGGGCTGGACCCTCGTCGAGGTCAGGGCCGCGTCGCTGAACTACCACGACATCCTGTCGCTGCGCGGGCACGGGCCCAGGAACGCGCCATTCCCGCGCGTGCTCGGCTCGGACGTGGCCGGCGTCGACGAGGCCGGCAACGAGGTTCTGGTGCACGCACTGGTGGGCGACCCCGCCTGGACGGGCGACGAGGTGCTCGACCCGAGGATCTCGATGCTGTCGGACTTCCACGACGGCGGCCTGGCCGAGCGCATCGCCGTGCCGTCCCGCAACCTGGTGGCCAAGCCGGCCGAGCTGTCGTTCGAGGAGGCGGCCTGCCTGCCCACGGCCTGGCTGACGGCCTACCGGATGCTGTTCGTCCAGGCAGGCGCCACCGCGGGCACGACGGTCCTCATGCAGGGGGCCGGCGGCGGCGTGGCGACCGCGGTGATCTTGCTGGGCCGCGCCGCCGGCGTACGCGTCTGGGTCACGGGGCGGTCCGAGGCGAAGCGCTCGCGCGCCGTCGCGCTCGGCGCGGCCGCGGCGTTCGAGCCGGGGGCGCGGCTCCCGGAGCGGGTCGACGCGGTCATCGAGACCGTGGGGGCGGCGACCTGGGCGCATTCGATGAAGGCCGTGCGTCCGGGCGGCACGATCGTCGTCGCCGGCATGACGTCCGGAACGAACCCGCCCCTGGACATCGAGCGGCTGTATCTGGCCAACCTGCGGATCGTGGGCACGACGATGGGATCCCGCGACGACCTCGAACAGGTCGTGAAGATGGTCGCGGACCACGGTCTGCGACCGCCGATCCACGAGGTCATCCCGCTCGCCGAAACGCGGGCCGGCTTCCGGGCCATGGTGGACGGCGACGTCTTCGGCAAGGTCGTCGCCCGCCCCGAGTAGCTGCTCCCGGATAACGGCGACGGGTCCGCGCCGGCCGGACCGGGCCGTCCGCCGCGGCGGAGGCGGGTGCCCCACAGATACTTTGCCTTCAAACGGTATTGACTCCAACTATCCGGACGGGCTAGACCTTGATGGACCGGTCGGTACAGCCGACCCCGAACGGATGGTGTGGCATGTCCAAGGACTTCGTTGTCTCCGCCGATGGGCACATCCTCGAGCCGATCGACCTCTTCAAGACCCGCATGCCCGTCCACCTGCGCGACCGCGCGGTCTGGGAGGAGGACATCGAGCTCGAGGAGCCGCTCGTCGAGGGCGGAGCGAAGGTCTTCCGCAAGCTGCACACGCCCGGCTTCGAGGGCTGGACGGTCTCCCGCTACCGGCAGACCACGGGCCGCACGCCCGACGGCGCCCCGGAGACGATCGTCGAGGACCTGGAAGCCGACGGCGTCGACGCCTGCGTGATGCACCCGAACCTGTCGATCTTCGGGCTGTACTCCGACGACCACGAGCTGTCGATCGAGCACGCCCGGGTCTACAACGGCTATCTCATCGAGCGCTTCCTGCCGTACCGGGACCGCATCGCCCCGACCTGCCCGATCCCGCTCACGGACATCGACGACGCCGTCGCCGAGATCGAGCGGGTGACGGGCGCCGGCTTCAAGGCCCTGTTGCTGCCCGGCATCCCGCCGACGACCTACTGGGACCCGGCGCTCGACCGGGTCTGGGACGCGGCCCGCGCCGCCGGCGCGCAGATCTTCTTCCACACCCAGACCGGTGGCGTGAAGATGAAGAACCCGTCGTCCTCGACGATGCGGGTCGTCAAGGAGAACGCCCGGCAGGTGAACCAGCCGGTGACCGCGAAGTCCGCCGCCGAGCGGCTCTACACCCAGTCGGTCCTGTCGACGCTCACGCCGCAGAAAGTGATCTGCGACCTGATCGGCGCCGGCGTGGCCGAGCGGTACCCCGAGCTGCACTTCAACCTGATCGAGTTCAACGCGCACTGGCTGTCCTCGCTCGTCGGCGCCATGGACAAGGCGTGGACGACCGGCATCGGCCAGGACACCGACTGGTGGATCGGCTCGTGGAACGACGAGGCCCCGCCGACCCTCGAGGGCCAGGACACGATGGCGCGGATCTTCCTGCTCAACGAGAAGTGGCCCTACCCGCTCATGCCGAGCGAGTACGTGCAGCGCCAGTTCCACGTCTCGTTCTCCGACGACCTGGCCGCGGTCGCCGCCCGGCACATCACCGGCGTGAGCTCGATCATCTGGGGCAACGACTACCCGCACGCGGAGGGTACGTTCCGGGGCAGCAAGGAGCTGCTCGCCCAGCAGTTCGCCGGCGTCCCGGACGCGGAGCGCAAGGCGATCGTCGGCGGCACGATCGCCGAGGTGATGGGCTTCAAGCAGCCCGCGACAGTCTGAGCCGAGACGAGACGAGCCGAACCGACGTGCCCAAGCAGTGGAACCGCGATCCGATCCAGGCCGCGTACGACCTGTGGGTCGACAAGGGCTGGGACGACACCGCCGACGGCATGATCGCGGTTACCTCACTGCTGCGGGTACACCAGCTCCTCATGGCGCGCGCCGACGAGATCCTCGCTCCCGTCGAGCTGTCGTTCGCGCGCTATGAGGTGCTCGTCGTCCTGTACTTCAACGAGGACGCGGTGCCGCTGTCGTACCTCGCGAAGGCGCTGCAGCTGCACCAGGCCAGCGTCACGAACCTCGTCAACAAGCTGGAGAAGCAGGGCTATCTGGAGCGGCGGGCGCACCCCACCGACCGCCGGATCACCCTCGCCCAGGCCACCCGTATCGGCCGAGCCCGTACCCGCACCGCCATCCGGCGGCTGAACTCCGAGCTGTTCTCCCAGCTCGGGCTTACCACCGAGGAGACGCGGGCGCTGGTCTCGGTCTTCGCGAAGATGCGCCACGCCTGGGGAGACGCCCAGGAGGACGGAGGAACCGATGCCGCTGGCGCTCTGCTGCATGTCGCACAGTCCCCTGCTTGACATCACCACGCAGCGCCCGGAGCTGGAGGCGGACGTCACGGGGGCGCTCGACACGGCCCGCGACTTCGTCGCCGCCGTTGACCCCGACGTCGTCGTCATCTTCGTCCCGGACCACTTCAACGGCTTCTTCTACCGCCAGATGCCGCCGTTCTGCCTGGGCGTCGCGGCCCGGGCGATCGGCGACTACTCCAGCCTCGCCGGGGACCTGGCGGTGCCGAGCGCGCTCGCGCGCGAGCTCGCCGGCGCCGTCCTCGACGCGGGCGTCGACCTGCCGGTCTCGCATCAGATGGAGGTCGACCATTCCACCGCGCAGCCGCTGCGTGAGCTGTTCGGCTCCCTGGACGCGCGGCCGGTCATCCCGGTCTTCATCAACGCGGCGGCGCCGCCACTCGGGCCGTTGTCGCGGTCCCGGGCGCTGGGCACGGCGATCGGGCAGTTCTTCGCGGCCCGCGACGAGCGGGTGCTCTTCGTCGGCTCGGGTGGCATCTCGCATGATCCGCCGGTGCCGGCGCTCGACACCGCTCCCGCGCCGGTGGCCGAACGGCTCGTCTCCGGCCGGCCGCTCACGGCCGAGGAGGCGGAGCGGAAGCACACCGGCGCCGTCACCGAGGGTGAGCGGCTGGCCGCCGGGACGAGCGACCGGCTACCGCTGACCCCGGAGTGGGACGAGGCGTTCCTCGACCTGCTCGGGGCGGGCAAGCTCGCCGAGCTCGACGGCTGGAGCAACGACGAGATCGGCGCCCACGGCGGTGGCGCGCACGAGATCCGCACCTGGATCGCCGCCTACGCGGCGCTGGCGGCGGCGGGGCCGTACGAGGTCGGCTACCGCTACTACCGCGCGATCCCCGAGTACATCGCCGGCTTCGCCGTGACCACCGCGCTGCCCACCGGCTGAGCTGCCGCCCGAGCCGACGAGGTCTTGCCTCGGTCCGACCACCAAAGGTAATCTCCGTCTGCTGCACTATTAGAACGGGATCGTGCATTATCTGCACATGATCTCCTATGGGAGATCTCGTGCGCGAGATTTGTGGACGCGGTCCGCGGCGGTAGGGGCGTGCGATGCACAACAGATCTGACGTCGTGAGATACGACGTCGTGGTTCTCGGCTCGGGTGCGGCGGGGCTGACCGCCGCGCTCGCCGCGGCGGTCGAGGGAGCTGCGCGGGTCGCCGTCTTCGAGAAGGCCGAGCTGGTCGGCGGCACGACCGCGCTGTCCGGCGGGACGGTCTGGATCCCCGGCAACCAGCCCGCCCGCGAGCTGGGCGTCGACGACTCGCGTGCGCGTGGCCTCGAGTACCTGGCCAGCCTGTCCAACGGGATGATCCTGCCCGAGCTCGCCGAGGCGCTCGTCGACGGCGGTCCCGAGTACGTCGACTTCATCCACCAGCACACCGAGTTACGTTTCCAGCTCGTCGAGGGCTACCCCGACTACCACCCCGAGCGGCCGGGCGGCCTGCCCGGCGGCGGGCGGTCGATCGAGGTCGGCCTCGTCAGCCTGGCCGAGCTCGGCGAGTGGGCCGACCGCATCGCCGGCACCCCGAGCCGGCTACTCATCCGGGAGACGCCGCTGGGCGGCGGCACCGGCGTGCTCCCACCGGCGGAGCTCGCCAGACGCGACCAGACGGGCGCCGAAGGCCTCGGCCGCGGCCTCGTCGCCGGCCTGTTGGGAGCCTGTCTACGCCGCGGCGTCGAGGTGTTCACCGACTCCCGAGGGCTGCGCCTGCTGACGACGGACGGAGCCGTCACCGGCGTCGAGATCCAGAGTTCCACGGGTGTCCGAGCGGTGTCGGCCGGCGCGGTCGTGCTCGCCACCGGCGGCTTCGAGTACGATCCGGAGCTCGTCCGCGACTTCCTGCGCGGGCCGCTCACCCGGGCGATCGGGGCACCGACGAACACCGGCGACGGGCTGCGGATGGCGATGCGCCTCGGTGCCCAGCTCGGCAACATGCGCGAGGCCTGGTGGGCCCCGGCGGTGAGCTTCCCGGGCGTGCGCCGCGACGGCGGCGCGAACGGGCTGCTGGCCTCGCGGGAGCGGGCGCTGCCCGGGTCGGTGATGGTGAACGGGTACGGCCGTCGGTTCGCGAACGAGGCCGCCAACTACAACGCCTTCGGCGGCGCGTTCCACGAGCTGGACGCGTCCCGCTTCGAGTACCCGAACCTGCCCAGCTACCTGATCTTCGACCAGTCGACCGTCGACCGCTTCGGCGTCCTGGGCGGCGGCCCCGGCGCCACGGTGCCGGAGTGGGTGACCCGCGCGGACAGCCTCGGCGAGCTGGCGGGAAAGCTCGGCCTTCCGGCCGAACAGGTCGAGGCGGCCGTCGCGGCGTTCAACGAGCACGCCCGCGCCGGCGTCGATCCCGACTTCGGCCGCGGCGAGAGTGCGTTCGACCGGTTTCCCGGCGGCAGGACGACGCTGGACCCCGACTCGCCCCATTCGACGCTGGGGCCGGTCGAGACCGCGCCCTTCTACGGCGTCCGCGTCGAGTCGTCGCTGCTCGGCACGAAGGGCGGCCCGCGCACCGACGGCGAGGGGCGCGTGCTGGACGTCGACGGCGACGTGATCGGCGGGCTTTACGCCGCCGGCAACGTCATGGCAAGCCCCACCGGCATGGTCTACGGCGGCGCCGGCGCGACCCTCGCGGTCGCCGGGGTGTGGGGCCGAAACGCCGGCCGCGCCGCCGTGCGCGACCGCGCCGTTGTCCCAAGTGGCGCGACCGACTCCGTCGGCAATGGCTGAGATCGGCAATGGCTGAGGTAGGAGAGACGATGACGCAGACGGTTGACCGCACCTTCGGGGAGGTCACGGCGCAGGAGGCCGCGCAGATCTTCGCCGGATGGGTCTCCGACCTGGCGGCGGCCGTCCACGACGGTTCCGAGTCCGCGCTGGCGAACCTGTTCACCGAGGACGCGACCTGGCGCGACTTCATGGCCTTCCCCTGGGACTTCCACCACACCGTCGGGCGGGACGAGACCGTGCCGCGGTTCCTGGAGCTCGCCAAGGAATGGCGCGCCGCCGACTTCGCGCCCAACAAAGAGCAGGCGCCCGTCGCCACCGAGGCGGGCATCAACGCCTTCTTCGACTTCACCACCTCCGACCGCGTCGACCGCGCGTACGTCCTGCTCGTCCCCGGCGAGGACGGATTCCGCGCGGTGACGCTGCAGACGCAGGTCATCAGCCTGGCCGAGCACCCGGAGCAGATCCGCCACCACCGCCGGGAGGGGAAGGTCTACGGCATCGTCGAGGGCCGCACCCGCTGGTCGAGTGACCGGGCCAAGGAGACCTCCTTCGCCGACGAGGACCCGGCGGTGCTGGTTCTCGGCGCGGGCCACAACGGCCTGGCGATCGCGGCCCGGCTCGGCGCCCTCGACGTCCCGACGCTCGTCATCGACAAGGACGCGCGCATCGGCGACCAGTGGCGCCGGCGCTACGCCTCGCTCGCGCTGCACAGCACCGTCTACGGCGACCACCTGCCGTACATGCCGCTGCCGCCGAACTGGCCCGCGCACACCCCGAAGGACAAGTTCGCGGACTTCATCGAGTCCTACGCGACGCTGATGGACGTCAACGTCTGGACCTCCACCACCTTCCTGCGCGGCCGGTACGACGACGAGACGCAGCGCTGGTCCATCCACGTGCGGCGCGGCGACGGGTCGATCCAGGAGCTGCGCCCGCGGCACTTCGTGGTCGCGGGCGGGATGTTCGGCGCACCGAGGGTTCCCCAGATCAAGGGGCTGGAGACCTACCAGGGCATCTGGACGCACTCCGACGAGTTCCAGAACGGCGCCGACTTCCCCGGCAAGAAGGTCCTGGTGGTCGGCGCCGCGGTGAGCGGCCACGAGCTCGCCCACGACCTCTACGAGCACGACGCCGACGTCACCATGGTGCAGCGCGGCGCGACCTACGTCGTCACCTACGAGTCCTACCACCGCTACTGGTCGACGCTGTTCACCGAGGACATGCCCTACACCCCGGACTTCGCCGACCAGATGACCTACTCGCTGCCCAACGTGCGGGTGGACGAGCTGAACAAACGACTCGTGAAGGAAGCCGCCGCCGCGGACCGCCCGCTGCTCGACCGGCTCGAGGCCCAGGGCTTCAAGCTCGAGTGGGGACCGGACGGCACCGGCATCATCGGCGCGCACATGTCCGGCCGCGACGCCTACCAGATCGACATCGGCGCCTCGGAACTGATCGCCGACGGCCGGGTGAAACTCAAGCAGGGCGTCGAACTCGCCGAGATCAACGGCAAGACCGTCACCTTCACCGACGGCACGACCATGGACGACGTCGAGCTCATCGTCTTCGCGACCGGCTACCACCAGTTCTGGGGCCACCTCCAGCCCGTGCTCGGCGCGGCCGCCGAGAAGATCGACAAGGCCTACGGCCGCGCCGCCGACGGCGAGTACGCGAACACCTGGCGCCGCTCCGCCCAGCCCGGCCTCTGGTTCGGCACCGGCTTCATCCGCATGGCCCGCTTCTACACCCGCTTCATGGCCCTGCTCATCAAGGCCATCGAGGAGGGCATCGAGCCGGTCGACCCGGAGAGCCGACCCGGGCCTGACGGGTCGACCGCGTCCTGACGGCCGAAACGTCAGGCCCCGCGCCGCGGAAGCCGCGGTGATCACCAGGCACGTGTCGTCCGGGGTTCCTGCCAGATCGGCGACAGGGTCCCTGCTCGATCGGCGGAGCCGATCGGGGAGGTAAGCGATCTGGGAGGTCTGGGTCGCGTTCCAGCCCCGAACGCGACCGCGACCGCGACGACACGTAAGTCGCGATCACCCACCGACGGGAGGACGCAGTGCCCCAGGACGACGCAGTGCCCCAGGACGACGCAGTGCCCGAGGCCACGGTGCCCGAGGACGACGCCCCGGTAGGTCCGCCGGGTCCCGCCATCAAGGTGACCGCGCGCGTGGAGCCCGGGACGGTGGCGGTCCTCGACCGGCTGGCCCGCTGGGACCTGACCTCCGTCGAGACGATCCGCGCCTCCTACGGGGCGATCGCCGCTCCCCCGGCGCCGCCGAAACCACAGGTCACCCGTCTCGACGAGAAGATCCCCGGCGTCGACGGCCGTCCCGACGTCACGGTGCGCTGGTACCGCCCGGCCGGATCCGACGCCGACCCGCACCCAGCCGACGGCGACCCGGCCGCGCCGCTGCCGTGCCTGGTCTGGCTGCACGGCGGCGCCTACATCATGGGCAACCTGGACGAGAACGACGACCGCCTCGACCGCATGGTGATCGAGCTCGGCTGCGCGGTCGTCTCCGTCGACTGGCGGCTGGCCCCGGAACACCCGTACCCTGCCGGCCTCGACGACGCCGACACGGTCTGGCGCCGCCTCGTCGAGGACCCGGCGGCATACGGCGTCGACCCGGAACGCCTCGTCCTCGGCGGCGCGAGCGCCGGCGCGGGCCTCGCCGCCGCCCTCTGCCTCCGGCTACGCGAGACCGGCCGCGCCCAGCCGACGCTGCAAATGCTCATCTACCCCATGCTCGACGACCGCGAGCTCACCCCGTCGATCCGCGCGATCCAGGATCCGGGCCACTGGGGCCTCTGGCACCTGCGCGCCAACCGGCTCAGCTGGGAGGCCTACCTGGGCGGCCTCGCGGGCGACGACGTCCCGCCGACCGCCGCGCCGGCCCGCGCGACCGACCTCACCGGCCTCGCGCCCGCCTACCTCTGCGTCGGCGACGTCGACGCCTTCATCGACGAGAACCTCGACTACGCCGCCCGCCTGTCCCGCGCCGGCGTCCCGACCGAGCTACACGTCTACCCAGGCGTCATCCACGGCGGCTTCGGCGCTGTCCCGAAGACGCCTCGCACCGCCCAGCTCCTCCGCGACGTCTACACCGCCCTCGCCACCGCCTTCACCCCTGCCGGGTAGTCGCGCGCTCGTCGGGAGTTGCGCCGCGCGGAGACGTTCGCGGCGATGCCCTGCACGCTCCTACGTCTCGCGCACGACGCAGGCCAGGTCGGACGTCGCCTCCGCAGTCGGGCCCGCGCGCGGCGAGGCCGCCAGTGCCAGAGCACCCGCCACCGAGGTCCGCCGGGCGTGCGGGCGTGGGCGATCGAGACTGATCCTCGGATCTCGTACCTCGCCACCGCCCTCACGCCCGCCGCTTAGTGATCCTGGGGACAACGGCCGCCGGGCGTGCGAAGGAAGATCATTTTCGCACGCCCTTTGGCCCTCTAGGCTGCCGGTCGAGGTACCGGCGCCGGCCGCGCCGCGGCCCCTGGTCGAGTCGGACGCGCCGTTGAACCGAATGCCCCTGGCTTACGTGTGAAGGGGAATGGGCGGCAGGGTTCTTCAGGACGGGGCCGGCTGGTGAGTCGCGCGCTCGCGCGGGACGGCGGGCGGTCGGGTCCGGAGGAGGGCGTGAGCGACGAGAACCTGCTGCGCGCGTTGCACGACCAGCACGCTGGCGCGCTGTGGACCTATGTCCTGGGGCTGACCGGCGGCGACCGGACCCGGGCTCAGGACATCGTGCAGGAGACCCTGCTGCGCGCCTGGCGCAACCCGCGGGTGCTCGACCCTGCTCGCGGCTCGCCGCGGCCGTGGCTGTTCACCGTGGCCAGACGCATCACCATCGACGAGTGGCGCGCAGCCCGCAGCCGCCACGAGACCGTGACCGACCGCGTTCCCGAGCAGCCGGTCAACGACCCCGCCGAGCACGTCGTCGACCGCCAACTGGTGGCGGCCGCGCTGCGCCGACTGTCCAAGGAGCATCGGGACGTGCTGAGGGAGTGTTACTTCCGCGGCAGCTCGGTCGGCCAGGCGGCGCAGGCCCTGGGGATCGCGCCGGGCACGGTGAAGTCGCGCACCCATTTCGCGCTGCGGGCGCTGCGGCTGGCCATCGACGAACTGGGAGGTGTCGCATGAGCGCCGATCCGTACGCTCACCTCGACGCCGCCTACGTGCTCGGGGGGCTCGATCGGGCGGAGCGGGCCGGCTTCGAGGCCCATCTCGCGACCTGCCCGCGGTGCCAGGCCGATGTGGCCGAGATCGTCGGGGTTCCGCCGTTGCTGGCCGGCCTCGACGAAAGCGCCTTCGCCGAGCCGGCAGGCGCCTCGGTCGAACCGGTTCCCGACACCCTGCTGCCCGGGCTGCTGCGCGTCGCCGGCAGGGAACGGACCCGTCGGCGCTGGCTCACCGCCGGCCTGGGCTTGGTCGCGGCGGCGAGCCTGACCGCCGTCGTCGTCACCGCCGTGCCACCGAACGGCCAGGCGACGCCGGCGCCACGGGCCATGACCGCGCTGGTCGCGAGCCCGATCAGCGCCACCGTCGCGTTGCGGGCCACCCAGTGGGGCACCGAGATCGACCTGACCTGCTGGTATCGGCCCGACGTCTCCGTTGCCCCGGGCTACGAGTACAAGCTGGTCGCGTACGACGCCGACGGCGACGCGTACGACGCGGGCAGCTGGCGGCTCGATCCCGGGCGGAAGGTCTCCCTCACCGGCGGCACAGCCCTGACGCCCGAGCAGATCTCGAGTGTGAACATCACCAAGCCGGACGGGACGGCGATCCTCACCCTGGCTGTCTAGAGCCGCACGCTGGCTGTCCAGAGCCGCATCCGCCGAGGCCTCCCCCGTCGCACCGCTGGCGGTCGTGGAAAGGACGCGTCCACGACCACCAGAGTGCGTAGGCAGCGTCAGCGCGTGCAGGGCGAGGGGGCTACCGAAGGACACGGCCGCGACTCCGGTGAGCGCTCACTCGCCGATCGGCCGCCCGCGCGGCCGATCGGCGAGTGAGCGCGTCCCGCCGCGGCTGGTGCGCGGCGGCGGGACAGCCACGTCGAATCAGTACCCACCGCCGCCGGCGCCCGCGCCGGTGCTGCCCGACCCGCCGGTGGTGATCGCCGAGCCGGACGGCGCGACCAGCCACCACTTGGCGCCGAACTCGGTACTGCCCTGGCCCTCCGTCTGCCCGGCGCTCTTGTCGTCCTCGTAGTAGTACAACGGGTGGCCGTGGTAGGTCACCTGCGTCGTGCCGTCCGAGCGCATGGTCGTGCCAAGGTCGCTGGCGATCGCGGCCCCGGACGCGGTCGGCGCGGCCGTCGTCGTGAGGGGAGGCCAGGCCCTGGCACACGCACCCGTGCAGGTCGACGCGCCGGCCTTGTCGGCCATGAACAGGTAGAGGGTCTTGCCGCTGCCGTCGGTCAGGAAGGTGCCCGTCGGACCGGACCCCGTGGCGACCATCGTGCCACCCGCCACCGATCCGGTTGCCGGCGCCGATGCGCTCCCCGCCGTGGACGGGTTCGCCACCGCGGTCGCCGGGCTGGTCGACGTTGACGACTTCCCGCCGCCGCACGCCGCGAGCAGCAACGCCGTAGCGGCTACCGGCAGGGTCAGCGTCACCGGGACCGGCAGCCGACGCATCCTTGACTCTTTCATGATCGTCTCCTCGTCGGCCGCTCGCCCCGGCGGCCAGGCCTCGTCGCGTCCACCGGTTCCGCGGTCACCCCAAGGCACGGCGCCGGGACGAAATCGGTTCAACGAGTCGGGAGAGCGACAGTGCGCCGCCGGACGCCACCGGTCACCCAGTGGAGCCAGTCGTCGGCGATGTCGCTTCAGCGCAGCCGTGAAGCGGGTAGGCGACCCCGAACGCGCCCTGCGCCGCCTCACCCAGCAGGCCAACGCCCTCGGCTACACCGTCCGCTTCGATCCCCTCTTCGAAGCCGCCTGAACCGAGCACCGCTGTCCCCTCACGTATTTTTCGGGTCAGTCCCACGGCGACGGGCGTCCCGACGTGACGGCGCGCACCGCCCAGCTCCTGCGCGACGTCTACACCGCCCTCGCCACCGCCTTCACCCCTGCCGACAGCTAAAGCCAAAGCTCGCTGTCGCATCGCCGCCGTCAGCGCTGTCCAGCACCTACCTGTTGGTGTTCAGCGACCTGACGACCGCCCGCGGCACTTCACGCTCCGACGGCGGATCGTTCGGCGGGCCGGTATCTCCCTGGCAAGCACCCGGGTTAGATAGCCCGCCGGAAAGCCAAGCACCGACGGCCTTCCCGACGCCAGCGAAGGCGAGGTCGGGGTACTCCGCCCGCTGCGCCAGGTGTTACAGCCGAGTGCTATAAGTGTCATCTCCGCGGCGTACCGGAATTATCGGACGCCCACTTCTTGAGTGGGACGGTCAGCGACCAATGGTCGAGTTCGAGAGGGCATCAGGACCAGACAGGGACGACGCGACGCGTCTTGCCTCGTTATCTGGTCGGCACGGGCCCGGGCAGCATCTTCCCGCCGAGCACACCGGCCCTCGGCCACACGATCCGGGCTCGAGCGTCGGCCTCGGCGGCGGCCCGCGACCGTCCAGGCGCAGGCGGCTCGCCCTGTCGACCGCGGGGACCGTGACGTCGCTGGTCCTGCTGGCCGGCGTCGGCATGACCCTGACCTCCTGCAACCAGGACGCCGACCTGACCTCGTCAGAAGCCCCGGCGACGGCGCCTGCCACGACCCCTGCTTCCACCGCGGCGACGGACCCCAGTACTGCCCCGGCCCCGAGCACGGCCCCGTCGTCGAGCGAGGCCTCGGCCCCAGGTACCGTCCCGACCCGACGTGTTACCCCCACCCCGCGCGGGACCCGGCCGGCCGTCGTTGCCACCTCCAGCAAGCCCAAGCCGGCCACGGCCGCCGCTGCCGCCCCCAGCCAGGCGAAGCCGTCCACGGCCGCCGCCGCGGCTGCCGCGCCCAACCAGGCACCGCGGCCGCAGCCGACCACAGCCGCCGCTGCCGCCCCCAGCCAGGCGCCGCCGCCACCACCGACCACCGCCGCCGCTCCCAGCCAGGCGCCTCCGCCACCGCCACCGACCACGGCCGCCCCAGCTGGCGGATCGCAGCCATCCCTCGGAGGCTTCGTGTCAAGTTGCACCAACGTCGGCGGCAACAGCCTGGACTGGTGCAACTGCGTCCTGGCGGGTCTCCAGCAGCGCTACTCCGCCGCGGCGTGGGCGGCGCTGTCAACCAGAGAGGCGCAGGAGGCAATCGTGGGCATCGGCCTGGGAAGCTGCTCGCAGTACGAGTAGCCGGCTCACCCCTGGGTGCGCAGAGCGCGGGCGACCTTGTCGGCCGCGCGGCGCATCTCGGGGCCGGCGGCCTCCGCGACGTCCTCGCGGTAGGTGATGAGGTTCAGGCAGGCGCGGGTCGCGGTGCCCGTCATCGGGATCCAGGCCGCGACCGCGTACTGGCCGGCCTCGACCTCCGCGTGGCTGCGGGCGTAGCCGCGGTCACGCGCGACCGCGACTTCCTCGGGCTCGCCGCCGGTGGGCGGGTCGGAGGCCAGGATCGCGTACCCCGCCGCACCCCGGGTCAGCGGTGTGCGCATGCCCGGCCGGAACGCCAGGTGGTGCGGCGCCGTCGTGGGCTCCGTCATCGCGATCGCGACCGCGTCGTCGCCCTGGGCGACGAAGAGCATGACCGTCGACTGCAGCCGGTCGGCGAGCGAGCGCATGATCGGGGCCGTCGCGTCGCGCAGCGTGGGCAGGAACGCCTCGGCGAGGGTCGCGAGGCGGGCGCCCGGGATGTAGGTCCCCTCGCTGCTGCGCGCGGCGAGGTCGAAGTCGACCAGCGTCTGCAGCACCCGGTAGGCGATCGAGCGGTGCACGCCGAGCATGTCGCCGACCTGCTGCACGGTCATCCCCTGTTTGGAGTCGGCGATCGCGAGCAGCACCCGCAGCCCCCTGGCGAGGGTCTGGTTCCCGTCGCGCACCTTGCTCGGCGTGCTCGCCGCCAACTCCGGCACGCTGTTCAGCATAGTTTCGGCCCCGCCGCGGCCCGGTCGGCGCGCGCTGTGATGATGCTGATGATGCTCAGGACGCCCCGGCCTGCAGGGTGAGCGCGATGTCGGTGAGCATGTCCTCCTGGCCGCCGACGAGCTTGCGCCGGCCGGCCTCGAGGAGGATCTCGCGGGCGTCCACGCCGTAGGTCGCCGCGGCGATCTCGGCGTGCCGGAGGAAGCTGCCGTAGACCCCGGCGTAGCCGATGGTCAGCGTCTCGCGGTCGACGCGCACCGGCCGGTCCTGCAGCGGGCGGACGATGTCCTCCGCGGCGTCCTGCAGCGCGAACAGGTCGCAGCCGGTCTCCCATCCCAGGATGTTCGCCACCGCGATCAACGCCTCGATCGGGGCGTTGCCGGCCCCGGCGCCGAGGCCGGTGAGCGAGGCGTCGACCCGGAACGCGCCCTCCTCGACGGCGGCCACCGAGTTGGCGACCGCGAGCGAGAGGTTCTCGTGCGCGTGGATGCCGATCTGCGTCTCGGGCCGCAGCGCCTCGCGGTAGGCACGGACCCGCTCGCGGATGTCGGCGACCGTGAGCCGCCCGCTGGAGTCCGTGATGTAGACGCAGTGCGCGCCGTAGGACTCCATCAGCAGCGCCTGCTCGGCCAGCTCCTTCGAGCCGATCATGTGCGCCATCATGAGGAAGCCCGAGACGTCCATGCCGAGGTTGCGGGCCTCGGCGATGTGTTGCGCGGCGACGTCGGCCTCGGTGCAGTGCGTGGCGATCCGGACGGAGCGGACACCCATGTCGTGGGCACGGCGCAGGTCGTGGATCGTGCCGACGCCGGGGAGCAGCAGCGTGGTGAGGACGGCGTCCTTCACGTGCGCGGCGGCCGCCTCGATCCACTCCCAGTCGGTGTTGCTGCCCGGGCCGTAGTTCAGGCTCGCGCCGCCGAGGCCGTCGCCGTGCGCGATCTCGATCGCGCCGACGCCGGCGGCCTCGAGGTTGTCGACAATGCGGCCAACCAGCTCCGGCGTGATCCTGTGCCGGAGCGCGTGCATGCCGTCCCGCAGCGTCACGTCCTGGACGTAGGGCTTCGCGGTGGGGGCCGGCGTCGTGACGCCGGTCGTCGCGGTGTCAGTCATCACGCCGCCGCCTTCGCACGCTGGGCAATCCGTTCCGCCACGCGCATCGCGGCGGAGGTCATGATGTCGAGATTGCCCGCGTAGGCGGGCAGGTAATGGGCCGCGCCCTCGACCTCGAGGAACACGGAGACCTTGGTGTCGACGGGACCAGCACCCGCGGGCAGCAGGGTCGCCACCTCGGCCGGGTCGACGGGCGTGAACTGGACCTTCTGCACCAGCCGGTAGCCCGGGACGTAGGTCGCCACCGCGGCGACCATCTCCTCGATCGAGGCCCGCACCTGCTCGTGGTCGACGCCGCCGATGAGACACAGGACGGTGTCGCGCATGATGAGCGGCGGCTCGGCCGGGTTGAGGATGATGATCGCCTTGCCGCGGCGCGCCTTGCCGACCTGCTCGATGCCGTGCGCGGTGGTCTCGGTGAACTCGTCGATGTTGGCCCGCGTCCCCGGGCCGGCCGACTTCGACGCGACCGAGGCGACGATCTCGGCGTAGGGCACCTCGGTCACCCGGGACACCGCCGCCACGATCGGGATCGTGGCCTGGCCGCCGCAGGTGACCATGTTGATGTTCGGCGCGTCGAGGTGGTCCTCGAAGTTCACCGCGGGGATCACGAAGGGGCCGATCGCGGCCGGGGTGAGGTCGACGAGGCGCAGGCTGTAGGGCTCCAGCAGCTTCGCGTTCGCGATGTGCGCGCCGGCGCTGGTGGCGTCCAGGACGATCTCCACCTCGCCGAACTGGGGCATCTTGATCAGCCCGGCCACACCCTCGGCCGTCGTGGCGACGCCAAGGCGGGCCGCGCGGGCGAGGCCGTCCGAGTTCGGGTCGATGCCGACCATCGCGACCACGCGCAGGTCCGACGACCCGCGCAGAATCTTGATCATCAGGTCCGTGCCGATGTTGCCGGAGCCGACGATCGCGACCCCCGTCTTCTCCGTCATCCCTCGTCCTTTCCTGAGAACCGTGCCGTCACCGCGCCGAGCGGCGCGATGTCGGCGACGAAGACGTCCCCGGCCGAGACGGAGACCATCGGACCCAGCGCGCCCGACAGGACCAGGTCGCCCGCGCGCAGCGGCGTCCCGACCTCGATGAGAGTCGCGGCGAGCCAGGCCAGGGCGTTCAGCGGGTCGCCCAGGCAGTCACGGCCGGTCCCGGTCGAGACGACCTCGTCGCCGCGGCGCATCGTCATGGTGACGTCGACGGGTGCCACCGCGTCGAGCGGAGTTCCCGACGTACCGATCACGAAGACACCCGACGACGCGTTGTCGGCGACCGTGTCGGTGATGCCGATGCGCCAGTCGGCGATCCGGCTGTCGACGATCTCCAGCGCGGGGAACGCCAGCTCGACCGCGTCTCGGACCGCCGCCGGGTCGGAGGCGTCCTCGATGTCGCGGGAGAGCAGGAAGGCGACCTCCGCCTCGGCCTTCGGCTGCAGCAGCCGGCCCACGGGGATCAGCTCGCCGTCGGCGTAGCTCATGTCGTCGAACAGGACACCGAAGTCGGGCCGGTCGACACCGATCTGGCTCTGCACCGCGGCCGACGTGAGACCGATCTTGCGCCCGACGATCCGCGCACCGGCCGCGAGCCGGCGCTCGGTGAGCCGGCGCTGCACCTGGTACGCGACGTCGATGTCGCCGGCGGGGACCAGGTCCGTGATCGGGGCGCAGGCGTTGCCGCTGGTGGAAGCCAGCTCCAGCCGGTCGGCGGCGGCCTCGATGGAGGCGGGGGTGGCGATCATCGGGCCCGCCCGAGGAACTCAAGCGCGATCGTGTCGAACTCCTCCTGCTGCTCCCACTGGGGCCAGTGGCCGGCGTTCTTGATGAGGCGGAACTCCCCGCCCGGGATGCGCTCGGCCATGTCGAGGCCGGCCTTCGCCGGGCCGGAGGGGTCGTCGCTGGTCCAGACGACCAGCGTCGGCGCCGTGATCGCGGCCAGCTCCTCGTCGGTGACCAGGTTGCGGCGGCGGACCTCCGGGTCCTGCAGGCAGAGGATGTGCCGCATCGACTCGGCGAAGCCGGGCCGGCTGTATACGCCACGGCGGATCGCGACCAGCTCGTCGGTGACCGAGGCAGCGGGATCGGCCATCAGCCACGACAGCCGGGCGCGGATGCGTTCCTCGCTCGGGTCATCGGCCGCGGCCTGGGACAGCGACCGGATGCGCTCCATCACCTCGGGGGTGGCCATCGTCCCGCCCGGGGTGTTGAGGACGAGCCGGCCGACGCGCTCCGGGTAGCGGGCGGCGAACTTGACCGCGACCCAGCCTCCGAGCGACTCACCCGACAGATGGACGCGCTCGAGGCCGAGGACGTCCAGGAGCCCGACGAGGTGATCGATGTAGTCGTCGATCTCCAGGTCCTTCGTGGTCGTCGTCGTCCACCCATGCCCTGGGTAGTCGTAGGCGATGACCCGGTACTTGGCGCTGAGCGCGCGCAGGTTGCGGGTGAACGCCTCCAGATGCCCGCCGGTGCCGTGCATGAAGACGAACGGCTCCCCGGCGCCGCACTCCAGCACCCGGGTCGACCAGTGCCCCACGTCGACATGGCGGACCGTGTAGTCCAGGCCGGCCAGGTCCGTCCACAGCGTCATGCGTTCTCCTTCAGCGCGGGCTCCGCCGCCGTCAAGGCGGACGCCGCCTCGGGCGGCGCGGCCACCGCGTCGCTCAGCGCGGCCACCGCGGGCGCCGCGTCGGGCAGCGCGGGCACCGCGTCGGGGATGCCGACGGTGGCCCCGAACGCCCGGACCATGTCAGAGGCGGCGTGCGCGGGGCTCGCGCCCGCCACGATGCGGTCCGGACGCAACAACAGCACGGACTCCGGGTGCGCGTCGAACCAGCGCTTGAGCGCGCCGTCCAGGTCGCCGACCACCAGCACCGAGTCGTCGGGCTGCTCGCCACCCTCCGGCGTGGGCGCGTTCCAGCGCAGCTGCACCGCGGGGCGGGCCTCGACGAGGCGGGCACCGAGCTGGGCGAGCCGCCGCTGCGCGTCGTCGTCCAGGATCTGGCGGGGGTCGTTGTTCCAGGCGACGAGCGCGAACCACGGGCCGAGCGCGTCGTCCAGCTTCACGGACGGGAGCGCGCGGGTGGCCACCGTCGGCTGGATGAACAGCCGTCCCACCGGGCTCGGCTCGCTCTCCGAACCGAGCCGGGTCAGCGCGCCCTCCCGCATCGTCGGCATCGGCTTGAACTTCATCGTCACGATGTAGGTCTTCGCCTTGGGGATCGCGGACAGGCCCCGGAAGAAGAGGTCACGGGCCAGCGCGCCGAACCGGTTGGTGACGGAGACCGCCTGGCCCACCCGCCGGGACAGGTCGATCATCGCGCGGGCATGGTCGCGCCGCTCCGACTCGTAGGTGTCGAGCAGCTCGTCGCCGGCGAGCCCCTGGCACACGCTCGCGAGCTTCCAGGAGAGGTTGAGCGCGTCCCGGATGCCGCTGTTGTAGCCCTGGCCCTGCCACACCGGCATGATGTGCGCCGCGTCGCCGACGAGGAAGATCCGCCCGACGCGGAAGTGCTCCGCGAGCCGGGCGTGGTGGTTGTAGACCCGGCGGCGGATGACGTCGACCTTCGCGGTCGGCGGGACGATCGGCGCGAGCAGCCGGGTGAGGAACTCGTCGGTCATCGCGTCCGCCTCGGTCTCGCCGGGCTTGAGCATGAACTCGAACCGGCGGATGCCGTGCGGGATGCTGATCGAGACGTAGGGGCGGCGCGGGTCGCAGCAGACGTACGCGCCGGGGCGGCCGAGCGGGTCGTTGCGGATGTCGATGACGAACCACTGCGCGGCGGCGGTGCTGCCGTCGAAGCGCAGCCCGAGCAGCGTCTCGCGGGTCACGCTGGCGCCGCCGTCCGCGCCGACGGCGTAGGCCGCCCGCAGGGTCCGCTCACCTTCCGGCGTCTCGACGGTCAGCGTCACGCCGTCGGCGTCCTGCGCGTAGCCCGTGACCCGGGACGAGAAGCGCACGTCGACGTTGTCGAAGCGGGTCAGGCCCTCGAACAGCACCCGGTCGGCCAGCGGCTGGACGAAGCCGTTGCGCCGCGGCCAGCCGAACTCCGCGGTCGGCGGCGCGAGCCGGGCCAGGTCGCGCTGCTTCGCGTCGACGAAGGCGAGCACCTGGTGCGGGATCGTGTGCGGCAGGACGTCGTCGGCCAGGCCCACCGCCTGGAAGGTCCGCAGCGTCTCGTCGTCCATCCCGACGCCGCGGGGGAAGTCGATGAGTGCCTGGCCGGCCTCGAGGACCAGGACGCGCAGTCCGTAGCGGCCGAGCAGGTTGGCGGTCATCAGCCCGCTTGGGCCCGCGCCGACGACGGCGACGTCGACGTCCGCCGAGCCCGCGGGCGGCGGCGAGCCAGGCTGTGCCGTGCCGACCTGAGTGGACACCTCGACTCCTCGGGTGGCGGGTGCCGGATGCGGCGGGTGCCGCGCCCAGCGCGCTCATCGCCGCGGTGATCGGCACCGCGGCGATCAGTGCTGTGGCGATGGATACCGGTTGCGATCAATGCGGCAACGATCGAGTTGCGTGCAGTATATGCAACCAGATATTCAATAACTGCGAAAAATCTAGTAACGTGCGCCCGACGCGTCAACCCTGCCCGGGCGTCCCAGCCCGTCCATCCTCGACGGCCGCGCGGGGCCGGACGCACGGACGGGGCTCCCCCTCACCGAGGACGTGATCAATGTCGACCGGTCCCCTGCCTCCGTGGCTGGCCCTGTACCCGGCGCGGGTCGACCCCGCGCCGGAGATCACCCATGGGTCGGTCGTCGAGGCGTGGCGGGCCCGCGTCGCCGCGAACCCCGAGCGGGCGGCGGTGCGCTACTTCGACGGGTCGCTGTCCGCGGCCGAGCTCGACGCGCACGCCGACGCGCTGGCCACCGAGCTCCAGGACCGGGGCGTCCGGTGGGGCGACCGCGTCGGCATCTACCTGCAGAACGTGCCCTACTACCCGATCAGCCTGCTCGCGATCTGGAAGGCCGGCGCCACCGCCGTCCCGCTCAACCCGATGTACCGCGGCCAGGAGCTGCAGCGTCTGATCGACGACTCGGGAACCTCCGGGGTCATCGCGGCCCGGGGCACGGACGGCGAGGTTCGCGAGACGCTCGCCGGCGGCACGGTGGGCTGGGTGCTGTCCGCCTCGTCGCGCGACTTCCAGACCCGCGACGACCCGCGCGTCTTCCCGGAGCCGGTGGAGCCCGCGCCGTCGCCGGAGGGCGACCTCGGCGCCGTCCTCGCCGCGCGGCGCGGGCAGCGCCCGCGGCCGGTCGCCGTCGGGCTCGACGACACCGCGTTCATCACGTACACGTCGGGGACCACTGGCCCGCCGAAGGGCGCGCTGAACACTCACCGCAACTACCTGCACGCGGTGCTGAACTACGGCGACTGGCTGGGCCTCGAACCCGGTGACGTCTCCTTCGCCATCGCGCCGCTGTTCCACATCACCGGCCTCTCGCTCAACGCCGGCATCGCGCTGCTGAACGACGCCACACTCAGCATGAGCGGGCGCTTCGAGCCCGCGGTCGTCCTCGACGCCTTCCGCGAGCACGGGGTGACCACGACGATCGGCTCGATCACCGCCTTCAACGCCTTCTTCCGGGTGGCGGACGCGGGACCTGAGCACTTCAAGACGATCAGACTGCTCTTCTCCGGCGGAGCACCGATCCCGCCGGCAACCATCGAGGCGTTCCGCGCCCGTTTCGGCGCCTACCTGCACAACATCTGGGGCATGACGGAGACGACGGGCGGCGGTATCGCCGTGCCGCCCGGCGCCACCGCTCCCGTCCACCAGCCGAGCGGCACGCTCTCCATCGGCGTACCGGCGCCGAACGTCGACGTGGAGATCATCGACGCGCAGGGCGTGCCTCAACCGCCCGGCGCCGAGGGAGAGCTGGTCTTCACCGCGCCGCAGGTGGTTCCCGGGTACTGGCACAACCCCGAGGCGACCGCGCACGCGTTACCGGGCGGCAGGTTGCACACCGGCGACGTCGCCGTGATGGACGCCGAGGGCTGGATCTACCTCGTAGACCGGATCAAGGACCAGATCAACACCTCCGGGTTCAAGGTCTGGCCGCGCGAGGTGGAGGACGTCCTCTACGAGCACCCGGCGGTCTTCGAGGCGGCGGTGGTCGGCGTGCCGGACGAGTACCGCGGTGAGCAGGTGACCGCCTACGTCTCGCTCCGCGACGGCGCGACGGCCAGCGAGGAGGAGCTCATCGCCTTCACGAAGGAGCGCCTCGCGGCGTACAAGCGCCCTCGCCGCGTGGTCGTCATCCCGGCGCTGCCGAAGACCGCGACCGGGAAGATCCAGCGGGCGGTGCTGCGTGAGCGGCACGGCTCGCCGCGCAGCGAGCGGCGCTGACCGCCGCCGCTCCCCCATGTGTTGAAAGTCCTGTTCTCGCGCGCCTCGAGAGCGCGGTGCGGTAGGAGGGTGACTCGTGGCGACGTATGTCCCAGCAGGCCAAAGGAGGTGCGAAAATGCTCCTCCTTCGCACCTCCGGCGGCCCCCGCTTTCGGGAGAACTGAGCAGCTCGGCGTCCGACATCGGAGGTCGGGATGCTGTCTGAGTTCGACGAGGACCAACGGCTGTGGCGGAGCACCGTCCGCGACGTGCTCGCCAAGGAGTGCACGCCGGCGCTGGTCCGCGGTGCCGCCGACGCGGCGGCCGACACCGGCGGGCCTGGGGGCCAAAGGGGGTGCGAAAATGATCTTTATTCGCACCCCCGGCGGCACATGCCCTTGGAAGCGCTGTGGCAGACCTACACCAACCTGGGCTGGACCCAGCTCGTCGATCCCAGTGAGATGGTCGAGCTCGCGATCCTGGTGGAGGAGCTGGGCCGGGCCACCGACCCGACCCCGTTCCTCGCGACGATGACCCAGTTCGTCCCGCTGGCGCCGGGCGTCGCCGGGGCCAAGCAGTCCGGTGCCGCCCTCCCCGAGGGCATCACCGCCCGCCGCGACGGCGACGGCTGGCTGTTGGACGGCACCGCGCGCCACGTGCTGGATGGCGACCGGGCCGACTGGCTGGCCGTCGTCACCACCGAGGGCGTCTTCGCCATCCCCGCGGCGCAGGCATCGGTGACCCGGGTTCCCGTCTTCGACCCCGTGCTGCACGTCGCCGAGGTGGCCCTGGCCGACGTTCGCGTCGGCGGTGACAACCTGACCGGCGCCGACCCGGAGAAAGCACGCCACCAAGCGCTCACGGGCATGGCGACGACCATGGTCGGTGCCTGCCAGCGCGTCCTGGACCTGGTGATCGAGCACGTCAGGACCCGCCAGCAGTTCGGCGCGCCGATCGGCTCGTTCCAGGCCGTCAAGCACAAGGCGGCCGACATGCACGTGGCCATCGAGCGAGCCCGGGCCCTGGCCTATTTCGCCGCGCTGACCATCGCCGCGGACGACCCCCGCCGCCGCCTCGCGGCCTCGATGGCCAAGGCGTCGGCCGGCGAATGCCAGTCGCTCGTGTTCCGGCACGGCCTGCAGCTGTTCGGCGGCATGGGCTACACCTGGGAGAACGACCTGCAGTTCGCGCTGAAGCGGGCCAAGGCCGGCGAGGTGCTCCTCGGCACGGCGGACGAGCACCGGGCCCTGATCGCGAAGGAAAACCTGACTTTGGCGGGGGTGGACAGCCGTGCAGCTCACGTTTGACGACGACGTCGAGGCGTTCCGCGCCGAGTTCGTGGCGTTCCTCGACGCGAACCTGCCGAGCGCCGAGGAGGCCGACCGGCCGTCGCGCTCTAGCGCCGACGTGCCCGAGTGGGCCCGGCGCTGGCAGCGCCTGCAGTTCGACGCGGGCTGGCTGCTGCCCGGCAACCCGCCCGAGTTCGGCGGCCGCAACGCCAGCATCCTGCAGCAGTACGTCCATCTGGAGGAGCTGTCGAAGCGGCGGATCCTGCGCAGCTTCAACCCCCAGGGCGTCGGCATCATCGCGGCATCACTGCTGTCCTTCGGCACCCCGGAGCAGAAGAGGCGCTGGGCGGTGCCGATCCTGCGCGCCGAGATCACCGCCGCTCTCGGGATGAGCGAGCCGGGCGCCGGCTCCGACCTCGCCGGCCTGCGCACCCGGGCCACGCTCGACGGCGACCACTTCGTCGTGAACGGCCAGAAGGTGTGGACGTCGGGTGCCCACGACGCGGACGTCATCCTGACGTTCGTGCGGACCGACCCCGACGCGTCCAAGCACAAGGGCATCAGCGTGTTGCTGATCCCGACCGACACCCCAGGGGTGACCCGCCGGCCGTTCGGCTCCATCGCGAGCCCGGACGACCTGGACTTCAACGAGGTCTTCTTCGACAACGCCCGTGTCCCGGCCGAGAACCTGGTCGGCAAGCTGGGCGGCGGCTGGGCCGTCGCCCACGGATCCCTGGGGCATGAGCGCACCCTGCTGTGGCTGATCTTCGCCGAGCGGCTGGCGGACCTGCTGGTCGACTTCCGCCCGGTCACGACGCTCGACGAGGACCGGTACGCGACCCTCGTGATGGATGCCCACGCCCTGCGGTGGATGGGCTCCGCGGCGCTGGCCAGGGAGGCCCGCGGCGAGCAGGACGTGCCCGCCCTGTCGGTGCTGAAGCTGTTCGGGTCCGAGGCGGCGCAGGCGGCCACGGAGGCGGCGTTCGAGTCGGCGGGCGCGGAGGCGCTCGACCACCCCGCGCTCACGGGCCCGCTGTCCCACCTGAGCCTGGAGGCCTACGTCAGCGGGTGGTTCGAGCGCTACGCGCGCACGTTCTCCGGCACGATCGCGGGCGGCACCTCCGAGATCCAGCGCACCGTCATCGCCGAGCGGGTGCTCGGACTGCCCCGCGGCTAGAGGGCCAAAGGAGGTGCGAAAATGCTCCTGCTTCGCACCTCCGGCAGCCCCCGTCCTCGGAAGCACCAGAGGGCCAAAGGAGGTGCGAAAATCTCCTCCTTCGAACCTCCGGCAGCCCCCGTCCTCGGAAGCACCAGAGGGCCAAAGGAGGTGCGAAAATCTCCTCCTTCGAACCTCCGGCGGCCCCCGTTTCTCGGAAGCACTGAGGAGCCTCCATGACCATCGACCTGTCACCCGAGCCGGCCGTCGCCGACCTGGCCGAGCGGACCGCGCGGTTCGTCCGCGAGGTGGTGCTCCCGGTCGAGAAACGGCACGCGGCCGCGACACCGTCGGAGGCGGTGCGCCGCGAGCTGCAGGACGCGGCCCGCGACGCGGGCCTGTTCGCGCCGCACGTCGCCGCCGAGTACGGCGGTCACGGGCTGGACATGCGCGGCCGGGCCGCCGTGTTCGAGGCTGCCGGGTACGCCCTGCTCGGCCCGCTGGCCCTCAACATCGCCGCTCCCGACGAGGGCAACATGCACATGCTGGAGCTGATCGCGACGGCGGAGCAGAAGGAGCGGTACCTCCGCCCGCTGGCGACCGGCGAGATCAGGTCCTGCTTCGCGATGACGGAGCCGGCGCCGGGAGCCGGCTCGGATCCCCGGGCGCTCGCCACGCGCGCCGAGCGCGTCGACGGCGGGTGGCGCATCAACGGGCGTAAGTGGTTCATCACCGGGGCCGACGGCGCGGGGTTCGCGATCTGCATGGCCCGCACCTCGGGCACGCCGGGAGACGAGGGCGGCGCGACGATGTTCCTGGTCGACGCGGACAACCCTGGAATGAAGATCGTGCGGCACATCGAGACCCTCGACGAGACCCTGTACGGCGGCCATGCCGAGGTGCTCTTCGACAACTGCGACGTGCCCGGCGACGCGGTGCTCGGCGAGGTCGACGAGGGCTTCCGCTACGCGCAGGTCCGCCTCGGCCCGGCCCGGATGACGCACTGCATGCGCTGGCTGGGAATCGCCAACCACGCCCGAGACATCGCGGTCCGCCGGGCCGGTGAGCGGGAGCTGTTCGGCTCCCGGCTGGGCGAGCTGGGCATGGTGCAGCAAATGATCGCCGACAGCGAGATCGACATCGCCGCCTCCCGAGGCCTCATCCTCCAGGCGTGCTGGGAGCTGGACCAGGGCCGCTCGGGCGCCCAGTCCACGGCGATCGCCAAGACGTTCTGCGCCGAGGCGATCTGGCGGGTGGTGGACCGCTCACTGCAGATCTGCGGGTCGCTCGGGGTGTCCGGTGACATCCCGCTCAGCCGGTTCCTGCGCGAGGTACGCCCGTTCCGGATCTACGACGGCCCGTCCGAGACCCACCGGTGGGCGATCGCGCGCCGCGCCCTCCGGCGCCACGCCCCGGCGGCGGCCCGATGAGCCCCACCGCGGTCGAAGGGCTCGACCTGCCCGCGCTGGAACGGTTCTTCGGCCAGCGGGTGCCCGAGTTCTCCGGCCGGCTGGACGCCACGCTCCTGGCCGGGGGCCGGTCGAACCTCACGTATCTGCTCACCGACGGGACGGGGCGCTGGGTGCTGCGCCGCCCGCCGCTGGGCGGGCTCACCCCGTCGGCGCACGACGTGCTGCGCGAGTACCGCGTGACGGCGGCCCTGTCCGGGACCGACGTCCCCGTGCCCCGCGCCGTCGCCCATGACGAGGGCGACACGCTGGGCGTGCCGTTCGCCCTCGTCGACTACGTCCCCGGCACGGTCATCCGAGGCGAGGACGACCTGCACGCCCTCCCCCAGGCCGACATCGACCGCTGCGCGTACGCGCTGATCGACGTGCTCGCCCGGCTGCACACCCTCGACCCCGAGGCCATCGGCCTGGGTGCCTTCGGCCGCCCGCAGGGCTACCTGGGCCGCCAGATCCGGCGGTGGAACGACCAGTGGCAGCGGGTCGGCACCCGGCCGCTGCCCGACATCGACACCCTGTACGCCCGGCTCGCCGCGATCCAGCCGACGGAGTCCGGGGCGTCGGTCCTGCACGGTGACTTCCGCATCGACAACGTCATCCTTTCCCCCGACGACCCCGCGGACGTCCGGGCGGTGGTGGACTGGGAGATGGCCGCGCTCGGCGACCCGCTCGCCGACCTGGGCCTGCACATCGCCTACTCGGACCCGGCGTTCGCCCCGGTGCTCACCGGCTCGGCGGCGTCGACCAGCCCGCGCCTGCCGAAGGCCGACGCCCTGCTCGACCGCTACGCGACGCTCACCGGCCGGGACCTGAGCGCCTTCTCCTTCTATCTCGCCCTCGGCTACTTCAAGGTGGCGGTCATCGCGGAGGGCATCCACGCCCGGTACCTGCAGGGAGTGACCCGCGGCGACGGGTTCGAGATCGTCGGTGAGGCGACCGCGCCGCTGGCCGCCGCCGGCCTGCGCGCCCTCAAGGGGCCAAAGGCCGCGCGAAAATGATCTTCTTCCACACGCCCGGCAGCCCTCAAAGCAAGATCGCCGAAAGGCGGCCCGAGAAGTCATGATCAATGTCCTGGACCTGTTCCGGCTGGACGGCCGGGTCGCCGTCGTCACCGGCGCGAGCTCCGGTCTCGGCGCCGGGTTCGCCCGCGCGCTCGGCCAGGCCGGCGCCGACGTCGTCCTCGCCGCCCGCCGCGCCGACCGACTCGACAAGATCACCGAGGAGGTGCGGGCGACGGGACGTCGAGCTCTCACCGTCGCCACCGACGTCAGCGATCCCGACCAGTGCACCGCCCTCGCCGAGGCGGCCGTCGCCGAGTTCGGCCGGATCGACATCCTGGTCAACAACGCCGGCATCGGCACCGCGGTGCCCGCCCTGCGCGAGAAGCCCGACGAGTTCCGCCAGGTCATCGACGTCAACCTCAACGGCGCCTACTGGGCCGCGCAGGCGTGCGCCCGGGTCATGGGGCCAGGTTCGAGCATCATCAACATCTCCAGCGTCCTCGGGCTCGTCAAGTCCTATGCCCCGCAGGCCGCCTACGCCGCCAGCAAGGCCGGGCTGATCGGCCTGACCCGCGACCTGGCGCAGCAGTGGTCCGGCCGCAAGGGAATCCGGGTCAACGCCATCGCGCCCGGCTACTTCGCCAGCGAGATGACCGCCGAGATCCCGAAGGACCAGCTGATGACGTTCATCGCCAACACCAGCCCGCTGGGCCGGCTCGGCGAGCAGCACGAACTCGACGCCGCCGTCGTGTTCCTCGCCGGAGATGGCGCCTCCTTCATCACCGGCACGACCCTCGCCGTCGACGGGGGCATGAGCGGGCACTGACCACCGCCGCGTTCCGGCCGATGACCGCGGTCAGCTCGCGTCGGCTGGCTTGTTGACGAACCAGACGAGTTTCTCGGCGAGCTTTTCGCTCTTCCAGCCGTCTGGGGTGCGGACGAAGTCGTGGAAGTAGTAGCCGCCGCAGTAGCTCGGCTCGGCGAAGCCCGGCAGCTGCATCGGGTTGTAGAACTGGGCGATCACGCTGGCGCGGTCGCCATCGAGGTCGATCTCCACGTTGGTGATGTAGTGGATCTTCCACGGCATCTGGCCGAGACCCTGCTCGAGCCAGGTCGCCATCTCGTCGCGCTTGCCGACGGGCAGCTGCGTCGACGTCGACGTGTAGTCAATGACCGCCTCGGGGGTGAACACCGACTTCCACAGGTCGAAGTCGTTCGTGTCCACGCCGCGGGCATACCGTGCCAGCTGTTCCTGGATCTCCAACTTGTCGGCGAGCGCCTGCAGGTCCATTGATGCTCCCATCACATTTCCAAACCGGCCGCCGGAGGCGCGAGGAAGAGAATTTTCGCGCCTCCTTCGGCCCTCCCAGCTAACCGGTCAGCTGACCGGTCAGGTCAGCTGACCGTCAGGCCGTTGTCGACGGCGTAGACGGCACCGGTGATCGACTTCGCCTCACCCGACGCGAGGAACGCGAACAGCGCCGCTATCTCCTCGGGCATGGCGATGCCGCGGTAGCCAGCCATCCGGTGCCTGAGGTCCGAGTCCTGGTCCTCGGGGAATGTCACGGTCCTGGCGATGTTGGTCAGGGTGCCGGCCGGCGCGATCGCGTTCACCCGCAGCGGCGTCTTGATGAACTCCACCGCGAGCGACTTCGTCAGCTGGACAATGCCGCCTTTGCTAGCCGCGTAGGCGGCCGAGTAGGGAACGCCCTGAATCCCGGCGTTGGACGCGATGTTGATGATCGTACCGCCGGCCGCCAGCAGGTGCGGAATCGCGGCCTGGGACAGGAAGAACGGCCCGTCGAGGTTCACCGCCATCGTCCGCCGGTACTGCTCAACCGTCGTATCGGTGGTGTGCGCCGGGCGGTAGATCCCGGCGACGTTGCCCAGCACGTCGAGGCGCCCGAACTCGGACACGGCCGCCGCCACCGCCTCGGCGCACCCGGTCGGGTCGGCGACGTCGACGACCCGGACCGACACCGTCCCGCTCGCCAGCGCCTTGGTCTCGGCCAGTGAGCCCTCGTCGATGTCCACCGCGAGCACCGACGCGCCCTCGCTGGCCAGCCGTATGGTGATCGAACGGCCCATGCCGGACCCGGCACCGGTGATGAGCGCCGCTTTGCCGTCAAATCGTCCCGTCATGGCTGTGTTCTACCTCACGGCGGTGAGGGGCGCACCCGTTGGCGAAGTTTGACGTCGAAGTCGAGAATTCGCGAACCTGTGGTCGAGGCATGCAAACGATGCTGGTCAGGACCCTGGTGGCCCGACGAGCGGATCGAGGTAATGGACCATGTTGCTGGAGCTGGCCCCTGATCAGGAGGTCCTCCGGGAGGCGACCGCGCGGTTCCTCGCGGACCGGGTGCCCCCAGAGGTGATCCGCCGCCTGCGCGAGGACCCCGCCGGCTTCTCGCCGGACTACTGGAGCGCCGGCGCGGAGCTCGGCTGGACCTCCCTGCTCGTCAGCGAGGAGCACGGCGGCGGCTCGATCAGCGGCGGCCCGCTCGTCGACCTGTCCATCCTCGCCCACGAGTTCGGCGCCCGCGCCGTCCCCGGCCCGCTCGCGTCGGCGAACGTCGTCGCGTTCGCGCTGTCCACCTGGGGCGGCGAGGCCCATGCGGCGACCCTCGAAGCGGTGCTGTCCGGCGAGTCGCTCGCCACCTGCGCGCTCGGCGAGCCGGCGACGCCGGGTGAGCCGGCCGGCGTGACGGTCCAGGTCCGCGCCGACGGCGGCGACGTCGTCCTCGACGGGACCGCCCGCCCGGTCGAGTCGGCCGCGCAGGCCGCCCACCTCCTCGTCACCGCGGCCGTCGCCGGCACCGCCGGCTTCGCGCAGCTGCTGGTCCCGACCACGGCCGCAGGGGTGACCATCACGCCGATGCGCACCGTCGACCTCACACGGCGGTTCTTCGCCGTCCAGCTCGACGGCGTGCGGCTGCCCGCCGAGGCGGCCGTCGGCGAGTTCGGCGACGCCGGTGAGCAGGTGGAGCGCCAGCTGCAGGTCGCGCTCGCGCTCGGCTGCGCGGAGACCGTCGGCGCGATGCAGACCGCGTTCGACCTGACCGTGAAGTGGGCGTTCGAGCGCTACTCCTTCGGCCGGCCGCTCGCGTCCTACCAGGAGCTCAAGCACCGGTTCGCGGACATGAAGACCTGGCTGGAGGCGTCGCACGCCATCACCGACAAGGCGGTGGCCGCGGTCGACGCCGGCGCCCCCGAGGCGGCGGAGCTGGTCAGCGCCGCGAAGGCCTACATCGGCGACTACGGCACGGAACTCGCGCAGGACTGCGTCCAGATTCATGGCGGCATCGGCGTGACCTTCGAGCACGACATGCACTTCTTCCTGCGCCGGGTCACCCTCAACCGAGCGCTGTATGGCACCCCCGCCAGCCACCGGGCCCGCGTCACCGGCATCTTCGAGAACCTCAAGGAGCAGGCGTGAGCACCGGAGCCCAGGAGAGCGTCGAGGAGTTCCAGGCCAGGGCGCGCGTCTGGATCCGCGCCAACCTGCGTCCACTGGAGGCGCACGAGGAGGTCGGCATCATGCGGCCGACCCGGACCGACGAGCAGGAGCTGGCCGCGGTCGCCCGCGACCGCGAGATCCAACGGATGCTCTTCGACGCCGGGTTCGCCGGCATCTGCTTCCCGCGCGAGTACGGCGGGCAGGGCCTCACCCCAGCGCACCAGCGGGCGTTCAACGAGGAGATCTCGGGCTACGAGTACCCGCAGCGCCTGCAGGTGCCGACGCTCACGCCGTGCGCCGCGGTGCTGCTCGAGTTCGGCACCGAGGAGCAGAAGCTCGCCCACATCCCAGCCATCCTCAAGGGCGAGGAGATCTGGATGCAGTTCCTGTCCGAGCCGTCCAGCGGCTCGGACGTCGCCGCCGCACTCACCTCTGCGGTACGCGACGGCGACCAGTGGGTGCTCAACGGCTCCAAGATCTGGACGACCGGCGCCTGGTGGTCCGACTGGGGGCTGTGCCTGGCGCGGACCAACTGGGACGTCCCGAAGCACCGCGGCCTCACAGTCTTCATCCTGCCGATCGCGGCGGCGGGCGTCGACGTGCAGCGCATCGAGATGCTCAACGGGATCATGGAGTTCTGTCAGGAGTTCCTGACCGACGTCCGCGTCCCCGACTCCGACCGGGTCGGCGAGGTCGACGACGGCTGGACGGTCGGCACCCGCTGGATGTTCCACGAGCGGATGAGCAGCAGCTCCCCGTACGTGACCAGTCCCGGTACGAGCTCGCATCACCGGATCGGGCCCGACTGGCTGCTCGACATCGCCCGCGACACCGGGCGGCTCGACGACCCGCTGGTGCGCGACCTGATCGGCGAGGGCCGGGTGCTCGACCTGGTCCAGGGCGCCCTGCAATCGCGGCTCGCCCTCGGCATGACGACCGGCAGGCTGTCCGACCAGTCGGCCGCGATCGGCCGGCTCTACAGCGGCGTCGCGGCGACCCGGCTCACCACGATCGCGTTCGACATCGCCGACGGCGCGGGCGCGGCCTGGGCGGAGGGTGACGGCGCGGCGGCCGACGTCGGCGCGGACTTCCTGATGCGCCAGACGGCCACGATCGGCGGCGGCACCACCGAGATGGCCCGCAACGTCATCAGCGAGCGGGTTCTCGGCATGCCCCGCGAGGCCGCGCTCGACCGGGGCCTCGCGTTCCGCGACGTCCCCCGCGGCGCCCGCAACAGCTGAGACGGGGCGAGGCGGGGGCGCGAAACGCCCCCGCCCGTCAGCGGCTCCCAGCTACTTCCCAGTCAGTCGATCGCGGGGACCGCTGCGACACGCTCGGTGACCGTCAGCTCGGACGCGACCCGCGGCGCGGGCATGGCCGGGACGGCAGGCACAGCCGCAGCGGGGGCGGCGTTCGCGGTCCTGCGCGGGAGGGCGAGGGCGATGAGGCAGCTCGCCAGCGCCGCGCCGCCGCCCACCAGCAGGCCGACCCGCAGACCGCTCTCCGACGGGACGACCGCCGAGCCGACCGTGGTCGTCATGCTCGACATCAAAGTGCCGAGCACCGCGCTGGCAACCGACGTGCCGATCGATCGCATCAGGGTGTTCAGACCGTTGGCGGCCGCGCCCTCCTCGGCCGGCACCGCCCGCATGATCAGAGTGGGCATCGCCGCGTACGCGAGGCCGACACCGGCGCTGATCACCGCGCAGAACGCGAGCACGCCGCCGGGGCTGCCCATCAGCGGGAGCGCGAGGACGTATCCGCCGGCCACGACGACCGCGCCGCCGGCCAGCGCGACCCGCGGGCCGCGCCCGGCGATCAGTCGGCCGGCGAACGGCGAGACGATCATCATCGCGAGCCCCGCCGGCGCCATCCACAGGCCGGTGCCGAGCAGCGACTGCCCGAGGCCGTAGCCCGTGGCCTTCGGCAGCTGCATCAGCTGCGGGGCGATCAGCGACTGCGCGTACATCCCGAAGCCCAGCGCCACGGAGGCGATGTTGGTGAGCAGCACGGGGCGCCGGCTCATCGTGCGCAGGTCGATCAGCGGGCTGTCGATGCGCAGCTCGAACGCGCCCCAGGCGACGAGGACGGCGACGCCACCGCCGAGCAGGCCCAGCGTCGTGGTGCTCGCCCAGCCCCAGTCGCCGCCCTTCGAGACGGCGAGCAGCACGCCGACCAGCCCGATCGACAGCAGGACCGTGCCCGGCACATCGAACCCGCCGACGCCGCGCACCGGCGACTCGGGGACCAGGACGGCGACGAGGGCGCCCAGCAGCAGGCCGATCGCGGCGGAGCCCCAGAACAGCACGTGCCAGTCGGCGTTCTGGGCGACCACCGCGCCGATCGGCAGGCCGAGCGCGCCGCCGACGCCGAGCGAGGAGCTCATGATCGCCATCGCGGAGACCATCCGCTTGGGCGGCAGCAGGTCGCGCAGGATGCTCACGCCGAGCGGGATGGTGGCGAAACCGACGCCCTGCAGCCCGCGGCCCACGACCATCGGCACGATCGACGAGCTCAGCGCGCAGATCAGCGCGCCCACGGTCTGGGTGCCCAGGGCGACCAGCAACAGCCGCCGCTTGCCGAACAGGTCGCCGAGGCGCCCGAACAGCGGGTTGGCGACCGCCCCGACGAGCAGGGTGGCGGTGATCGCCCAGAAGGCGTTGGAGGACGAGGTGTGCAGCAGCGTGGGCAGCTTCGGGATCAACGGCACCATCAGCGTCTGCATCAGCGACATCGCGGTGCCCGCGGCCGCGAGGACCGCGATGAGGGTGTTCGCCCGTGCCGACCGGCCCGCGACGCTGGCCGGGGCAGGGGCGGCGGTGGCCTTGCTGGCGCTCATGAGTTCTCCCAGCTGACGCTGCACCCAGGATATGTAGGGTGCATATCATGTGTATCACGCACATCCAGGAATCCAAAGCGCCACCGGCCGCGACATGAGGTGACTTCGCCCACCCGACGTGCCAGAATTCGATTCTGATGACGCAGAACGCAGATCGCCTCCTGGCGGCGACGCCGGGTAGCCCGCCTCCCGAGGCACCGGGCGGCACGTCCTCAGCGGCACCGGACACCCAGCCTCAGCCGGCCGGTGACGTCGCCGCGCGCACGGCGGCACGCACGCTCGCCGCGCGCACCGCCGGCTACACCAACGAGGTGCGTCGGCTGCTCGACGCCGGCCTCGAGGTGATCCGGCGCAACGGCATCTCATCACGCCCCCGGGTCGCCGACATCGTCGCCGAGGCCGGGCTGTCCAACGACGCGTTCTACCGCCACTTCCCGTCCAAGGACGCGCTGGTCACCGCGCTGATCGAGGACGGGAGCGAGCGGCTGGCAAGCTACGCCGCCCACCAGATGAGCAAGGAGCCGACGCCCGCGGGCCAGGTGCGTCGCTGGGTGGAGGCCGTGCTCGGGCAGGCCAGGGGCGAGGTGGCCGCGTCGACGCTGGCCGTGATGTGGAACGGGAGCAGCACCAGGAACGCCACTCCCGGCCTCCACCCGGCCGCCGGGTCGATGTCGGTGCTGCTGTGCGCGCCGTTCACCGCGCTGGGCAGCGAGCACCCCGAGCCGGACGCGACGCTGGCCGCGTACGCCGTCTTCGGCGCGTTGTCGGACTTCCTGTGGCGACGGACCGAGCCCAGCGACGCCGAGATCGATCAGGTCACCGCTTTCTGCCTGCGGGCGGCCCAACCACCGATTCCCCAGCCCAGTCAGGGAGCACGCCCATGAAGGCTGTCCGTTCGGCGGACGGCGCCGTGTCCGTCACCGACGTCGACCTACCGCCAGGTGAGGGCGACGAGCTGCTGACGATGAGGTCCGCGAGCATCTGCAGCTCGGACCTCATGTACATCAGGTACGGCCTGAGCCAGGTCGTCGGCCACGAGCTCGCCGGAGTCCGCGCCGACGGCACGCCGGTCATCGTCGAGGCGGTGTTCGGCTGCGGCACGTGCGACCAGTGCCAGATCGGCCGGTACAACCTCTGCCCAGTCCATTTCACCCGCGCCCTCGGTGCCAACGCCGACGGCGGCATGGCCGAGCAGTTCCGCGCCCCGAGCCCCCGGCTCGTGCCGGTTCCCGACGGACTCGCCGTCACGGACGCGTCCCTCGCCGAGCCGGCCGCCGTCTCCTGGCACGCGCTGCGCCTGGCCGGCACCGGCAAGGACACCACCGTGGCGGTCGTCGGCGCGGGCGCCCTCGGCCTGCTGGCCGTCGCCGGCGCCCGCCGGCTCGGCGCCTCCGAGGTCGCGCTCGACGCGCGCCACCGCCACCAGGTCGAGGCGGGCGAGCGCCTGGGTGCGCGGATCGGCGCGGACGGCCGCTACGACGTCGTCGTCGACGCCGCCGGCACCAAGGAGAGCCTCGCCCGCGCGATCGACCTCGTCGGCCCGCGCGGGACCGTGGTCTCGGTCGCGGTCCACCAGGGCCCGGTCGAGATCAACTGGAGCGCCCTGTTCCACCTGGAGGCCCGCGTCATCCCGTCCATCGGGTACTGCACGCACGACGACGGCGCGGGCGGTAGCGTGACCGAGCTGGCGGAGGCCGCGGCGATGCTGGCGGAGAACCCCGAAATCCCCAAGACGCTGATCACGCACCGGTTCCCGCTCGAGGACGCCGCCGAGGCGTTCCGGGTGGCGGGCGACAAGACGACCGGTGCTATCCGAGTGGTGGTGGAGCTGTGACGACGCTACGGCCCGAGGACCAGTTCCACACCGGGGTCATCGTCGAGGACTTCGAGGGCACCCTCGACCGGCTGACGGAGCTGTTCGGCTTCGAGTGGTGCGACGAGCTGGTGAGCGACGTGGCGGTGCGGATCATGACTCCGGACGGCCCGGTGGACACCACCATCACGACGCGGTTCTCCTACTCGGTGAACGAGCCCCGCCTCGAGGTCATCCGGCCCATTCCCGGAACCGTCTGGGTGCCCGCCGACTCGGGCGTGCACCACCTCGGCTACTGGTCGGACGACGTGCCGGCCGACTCGGCGGCGCTCGCCGCGCTCGGCATGCCGCTGGAGGTCGCCGGCATCGGCCCGGACGGGCAGCCCTACTGGACGTACCACCGGGGCTCCGACGGTCCGCGGATCGAGCTGGTGAGCCGGAGCATCAAGCCGGGGCTGGAGCAGTACTGGGCGAACAGCCGGCGTCCGGCGTGAGCCTGGCGGCGCCCACCGAGCTGGTCGAGCTGACCGGCGGCAAGGGGGTCATGCTCGCCTCGCCGGTGCCGGCCGACGTCGCGGCCGTCGGCTACGTCGAGCACGAGCTCGCCGCGGCCGGGACGGCGACCGCCTACCGCGCCGTAGGCGAGCTTGCGGCCGACGGCCGCTGGGCGTTCGAGCCCGCCGGCACGGCGCCGTACCGCACCCGGGTCGTCGTGCGCCGCCCGGTCACGGCCGAGCGCTTCAGCGGCACCGCGGTCGTCGAGTGGCTCAACGTCAGCTCCGGCCACGACGCCGACGTCATCTGGGCGAACAACCACGAGGAGATCACCCGCCGCGGCCATGCCTGGGTCGGCGTGTCGGCCCAGCTCATCGGCGTCGCCGGCGGCCCGGTGCTCGCCTCGACCATCGAGGGCTCCGACGCGCCGGGGCTCGTGGGCTCCGACCCGGAGCGTTACGGCTCGCTCGCCCACCCCGGCGACGGGTTCGCGTTCGACCTGTTCACCCAGGCGGCCCGCGCGGTCCGCGACGGGACGCTGCTCGGCGGGCTCGTACCGCGGCTCGTGCTCGCCGCCGGCCAGTCCCAGTCCGCCTACGCGATGGTCACCTACGTCAACGGGGTCGAGCCGCTCGTCCACGGGCTGTTCGACGGCTACCTGCTGCACAGCCGGGGGCTGGGTGCGCTGAACCTCGCCGCGCCTGGCCAGCCGGCGGCCCTCCAGGCGCTGGTCGCGACCAGCCCGGTGCTCGTCCGGGAGGACACCGCCGCCCCCGTGCTCATCCTCCAGGCCGAGGGCGACCTGAACCAGGTGCTGCACTCCCTCGGCTCCCGCCAGGACGACCTCGAGCGTGTCCGCACGTGGGAGGTCGCCGGCGCCGCCCACGCCGACCAGCACACCGTCGGCCCGTTCGCCGACCTGCTCGGCTGCGGCGTCGACGTCAACAACGCCCCGATGCACGTCGTCGTCAAGGCCGCGCTGCGCGCGCTGGAGACCTGGGCGCGCGGCGGCACCCCGCCGGCCGCCTCGCCGCGGATAGCGACCGCGGGCGGCGAGATCGTCCGCGACGGCGACGGCATCGCGCTCGGCGGGATCCGCACGCCACCGGTCGACGTGCCGGTCGACGTGCTGTCCGGCATCCCCGGCCCGAACCCGTCAATGATCTGCCAGCTGTTCGGCTCGACGATCGCGCTGCCGGCCGCGCGGGTCGCCGAGCTCTACCCGTCGCGCGCGCAGTACGTGGCGCGTTACGCCGCCGCCGTCGACCGGCTCCTCGCCGAGGGCTTCGCCCTCGCCGAGGACCGCGAGGTCCTCCTCGCCTACGCCCAACCCGACCGGATCTCGTAGCCGCGGGCTTTCAGGCCCCGTCGAGCGAGGAGTGATCCGCGCATGAGCACATCAGCCCAGCCGAACGGCCGCGCGATGACCGGCCCGGCGTCGCCCACCGGCCCGGCTCTCTCGACGCCGCCGCCACGGCCCGGGCTGGTACGCCGGACGACGACGCACGACTCGCTGCGGCCCTCCGGGCTCTCCGGGCCGGTGACGCTCGACGCGCGCGGCCGGGACGTGCGCGTCGAGGCCGACGGTGCCCTGACCGTCCTGGACGCGGCCCGCCTCGACGCCGAGATCGCTTTTCCCCGCCGGGAGGTCACCCGGATCGGCACCGACCCGGACGAGCCCCGGCTCGCGGCGCTCGTCGGCGTCCGGGCGGCGTCGGGCTTCCGGCAGGCGGTCTACGCCGCCCTGCCGGGCGGGCGCGCGAGCCACTCGGTCCGGTTCCAACTGCTCGACGACCTGCCGACGGCGGTGCTGGTCAGCGGCTACGCCACCCAGTGGGTGGCGCCCGGGCCCTTCCCGCAGTGGCGTCAGGGAACGGCCTCGCAGTACCCGGACCTGTGCGCCGGCTGGGTCACCGACGGCACGATCATCCGCGGGATCGAGGCCACCGGGCGGGTGCCGGCCCCGTTCGGCCCGCCGGTGCCGCCGATCGAGGGCGACGACCCGGACGGCTGGCACGAGGTGGCGCCGCTGCCGGCGCACGGGATGCGCCGGCGCCGCCGGCTCGACGTCTGGCGCGCGGGCGCCGAGGCGCGGGTCGAGTGCTTCTTCCGCGACAGCCACGTCGACCCGGACGGCGTCGAGACCGCGGTGCACGAGTACACCGTCCACGCCACGCTCGACCCGGCGACGACGACGTTCACGGCGTGCACGGCGGAGTTCGGCGCACTGCCGTGGCCGGAGTGCCCCCTCGCGCTGGCCAGCGCGGGCCGCCTGGTGGGACAGCGCCCGGACGGGCTGCGCCGCGAGGTGCGGGACACCTTCACCGGGGTCACGACGTGCACGCACCTCAACGACACCCTGCGCTCGCTCGAGGATGTCGGCGCGCTACTCGCCCGCCTACCGGGCTGAGGCGGCCCGCCCCGGGCATGGCCGAGGATCTTCACTCCGACAAGCGTTCCGAAGATCCAAACTTGTGTTCGGCATTGCCAGAATCGTATTCTGCCGAGGACGACCAGGAAGGACGCAGCGATGGCGTGGGACTTCGAGACTGATCCCGAGTACCAGAAGAAGCTGGACTGGGCGAACGAGTTCGTCCGCAGCGAGGTCGAGCCGCTCGACCTCGCGTTCCCGGACCTGCAGTTCGTCCCGCTGGCCGAGAAGCGCCGGGCGCTCATCGACCCGCTCAAGCAGCAAGTCCGCGACCAGGGCCTGTGGGCGACCCACCTGAGCCCCGAGCTCGGCGGCCAGGGCTTCGGCCAGCAGAAGCTGGGGCTGCTCAACGAGATCCTCGGCCGCTCCTCCTGGGCGCCGATCGTCTTCGGCTGCCAGGCGCCGGACACCGGCAATGCCGAGATCATCGCTCACTACGGCACGCCGGAGCAGAAGGAGAAGTACCTCCAGCCACTGCTCGACGGCGAGATGTTCTCCAGCTACTCGATGACCGAGCCGCAGGGCGGCGCGGACCCGACGCAGTTCACCTGTAGCGCCCACAAGGAGGGCGACGAGTGGATCATCAACGGGTGGAAGTACTTCTCGTCGAACGCCAAGACCGCGAGCTTCTTCATCGTCATGGTGGTCACGAACCCCGACGTGAGCGCATACCGCGGCATGTCGATGTTCCTGGTGCCGACCGACACGCCGGGCATCAACATCGTCCGTAACGTCGGCCTGTTCGGCGAGCCCCTGAACGAGGGCTTCCACGCGCTGATCCACTACGAGGACGTGCGGGTGCCGGAGTCGGCGCTGCTCGGCGGCGAGGGCCAGGCGTTCGCCATCGCCCAGACCCGGCTCGGCGGTGGGCGCATCCACCACGCGATGCGCACCATCGGCCAGGCGCAGCGGCTGCTGGACATGACCTGCGAGCGGGCGCTGTCACGCTCCACCGCGGGCAGCAAGCTCGCGGACAAGCAGTTCGTCCAGGGCTTCGTCGCCGACTCGTACGCGCAGCTGCTGCAGTTCCGGCTGCTCGTCATGTACGTCGCCTGGGAGATCGACAAATACCAGGACTACAAGCGCGTCCGCAAGGACATCGCCACCGCGAAGATCGTGATGCCGACCATCCTGCACGACATCGCGTGGCGGGCGATGCAGGTCCACGGCGCGCTCGGCACGACGAACGAGATGCCGTTCTTCAGGTACATCCACGGCGCCGCCGTGATGGGCCTCGCCGACGGGCCGACCGAGGTCCACAAGATGACCGTCGCCAAGCAGGTCCTGCGCGACTACAAGCCGGCCGACGGCATGTGGCCGACCGAGTGGATTCCGGGCAAGCTGGACGCCGCCCGGGCCAAGTACGCCGAGTTTCTTGAGCACGAGGTGGGAAACCTGTGAGTGGCGAACCCGAAACGACGCTGGACTTCACGCGGCTCGCCGCCTGGATGGACGCCCAGGGGCTGCCCGGCGCGGGCGCCCCGCTGGAGCACAAGTTCCTCTCCGGCGGCACGCAGAACGAGATCTACCTGCTGACCCGCGGCGACGCCCAGTGCGTCATCCGGATCCCACCGGCCAAGGCGCCTGCTGACCGCGACAACGGCATCCTGCGCGAGTGGCGGATCATCGAGGCGCTCGACGGCACCGACGTGCCGCACACGGCCGCCGTCGCGGTCTGCACGGACCACTCGGTGCTCGGCCGCACCTTCTACCTCATGGGCTTCGTCGACGGCTGGTCGCCGATGAACATGAAGGACCGCAAGTGGCCCGAGCCGTTCAACAGCGACCTCGAGCTGCGCAAGGGACTGGGCTACCAGCTGGCCGAGGGCATCGCGCTGCTGTCGAAGGTCGACTGGCAGGCCAAGGGCCTGGCGGACCTGGGCCGTCCGGACGGCTTCCACGAGCGCCAGGTCGACCGCTGGCTGAGCTTCTTCCAGAAGGTCAAGGGCCGCGAGCTCGAGGGCATGGACGTCGTCACCGAGTGGCTGCGCAACCACCGCCCGCTCGACTACATCCCCGGGCTGATGCACGGCGACTACCAGTTCGCCAACGTCATGTTCGAGAACGCGGTGCCGGCGAAGCTCGCCGCGCTCGTCGACTGGGAGATGGGCACCGTCGGCGACCCCAAGCTCGACCTGGCCTGGATGGTCATGAACTGGCCCGAGGACACCATGGCCGAGGAGGCGGCGAAATCCAGCTACGTCAACCTGTACGGCATGCCGAGCCGCAGCCAGGTCGTCGAGCACTACGCCAAGGTCTCCGGCCGGCAGGTCGACGACCTCGACTACTACCTGGTCCTGGCCCGATGGAAGATCGCCATCGTCCTGGAGCGCGGGTTCCAGCGGGCCGGCGACGACCCGAAGCTGCTCGCCTTCGGCCCGGTCATCGAGCAGTCCATGAAGGCCGCGGCCGAGTTCACCTCGACCACCGACTACAGCTACTCGGGGCGCTGACATGCTGGCGGCGGTGTGTGCGGAGTACGGCGGGCCGGAGGTCATCGAGGTCAAGGAGATCGACACTCCGCCGGTCGGGCCTGACCAGGTCCGGGTCGGCGTGCGGGCGGCGGCGGTCAACTTCCCCGACGTGCTCGTCGTCGCGAACACCTACCAGGTGAAGGCGCCCGTGCCGTTCGTGCCTGGCAGCGAGTTCGCCGGTGTCGTCGAGGAGGTGGGCGAGGGTGTCACCGGCCTCGCCCCCGGCGACCGGGTGGCGGGGACGGTGTTCGTCGGCGCCTTCGCCGAGCAGGTCGTGTGCCGCCCCGAGTCGTTGCGTCCCATACCGGACGGGGTGGACGACCGGTCGGCCGCGGCGTTCGTCGTCGCGCACCGCACGTCCTACCACGTGCTGCGCTCGATGGCCCGGGTCGAGCCGGGTGACCGGGTGGTGGTGCTCGGCGCGGGTGGCGGCGTCGGCCTCGCGGCCGTCCAGCTCGCCGTCGCGCTGGGCGCCGAGGTGACCGCGGTGGCGAACTCGTCGGACAAGCTCCAGGTCGCCGCGGCGAACGGCGCGACGACGCTCATCGACAACGCGGCCGAGGACCTGCGCAAGGCGCTGAAGGTGGCGCACCCCGACGGTGTCGACGTCGTCGTCGACATGGTCGGCGGGGATCTCTCGGAGGCGGCGCTGCGGGCGCTGCGCTTCGACGGGCGCTTCGTGACCGTCGGGTACGCCTCCGGGACCATCCCGCGGATCCCGCTGAACCTGGTGCTGCTCAAGGGCGCGCACATCATGGGTTTCCAGATGCGCGACTTCGCCACCCACCGGCCGGACGAGCTGGCCCGCGACGACCGGGAGCTCACGGAGCTGCTCGCCTCGGGGAAGGTACGTCCGCACATCGGCGCGGTGTTCGCGCTCGACGACACGGCCGGCGCGCTGCGTCACGTCGCCGACGGCAAGGCGATCGGCAAGGTCGTCCTCGACGTCGCGCCCTGAACGACGCCCGTCGCGGTCAGGCCGGCCTTTGTTGACGTTGCGGTCCGGACCGTTTCCTCGATGCCAGGCCCAGTGACATCGGGCATATATTCATTATGCGGGCGACTGCCCGTGACGGGATGGGGGCGCCCGGCATTCGCCGGGCGCCCCTTTCTGCTGCCAGGCAGTGTGGTCGATAGCATTGGCGCCGATATCGATGCCAAAAGGAGACCCGGGGCCGCGGCAGAACGTTGCCGCGCTCTTCGCCATGACACGTGGAACACCGCGATCGGCGCCGGGCCTCCAAGGTGACGGGCGCGAGGCCCACAAGGCCGGGCGGCCGGCATTCTCGCCAGAGGAGATTTTCCGCAATGTCGTTACCTCTTCGTCGGCGGGCGCTGCGGGCCACCGCGCTGGCGGTCGGCGCCAGCAGCCTGGCCATCGGCCTGGCCGCCTGCGGCGGCTCGGGCGGCAGCACATCCGCCGGCGCGGACTGCAAGACCTCGGTGCCGGGTATCACGCCCACCCAGGTCAAGGCCGGCATGATCTGGAGCGACTCAGGCCCGTCCGCCGCCAGCATGCGCGCCTTCCGGGCAGGCGTGGACGCCCGGTTCGGGAGCGTCAATGAGGAGGAGGGCGGCATCTTCGGCCGCACACTCACCTACGCCTGGCGGGACGACCAGGCGGACCAGGCGCTCAACCTGAGCGGCACCCAGGATCTCGTCAACAACGAGCATGTGTTCGGGATGATCGCGATGCCCAGCGCGAGCGGTGCCGCCTCGGTGGACTGGCTCGGCCAGCAGAAGATCCCGGTGATGGGCCTGGCAAGCGACCCGAGCTGGCTCGGCAAGAACAACATGTTCTCGTGGTTCTACCTGGGCACCGGTTCCGCGACCACCTGGGGCAAGTACATCCACGACCAGGGCGGGACCCGCGTGGGCGTGTTCGTCGTCGGCACGAGCGCGTCCAACAACGACTTCAACCACCAGTACGTGGCGAGCCTGAAGGCCAACGGCATCCAGGTCGTCAGGACGTTCCAGTCCACCAGCGCGGTGACCGACTACCGGAGCGTCGCGCAGCAGATCAAGGCGGACCACATCGACGCCATCGGCGGCGTCCTGCTCCCGGACGCGGCGGCGAGCGTGCTGACCGAGCTTCGCAAGATCGGCGTGACCCTCGGCGGCGGCCTCAAGGTCGCCCTGATGCCGCTGGGCTACGACAGCAGCAGCCTGGCGACGTATGGACAGTCGCTCGCCGGCGTGTCGATCTTCACGGCCATCATGCCCTTCGAGGTCAACACGCCAGGGCAGCGGACGTTCAGGCAGGCGATGAACAACTACTCCCCGGAGGTCCAGCCGCCGACGCAGGACAGCGCGGTCGACGGCTGGCTCTCGGCCGACCTGTTCATCCGCGGCCTGCGCGCCGCCGGTGAGTGTCCGACCAGGGAGTCGTTCATCTCCGGACTGCGCGCCGTGAAGGACTACGACGGCGCCGGAATGACCCCACAGAACACCAACGACCTGTCAACAAACTACCGGGATATCTCGGTCTGCTACTACGCCATCAAGGTCAGCCAGGACGGGAGCAAGTTCGAGGCCGGCAGCCAGCCCGAATGCGGCGCCGCGATCAGCCAGGAGCAGATGAACGCCCTGAACCAGCAGCCCTGATGGGGCCGCCGGACCGGCGCCGATCGGTCACTCCGCGCACTGCGGGCGGGCGGGATCCAGGGAAATTCCGCGTACCGACTCCGAACGACGGCATTTGCCCGTGCTTCGGCCTCATGTGGATTAAGAGTTCACTACTATCGGCCTCACTAGGAAGGGCCAGCCGCGCCCGAACCGACACACCGCCGCGCCGGATCCCCCTCCGTCGGCGCAAGACCGCGGCTGCGTCGGCGTGCGGCCCTCCCCCGCATGGCGGACGCCTGCCCACCCGGGCCGGTATCGCCGCGACACGTCAAAGGAGACGCGGCATGAGGTCGCCAGTTAGAACTCGATTAGTGAGAACGGCGGCGCTCGCGGTGAGCGCCAGCGGTCTGGCCGCATCACTGGTCGCCTGCGGTGACCAGTCGGCCGCGGAGGGAGCGGGAGGGTCCTGCTCGACCACGACGCCCGGCATCACCCCCACCGAGGTCAAGGCCGGGATGGTCTGGAGCGATACCGGGCCGGCGGCGGAAACCATGCGCTCCTTCCGGGCCGGCGTGGACGCCCGCCTCCACGTCGCCAACGAGGAGGACGGCGGCGTCTACGGCCGCAAGATCACCTATGCCTGGCGCGACGACCAGGCAGACCAGCAGCTCAACCTGAGCGCCGTCCAGGAGCTCCTCGACCAGGAGAAGATCTTCGGGCTCATCTACTCCCCCGGCGCCGGCACGCAGTCGGCCAAGCTCCTGCAGGAACGGAACATCCCCGTCACCGGCCTGGGAAGCGACCCGGTCTGGCTGGGGATGAACAACATGTTCTCGTGGGTGTATCTCGGGGRCGGCTCCAGCACAACCTGGGGAAAGTTCGTCCATGACCAGGGCGGCACCCGCGCGGGCGTCTTCGCGATCGACACGAACGCCACGAACGGGGACTTCACCCAGCAGATCGTGGCGAGCCTGAAGGCGAACGACGTCAAGGTCGTCAAGATGTTCTACACCGGTGAGATCACCAGCTGGCAGACCGTCGCCCAGCAGATCAAGGCGAACAACATCGACGCCCTCGCGGGCGTTCTGCTCCCGGACGCGGCCGCCAAGCTGCTCCCCGAGCTCGCCAAGATCGGCATCACCCTCGGCGGCAGCCTCAAGGTTGCCCAGATGCCGCTGGGCTACAGCAACAGCAACCTGACAACATACGGCGCGGCGCTCGCCGGTGCTTCCATCTTCACCGCCATCCAGCCCTTCGAGCTCAACACCGCCGGCCAGCAGAAGTTCAAGCAGGCGATGAGCGACTACGCCCCCGAGATCCAACCGCCGACCCAGGACATGGCCGTCGACGGCTGGATCTCCGCCGACCTGTTCATCCACGGCCTGCAGGCCGCGGGAAAATGCCCCACCAGGGAGTCCTTCATCAGCGGCCTGCGCGCCGTGAAGGACTACGACGGCGCGGGAATGACCCCCGACGCCAGCAACGATCTGTCCACGAACTTCCGCCAGACCTCGACCTGCTACTACGCCATCAAGGTCAGCTCGGACGGCTCCAAGTTCGAGCCGACCAGTACCACGGCCATGTGTGGAAGCGTCATCAGCCCGGAGCAGATGGCCGCCCTGAACCAGCAGCACTGACGGCCGCAGAGGCAACCCGGCTGGCCCTTTGGTGGGGGCTGGCCGGTAAAATTCCGTGTACGGTCTTCGGGACGCCAGCACCTTCCGGCCTCCCGAAGACCTGTCGAGTACCCGCTCACTACTCTTGACGTATACAAGAGGAGAAACCGCCCCGGTCCTGACGCGACGTCGCGTCAGGATCATCGTTTTCGGCGCAGGCAGAGATTGCGTCGATGGGCGACTCTCCCTGGACGGCGGACACCTGACCACCCGGGCAGGCACCGTCGCGATACGCCGAAGGAGCCGCGGCATGTTATCGCCGGCGAAAAGCCGACTAATAAGAGCAGCCACGCTTGCGGTCAGCGCCAGCGGCCTGGCCGCCTCCCTGACCGCCTGCGGCCAGGGAGGCGCGAGCGGAGCGGGCGGGGCGTGCTCGGCCACGGTGCCCGGCATCACGCCCACCGAGGTCAAGGCCGGGATGGTCTGGAGCGACACCGGGCCGGGGGCGGAAACCATGCGTTCCTTCCGGGCCGGCGTGGACGCGCGCCTCCACGTCGCCAACGAGGAGGACGGCGGCGTCTACGGCCGCAAGGTCACCTACGCCTGGCGCGACGACCAGGCCGACCCCGTCCTCAATGTGTCCATGGTCCAGGAGCTCCTTGACCAGGAGAAGATCTTCGGGCTCATCTACGCTCCCGGCGGCGGCAGCGACTCAGCCAAGCTCCTGCAGGAACGCAACATCCCCGTCACCGGCCTCGCCAGCGACCCGGTCTGGCTGGGGATGAACAACATGTTCTCGTGGTTCTACCTCGGGAATGGTTCCAGCACGTCCCTCGGTAAATACGTCCGCGAGCAGGGCGGCACCCGCGCGGGCGTCTTCGCGATCAGCGCGAGCGCCACCAACGGGGACTACACGCAACAGGTGGTGGCCAGCCTGAAGGCCAACAACGTCCAGGTCATCAAGACGTTCCCCACCAGCCAGATCACGAGCTACCAGGCAGTGGCCCAGCAGATCAAGGCGGAAGACATCGACACCCTCACCGGTGTCCTCCTCCCGGACGCCGCCGCCAAGCTGCTCCCCGAGCTCGCCAAGATCGGCATCACCCTCGGCGGCAGCCTCAAGGTCGCACTGATGCCCCTGGGCTACAACAACAGCAGCCTGGCGACATACGGCGCGGCGCTCGCCGGTGCGTCGATCTTCACCTCGGTCCAGCCCTTCGAGCTCAACACCGCCGGCCAGCAGAAGTTCAAGCAGGCGATGAGCGACTACGCCCCCGAGATCCAGCCACCGACCCAGGACCAGGCGGTGAATGGCTGGATCTCCGCCGACCTGTTCATCCACGGCCTGCAGGCCGCGGGGAAATGCCCGACCAGGGAGTCCTTCATCAGCGGCCTGCGCGCCGTCAAGGACTACGATGGCGCCGGCCTGACCCCCAACACCAGCAATGATCTGTCAACGAACTACCGCGAGATCTCGACCTGCTACTTCGCCATAAAGATCAGCAAAGACGGCTCCAGGTTCGAACCCAGCAGCTCCACGGCCACCTGCGGAGACGTCATCACCCCGGAGCAGATGGCCGCGCTGAACCAGCAGCCCTAGAGGGCCAAAGGGTGTGCGAAAATGATCTTCCTTCGCACACCCGGCGGCCGTTGTCCCCAGGATCACTGACGGGTCACGGAACGGCCCGGCCGGCCTCCTGGTGCAGGCGGCCCCGCGAATCCCGCGCACCGGCTCCGGGACGCCGGCAGACGCCGGCGTCCCGGAGCCCCGCGGGGGTAAGTGCTTACTACTATCGACGTCACTAGGAGGAGCCAGCCGCACCTGGGCCGGCACGCCCGCCGCGTCGGATTCTCATCTCCGGCGCGATACCGGGCCGGCGTCGGCGGGAGGCTTCTCTTGCACAGCGGGCGGTCGCCCATCCGGGCGGCCACCGCCGCGACAATGCCGAAGGAAATGCCGAAGGAGCCGCAGTATGCCGCTGCCCACCAGCAAGCGATTATCGAAAGCGGTCGCCCTCGCGGTCAGCGCCGGCGGCCTCGCCGCCTCCCTGACTGCCTGCGGCAACGGAGGCGCGAGCGGAGCTGGCGGGGCGTGCTCGGCCACGGTGCCCGGCATCACACCCACCGGCGTCAAGGCCGGGATGGTCTGGACTGACTCCGGGCCGGGGGCTGCCACCATGCGTTCCTTCCGGGCCGGCGTGGATGCCCGTCTCCACGTCGCCAACGAGAAGGACGGCGGCGTCTACGGCCGCAAGATCACCTACGCCTGGCGCGACGACCAGGGCGACCCGGCACTCAACGTGCCCATGGTCCAGGAGCTGCTCGACCAGGAGAAGATCTTCGGGCTCATCTACGCCCCCGGCGGGGGGCGGGACTCGGCCAAGTTCCTGCAGGAGCGCAACATCCCGGTCACCGGCATCGCGAGCGACCCGGTCTGGCTGGGGATGAACAACATGTTCTCGTGGTTCTACCTCGGAGATGGCTCCAGCACCACCTGGGGCAAGTACATCCATGACCAGGGCGGCACCCGCGCGGCCCTCTTCTCGACGGCCCAGACCGCCGGGAACGGAGACTTCGCCTCGCAGATCACGGCGAGCCTGAAGGCAAACAACGTCAAGGTCGTCAAGACGTTCCTCACCGGCCAGATCACGAGCTACCGGACCCTCGCCGAGCAGATCAAGGCGAACAACATCGACGCCCTTTCCGGCGTCCTGCTCCCGGACGCGGCCGCCAAGCTGCTCCCCGAGCTGGCCAAGCTCGGCGTCACCCTCGGCGGCAGCCTCAAGGTCGCGGTGATGCCGCTGGGCTACGACAACAGCAATCTCACCCAGTTCGGCCGCTCGATCGCCGGCGTGACCATCTTCACCGCCACCCAGCCGTTCGAGCTGAACACCCCCGGCCAGCAGGCGTTCGTGCGGGCGATGAGCGACTACGCCCCTGAGATCCAACCGCCGACGCAGGACCTTGCCGTGGACGGGTGGATCTCGGCGGACCTGTTCATCCGCGGCCTCGAAGCCGCCGGGAAATGCCCCACCCGGGAGTCCTTCATCACCGGCCTGCGTGCCGTCAAGGACTACGACGGCGCCGGCCTGACCCCCGACACCAGCATCGACCTGTCCACCAACCTCCACGAGACCTCGACCTGCTACTACGCCATCAAGATCAACAAAGATGGCACCGCATTCGAACCGACCAGCTCCACGGCCACCTGCGGAGACGTCATCACCCCAGCGCAGATGACCGCCCTGAACCAGCAGCCCTGACGGTTCGGGAACAGCCCGGCCGTCTCCTTGGTGGGGGCGGCCGGGCGAGAATCACGCGCACCGGGCCGGGGCGCCGGCAAAACCGGCGCCCCGGGCACCTCGCTGGGTGAGCGCTCATTACTATCGGCGTCCATGACAAGAGCCAGCCGCACCCGGGTCGCCGCGTCGGCGCACCAGACCCACTTTCTCCGGCGCAGGACCGAGGCCGCGTCCATGCGCGGCTCCTGCGCGCGCCATGGACGCTTACCCGCCCGGGCGGGTACAGCCGCGATATACCGGCGGCGACGCGGCGTGTTATTACCGCCCAGCAACCGATTAATGCGGGCCGCGGCGGTCGCGTTCAGCGCGGGTGGACTGGCCGCCTCCCTGGCCGCTTGTGGCGGAGGCGGCGCGAACGGGGCGGGCGGGGCGTGCTCGGCGACGGTGCCCGGCATCACGCCCACCGAGGTCAAGGCCGGCATGGTCTGGAACGACACCGGGCCGGGGGCCGACGCCCTGCGGGCCTTCCGGGCCGGTGTGGACGCCCGCCTCCACGTCGCCAACGGCGAGAACGGCGGCGTCTACGGCCGCAAGGTCACCTACGCCTGGCGCGACGACGGGGGCGACCCCGCGCGCGACGAGCCCATGGTCAAGGAACTCCTCGACCAGGAGAAAGTCTTCGGGCTCGTCTACGCGCCCGGCGGCAGTCAGGAACCGGCCGAGCTGTTACGGGAACGCGGCATCCCGGTCACCGGCCTGGCCAGCGCCCCGGTCTGGCTGGGGATGAGCAACATGTTCTCCTGGTTCTACCTCGGAGACGGCTCCAGCACCACCTGGGGAAAATACGTCCGCGGCCAGGGCGGAACCCGCGCGGCCCTCTTCGCGCTCGGCTCGAGCGCCTCGAGCGGAGGCTTCACCCAGCAGGTCGCCGCGAGCCTGAAGACAGCCGACATCAAGGTCGTCAAGACGTTCAACGTCACCGAGATCACGAGCTACCAGACGGTCGCCGAACAGATCAAGGCGAACAACATCGACACTCTCGCGGGCGTCCTGCTCCCGGACGCGACCGCCAAACTGCTCCCCGAGCTCACCAAGCTCGGCGTCAACCTCAGGGTCGTCCTGATGCCGACCGGCTACGACGGCAGCACCCTCACCCAGTTCGGCCCCACGCTCGCCGGCACGTCCATCTTCACCTCGATCCAGCCCTTCGAGCTCAATACCGCCGGCCAGCAGAAATTCAAGCAGGCGATGAGCGACTACGCCCCCGAGATCCAGCCGCCGGCCCAGGACCCCGCGGTGAACGGCTGGGTCTCGGCCGACCTGTTCGTCCGCGGCCTCGAAGCCGCCGGGAAATGCCCCACCCGGGAGTCCTTCATCACCGGCCTGCGTGCCGTCAAGGACTACGACGGCGCCGGGATAACCCCCGAGACCAGCATCGACCTGTCCACCAACTTCCGCGAGACCTCGACCTGTTACTACGCCATCAAGATCAGCAAAGACGGCTCCAGGTTCGAGCCGACCAGCTCCACGGCCATCTGCGGAGAAGTCATCACCCCGCAGCAGGTGGTGGCCCTGAACCAGCAGTCCTGAGCCGGCAGTCCGGCGGCCCGGGGTTCGCCCGTCACCCCTCGGCGTGGCGGGCGAACCCTCCCGAGCAGAAGTCCCACACCTCGTCCGTCGTGAGCGGGTGGGCGCCCTCGCTCTCCCCCGCGACCGCGGTCGACTGGGCGAGGAACATCACCGACTGCATGACCATCGCGGCCGCCCGGCGCGGGCGCAGGCTCGTCCGCAGCTGGCCGACCGCGTCGACGCGGGTCATCAGCTCCGCGAACACGCTGAGCATCGGCTCGTGCGCGGACCTGACCTCGGCCGGGTAGGTCATCAGCAGCTGCGTGGCGAAGTCCGTGAACAGCGGGTGGCGGGTGGACGGATCCGGCAGCGAGCTCTCGAACAGCATCCGGATGCCGACCTCGAGCCCGGCCAGCGGGTCGACCTCGGCCGCCGCCGCGGCGCGGATCTCGTCCGCGGAGCGGCGCAGGGCGTTCTCGAACAGCGCCAGCAGCAGCTCGTGCTTGCCGCCGAAGTGCTGGTAGAAGCTGCGCAGCGACTGGTGCGACCGGTCGACGACCTCCTGTACGGTGAAGTCGGTCGACCCCTTCTCCAGGATGATCTCTTGGGCGGCCTCGAGGAACTGCTGCACCTTGCGCTCGGCGCGCAGGCGCGCGGCCTTGGTAGAGCGCTCGACGGCACGCTGCTTCCAAGCTGGCTCGTCACTCAGCGTGCTCAAAGCAAGCTCCTGGTCCTGCGCCATGAGTAGAACGTACTCCTCACCCTGCGTCCAGCCACGTGCGCTCTTTGCTCCCATCCCCCGCGCCACCCGCGAGACCGCTGCTTCCGTCTTCGGAGAATGTTATTCTCCATCGGGTCCGGGCGGAATACCGTCAGGAGGCCCTCCGTGGCTGAGAACCCACCAACCGTCGGGAGCCGGCATGCTCTTTGAGCTGGACTCCGACCAGCAGCTGTGGCGCACGACCGTCCGCGATGTCCTCGCGAAGGAGTGCCCGCCCGCGCTGGTCCGTTCCGTCGCCGACCAGGGCGCGGATCCGGGGCCGCTGTGGCGGACCTACACCGGCCTCGGCTGGACCGAGCTGACCGAGACGACAGAGGCGGTCGAGCTCGCGATCCTGCTCGAGGAGCTCGGCCGGGCCACCGACCCTACGCCCTACCTGGCGACCATGACCTGGTTCACCCCGCTCGCCCCGGGCGTCGTCTCCGGTGACCAGACCGGCACCGCCGTCCTCGAGGGCGTCACCGCCCACCGTGACCCGCACGGCGACGAGGGCTGGATCCTCGACGGCACCGGCCACCACGTCCTCGACGGCGACCGCGCCGACTGGTTCGCTGTGGTCACCGACGCCGGGGTGTTCACCGTGCCCGCCTCCGAGGCGACGGTCCACCGCGAGAACGCCTTCGACCCGCTGCTGCACGTCGCCGACGTCAGCTTCTGGCAGGTCAGGGTCGGCGAGGAGAGCCGGACCGGCGCCGACGTCGACCTCGCCCGCGACATCGCGCTCACCGGCCTCGCGCTGACCATGGTGGGCGCCTGCCGGCGGGTTCTGGATCTCACGCTCGATCACGTGCGCACCCGCCAGCAGTTCGGCGTCCCGATCGGCTCGTTCCAGGCCGTCAAGCACAAGGCCGTCGACATGCACGTGGCGATCGAACGCGCGACCGCGCTCGCCTACTTCGCCGCGCTGACGATCGCCGAACAGGACCCGCGGCGCGCGACCGCCGCCGCGATGGCCAAGGCGGCCGCCGGCGAGTGCACGACGGTCGTGTTCGAGAACGGCTTCCAGCTGTTCGGCGGCATGGGCTTCACCTGGGAGAACGACCTGCAGTTCGCGCTGAAGCGGGCGCTGTCCGGCGAGTTGCTGCTCGGCGGCGCCGACGTCCACCGGGCCAGGGTCGCCGCCGCGCTGCTCGACGCCGACGCGGTGACCCCGGCGGCCAGCATCACCTCGGAGGAGCGCCATGCGGCTGCGGTTTGACGACGACGTCGAGGCGTTCCGCGCCGAGTTCGCGGCCTTCCTCGACGCGAACCTGCCCAGCGTCGAGGAGGCCGCCGAGCGGCCCACCTCCACCGCGCACATGCCGGCGTGGACGAGGCGCTGGCAGCGGCTGCTGTTCGACAACGGCTGGCTGCTGCCGGGCAACCCGCCCGAGTACGGCGGTCGGAACGCCACGCTGCTGCAGCAGTTCGTCCACCTGGAGGAGCTGGGCAGCCGGCACATTTACCACAGCTTCAACCCGCAGGGCCTCGGCATCATCGCCGCCTCCCTGCTCACGTTCGGCACCGAGGAGCAGAGGAAGCGCTGGGCGGTGCCGATCCTCAAGGCCGAGATCACCGCGGCGCTCGGCATGAGCGAGCCGGGCGCGGGCTCCGACCTCGCCGGGCTGCGCACCCGGGCGGTGCTCGACGGCGACCACTTCGTGGTCAACGGGCAGAAGATCTGGACCTCCGGCGCGCACGACGCGGACATCCTGCTTACGTTCGTGCGTACCGACCCGGACGCGCCCAAGCACAAGGGCATCAGCGTCCTGGTGATCCCGACCGACCTCCCGGGCATCACCCGCCGGCCGTTCGGCTCGATCGTGGGCGCGGACGACCTCGACTTCAACGAGGTCTTCTTCGACGACGTCCGGGTCCCGGCGGAGAACCTGATCGGCCAGCTGAACAAGGGCTGGCACGTCGCGAACGGCTCATTGGGCCATGAGCGCACGATGCTGTGGCTCAGCTTCGCCGAGCGGCTCGACGAACTGGTCGACGACTTCCGCCCGACGACGACGCTGGACCGCGACCGATACGCCACCCTCGCGATGGACGCGCAGGCGCTGCGGCTGCTCGGCTCCGCCGCGCTGGCCCGGGCCGCGCGCGGCGAGGAGGACGTGGCCTCGATCTCGGTGCTCAAGCTGTTCGGCTCGGAGTCGGTCCGCACGGCCACCCGGCAGGCGCTGCTCGCCCAGGGTTCCGCGGGGCTGGCCCGCGACGGGCAGACCAGGCCGTTCGAGCACCTGAACCTCGACTGGTTCTACGGGAGCTGGTTCGAGCGGTACGCGCGCAGCTTCTCCGGCACCATCGCTGGCGGAACGTCCGAGATCCAGCGCACGATTGTCGCCGAGCGGGTCCTCGGCCTGCCCCGGGGCTGATCCGTCAGTGGCCCTGAGGACAACGCAGACCTACCAGATCGCTTCGCGATCCGGTAGGAACCCCGGCCGGGCGCGCGAAGAAAGATCATTTTCGCACACCCGTCGGCCCACCAGCCGAACGGTCATGGGAGTACTGACTTGTACATTCTCTACGACGTCGCCGACAACATCGCGACGATCACGTTAAACCGGCCGGAAGCCGCCAACGCGCAGAACGGCCCTCTTCTGGAGGAGCTCAACGACGCCTGGGTCAAGGCGGCCGAAGACCCGGATGTGAAGGTCATCATCCTGCGCGGCGAGGGCAAGCACTTCTCCGCCGGCCACGACCTGAAGCCGGACCCCTCCACCCCGGTGCCCGCGAAGATGACGCTTGAGCACATCTACCAGGTCGAGGCCCGGCGCTACCTGGAGTTCTCGCTGCGCTGGCGCAACATCCCGAAGCCGTCGATCGCCGCGGTCCAGGGCCGCTGCATCGCCGGCGCGCTGCTGCTGTGCTGGCCGTGCGACCTGATCGTCGCGGCGGACGACGCGAAGTTCTCCGACCCGGTGGTCGCGATGGGCATCGGCGGCGTCGAGTACCACGGCCACACCTGGGAGCTCGGGGCGCGCAAGGCCAAGGAGATCCTCTTCACCGGCCGGGCGATCACCGCCGAGGAGGCGGAGAAGGTCGGCATGGTGAACAAGGTCGTGCCACGCGCTGACCTCGACAAGGAGACCAGGGTGCTCGCGGAGCAGATCGCCGCGATGCCGTCGTTCGGCCTGCGCCAGGCCAAGCGCGCCGTCAACCAGACCCTCGACGTGCAGGGCTTCTACGCGGCGATCCAGTCGGTCTTCGACGTCCACCAGACCGGCCACGGCAACGCCCTGTCCGTCGCCGGGTACCCGATCCTGGTCAACCTCGACCAGATGAAGACCACCATCAAGTCCGCCAACTAGGCGGTCCTCACCGGCCAGCCGGCCCCGTCATCATGAGGGCGGCCGGGCCGCGGGCAACCCCGCGGCCCGGCCGCCCTCTGGCATGCCCGGCTACGAGCGTCCGGTCGTCATGGGGAATCCCGACGGACATTGGTGCGCCAGCGGACAACGCGATCTGCCTTTCCCCCGCGACAGATCGTCCACATCGGATGGTTAGGCTGCGATACCAGTCGTTTCCCTGTCCCGCGAGGAGGCCGGATGCTGGCAACGCTGACCGATACCGACCCCGGCGTCGTGGGGCGGTATCGGATCCAGGGACGACTCGGCTCCGGCGGTATGGGTGCCGTCTACCTGGGATTCGACCCGGACGGGCGGCCGGCGGCGGTCAAGGTCATCCGGCCTGACCTGGTGAACGACGTCGAGTTCCGGGAACGGTTCCGCCGCGAGGTCGCCGCCGCCCGCCGGGTGCGCGGCCCTTTCGTCGCCGAGGTTCTGGACGCTGACGTCGACGCGGAGTCTCCGTGGATGGCGACGGAGTACGTCGACGGGGTGACCCTGACCGCCGCGGTCGCCAGGCGGGGCCACCTCGATGGCGCCATGCTCACCGGCGTCAGCAGCGGGCTGGCGAACGCCCTGGCCTCGGTGCACGCCGCCGGCCTGGTGCACCGAGACCTCAAGCCGTCGAACATCCTGCTCGGCCGGGAAGGGCCGAAGATCATTGACTTCGGCATCGCCCGCGCACTCGACGGCACCGTCCACACCAGCACGGGTGCCGTTCTCGGCACGGTCGCCTGGATGGCCCCTGAACAGCTGCGGGGGGAGCGGGCCGGACCGCCAGCAGACATCTTCGCCTGGGCCATGTGTGTGGCCTTCGCCGCCCGCGGCCGGCATCCCTTCCCGGCCGAGGCGCCCGCCGCGACGGCGATCCGGATGTTGCAGGACCACCCTGACCTGACAGACGTCCCGGAGCACCTCATTCCACTGCTGGTGCATGCGCTCGACAAGGACCCGGCCCGCCGGCCCAGCGCGGTCGAAGCGGTCTCCGCCCTCCTCGGCGCCGAGGTCACCAGCCTTGCCGAGGCCGAGCACGCCACCCGTCTGGCGATGGACGGCTCCTGGATCCCGCCGACGCCATCACCGCCACCCCAGATTCCAGATCAGCCTCCGGTCTCGGCTCAGGCCCAGGCGGGACCGTCCGCGGCGGCCGACCGGCCGGTGGATCGGACCCGGGACCGTCACGACCGCCGAACCGGGCTGCGCAACCAGCTCCCCTTGGTCGCCGCGGCCGTCATCCTCATCGTCGGCGCCGCGGCCGCGCTCCTGGTGAAGTACGGCCCGAGCGACCGCGACAAGGATCAAAGCGCTCTCGGTCCGGAGCAGCTCCGGACCGCCGCCGCGAAAGGCGGCAGCCAGTCCGCCGGACCGCTGGCCGGATCGCCGAGCGGTCGGTTCCCGTCCGCCGGGGCCACCGGCGGTGGTGCGGCGGCGGCAATGCCGCCGACTCAGGCGGCGCCGCCCCGGGCGTCGGTGGCCGCGGGACAGCCCGGCCAGGTCGACGGCGCACCGGCGGCGGCCTCGACGCCCGCGCCGAACATGGCACCGGACCAGGCCGCGTCTGCCGCACCGCCTCGGCCAGCCGCGGTTGCCCTCGTCCGCTACAACAACGGCCCCGACCACGCGGCCCTGACCGGTCCCGCGCCGGCCGGCTACCAGAGCGAAGGCGTGCTCGGATCGGTCTACCAGTCCAGTGGTGTGCCGGGCACGCGCCCGCTCTACGCCTGCTGGGCCGGGAGCGACTCGTTCACCTCGACGGCCTCGAACTGTGAGGGACAACAGGTCGCGGGGGTCCTCGGCTGGATCTACGGCTCGGCGCCGTCGACACCGGCCACGAGGGCGATCATCCGGTGCAACACCGGGCGTGGCGACCACTTCGTATCCCTGGACCCGGCCTGCGAGGGCTTGGTGGTCGAGGGCGCGCTGGGCTACGTCATCGCCGGTTGATCAAGCCCTGACATCCCGCGCTCGCAGGCGCTGGTTCCCTGGAGAGCCACGCGGAGCCCCCGCGGCCCGCCACGCCGGGCCATGCGGCCGTTGGACCGCCTCGCGAACGTCTGGCAAGCCGTGGGTGAACGGCACCCGAGCGGCTGGCCGGCGGATCCGGGCGCTCGCTAGAGTCCGCCCCGTGCCCACCGCCCGGCCTGACTCGCCGGTCGATCCAGCGACGGAACGCGGGTCGGCCGCCACAGCGACGGGCGCGGTATCTACCGAAGCGGCGACAGAGAACGCGCGCCCGGCGGACGCCGCGCCTGTCAGCCGGCCAGGCGCCACCGGTAGGCCGGGGATTCCGGTCGTCGCCCTCGTCGCCCTCGCCGCGGTCGCCGTCCCGCTGGTTCTCCGGCTAGTCCACGCCGACACGCCCGGTGTCCGGGCATGGTGCACGGTCTTTCTCGCGGTGACCATCCAGGCCCTTCCTTTCCTGGCCCTCGGTGTGCTGGTGAGCGGCGCGGTGGCAGCGTTCGTCCCGGACGGGGCGCTCGGCAGGGTGCTTCCGCGCCGCGGGACACTCGCGGTGCCGGTCGCGGGGGTGTGCGGGGCGTTCCTGCCCGGGTGCGAGTGCAGCTCGGTACCGGTGGCCAAACGGCTCGCCGACAACGGCGCGCCACCGGCCGCGGCCCTGACGTTCATGCTTGCCGCTCCGGCCATCAACCCGGTCGTCCTGGTGGCGACTGCCGTCGCCTTTCCGAACGCGCCGCGCGTGGTCGTGGCGCGGTTTCTCGCGTCGTTGCTCGCCGCCATCGTGGTCGGGCTGGTCTGGCACCGGTTCGGCACGTCCTTCGCCACGCCGGTCCCTGGCGGGAGGCATCACGAGCACGCCGGGCGGCCGAGCCGCGTCGACCGGCTGAACCGGCTCGCCGAGGTCGCCGGGCACGACTTCCTGCACGCCGGTGGCTTTCTCGTCCTCGGCGCGGGACTCGCCGCGACGCTCAACGTCGCCGTGCCGCGCTCGGCGCTGTCGGCGGTCGCCGACGCCGGGTTTCTCACCGTGCTCGCTCTTGCCGCGCTGGCCGTGGCGCTCGCGATCTGCTCGGAGGCGGACGCCTTCGTCGCGGCCAGCATGTCCCAGTTCCCGCTGAGCGCACGGCTGGCGTTCCTGGTGGTCGGGCCGATGGTCGACGTGAAGCTCGTCGCGATGCAGGCGGGGACGTTCGGCCGCCGCGTCGCCCTGCGGTTCGCGCCGCTGACCTTCCTCGCCGCCCTCCTGTCGGCGGTCGTCGTCGGGGAGATCCTGCTGTGACCACCCAGGCGCCCGGCCACGCCGGACCAGACGGCCACGCCGGGCCGGCCGGCCACACCGAACCAGACGGGAGCACCGAAGCGGGCGGCCACGCCGGACCGGGCCGGTCCGGCGAGGGCTTCCGCGCCGAGTGGGTCGGCCCGCTCGGCGGGCTGGTGCTGCTGGTCGTCGGCATCACCTGCCTGCGCCTGGTCCAGACCGGCGCCTACACGTCCTACGTCCGGGTCGGGATGCGCGTCCCGCTGCTCGCCGCCGGGGCGCTCGTCGCGCTGCTCGGCGTGGTGGCCCTCGTCCGCTACGCCCGCTCCGGCGGGCACGACGACCACCCCGCCGAGGCCGCCGTGAAGGGCTCCCCGGAGAACGCGCCCGCCGCCACCGCGGGCGCCGGCGATCCCGGCCAGAGCGGTCACCACCGTCACGGCCTACCTCGGGTCGCGGCGCTCCTGCTGCTGCCCGCCGCCGTCGCCTACCTCGTCGCTCCGCCGTCGCTCGGCGCCTTCAGCGCCGCCCGGGCCACGGTGACGGTGCCGGCCCCCCGCGCGCTCCCGTACGCGCCGCTGAAGCCCGGCCCCGACGGCACGGTCACCCTCCCGCTGCGCGAGGTCGTCGAGCGCGCCTACGACGGCCGCACCCTGGCCGGCCAGACGCTGCGTGTCACCGGCTTCGTCGTGTCCCCCGCCGGGGGGCGCCTGACGCTGACGCGATTTGTCATTCGTTGCTGCGCGGCGGACGCCGAGCCCGCGGCGGTGAACCTGACACTTCCGCCCGGCGTCGAAACGCCCGCCGAGAACGCCTGGATCACGGTGCTCGCACGCTGGGACGGTGTCCCGCCGTCGGATGACCGGCCCGGTCTCGTCGCGCGGTCCCTCGAGGTCATTCCACCCCCGGCCGACCCTTACGAGACCTGAGCCGACGGCCTTCAGGATGAGGGGCCGCGCGGGCACCATCACGTCCCAATCCGCGTCACCGGTAACGGCCTGTTTACCAACCTGTAGCGCCGCTGTGCGGATCTCGCCGCGCCGGGACGCTAACGTGCACGCGCCCTGTCCACCGTCCGATCGGAGCTACATGAGTCTCCGTCATTCCCGGCGAGCGCGCTGGGGCGTTGTTGGAATCGCCGGCGCGCTGGCGGCCGCGCTGGCCTTCGTCGTGCCGGCCGCGGCCGCGCCGACGAATGCCAATGGCCCTGGCTCGGTGAAGGTACAGATCGTCGGGCTCAACGACTTTCACGGCAACCTGCGTCCACCCACCGGCAGCGGTGGTCTCGTCGGCACGGTGAACGCCGGCGGCGCCGCCTACCTGGGCACCTGGCTGAACAAGCTGCGCGAAGGCCAGCGCAACACCGTCACGGTCTCCGCCGGAGACAACGTCGGCGCGAGCCCCCTCATCTCCGCGCTGTTCCACGACGAGCCGACGATCAGCCTCTTCAACAAGCTCGGCGTCGACATCAGCAGCGTCGGCAACCACGAGTTCGACGAGGGCAAGGCCGAGCTGCTCCGCCTGCAGAACGGTGGCTGCAACCCGGCCGACGGCTGCCAGCTGGGCGAGTTCAAGGGCGCGGAGTTCCAGTACCTGGCCGCCAACGTCCTGGACGAGAAGACGAACAAGCCGATCCTCGCCCCCTGGGCCATCAAGAACTTCCAGGGCGTGAACGTCGGCTTCATCGGCATGACTCTCGAGGGGACGCCCGGCATCGTCACCGCCGACGGCGTGAAGGGCCTGAAGTTCACCGACGAGGTTGCCACGGCCAACGCCGCGGTCAAGGAGCTGCACAAGCGGGGCGTGCACACGATCGTCGTCCTGCTGCACCAGGGTGGCTCGCAGGCGAGCAGCGGCACCTATGACGGCTGCACCGGCCTGTCCGGCCCGATCGTCGACATCGCGAACGGGCTCGACCGGGATATCGACGTCGTCGTCTCCGGGCACACCCACCAGGCGTACAACTGCGTCGTCGGCGGCAAGCTGGTCACCCAGGCCGCGTCCTTCGGCCGGATCCTCACCGACATCCGCCTGACCATCGACAAGAAGTCCGGCGACGTCACCACGGCCAGCGCCCACAACCAGATCGTCACCCGCGACGTCACCCCGGACCCCGGCGTCCAGGCGCTCGTCGACGAGTACGGGGCCAAGTCCGCCCCGCTGGAGAACCGGGTCATCGGGCGGATCACGACCGACATCACCCGGACCGCGGCGCCCAGCGGCGAGACCCCGCTCGGTGACGTCATCGCCGACGCCCAACTCGCCGCCACCTCGGCGGCGGACAAGGGCGGCGCGGTGGCCGCCTTCATGAACCCCGGCGGTGTGCGGGCCGACCTCACCTACGCGCCGTCCGGCTCGGAGCAGCCCGGTGAGGTCACCTATGGCGAGGCGTTCACCACCCAGCCGTTCGCCAACCTGCTGACGGTCATCTCCATCAGCGGCGACGCCATCAAGCGGGTGCTAGAGCAGCAGTACTCCCTCAACCGGGTCCTGCAGCCGGCCGGCATCACCTACACCGTCAGCCAGAGCGCGCCCGTCGGCTCGAAGGTGAGCAACATCGTCATCGGTGGCCAGCCGCTGAACCCGGCCGCCACCTACCAGATCGCCGTCAACAACTTCCTCGCCGGTGGCGGCGACGGGTTCTCCGTCTTCACCGAAGGCAAGAACCCGGTCAACCAGGGCGTCGACCTGGACGCCTTCGCCGCCTACCTCACCGCCAAGTCCCCGCTGGCCCCGCCGGCCACCAACCGCGTCACGCTGGCAGCCTGACCAGCGGCCCAACACTCGACGCAGGGCTTCCCTCAGCGGTGCCGTCGTCCCGGCCATCCAGCCGGGACGACGGCACCGTCCTCGTCCCCTGCCCGTTGGGTCGCCGACCGGGACGACCGTGCGGCCGTCCCGGTCACTGATGGTGGCGCCGTCGCCACGCTGACCGGGGCCGGGAAAAGCCGCGGAGGGGCGCCGCGCACGAGGGCTACAGCTGAGCCAGCCGGGGCGCGGCGCGCTGGGCGCGGATGAGGGCGCCGGCCTGGCGGGTGAGCTCGCGGGTGTTGCCAAGCAGGCCGTCGAGGACCAGCGCCCGGCGGATGTGGTGGTGCAGGGCGTGCTCGGCGGTGAAGCCGATGCCGCCGAGGACCTGCTGGCAGTGCCGGGCGGCGTCAAGCGCCGCCTGGCCAGCTGCCGCCTTGGCGAGCAGGCAGCCCAGCTCGTCCTCGGCGACCGTCAGCGTCGCCTCGGCGCCCTCCAGGGCGACGTAGGTCTCCGCGAGGCGATGGCGCACGGCCTGGAAGGCCGCGATCGGCTTGCCGAACTGGGTCCGGTCGAGCGCGTGCGTGCGGGCGAGGTCGAGCATCGCCCGCCCCGTGCCGACGAGCCACCAGCCGAGCGCCCGTCGGCCCGCGGCGAGCGCCACCGGGTCCGCGGCAGCCTTCCCGCCGTCGGCCGCGTCCGGGTCGACGGCCCGCAGCGGCAGTGCGGCGTCCAGCACCCCACCGTCGCCCCCCGCGTCCGCGCGCTCCCACACGACCTGCCGGCCGCCGGCATAGGGCAGCGCCACGGTGCCACCGACCGGCTGGCCCGCGGCGGCAAGCAGCACATCGTTGACCAGCGAGGCGTGCGCGCCCGTCTCCCCCAGCAACGAGAAGACCAGCGGGACGGCGACCTCGGGCTCCTGGGCGAGCAGGTCCTCCCAGCCGACCTCGGCCAGGGCCGCGTCGAGCGCGGCACCCGCCGGGGTCGCGGTCATGGTCCCGCGCAGCGCCTCGGCGAGAAGCTCCCGTTCCTCCGCGTCCACGGCTACTCCTTTCCGAAGCCTGGCGATTCAGCCATGGTCATCCGATCTGTGTTGGAAGCCCGGTCTTCAGCCCGACAGAGAAAGGATGCCCTTCAATGGCGGGAATTCGACACCTGTTCCTTTCCCGTATAGTGGGGCCATGTGCCGTTTCCGGCTTTACCCGACTGCCGACCAGGTCGCCGGGCTGGAGAAGCACTGCGCCCATGCGCGGTACGTCTGGAATCTGGCCATGGAGCAGCAGTCGTGGTGGAGGGCAGGGCGTGGCCCAGCACCCGGATTCAACGAGCAGTGTCGCCAGCTCACCGAGGCGCGACGAGAAAATCCGTGGCTTGCGGCCGGTTCCCATACTGTCCAGCAGCAGGCGCTGCGAGACTTCGCCGCAGCGATGGCAGCTTTCTTCCGAGGTGGCCACGGCAAGCCAGGTTTTCGCCGACGTGGCCGATCGGAAGGGTTCCGGGTCGTGGGAAGCCGGCCACGACAGTGGGATGTGCAGATCCTGAGCCGCAACTGGGCCCAGCTGCGGGTTCCAAAGGTCGGCTGGGTGCGACTCCGCCGTTCCCGCCCGGTGCCGGAGGCTAGGTCGTACCGGGTCACGAGGGACAGGGCAGGTCGGTGGCACGTGTCGTTCGCGGCCATCCCCGAGCCTGTTCCCGAGCCGGGAAGCGGCAGAGTGGTCGGGGTCGACAGGGGCGTGGCCGTGTCCGCCGCCCTGTCCACCGGCGAGCTGTGGCAGTGCCCCAGTCTGCGGCCGAAACAGTCCGAACGGCTGGACAGGCTGCAACGCAGGCTCGCCAAGGCAAAACCTGGTAGCAGGCGGCGCGACAGGCTCAAGAGCCAGATCGCGCGGCTTCGCGCCCGCGAGACTGACCAACGCAAAGACTGGGTCGAAAAGTCGAGCACGGATCTGGTCCGACGGTTTGACCTGATCCGGGTTGAAGATCTGCGTATCCGGCAGATGACCCGCTCTTGCAAAGGATCTTCTGATGCTCCGGGACGTAATGTCCGGGCGAAGTCTCGACTTAACCGGGCGATCCTCGCCCAAGGCTGGGGAATGCTGGCCCGCCGGCTGCGAGAGAAGGCGCCTAGCAGAGTGGAGGAGATAAATTCCGCGTTTACGTCGCAGACGTGTTCGGCGTGCGGGATCGTGGATCGGGAGGCGCGCGAGAGCCAAGCCGTCTTCCGCTGCCGCGTCTGCGCCTACACCGGCAATGCTGACGTGAATGCGGCTCGCAATATCGCCCGAGGGCATCGGGTGACGGCACGGGGAGGCGGCCCGGTGGGGCAGCCGGTGAACCGTGAACCTCAACGGACCGCACCTCCCTTCGTGACGGTTGCGTAGTCGTTGGAATCCCCTGTCCTTGGGCAGGGGAGGATGTCAATCCTTGCCCAGGTTCAGGAGCCGGCGGGCGACGATGTTGCGCTGGATCTCGGCGGTGCCGCCGTAGATGGTCGCCGCCCGTGAGTACAGGTACTCGGTGCGCCAGTCGCTGTCGGCCAGCTCGATCACGCCGGGCAGCACGTCGCGCGCCGTGTTGGACAGCAGCTGCTCGGCGGTCGCCAGCAGGATCTTGTCCACGGACGTCTCCGGGCCCAGGTTCGCGCCGGCCGCGAGCCGGCGCTGGGTGTTGCGCGAACGGCAGCGGACGGTGTGCAGCGCCAGGTAGGCGGCGCCCACGGCCGCGTCCGTGGTCGCGGTCGGCTCGCTCCCGTCCGTGTCCGCGTCGGCGACCAGCCGGTCGAGCCGGGTGAACAGGTAGGTGATCCGGTGCCAGAAGCAGGTGGACCGCTCGTAGGGGAGCAGGTCCATCGCGAGGCTCCAGCCGTCGCCTTCCTTGCCGAGCATCCGCTCGTGCGGCACGACGACGTCGTCGAAGAACACCTCGGCGAACTCGTCGACGCCGTGCATGGTGCGCAGCGGGCGGACGGTGATGCCGGGGGTGTCCATGTCGACGAAGAACGCGGTGATGCCGGCGTGGCCGGGCGCGGTGCGGGTGAGCAGCACGCACCGCTGCGCGTACTGGGCGAGGCTGGTCCAGACCTTCTGGCCGTTGACGACCCAGGCGCCGTCCTCACGCTGGAGGGCGCGGGTGGTCAGCGAGGCGAGGTCGCTGCCGGAGCCGGGCTCGGAGAAGCCCTGGCACCACTGTTCGCGCCCGGACAGCAGCCACGGCAGCATCTCCGCCGCCAGCTCCCCCTTCGCATACGAGATCATCGTGGGGGCGAGGACCTCGACAAGCGAGTAGTTGGTGGCGTCGGTCAGGTCGCGGGCCGCCACCTCCTCGCCGAGCACGGCGCGCAGCACGTCCGGCCCGCCGAGGCCGCCGGCCTCGACCGGCCAGCCGTAGCGCATCCAGCCGGCGTCGAACAGGGCACGGCGGACCTTGCCGAGCTGGGCGACCTCGGCGTCGAGCGAGTGGTCGGCGGGCTTGGCGAGCCCGGCCGCGTGCTCGTCGAGCCAGGCCCGCACCGCGGCGCGGAACTCCTCGACGGTCGCCGTCTTCCCGTCCACCGGCGGGACGAACCCGGCGGGCACCAGCGAGGTCGGGCTCACAGGTTGATCCGCTCGATGACGTGCGGGATGCCGTGGTCGTGCGCGCCACTGCGGCGGATGAACGTCATGGCCCTGGTCCGCAGCCGCCAGCCGTCGGCGGTGCGCAGGTAGGTATCCCGGTAGTAGCCGATGCGCATGTCGTGCTTGGAGTGCTCGATGAAGCACAGCGGCTGGGTACCGGTCGCGTTGATCCCGTCGTCGGCGAAGTCGATGGCGGGCGTTCCGGTCAGGAACAGGCCCTTGGGAGCGGCCCCCACCAGCGCCGGGAAGTCCTTCAGCGCGAAGGTGTCACCGAAGGCGGTGTAGGTGCCGTCGGGGGTGAAGACCTTGACCAGGCCCTCGATGTCGCCCTGGGTGATGGTCACCGCGTAGCGAGCGAGGGTCTGCTGGATCTCGACAAGATCCTCGATGCGGTTCGGCTTCGCCGCCGCGGTCTCGGGCACTGGGTTCTCAGACAACGGGGTCTCCGGCACGCTGGTCTCGGGCTCAGTAGACAAACTGCTTACCGCCCTTCATCACGAAGGGGACGCGGGTGAAGACCCGAATGTCCTCGAGGGGGTTGTCGCGGACGGCGATCACGTCGGCGAGCAGGCCCTCGCCCAGCCGGCCCCGGTCGGTGACGTCGATGAGGTCGGCGCCGACGATGGTGGCGGCCTGGATCGCCTGCAGCGGCGTCATGCCCCGCTCGACCATGGTGACCAGCTCGTTGCCGTTCTTCCCGTGCGGGATCGCAGGCGCGTCGGAGCCGATGGCGATCTTCACGCCGGCCTCGATGGCGTTGCGGATCGACGCCTTGGCCTTCGGCCAGTCCCGGGCGGCCTTCGCCTGGATCCGCGGGTCGGAGGACTTGAGCACTTCCATGCCGTCGATCAGCGCCTGAGTCGCGACCAGGTAGGTGCCCCGCTTGACCATCAGGTTGATCGTGTCGTCGTCGATCATGAAGGCGTGCTCGATGCAGTCGACGCCGCACTCGACCATCTGGGTCACGGCCTCCGAGCCGTGGGTGTGCGCCGCGACCCGCAGCCCGCGCCGGTGCGCCTCGTCGGTGATCGCGAGCACCTCCGCGTCGGAGTAGTGCTTCGCGCCCGCCGGGCCGGTAAGCGTCATGGTGCCGCCGGAGCCGCACATCTTGATGACCTGGGCGCCGTGCTTGATCTGGTGGCGGACGGCCTTGATGACCTCGTCGACGCCGTTGGCGAGGCCTTCCTCGACGGTGAGCTGCAGGACGTGCGGGGCGAACTGACCGAACATCGTCGGGTCGAGGTGGCCGCCCGTCGGGGTGATGGCGTGGCCGGCGGGCACGATCCGCGGGCCGTCGACCCAGCCGGAGTCGATCGCCTTCATCAGCGCCACGTCGAGCAGGTAGCCGCCGGTCTTGCAGAACAGGCCGAGGTTGCGCACGGTGGTGAAGCCGGCCCGCAGGGTGCGGCGGGCGTTCTGGGTGGCGCGCATCATCCGCAGCGGCGGGTCGTCGCGCATCTGCCCGGTGAACTGGTTCTCACCGGGGCCGCCCATCAGGAGGTTGAGCTCCATGTCCATCAGACCGGGCACGAGGATCAGGTCGCCGAGGTCGATGACCTCACCCTCGGGCTGACCGCCCAGGCCGACGATGTACTCGCCGTCGACCTTGAGGATCCCAGGCCGGATGATCTCCCCGTGGTCGACGTCCAGCAGGCCCGCAGCCTTGAGGGTCAGCATGGAGGCGCTCACCTCTTCCCTTCGAGCCCAGCCAGGATAAGACCAGCCAGGTTAGGAGAATCACGTTCTCAGACTTGAGTGCCAGATTTTCACGCGGGGCGCCGCCGCGTCAAACGTCCCGACCCGGGCCCCAGGCCGCTCCCCAGAGGCCGCGAGCCCTCGACCAGCGCGAACCGGGCCGCGCGTGGGGCCAGAAGCGACACCGAAGATCGATTACATCGTTGATTCTCGTAGGATGAGAAGCTAGTTTCCCTCCACGAGAACAGCGCCGACCAGCCAACGGCCCGCTCGGCGTCGAGGTCACGAAGAAGATGATGGGTGAGCGGCGCTGGGCCGACCCGGCGGAGATCGACGCGGTGTTCGTGAGCGAGGACGCCCAGGAGGGCGCCCGGGCGTTCGCCGAAAGCCGCGCGCCGGTGTGGAAGGGAAGGTAGCCCGGTGAGCATCACCGACACCACGGACACGGCCGCCAGCGCGACGAGCGCGCCCGCCGCGGCACCGCGGCGGCACGAGCACTGGATCAACGGCGCGGCGGTGCCCCCCGCGGGTGGGGCCTACTTCTCCACCCGCAGCCCGGCGACCCGCGAACCGGGCGATGAGATCGCCGCCGGCACGGCGGCCGACGTCGAGCTCGCCGTCGCCGCGGCGGCGGCCGCCTGGCCCGCGTGGGCCGCCCGGCCCGCGGGCGAGCGCGCGGACATCCTGCACGCGGTCGCCGACGCGATGGCGGCGGGGGCGGGGGAACTCACCGAGCTGGAGCGGGCCGCCACCGGCAAGACCGACGGCCAGCTGAAGCTCGAGATCGACATGTCGGTCGCGTACTTCCGGTACTACGCCGGGGTGCTGCGCGCGCTGCACGGCCGCACGATCGACCTCGGCGCCGGGGCGCACGCCTACACCCGGCTCGAGCCCTACGGCGTCATCGGCGCGATCACCCCGTGGAACCTGCCCCTGAACCAGGCAAGCCGCGCGCTCGCCCCGGCGCTGGCCGTCGGCAACGCCGTCGTCGCCAAGCCGAGTGAGTTCACCTCGACGTCGACGGTGCTGCTCGCCCGGCTCGCGACCGAGGCCGGGCTGCCGGACGGCCTGCTCAACGTGGTCACCGGCACCGGGCCCGACGTCGGCAGCCCGCTGGCCACCCACCCGCTGGTACGCAAGGTGGCGTTCACGGGCTCCGTTCCCACCGGGCGCCACCTGGCCAGGGTCGCGGGCGACCGGCTGATCCCGGTGACGCTGGAGCTCGGTGGCAAGTCCCCGGTCGTCGTCTTCGCCGACGCGGACCTCGACCGGGCGGCCGCGGCGGCGGCCGGCGCGATCCAGGCGAACTCCGGCCAGGTGTGCTCGGCCACGACCCGCCTGCTCGTCGAGAACTCGGTCCATGACGAGGTCGTCGCGCGCGTCGTCGAACGGCTCGAGAAGCTCCGGCCGGGCGTCGACTTCGGCCCGATCATCACCGAGGCGCAGTTCACCAAGGTCCTCGCCGCCTTCGCGGAGGCTTCGCGGGACGGCCTCACCCCGCTGACCGGGGGCGCCGCCTACGACGACGGCCCAGGCGCGGCCGGCCAGTACGTGCGCCCGACCGTCTACGCCGACGTACCGCCGACGCACCAGCTCGCCCACGAGGAGGTCTTCGGGCCGGTCCTCGTGACCCGCCGGTTCGCCAGCGAGGCGGAGGCGCTCGCCGTGGCGAACGACACCGACTTCGGCCTCGTCGCGAGCGTCTGGAGCGGTGACATCGCCCGCGGGCTGCGGCTCGCCGAGGGGATCCAGGCCGGCCAGGTCGCCGTCAACGGAGGCCCGCTGACCATCGAGACCCCGTTCGGCGGCTACAAGAACAGCGGCTACGGCCGCGAGAAGGGCCTCGAGGCCCTGCACGACTACGCCCAGACCAAGACCATCAGCCTCTCTCTGGGCTAACACGAAGGAGCACCACCGTGGACGATGCGCTGAGCGCCGCGTACGCGCTGCGCAGGGCCATGCTGGGCGACGCCTACGTCGACCGGCAGACAGGCGAGACCGATCCGGTCGCGCGGGAGTTCCAGGACCACATCACCCGCCAGGCCTGGGGCGTCTGGACTCGCGGCGGAGCCCTCTCCAACCGGGACCGCAGCCTGCTGGTGCTGGCGATGACCGCCGCTCTTGGCCGGATGGAGGAGTTCCGGCTGCATGCCAGCGCGCAGGCGCGGACCGGTGTGACCGACGCCGAGCTGGACGAGCTGCTCTTCCAGGTCGCCGCCTACTGCGGCGCGCCGGCGGCGATCTCCGCCCGCCGTGCCCTGCGCGAGGTGCGCGCCGACCGCGCCGCCCAGGAGGCCGCTCAGGAGACGGCCGCCGCTTCGGACAGCGGGTCCGCGCCCGGCGAAGGGGCGTGACTATGACCTCCCCGACGGTTGGCTTCGTCGGCCTCGGCAACATGGGCGCCGCACTCGCCGACAACCTCGTCAGGTACGGCTTCGACGTCGTCGCCTTCGACGTGGCCGGCCCGGACCGGGCACCCGAGCGCTCCCGGTTCGCGGCCGACCTGGCCGAGGTGGCGCGCGAGGCCGACATCGTCGTGTTCAGCCTCCCGGACGGCACCGTCTCCGAGAAGGTCGCCTCCGAGGTCGCCGGCGCGGCCGACCGCCGCGTCGCCCACATCATCGACACGTCGACGATCGGTGTCGCCGCGGCCGGCCGTATCACCGAGCTGCTCACCGCCGCCGGCATCGGCTACGTCGACGCGCCCGTGTCCGGCGGCGTGGCCGGCGCCAGGGCCCGCAAACTGGCGGTCATGTACGCGGGCACCGACGACGCCGTCGAGGCCGTCTACTCTGTGCTCGCCGGCCTGTCGGACAAGATCCGCCGCGTCGGTGACCGCGCCGGCCTCGGCCAGGCGCTGAAGCTCGCGAACAACTTCCTGTCCGCCACGGCGCTGGCCGCCACCAGCGAGGCCGTCGCGTTCGGCGTCAGGGCGGGCCTCGACATGAAGACCATGATCGAGGTCCTCAACACCTCCAGCGGCCGCAGCGCCGCCACCGACGACAAGTTCCCGAACGACGTCCTCACCGGCCGCTACGGCTCCGGCTTCGCCAACACCCTCATGGCCAAGGACGTCCGCCTCTACCTGGCCGAGGTCCGCGAGGCCGCCACTCCGGACACCGTGGGGGCGACGACCGAGGACATCTGGAAGCGCTTCGCCGAGGCCGAGCCGGGGGTCGACTTCACCCGCATCTACCCCTTCATCGAGGGCCCCGCCTGACGCGAGGCCAGCCCCGTATCCCCTCCGGGCTCGTTGTGGAAGCGCTGGGCGCCGATCCGTGGCCGTCCGCTTCCCGACACAGCAACGTTGTCCGTTCGCCTCGCCACCGTTGCGCCGCATACGGGACGATATGTACGCGGAACGGAGCGAACGGATTGGCCGGTGGGGGGACCCATGGATCTGCCTGAGCGGCCCGACTCGTCGAATGCTCCCGGAAACGGCGGACGCACGGGTGCCGGTCCCGCGGGCGACTCCCCCGACCAGCGCGGCTCCTTACCCCCCAGCCGCAGTCCGCTGGCCGTCGCGATCGGAAATGCCTCCCTGCTGTGCGTCGGATACGTGATGCTGGGCTGGCGGCGGCGGGCGGCCGCCGTCGGCCTGGTGACGCTCGTACTCGTCATCCTTCTCGCCTCGGCGATTCAGACGGTGTGGTTCGAGCTCGTCTTCCTGGCATGGTGGCTGGCCCTTGTCGCGCATGGCTGGTTTCTGGCGGGCGGATGGCCACGGCGCCGGCGGAGGGCGGGCGGAAGAACGCGGCTGGTCACCGCGCTCGCCCTCGCGCTCCCGGTGCTCGCGGCCGTCGTCCTTCTCCGTCTCGACGTCGCGCGGATCAACAGCGACCTGGCGGGGGCGGTCCGGGACGGCGACTGCGGAAAGGCGACGGCGGCCCTGGACCGCAGATCAGCGGCCCACTATCTGGCCGACTCGCCCGGAGCGGCCAGCGGCGACGCCACCGGGCGGGTGTGCGCACGGCTCCGAGTCGCCGCCGCCCAGTTCGACGACGCTCTGGACGGCGACAAGAGCGCACTGACACAGGGATTCAGCGGCCTGTCGGGAGTCCTCGCGGACGCGCCGGGCCACGAGCGCCTGGTCGAGGGCGTTCTGAGCGGATTCCTCGACCGCCTCCCCGTCCACGACGCCTGCGACACGGAGACGATCCTCGACGGGCTGCGCGCGAGGAAACCGACCGGCGACATGTTGGACCGTGCCACCGGCGTCGTCCCCCGGCTGGCACCCGCGGCGATCGTCGGCTGCGGCGACAGTCTCCTGGCCTCCAGTGACTGGGAGCCGGCACGCACCCAGTACCAGCGGCTGCTTGACCAGTACCCGGGCGACAAGCTCGCCGGCAAGGCCACCGATGGGATCAGGAAGGCGACCCAGCAGGTCGAGCTGGCCCACGTCCGTGAGCTGTTGGGAACCGGCTCCGGCGGCGGACAGCCCGCATACTGCACCAACCCGGCGCCGTACAGTGGCGCGGCTCCGCATGGCGGCGACGGGCCGTATCGCACCCTCCTGCGCGGCGACAACACCTACGTCGGCCAACTGCCCGCCGAATGGCTGACCGACGACGTCGCTGACGCGGTGCTCGTGGTCTGCGCCGGCGCGAAGGAGTACGGCGACACGGTTCGGACCTGCTCGTACGAGACGAGCTTCGGCGTGTTCGGCTCCAAGGACGTGGCATTCAAGAAGATCGCGGTGCCGGTCCGCGTCTACGAGGTCCAGACCGGGCGCCTGGTGTCCGACCTCAGGGTGCAGGTCAACGGCCCGAACTGCCCCAGCACGATCAGCTACACCACCTACGGTTCTTTCGACACCGGGCCGCCCTCGGAGATGTACGTCGACGCGTCGGACGCCGACGTCACCGCCGCCGTACGCGGCGCCCTCGCACCCGTGATCGACCCATGACCACCACCGACCGACTGACCGGCTCACCAACTCACCGCGACGGGTGGCGTGGGCCCGGTGGCCGGGCCACGATCGTCGGCGGTCGGTACCTGCTCAGCCGGTCGGTCGCCGCCCGGGCGGCCCGGATGATCGGCCGACCGCAGCTTCGGTGGTCGGGCGTGATGCATCACGTTCCATCGGCGCTCCTGACAGCGTCGCGGCCCGTTCCGGGGTGCCACCCGGGCGGGCCCTTTCATGAACTCAAGCCAGGCTCGGCCGGTGGCGGCGACCGGCCAGCGCGCTACGTGGTCAGCGCCGGCATTCTGCTCGCTGCGTACCGGCGTGCGAGCGCCGCTCGCCATCTCATCGCCTGGTCACTCGACTCGACTGCCCGGTAAGTCCATAGCCCGGCAACCTGGCTGGCGAACGCGGTCAGCGCTTCCGGGGTGACCGTCCAGCAGGCGAGCCCGGCTGCCCACTGTTCGGCCTCGGTCGGGCTGTGGCCCGCGCCGATGAGCCGGATCGCCATGAACGCGGCGTCGACCCAGGGGGCGCCCTGCGCGGGCCAGCCCCAGTCGACCACCCAGACCCGGTCGTCGGCGACGAGGAACTGGTGGGCGTGCAGATCGGTATGCAAGAGCCGGTCGCCGGCGACCGCGTCGCTCACACCGACGGCCAACGTGGCGGCCGTCGCGATGTCGAACCCAGGGACTGCGTCGGCTGGCAGGGCACGCAGGTCATCCCACCAAGCGGAGCGTCGCCATCGGTCGGACAACGGGCGTAGCCCGTCACCGGATCGCCGGCCAAGTTCGTCGAGCACCTCACCGATACGCGGTAGGTCCGCGGAGCCGGGGGTGAGATCCGCCGGACGGCCGTCCGCATGGTCGAACGCGACGAGCAGCCAGCCCGCCGTGTCGACGGCGAACAACGGCGTCGGGGCGACCCCGGCGGCCAAGTGCCCTGATTCGTGCTCGTTTGACAGCCATCGCGCCCGTCGGCCGTCGCCCTCGACCGCTTTGACGAACAGCCGGCGGCCGGCTGTTTCCGCAACCACGGCGAGGTCGCAGCCGTTGCCCACGTCCACCGGTTTGGTGGACGTGACCGGCCCTGTCTGCGCCTCGACCGCCTCGCGGACCTGCGGAGGCAGGTCATCCCATCGCATGGGAGGTCGCATTCCTAGTCGTCGTCCTGGTCGGTCCGGGTATCTCGATTCTCGTTGCCGTCCGAGCCGGAGGCACCGCAGTCGTCCGGGTCGCACCTGCGCTTCGCGGTTGTCGTCCACAGGTCAGGGTCGACGACGAAACCGGATGCCTTCATCGCGGCGATCGTAGCGACCTGGCCACCGGCCGGGCCTTCATCGACGGACGGGTCGACAGGCACGTGATGAATGAACCGGCCACATACGCGGGCGCAGAATGCGGCGTAGTCGCGGGTGAAGAGGATGAACGCGTGCCAGCCGACGTCCACCAGCGGCGACGGCACGAGCCCCTGGGGGCCGCGGTCCGCGCACGTGCCGAGGAACGCCAAAGCTTGGTCGACGATCCGGTCAGCCAGCTCGGCGTGATCCGGATGGTCGGCGGCGACCCGGGCCGCGACCCGGGCGAACTGAGTTTCCCCCTCTGAGCGTGGAGAACATCGCGAACAGAGGGTGAGGCGATTGTCATGGAATCGCGTCGTAGGTTCGATCAGGAGTTCAAGGAAGGCGCTGTCCGTATCGTTCTCGAGACGGAGAAGCCGGTCGCGGCTGTGGCCCGTGACCTGGGGGTTCACGAGACAACGCTGGGAAACTGGGTGAACGCGGCGCGTCGTAGGGAAAAGAAGGGCGAACTGTCCGAGGGCGAGCGGGCGGAGTTGGAGCGGCTGCGGGCGGAGAACGCGAGGCTCGCGATGGAGCGTGATGTCCTCAAGCGATCCGTGGCCCTCTGGGTGAACGAGGCGATGGGCCGGACGGGCCGGTAGAGCTGGCCGGGTTCATCGTTTCCCAGAGGGCCGAGCACCAGGTTCCGTACCGGCTGTCGTGCCGGCTGCTGAACGTGTCGGAGTCCTGGTTCTACAAGTGGCGCCACGGCGACGAGTCGGCGCGCCGGGCGCGGCGTCGGGCACTCGCAGCGGCCGTGCGCTGGCTGTTCCACCTGCACCGCGGCCTCTACGGCTCCCCGCGGATCACCGCGGAGCTACGTGCCCGGGGCTGGTCGGTGTCGAAGAACACCGTCGCGGCGCTGATGGCCGAACTCGGCCTGGCGGCGCGGCGCCGACGGCGTCGCCGGGGCCTGACCAAAGCCGACCGCAACGCCGCGAAACCACCAGACCTGGTCCGCCGCCGGTTCTGCCCGCCCGAGGCCCCTGACCGGGTCTGGGTCGGAGACCTGACTGAGATCCCGAACAGCGAGGGCAGGCTCTACCTCGCCTCGGTCCTGGACCTGCACAGCCGGCGCATCGTCGGGTTCGCCCTTGGCCCTCGGCACAACCCGGCGCTGGCCACCGCCGCGCTACGGGCCGCGATCGCCGCCCGCGGCGGCCACGTCGACGGCGTCGTCCTGCACACCGACCAGGGCGGTGAATACACCGCCACCGACTTCGCCGACACCTGCCAAAAATCAGGCGTCACCCAGTCCATGGGACGCACCGGCTCGGCACTGGACAACGCCGTCATCGAGTCGTGGCACTCCACTCTCGAATTCGAGCTCCTCGCCCGGGCGCAGTTCACCACCCGCGCGCAGGCGAAAACCGCCGTCGCCGACTACATCGACTGGTACAACACCAAACGCCGCCACTCAACCTGCGGCGGGCTTTCCCCGGCCGCCTACGAACACCAGACCCGACCCGGCCAGAACCACCCCGGCGGCCATCCGGAAAAAGACAAGAACATGGAGGCGGCTGGCGCCGCCACTCATCCCCAGACCCAGGTGCCGGTTCGGGAGCGCCGCGCACCATACGAGGCCGCCCCTCCAGGGTCAAGGACCGCTCCGCGGCCGCCTGACGGCGGTGGCCCTACGGGCCATCCTGGACCCCGGAGCCTCTACGGCCTCGCGGCCAGCACAAACAGGGCCAGGTTAGGAACCTGGCCCATCAGACGCGCGACGCCGGGTACACCCACCTACAGACACCAGGCCAAGACCCGGCCCTACCCCAGCCGATCATCTCCACGGTTCGAGGGGAAGCTCGGAACAGCGCCGGGTCGACAAGTTCATGGCCGTGATGCTGCTCGGCTGTGGGCTGTGTTGTCGGGGCAGGTGGGGCGAGGGTGGTCATGGTGCCTCCTGGTGGTGTCGCGCCCGCCCGGGGGGTGATGGCACCCGGGCGGGCCCGAGCCGGTGGGGGGAGGGGGCTCGTTCGACGGGTCGGGTCTGAGCCGGGCGGAGCCGCAGCAGTTGGAACGGCCCGACTTCCCAGGCGGGGAGCATCTTCAGGCCCTCCGCGTACGTCTCCGCTCCTGTGCGTGAGTAGAACGGTGCGAGGGTGCAGAGGACTCGACCGTGGTTGTCGAAGATCGTCAGTCCCCAGAGGTTGACGATCAGCGGCTCGTCGTCCGGGTGGCCGGGGAGATCGGGATCTCCCCGGCCGTCAGCACCACCCGCGGCCGGAGCGCCGGCCGGGAGGGTGGTCCGGTGCCGTGATGGCTCGGCCAGTTCGGATATTTGGTCCATCGGCGCCTCCCGAACTGTCCGTGCCGTTGCCGGCGCCGTTGCCGGCACGACCACTGTCAGGCAGTGTTCGAATAGTCGCTAGACGTGTAACCGTGCTGTGCTGTGATGTGCGGTGTCAGCACAGTCCGCACAGGCAAGGCGGGGGTTCGCATGGGGCAGGATGGTCGTGCGGAACTGGCCGCCCGGATCCGCGAACTACGCGGCGACAAGAGCCAGGCCGCGCTGGCGGCGGCGATTCTGCACGATCGGACAGCGATCTCCCGGGCCGAGACGGACACCGAGGTGCCATCGCCGGCGCTCTGCGAAAAGCTCGACGCGTACTACCGAACCGGTGGCGAACTAGGCCGCCGCAGGCAGACATTGGTAGGCGGGCAGCTAACGGAGGTGAGTCCGACGGACCGTCGAGACCTTCTTGCGGGACTGGTTGCCAGCGCCGGCGAGCTAACCGTCCGGATCCGGACCGGCCGGACGACCCCGGGCCGCAGTGACCTGCTCCTCCTCCAGCACACCATCCGCACCGTGACTGACACGTACGGAGCCACTCCGCACTCAGCGCTGACCCCCGTCGTCGGACGGCATTGGCGCCTCGCCGAGGGGATCGTCGCGGACGCCTGGAAGTCGGACCGCCTCCGCCCCGCGTTCCGCGTCGCGGCCGGCCAGCTCGCCTACCTGCTCTGCCGGCTGTTCTTCAACACGGGCGACACAGCCGGATCGGCCACCTTCCTTGAGCTCGCCGAGGAACACGCCGTTGGTACTGGCGATCCGGCACTCTCCTCCGCCGTCACAGGCATGTGGAGCACCCTCCACTTCTATGCCGGGGACTATCGGGAGGCCGCCGCGGTCGCTGTCGACGGCCGCCGTTGGGGGTATTCCTACGACACGGCGGTCCTCGCCGCCTATGAAGCGCGCGCGCTCGGCGCCCTCGGAGACGACACCGGGGCGATGCGCGCCCTGGAACTGATGGAGCGGTCGCCGATTCCCAGCGCACCCGAGCCGTCGTGCGAGCCCTACGGCACTGCTTGGGGGATGCTCATCGCCGGCGGCACCCTCGCCCGACTCGGCCGGCATGAGGAGGCTTTGCCGATCACAGCCGGGTCCGTCGCCGCATACGACACCAGGTCCGACGCTCCCTATGAAATGCACGCCAACGCGCTGCTTGCCCACTCCCGCGCACTGCTCGGAGCCGACATCGCCGCGGCGGCCGACACAGTCTCCCGGGCACTCGACATGGTCGCCGATCGCCCGACGTACAGCGTGTGGGCCCGGGCCGGCGAGCTAGCCAGCGTCATGGCGCCGCACCGGTCGGTCCAGGCCGTCGCCGAGCTGCGCGGCCGGCTTCGCGAGGCGCCAGCGATGCTCGCCCTCACCGCCGGCCAGATGTCATGACTGCCCCTGCATCGACGGCGAGCGCATCCTTCACGGTCCCCACCGTCACCACCGACCGGCTACTCCTTCGCGCCTGGCACCCGGACGACATCGCCCCCTACTCGGCGATGAACGCCGACGAGGAAACGATGCGCCACAACGGCGGCACCTTCGACACCGCCGGAACCTGGCGCCTGGTCAGCCATTTGATCGGCATGTGGGCATTGCGCGGTTACGGGATGTGGGCCGTCGAGCTTCGGGCGACCGGCGAGTTCATCGGCCGCGCTGGACTGTATGCCGCCTTCGAATGGCCCGCGGTCGAGGCCGCCTGGTCAATCCGCCGGGACCTGTGGGGCCAGGGCCTGGCGACCGAAGCCGCCGCCGCGGCCATCGCCTGGGGCTGGTCGACCCTGCCAGACGACCACTTCATCTCGATCATCGACCCCGCCAACATCGCCTCTCAGCGGGTCGCGGAGAAGGTCGGCTTCACGGTCACTGGGCACGGCAGCGTCGGGCCGTGGAAGGACCAGATTCTCTACCGGCTGGACCGGTCGCCGCCCGGCTGAACTCGCAGTCCCGGGCGCCTGGTCGCAGGCTCGGCGACCTACATGAACGCGACCGGCCCGCCCCGACGCGCGGGACGGACCGGCGGGCGGGTGCCGCTAAAGGCGGACGCCCTTGGCGATTAGGAGGGCGGAGCAGGTGGCGGCCACCCACCTTGCCGCCTCCACCCGCCCACCCAGATCACTGTCGGTGAAGAAATCATGGGTTAGCGTGTCCCCGATCGATCACAGGGGGACACGGGGATGACGCACTACGGCACCCACGACCAAGGTCACGGCTACCAAGGTCCGGGCTACACACAGCCCTACCAACAGACCGGCGGCTACCCACCCGCCTACGGCAACCAGCCACCATCCGGCCCGCCGCCCCGCCCATCATGGAAGCGACGCTGGCCCCTATGGGCCGCCCTCGGAGTCGTCGCCCTGCTGTTCGTGTCCTGTGTCGCCGCCATCGCCAGCTCGGGTGATGGCAAGTCGTCCGCCAGTGCAACACCGACACCGACACCGACAGCCACACTGACGACGACGCCAGCACCGGCTACTTCGGCGGTCACTGTCGCCTCGACGCAGCCAGTCGCCCAGCCGACCGCGAATGCCACACCCGAACTCGTCGCCGTTCCGAACGTCGTCGGAAGCGATCTCCAGTCCGCGCAGGAAACCCTGTTCCCACCGCTGCGGTCCACATCAATCGACGCGACCGGGCAGGGCCGGATGCAGCTGTGGGACCGGAACTGGGTCGTCGTCCGCCAAGACCCGCCAGCAGGCACGCAGGTCGAGGCGCTGACCGACATCAAGCTGTATGTGATCAAGCCAGGTGAGACTGCCCGCTGACGCAAGACCAGGCTGGCAGGTCAACCAATCGCCGGAGGGACATCACGCCGCGGGTAGGGACGTCGAGGGGGCTTGCATGCCGGGTCGGTTCCGCCGCCCACGTCCCGAGACCGACGAGGAGAGGGACGCCCGCCTCGCAGGCACGATCGTCAACGGCCACTGGGAGGCCGTGCAGATTCTCGAACCGATCGAGCTGGAAGATCTCGAACCAGCCGAGAAGATCGCCTACGCGCAGACACTCGCGATCCTGGCGTTGACACATCGGCTGGACAGGCTCGGCAAGGCGGCCAACAGCGACAAGACGGCCAGCAGCATGGACCCGTTGGTCGCGAGACTCGCGGATGCGATCGAGCGGATAGCGAACTTCGGCGTCCCGCCACCGCCCGGCTGACAGCCCCTTGAGGCTCAGGCTGCGTGGTGGACGACGTTGGGCGAGGACCGACGGAAGCGGGTACGGCGGACCGACTCGGTACGGCGCATCCGGTAGGCACGGACCGCCTTCTCGCTGACCCCGTCGCCGAGGCGGGACAACTCGCCACTGGACGGCGACAGGTAGCGGCGGACCGTCCGCGACTAGGTGCCGAGGCGCTTCGCCGCTTCCTCGACGGTCAGTTCGGGGGTCGAGGAGGTCCCGTGTCGCCATTGGCGCTATTGATGATCTAGTCGCCGTGGCGTCGGCCATCCGCTGGTGTCCAGGAGCGGACAAGTGATTCGGCGCGTTGCCGGAACACTGCAGCCACCAGCCCAACGGTGGGACGGCAAGTAGCGAGGAGATCACGGCAAATGTCCACAGTATTGCGTCGGCGGGCGTGCGGCGAGGACCAGGCCAGGAGCGCGGGCGCTCAGCGTGGTCGCCGCCGGCGTCGGGGGCTTCTCGCATCCGTCCTGGCCATCAGCATGGCCGCCGTTGTTCTCGGCGTCGCCTCTCCCGCTCGGGCCGCGTCGCCCTACTACCAGTTCAAGTCCGTGAGGTCCGGGCTCACTCTGGACGTCAACGGGGGGTCGACGGCGCCCGGCGCCCAGGTCATCCAGTGGTCCAGCAACGGCGGCGACAACCAGCGCTGGGCGCTGTTCTTGACCGGCAACCAAGGCCAGGTCGTCAACAAGAAGAGCGGGCTTTGCCTCAACTTCGACGGAGTAGTCGGCCACACCCTGACGCAGGAGCCGTGTGACGGCCGGTTCACCGAGCTGTGGCAGTTCCAGGTCGCGGCGGACGGGACCTTCCAGCTGCGCAACTATTGGAGCGGGCTCTACGCCGACGTCTACGGCGACAGCCTGTGGCCGGGCGCGCCGATTGACGGGTGGTACGGCAACGGCGCGCTTAACCAGCAGTTCGTGTCGGTCTTCTTGGGGTAGCGACGCGACCCCCCAGGACTACCGAGGGATCGGAACCGACTGCGTGGGCGTCCTCGAAGCACTTGGACGCACCGTGTACGACCCCTTCAGTCGGTGACTGGTGGAGCCGCACTTTGGGCAGCGAACCTGCCCGTCCTCGTCCAGCACGCCCTTAATTCACGCCAACGCCCCCCAGTTGTCGTAGCGGAGGACACCCTAGACCGGTGCGCCAGAATTGCGGCGCTACCCCTTGTCGGAGATCGGCGCCGCTGCCAGGTTGGTCAGCAACGAGAAGTTGACCTGGCTCTCCAATCCTGGCGGCTTCCCAGCCGACTACGAGGCCGGCTTCCCCACGCTCTGCGAACTTGCTGACAAGCGGCTCGCCGAGCATGGGTGGCGCCTCGAAGGTGACTGGAGCAGGACCCGGCGGGGTGTCAGCGGACGTTGTAGAGACCGCGACGGGGCCGACGGTCGGCTGAGCCGAAGACGACGAACGCCCCTCCCGGTCTCGGCTGGGAGGGGCGTTCGCGTTGCACACCTCGATGCCAGCGTAGATCGCGGACGTCTGGGGCGCCGGGCCTGGGGGATGCCCCCGAATCGGGGCTTGTCACTCACTGTCGCCGTCGGTCGCGACGGTCCCGCGTGGCGCCGATCAGTCTTCGGACCGGGCTGGACCGTCTCTGGACCGTCGCGCACGCGAGACACCGCGAGACGTGGCTAGATCATGCCGGGTGTAGCTAGCCTGGTCAGAGCCATGATCCGGAATTCGTGCTGGTCGATCACAGGCCGAGGTCCTTGGCGATGATGGTCTTCATGATCTCGCTGGAGCCGCCGTAGATGCGCCCCACCCGGGCGTCGGCCCAGGCCCGGGCGACCGGGTACTCGGTCATGTAGCCGTAGCCGCCGAACAGCTGCAGGCAGGCGTCGGTGACGCGGCCCTGCATCTCGGTGACGAACAGCTTGACCTTAGCCGCGTCCGTCGGGGTGAGCTCGCCCGCGTCGAGCGCGGTCAGTGCCCGGTCGAGCATCGCCCAGCCGGCCTCGACCTCGGTCGCGCAGCCGGCCAGGACGAACTTGGTGTTCTGGAAGTGGCCGATCGTCTTGCCGAACGCCTTGCGGCCGTTCACGTAGTCGACGGTCTGCTGGACGACGGACGCGGCCGAGGCCTGCGCGTTGACGGAGATCGACATCCGCTCCTGCGGCAGGTGGGAGGTCAGGTAGGTGAACCCCTGGCCCGCCTCCCCCAGCAGGTTGGCCGCAGGCACCCGGACGTCGTCGAAGAAGATCTCGCAGGCCTCCTGGATGTGCAGGCCGATCTTCTTCATCTTCCCGCCCCGGGAGACGCCCGGCGTCTTCGCGTCGATGACGAGCAGCGACAGGCCGGCGTGCCGCTGGGCCGGGTCGGTCTTCACCGCGGTCAGGAAGACGTCGGCGTTCAGGCCGCCGGTGATGAACGTCTTCGAGCCGTTCACCACGTACTCGTCGCCCTCGAGGCGGGCACTCGCCGACAGGCCCGCGAGGTCGGAGCCCGCCCCCGGCTCGGTGAGGGCCAGCGCGCAGACCAGCTCGCCGCCGGCCAGGCCAGGCAGCCAGCGAGACCGCTGCTCCTCGTTCGCGTGGTCGACGAAGTACGGCACGCTGATGTCGCAGTGGATGCGCAGCGGGCCGAGGCCCAGGCCCAGGCGGCCGGCCTCCTCGGCGACGACCGCGTTGAACAGGTACGAGGCGCCGCCGCCGCCGTACTCCTCCGGGATGCCCAGCCCCAGGATGCCGAGGTCGCCGCACTTGTTGTAGAAGTCGCGCGGCGGCATGCCGCGCTCCTCCCACTCGTCGAAGTGGGCGACCACCTCCTTCTCGAAGAAGGTCCGGACCGCCGCTCGGAATGCCTCGTGCTCAGGTCCGTAGACCGTGCGTCGCACCGGTCGTCACCCCTTGTTCGCGTTGAGCTTTTCGACGATGGCGGCGAAGTCTGGCGTCTTGAACGACTGCTCCTCGGCGTTCGTCGCGTAGTCGAGGCTCGCCATCACCGCCCGTTCCAGGTGGATGTTCAGCAGCCGCTTCGTCGACTCGACAGCCTGGCGGGGCAGGCCGGCGATCTTCTTCGCACACTCGAGGGCCTCGCCGAACGGGTCGGCGACGATGTGGTTCGCCAGACCCATCTGCAGTGCCCGCTCGGCGGGGATCTTCGCGCCGGTGAGCGCGTACTCCTTCGCCCAGTGCAGGCTCGTGTGCAGCGGCCAGGTGAGCGGGCCGCCGTCGGCCGCCACCAGGCCGACCTGCACGTGCGGGTCGAGCAGGTACGCCCGCTCGGCCAGGTAGACGATGTCGGACAGCGCCACCAGGCTGCAGCCGAGGCCGGCCGCCGGCCCGTTGACCGCGGCGACGACCGGCACCCGGCAGCGCGCCATGCCGAGCACGAGCTCCCGGCCGTGCATGATCGTCAGCCGCTGCAGATCGGGGTCATCCCTCAGTCGCTTCAGGTAGGCGAAGTCACCGCCGGCCGAGAACGCCCGCCCGGCGCCCGTGATCACCGCGGCCCTGGCCTCCAGGTCCTCCGACAGCAACGTCCACACCTTGGCGAGGCCGAGGTGCAGCTCGTGGTTCACCGCGTTGAGGTTGTCCGGCCGGTTCAGCGTGATGATCCGGATCGGGCCGTCGGCCCGGACCTGGATCTCGTCCGGCAGGTCGTACAGGTTGTCCGACATCGTTGTCCGTCCCTTCCGGCCAGGTCAGCTCGTCGGCAGGCCGAGGATGCGGCCTGCGATGATGTTCTTCTGGATCTGGGACGTGCCGCCCATGACGCTCTGCGCCCGGCTGTACAGATAGGCCTCGAGGTTCTCCCGGTCCCTGGTGCCGGTGACGGCCAGCGCCGCGTGGCCCACGGACTGCTCGACCCAGGTCATGAGCAGCTTGTCCAGCGAGCCGTCCGAGGTGTGCGTGACGCCGTCGAGCTGCTCGGACAGCCGCCGGCGCACGTGCAGCCGCAGCATCTCGGCCTGCACCGCCGCCCAGCGCAGGTCGTCGGGCACCTTCCCGCCGGCGGCGTCGGCCGTCTGCGCGAGCGAGCGGACGAGCTTGCCGTAGCGGGCGGAGAAGCCCAGCGTCGACGGCTCGCGCTCGTGACCGACGACGGTCATCGCGAGCTTCCAGCCGTCGCCGGGCTTGCCGACCATGTTGGCGGCCGGCACCCGGGCGCCGTCGAAGACGACCTGGCCGAACTCGGCCGACACCCCGTTGATCATCTTCAGGGGCCGCTGCTCGACGCCCGGCTGGTGCATCGAGACGATGAAGCCGGAGACGCCCTTGTGCCGGGGCACGTCCGGGTCGGTGCGGGCGAGCACCAGGCACAGGTCGGCGACGTCGGAGTAGCTCGTCCAGATCTTGTGGCCGTGGATGACGTACTCGTCACCGTCGAGCTCGGCCCGGGTGGTCAGCGAGGCGAGGTCGGAGCCGGCGCCCGGCTCGCTGAAGCCCTGGCACCACCGCTCGGTCCCGTTGATCATTCCGGGCAGGAAGCGCTGCTGCACCTCCTCGCTGGCGTGCCGGCCGAGGCCGTGCGCCAGGTAGCCAAGGCTCGGCCGCGGCGGGGCGCCGGCGATGGCCAGCTCCTCGTCGAGGATGACGTCGTAGACCGGCGCCAGGTCGTGCCCGCCGAACCGCTTCGGCCAGGACAGGCCGAAGAAGCCGCCCTCGTAGAGGGCGGTGTGCCACCGCCCGGCCTGGTGCCAGTAGTCGTCGCCGGACGCCTTGAACTCACCGGCGTGCTCGGCCAGCCATGCCCGCAGCCGCGCGCGGAACGCGGCCTCTTCCGGGGAGTCACGAAAGTCCAAGGTCGATCTCCTCAAGACTGGCCGGGAACAGCTCCGCGGACGTCAGCACGCGCCGCAGGAAGACGTGCGCGAGGCACTCCCAGGTGTTGCCGATGCCGCCGTGCACCTGGATCGAGGTCTCGCAGATGGTGCGGGCGGCGCGCTCGGTGTAGACCTTCGCGACCAGCGCGGCCTGGACCGCCTCGACAGCCGACAGCTCGTCGACCGCCCACGCGGCGTGCCGCAGCACACTCACCGACCCCTCGACGAGGGCGAGCGCCTCGGCGAGCAGGTGGGCGATCGCCTGGTACGAGCCGATGGCGTGGCCGTACTGCTGGCGCACCTTGGCGTACTCGACGGCGAGGGCCTGCCCGCCGCGGGCGGCGCCCAGCATGTCGGCCGCGGTCGCGACGAGCGCGAGCGCGTGCCACCGCAGCGCTGCCTCGGCGTCGAGCTCGCCGACCGCCGTGAGCGGGCCGGCGACCTCGCCGGTGAGCCTGGTCAGGTCGACGCCCTCGACGGTCACCCCGACGCCGCCGGCGAGCACCTGGGTGCCCTCGAGCGCGAGCAGGCCGCGCAGGCCCTTGGCGTCGACGGCGATGCCGTCGACCGCGACCGTGGCCGCGCCGGCCGCCGCCGTCTCGAGGCCCTCGGGCGCGGGCTCACCCGCCGCGGTGAGCCGCGCGTACAGGTCGTCGGCCAGCACCGGGCCGACGAACGGCACGTCGATCAGGCCGCGGGCGAACTCCTCGGCGACCAGGGCGACCTCGACACCGGAGGCGCCGTCGGACCGCAGGGTCCGCCAGCCGGTCGCGGCGATCGCCTTCTCCAGCCGCGCCGCCCGGTCGTCGTCGGCCAGGTCGAGCACGGACCCGGGGCCGAGATCATCCGCGAGCCGGGCGGCCGCGTCCCGCAGCTCGCGCTGCTCAGTCGTCAGACGAACGTCCATACTGCTCCTTGTTTCTGGTTCGCTCCGTCCGGGCGCCGCGCTCCGGCCCCCTCCTCGCTTCGCTCGGAGGGGACCTCCGCGCGGCGTCCTCCTCCGCTCACGTGCCCTCCGGCGACCTCCGCTGCGGCCCAACCACGTCGCTTCGCTCGTGGCTGGGCCTCCGCGGAGGCACGCCTCCGGGCCAGGACGGTCGCCTGCCGCTGCACCTCACCAATCCGAGCTGGCCCACATGTCGAGACACGTCGCTTCGCTCGTGGACGGGCCTCCGCGGAGGCACGCCTCCAGGCCAGCCCGGTTGCGGAGCGCTTCAACGTTGCGAGCGGTGTAAGCGTTTGCGGGGGGCCACTTCGCTTCGCTCGTGGCCGGCGCCTCCGGGCCAGGACAGTTGCGCAGCGCTTGAACGTCATGGACGGAGCCGGGCCTGCGGTCATCCGGCACCCCGAAGCGACTCCGGCGCGAGCGCCGTGTCGCGCAGGACGCGGCGCAGCACCTTGCCGGAGGGCAGCCGCGGGATCTCGGCGACGAACACCACCTGGCGCGGCCACTTGTAGGACGCGAGCCGCGTACCGACCAGAGTGAGCAGCTCCGCGGCCAACGCGTCGTCGGACGTGACGGCCCACACGTCCGCCGCCTGCCCGGGCGGGGCGGTAACGGGGGCCGAGGCGGGGGCCGTACGGGTGACGGCGGCGACGATCACCTCGCCGGACGCCGCGTCCGGCACGCCGAACACGGCGCAGTCGGCGACCGCCGGGTGGCCGTGCAGCACCGCCTCGACCTCGGCGGGCGCGACCTGGAAGCCGCGCACTTTGATCATTTCCTTGCGCCGGTCGGTGAGCCGCACCCAGCCGTCGTCGTCGATGGTGCCGACGTCGCCGGTGCGGTACCAGCCGTCGTCGAAGGCCTCCGCGTTGGCGTCTTCTGGGAGGTAGCCGGCCATCAGCGACGGCGAGCGGGCCTGGATCTCGCCGGTCTCCCCCGGGCCGAGCGGCTTGCCGGTCTCCAGGTCGACGACCCGGAGGTCCACGCCCGGTGCGGCCTTCCCGACGCTGTCCAGCCGCGCGCCCTCGAGCGGGTTGCAGGCGAGGACAGGCAGCTCGCTCGCGCCGTAGGCAGGGAGCCACCGCACCCCGGCCCGGCGGGTGACGGTCTCTGCGACGCTTGCCGTGACGGGTGTCGCGCCCCACATGATGAAGCGCAGCGACGAGAGGTCGAACGACTCCAGGTCCGGGTGTGAGGCCATCGCGAGCGCGATCGGGGCGACCGCCATCTCGATGGTGATCCGGTCGTCCTGGATCGAGCGCAGCAGCGCGTCCAGGCTGAAGCGGCGGTGCAGCCGCATCCAGGCCCCAGTCTCGAGCGCGGTGACGATGTTGAGGATGCCGAGGATGTGCGACGGCGGGGTCGCGACCTGGATACGGTCCGCCGCCGTCATCCCGAGCACGTCGCGCCAGTGGCCGACGGCGGCGGCGAACGAGCCGTGGGTGTGCCGCACGGCCTTCGGGAGCCCGGTCGTGCCGGAGCTGAACACGAACAGCGCGTCCGCGGCGGGGTCGGGAGCCGCCGCCTCGCCGGGAGCGGATGCCTCGGCGGGGGCCGGTCGCTCGCCGGGAGCGGCGACCGGGGTGGGCTCGGTAAGCTCGACGAGCTCGTCCAGGTGGAGCATCGGCATCAGTTCGGCGAGCACCGGGTGGTCACCGATGGCGTGTGCCGGCTGGCTGACAGCCAGGGCGTGCTCGACGTCGCCGCGTTTCCACGCGGGGCTGAGCAGCACGACGGAAGCACCTAGCCGCCAGATGGCCCGTACAGCGATGATGAATTCTGGACGGGTCGACGACATCAGCGCCACGCGGTCACCGGCACGGACCCTACCGCCAGCGAGCCGATCGGCTAACCCGCTGGTCAGGGCGTCCAGCCGGGCTTGGCTGTACTCCTGCTCCTCGAAGACGAGGACCACCATGGAGAGGCTCCCGTCTCGTCGGTGGAAACTGTATTCTCGTCTAGTTAGAACCTTAATACCAGAGGATGTCGTCACATGCCGAGACCTCCGCTGTTCCAGCGTGCGACCGTCACCCGGGTGATCGAGGAGACGGCCGACGCGCGGACGTTCGCGCTCGCCCCGGTCGCGGGGCCGTGGGAGTACCGCGCCGGCCAGTTCTGCACCTTCAAGGTCACGATCGACGGCCAGGAAGTGCTGCGCAGCTACTCCATGTCGAGCGCGCCGGAGACAGACGGCGAGCTCGCGGTGACCGTCAAGCGAGTCCCCGCCGGCCGGGTGTCGAACTGGATGATCGACAACCTGGCCAAGGGCGACGAGGTCGAGCTGACGAGGCCGCACGGCGTCTTCTGCCTTCGCGAGACCGACGCGCCGCTGATCGGTTTCTGCGGCGGCAGCGGGATCACCCCGGTCATCTCCCTGGCCAAGAGCGCGCTCGCCACGACGAACCGCCGGGTCCGGCTCCTGTGCGCCGACCGTGACCAGCCTGCGGCGATCTTCTGGCAGGCGCTGGCCGACCTGGCCGAGCGGTACCCGGGCCGGCTGTCGGTCACCCGTCACCTGGACGTCGAGAAGGGCTTCCTGGACGCGGACGCGGTCCGCGTCTTCCTCGGCGAGGACACCGGCGCCGACGTCTACATCTGCGGCCCGACGCCGTTCATGGACCTGGTCGAGGCCGCCATCCCCGTGGCAGGGAAGATCTTCATCGAACGGTTCGGCGTGACGGCCCCGCTGCCTCCGGAGGAGGACGAGGCCATCGGCACCGGGGCCGAGGGCTCCGGCTCGGCGGCCAGCCAGGTCCTCGAGGGCACGGTGACGATCATCCTGGGCCGCAAGAAGGTGACGGTTCCCCGCCGGCCCGGCGAGACGTTCCTGGAGAGCGCGCGCCGCGGCGGGCTCACCCCGCCGTTCTCCTGCGAGTCCGGCACCTGCGCGACCTGCATGGCCCACGTCGAGGAGGGCGAGGTCTCGATGCGGGTGAACGACGCGCTGACCGACGACGAGGTCGCCGACGGCTACGTGCTCACCTGCCAGGGCCTCCCCGAGTCGGACAAGGTCGTCGTCAAGTACGAGTAACGCGGTCGGTTCAGGCGCGGCCGTGCTCGCCGAGAGCTGGGGGCGGGCCGTAGGCCGGTTCGTAGCCGTCGACACGGATAGGGCTGCCGATCAGACGGAAGCCGCCGCCCGCGTCGACGACGGCCTCGGGGGCCTCGGCCAGGGCGTCGGGCAGGGAGCGGACCGCGGCGATCGGGATGCCCTGGGGACGCAGCCGCGCCTCCCAGCCGCGCGCTGTGTCCGCCGCCAGTGCCTTGATGACGATCGCCACCACCTCCTCGCGGCTCGCGGCCCGGTCGGCCATCGTCGGGAAGGCCGCGACCTCCTCCGGGGGGATCCCGGCCTCCGTCACGAACGTCCGCCAGGAGCGGTCGTGCGTCAGGAACATGGCGATGAAACCGTCCGCGGTCGGGAACAGCTGCGCCGGCACGTAGTACGAGTGCGCTCCGAACGGGTGGCGCACCGGCTCGGTGCCGTCGTTTAGGTACGCCGACGCCTTGTAGTTGAGCTGGGAGAGCATGACGTCGCGCAGCGACACCTCGACCTGCCCGCCCCGGCCGGAGACGATCTGGGCGAGCAGGCCCAGCGCGGCGGTCAGGCCCGCGGAGTTGTCCGCCGCCGTGTAGCCGGGCAGCGTCGGCGGGCCGTCCGGTTCACCGGTGAGCGCCGCGACGCCGGTGGCCGCCTGGATGATGTAGTCGAACGCCGGGTCGTCGCCGGCGCGCAGGCCGTAGCCGGTGATCGCGACGCAGACGAGCTTCTCGTTGTACTGCCTGAGCGCCTCGTAGGTCAGCCCGAGCTTGCGGATCGCGGACGGCCGCTGGTTGACGATCAGCGCGTGCGCGCCCGCGGTCAGCTCGTGCAGCCGGTCCTGGCCTTCCCGCGTGGTCAGGTCGGCGACGACGCTGCGCTTGCCGCGGTTGAGGCTGGCGAAGTAGGCCTCGCCGACCTGCCGCGACATGTCGCCCGTCGGCGGCTCGATCTTGATGACCTCGGCACCGAGGTCCGACAGCAGCATCGAGGCGTACGGGCCGGCCAGGATGTGGCCGGCCTCGAGAATCCTGATTCCCGCCAGCGGCCCCTGACCCGCGGCGGAACCGGTCAGGGCATCCCGAACTCGCTCCGTCACAGCGCTCCCTCCGTGCGCGGCGCGTGGCACCGTCAAGTGACGGCGCCTGGGCGCAGCGCCCACCCAGCCACCTCGCCGACCCGCGACACCGGGCCAGACCACCCATCATCATGGGCCTCGAGAACTGGGACCACGTGCGAGGGAGCTCAGCGCCCCGTCCTGATTCCCGAACAACGGCCGCCGGGCGCGCGAAGGAAGATCATTGTCGCGCACCCTTTGGCCCTCTACTAAGCCCGAAGGTCGGCGGCGATCTGGGCGTAGACCTCGCGGGTTCGGCGCTTGGAGGCCACCAGCTCGTCGCGGTTGTCGCCGATCGGCAGCAGCCGCGCGGAGAGGTCGGTGACGCCGGCGTCGACGAACTGCTTGATCCGGGCGACGATCATCTCCTCGTCGCCGACAGCGGCGAGGTCGCCGACGTCCTTGGCGTCGCCCTGGTCGAGCAGCCGCTGGTAGTTCGGGGAGACCTCTGCCTCGCCGAGGATCCGGTTGGCGCGCGCCTTGGCCTCCTCGACCTGGTCCCGCAGGCACAGGCACACCGGAATGCCCGCGACGATCCGCGGCGCCGGCCGCCCGGCCTCCTCGGCCGCCTTGATGATCCTCGGCGCGATGTGCCCGCCGATGGCGCGCTCGTCGGCCAGCCACAGCACGGTGCCGTCCGCCTTCTCGCCGGCGATGCGCAGCATCACCGGGCCGAGGGCGGCGACCAGCACCGGCAGCGGCGCGACCGGGGTGAGGCCGAGCGGGTTGTGGACCGTGAAGGTGTCGTTCTCGACGTCGGCGCCGCCGGTGCCCGCCAGGGCGGCGTTCAGCACCTCGAGGTAGTCGCGGGTGAACGCGGCCGGCCTGTCGTAGGGCAGGCCGAGCATGTCCTTGACGATCCAGTGGTGCGACGGCCCGACGCCGAGCGCGAGCCGGCCGTTCGTGGCGGCGTGCGCCGACATCGCGGCCCGCGCCAGCGCGATCGGGTGCTGCGGCTGCAGCGGGACCACCGCGGTCCCCAGCTCGATGCGCTCGGTCACCGTGCCCATCAGCGCGACGGTGATCAGCGCGTCGAAGTCCGTCGGGACCTGAGGGATCCAGGCGGTGTCCATCCCCGCGCCCTCGGCCCAGCGCACGTCGTCGAGCATCCGGGCGGCCTTACGCGCGGAGTCCCCGCGCTCGGGCCCGATCATCACGCCGAACCGCGCCATCTTCTCCACCTAACTCTTCGGTCAACTCTTACGCGCCGCCGCCAGCGTCAGCGCAGGCACAGTCACAGGCACCTCGCCGGCGCGGACAAGGACCGGCCCGGGTGTGCGCACCGGCCCTGTGACCGCACGGTCGGCGCGAAGCGCCCCACTCAGGCGGCGCTGGCGACGCCGGTCACCTCGGCGCCTGACCGGCCCGTGCCACTCTGGCCGAGCGGGTTCCCGGCCGTCACCGCAGCTGGTCCTTCATTACCTTGCCCGTCGCGTTCAACGGGAGGGCGTCGAGGAACTCGACATATCGCGGCGCCTTGAACCCGGCCATCCGCACCTTGGACCAGGACATGACCTCCTCGGCGGATACCTGAGCACCCGCGCGGAGTACCAGGAACGCCTTGCACACCTCGCCCAGCCGCTCGTCGGGCACGCCGATGACGGCGGCCTGGGCGACGGCCGGGTGCTCCAGGAGGTATCCCTCGATCTCGGCGGGATAGGCGTTGAACCCGCCGACGATGAACATGTCCTTCTTGCGGCCGACGATCTTCAGGTAACCACGCTCGTCGAGGGAGCCGAGGTCGCCGGTGTGCAGCCAGCCGTCGGCGTCGATCGTCTCGGCGGTGGCCTTCGGGTCGTCGAAGTAGCCCTGCATGACGCTGTAGCCGCGGATGAGCACCTCGCCGTCACCGGCGACCGCGACCTCGATGCCGTCGCAGGGCGCGCCGACGGTCGTCGCGATCGACTCGAACGAGTCGCCGGGACGGGAGGCCGTGGCGGTGCCGGCCTCGGTGAGCCCGTAGCCGGTCATGATGTGCTGGAACGGCAGCTCGGCCTTCATCCGGCGGATGAGCTCCACCGGGATGTCGGCCGAGCCGGTGACCGCGCAGCGCAGAGATGAAAGGTCGTGCCAGGCTCTGCCACCTTCGGCCAAGTGCGGGCCGCTGGCCTCCAGCAGCGAGTGGTAGATGGTCGGCGCGCCCGGGAGCATGGTGACCTTCTCCCGCTCGACCAGCTCGCCGACCTTGTCCACATCAAAGACGGCCAGCGGCAGAATGGTCGCGCCACGAATGAGTGACGCGACAAGCCCTGCCTTGTAGCCGAACGTGTGGAAGAACGGGTTGACGATCAGGTACCGGTCGCCCTCGCGCAGATCGGCCTGGTAACACCACTCGGAATACAGCCGCAGGGTCTGCCGGTGGTTCATCATCACGCCCTTGGGGCGCCCGGTGGTGCCGGAGGTGAAGATGATGTCGGCGATGTCGCCGCCGTCGACCTCCCGCTCGAACGGCGAGCCGCTCGTGAGGAAGTCCGACTTCAGGTCGATGTTCGTGACCCCGTCCGGCACCTCGTAGTCGATACCGAGGAAGCCGGGCTGGGTGAGCACGGCCTTGGCACCGCTGCGCACGATGATGTCGGCGGCCTCGGCCGCCTTGTAACGGGTATTGACGGGAACCAGGACACCGCCGGCGGTCAGCAGTCCAAAGGCCGCAATCGCCCACTCGGCGGAGTTGGGCGCCCAGATAGCCACCCGGTCGCCCTTGCCAACGCCAAGCGCGGCGAACGCGCCGGCCGCCCGGCGGACCCGCTCGACCAGTTGGACATAGGTCAGGCGCAGGTCACCGTCGACGAGCGCCTCGGCGTCACCGAACCGCTCCGCGGTGCTGGCCACCATCCGCGGGATGGTGTCCCACGGCAGCCCCGTGAACGTCGCGCTCTCGGTGCTCCCGGCAATCCTGAGGTCCCCGGCCACTCTGAGTGCCTCTGGGGACGCGGGCCGCCGGGCATGCGAAGGAAGATCATTCTCGCATGCCCTTTGGCCCTCTCGGTTCTCTGTCACCTGGACGTCCTCGTCACTCGGCTTCCTGGTTCCGTACTCGGCTTCCTGGTTCCATCGCGGCGGCGCTCAGCGGTCGATCAGCCGTCGATCGGCCCGATGTGGTCGCTCGTGTCGACGACCGGGTCCGGCGAGCGCGTCGACATGAGATCCATCCTTGCTCAAGGCGAGAATCCTATTCTCTGGCCTGTCCGGCCGCAATGTCCCGCCGCAGGAGCACCTTCTGGACCTTGCCGCTGGCCGTGCGCGGGAAGTCGCCGACCGTGTGGACCTCCTCGGGCCACTTCTGCCTGGCCAGCCCTACCCGTTCCAGGTGCGCCCGCATCTCCGCGAGCGTCGGCACCTCGTGCCCCGGGGCGAGCCGCAGCACCGCGGCGGCGTGCTCGCCGAGGCGCGGGTCGGGGGCGGCCACGACCGCCGCCTCGGCGACGGCCGGCATCGTGAGCAGCGCCTCCTCCACCTCCAAGGCACTGATGTTCTCCCCGCCGCGGATGATGAAGTCCGCCTTGCGGTCGACGATCGTGAGGTAGCCGTCCGCGTCGAGCACGCCGACGTCGCCGGTGTGGTACCAGCCCTCGTCGTCGAACGCCTTCGCCGTCAGCTCGTCGTCGAGGTAGCCCAGGCACAGGTCCGGGCCGCGGCTGAGGATCTCGCCGTCCTCGGCTAGCTGGATCTCGACGCCCGTCATCGGGTCGCCGTCGGTGAAGATCCTCTTCTCGAGGGCCGCGGAGTAGCGCGAGCCGGTGATCGACGGGTGCTCGGTGCTGCCGTACGACCGGAAGACGGTGACGCCCAGGTCGGTGAGCCTGGTGGTGACCGCGGCCGGCACCGAGGAGCCGCCCAGGCCCGCGTAGCGGATCCCCTCGTAGTGCTTGGCGAGCTCGAAGTCGGGGTGGTCGACGATGCTGGTCATGAAGAAGGTCGCGCCGCCGCCGACGGTGAGGCCGTCGGCGAGCAGCGCCAGCACCTTCGCCGGGTCCCAGACGTCCAGCAGGTTGATCGGCATGCCGTCCAGCACCGGGATCAGCAGCGCGTTGAGCATCCCGATGAAGTGGCCGACCGGCGCGCCGGTGAGCTGGGCGCCCCGGTCCTCGGGCATCAGCCCGGCGAGCTGGCGGGTCTCGAAGACCAGCGTCTGGTGACTGTGCACCACGCCCTTCGGGTCGCGGGTGGTGCCCGAGGTGAACGCGATCACCGCCGTCGAGGCCGGGTCAACCAGGAGCACGCCCTCGAGCGGCTCGTCGGCCAGCAGGTCGTCGAAATCCACCGTTCCGCCGCGTCGCTCAGAGCCTTCTGCTTCGCCGCGTCGGTCACGCGCTCCGGCTCCGTCCTCGCTCCGCTCGGACGAAACGACCTCCCAGATCGACTTCGTCGATCCGGCAGGAACCCCGTCCGCGCGTGCCCTCCGTCGCTCAGGGTCACGGTCGACCACGCCGACGATCGGTACCTCGGCGCACAGGTCCTCGTGCAGTTCCATCCGGCCGAACCGCTCCGCCGTGACGAACACCTTCGGCTTCGCGGTGCGCAGGATGTAGCCGAGCTCCTTGCGGCCGTAGAAATGCACGATCGGCACGACGACCGCGCCGAGGAACGTCGACGCCCAGAAGGTCGCCGCCGCCTCCACCCAGTTGGGAAGCTGGACGGCGACGACGTCGCCGGGGCCCACCCCGCGCGCCCGCAGCCCCGCGGCGAGCCGGCGGGCGAGCCGCTCGACGTCGCGAAGCGTCCCCTCATACGGCCGCACGTCCGAGTGGACCCGGAACTGGGCGTCGGGCGCGGCCGCGAGCCCGGCCGCTAACAGGTCACCGAGCGTCTCCCGGGTCCACCACCCCTCGGCCTCGTAGCGCTTGACCAGCTCGGCGGGGATGGTTCGCATGCTGGTGCACACTCCGTTTCGTGCGGCGACGGTACTCTCACCAGACGAGAACGTTAGTACCAAAGACGGAGAAGGCATAGTGATCGATCTCGACATCGACGGAGGCCTCGCGGTCGTCACGGTCGACCGGCCCGAGGCACGCAACGCCATCTCGCGGGACACGATGGACGAGCTGGAGAAGGTGCTCGACGCTGTCGACACGTCGGGAGCGCACGCGCTGGCCATCACCGGCGGCGGCGACCGTGCGTTCATCTCGGGCGGCGACCTTAAGGAGCTCGCCACGATCCGGACCAAGGAAGGCGCCGTCGACATGGCGCTGCGGATGCGCGGGCTGTGCGACCGGATCGCCGCGTTCCGCGGGCCCGTCATCGCCGCGATCAACGGCCACGCCCTCGGCGGAGGCGCCGAGGTGGCCATCGCCGCCGACATCCGCGTCGCCGCCGAGGACATCCGGATCGGCTTCACTCAGGCCATGTTGGCGATCATGCCGGGATGGGGCGGCGCGGAGCGGCTGGCGGCCGTCGTCGGCCGCGGCCGGGCCCTCATGCTCGCCGGCTCCGGCGCCGTCGTCGACACCGCCGAGGCCGCCCGCCTGGGCCTGGTCGACAAGGTCCTCCCACGCGCCGAGTTCGACGCCGGCTGGCGCGCGCTGGCGAAGTCCCTGGCCCACCACCCGGCCGCCGAGACCAAGCGCGTCATGTCCGGCACGGTCGGCCCGCGGGAGGCCGCCGAGGCCTTCGGCGACCTGTGGGTCTCCGACGCGCACTGGGCCGAGGTCGACAAGGTCCTGAACCGGATCCGCGACAAGTAACAAGTAAGGACGACAACAGCGCCCTGGGTATAAGGAGGGGAGGACGCCGAGACGGCGTCCTCCCCTCCTGCCTGTGGCCGTTGTCCCCGGCACCGGACCGTCGACGAGCCTCGGCCCGGCGGTCAGGTAACCGCGCCGGCTTCCTTCAGGGCGATGATGCGGTCCCAGCCGTAGCCGAGTTCGAGGAGGACCTCCTCGGTCTGGGCGGCGAAGTCCGGCGCCGGGGCCGCGACGGGCGCGGTGACGTCGAACTGGACCGGGTTCGCGACGAGCTCCATCTCCCCGGCGTCGATGATGTACTCGTTGGCCCTGACCTGCGGGTCGGCGCTGACCTGCAGCGAGTCCTGCACCGGGGCCCACGGCCCGGACAGGGTGGCCAGCCGTTCGGTCCACTCCGCCAGGGTCCTGGTGGCGAACGCCTCCCGTAGCAGCTTGACGCCCTCGGGGGTGTTCTGGCCGATCAGCTCCGCGGTGGCGAACCGGGGGTCGTCGGCCAGCTCCGGCCGGTCGACGTGGCGGCACACGTCCGCCCAGAACCGGGCCGGCTGCAGCATGACCAGGGAGATGTACCGGCCGTCCCTGGTCTTGTACAGCCCGGAGAGCGGGTTGGTCGGCGCGCCGTGCTCGCCGGGCACGATCCCCTCGAAGGCCATGTTGACGAACTTCGACAGCGCGACCCCGTGGCCCATCGACCAGACCCCGCTGCCCAGCAGCGAGACGTCGACGATGGAGGGCTCGCCGGTCCGCTCGCGGCGGAACAGCGCCGCGGCGATGCCGCCAGCGAGGTTCGTGCCGGAGATCGTGTCCCCGTACGCCGGCCCGGGCGGGTTGACGACGCCCTCGGTGCCCGGCGGCGTCAGGCTCGCGGCGGACGAGCCGCGCGCCCAGAAGGCGGTCATGTCGAACCCGCCCTTCGTGGACTCCGCGCCGCGCGGGCCGAGCGCGCTGCCGCGCGCATAGATGATCTTCGGGTTGACGGCGCGGATGTCGTCGACGTCGACGCGCAGCTTCTCGCGCACCTTCGGCAGATGGTTCGTCAGGTACACGTCGGCCTGCTTCGCCAGCTCCAGCAGGACCTCCCTGCCGAGCGGGTTGGCGATGTCCAGGCCAACGCTGCGCTTGCCCCGGTTGCTGTGCCAGATGTTCGGGTTCGGCCCGGCGGGGTCGACCTTCATCTTGCCGATCTGCGTAAGCCCGCGCTGCGGGTCGCCAGTCACGGCATGCTCAATCTTGATGACCTGAGCGCCCCACTCCCCGAGGACCGCGCCACCCGACGGCACGAAGCCGTACATGGCGACCTCGAGGACGCGGATGCCTTCCAGGGGCCGGGCGCTCACCGGCCCAGCCCCTGGGTCAGCTTGACCACGCTCACTTGACCGGCACCGCCAGGGTCTTGCGCTCCAAGAACTCCTCCAGCCCGGGCACGCCCATCTCGCGGCCGATGCCCGACTGCTTGTACCCGCCGAACGGCGAGTCCGGAGCGAACCAGTTGCCACCGTTGACGCTGATCGTCCCGCTCCGGATCCGCCGGGCGATCGCGATCGCTCGCTCGTCGTCCGCGCCGAACACCGAGCCGGACAGACCGAAGATCGAGTTGTTGGCGATCGCGACGGCGTCGTCGTCGTCCTCGTAGGCGATGATCGCCAGAACCGGGCCGAAGACCTCGTCCTGAGCGATCTCGCTGTCCTGGTCGACGTCGGCCAGCACCGTCGGGGCGTAGAAGTAGCCGGGCCCGTCGAGGCTCTTGCCTCCGGCGACGAGCGTGGCGCCGGCCGCGACGGCCCGCTGGACGATCCCGTCGACCTTCTCGCGCTGCTCGGCACTGATCAGCGGGCCGACGTAGGTCTCCTCCAGCGCCGGGTCACCGACCTTGATGTTCTCGATCGTGGCCTTGACCTTCTCGACGAACTCGTCCTTGCGCGAGCTGGGCACGAGCAGGCGCGAGGTGACGGCGCAGCCCTGCCCCGCGTGCGAGCAGATCGTCATGGTCGCGATGAGGGCGAGAAAGTCCGCGTCCGCGTCATCGACGGCTATGAGCGCCGACTTGCCGCCGAGCTCCAGGAAAACCTTCTTGACGGTCTTGGCGGCGACTTCCATGATCCGTCGACCGACCGGCGTCGAGCCGGTGAAACTGATCATGTCGACGTCGGGGTGGCCGGTGAGCACCTCGGCGACCTCGACCGACGGCGAGGTGATCACGTTGACCACGCCGGCCGGGATGTCGGTCTCGTTGGCGATGATCTCGCCGAGTGCCAGGGTGATCAGCGGAGTCTGCGGCGCGCCCTTGAGGATCACGGTGCAGCCGGCCGCGAGCGCGGGAGCGACCTTCGCGATCGCGATCTGGGTCGGGTAGTTGTAGGGAATGATCGCGGAGACGACGCCCGCGGCTTCCTTCTCCACCCAGCGTCGATTCTTGATCCCGTGGGACTCGACCTCCGGAAGCTCCTCCGTGAACGAGTAGCCCGCGGCCAGGTCCGCGTAGTACTTCACGATGTCGATCGGGACATCGAGCGCCGCGCCGTACGTCATCACGCGCGGGTGCCCGACCTCGGCGATCGTCAGCTCGCGCAGCTCCTCGCGGTGCTTGACCAACGCCTCATGCAACTGGTTCAGGCAACGCACCCGGAACTCGACGTTCGTCGACCAGTCCGTCGTGTCGAACGCCCGGCGCGCCGCCTTCACCGCGGCCACCGCCTGCTCGACCGTCGCGTCCGGTGCCTCGCCGAGAACCTCGCCCGTCGTCGGGTTGAGCGAGACCGTCGCACTCGGCGCCTCGACCAGCTGCCCGTCGATGAGTAAGCCCTTCACGGCAGCTCCCTCGCCCTCTTCTGGTTGGTTCTCGTGGTGCGTCCTCGCCGATCATCCCCGAGGACGCACGCCGGATGTGCGCGGAGGCCCGTTACCAGCGCTTCCCTGTGCTGGAAGCTACATTCTCACCTGACGGGAATCAAGATTTCATGGACTGCCCGGTACAGCGGGCCGCCGCCGGGTGCCTCGACGGCCCGGGCACATACCCGGGCCGTCGACCCTACCGGGCACAGCGCACCCGCGGCGCCCGGCCGACGGGGCGCCGCGCGCCCCGCCGGTGCCCTCTCAGACCGTGGCGGGCAGCGCCACCGGGACGTTCATCAGCTTGGCCAGGTTCTCGCCCATGACCTTGCGGATGAACGGCTCGGGCTGGTCCTTGAGGTCGTCGATGTAGCTGACCGGGTTGGCCAGGCCCTCCGGGTGCGGGTAGTCGGAGCCGAAGAGGATGTGCTCCTCACCGAGCAGCTGGGCCAGCTCGGCGAAGTTCTCCTCCCAGAACGGGCTGATGTAGATGTTGCGCTTCAGGGCCTCGACCGGGTTCTCGATGAAGTCCTGCGGCATCTTCTTGTAGAGGTCCTTGAGGGTCTTGAGCAGCGGCCCGACCCAGGAGGCGCCGTTCTCGACGACCGCGACCTTCAGCCGCGGGAAGCGCGACACGGCGCCATGGATGACCAGCGACGCCACCGCGTCCTCGATCGGCCGCCAGGAGTGCAGCATCCGGAAGGCGTTCGGCTGGAAGGGCAGGTGCTCGGTCGCGGCCCCGGTCCACTCGCCGGTGAAGCGGGAGTAGCCCGAGTCGGACGAGTGCAGGGCGACCAGGATGTCGGCCTCCTGGACCCGCGCCCAGAACGGGTCGAACTCCGGCAGCGCGAACGAGCGCGGCCCCCGGTAGCCGGGCACCGGCGCCGGCCGGACCAGGATCACCTTCGCGCCCCGCTCCAGGACCCACTCCAGCTCCTCGACCGCCTTGTCGACGATTGGCAGGGTGATCACCGGGGTGGTGAAGATACGGTCGAGGCCGTTGTAGTTGAACTGCCAGGTCTCGTAGAGCCACTCGTTGAGCGCGTGGATCGCCGCGTGGGTCAGCTCCGGGTCGTCCTTCATCCGCTCCTCGAGCAGGCTCGCGAGCGTCGGGAACAACAGGGTCCTCGCGAGGCCCTGCTCCTCGTCCATCAGCTTCAGGCGCGCCGCGGGCTCGCGCCAGGCCGGGATGCTCTTCACCGGCTTGCCGAAGATCTCGCGGCGGGACTTGCCGTCCGGGTTGCCCTTGCGGTAGTACTCCTCCTGCGCACCCGGCCGGGCGACGACCTCGAAGGTCGGGTTGGGGATGTACTCGCTGACCGTCCCCTGGACCATGATCTTCGTGCGGCCGTGCACGTCGACGTAGTCGATCGCCTTCTTGTAGCGCGGCGGCAGGTACTTGGTGAACGCGTCGATCGTCTCGTACAGGTGGTTGTCGGCGTCGAACACCGGGATCTCGGGGCCGGACATCGGGCCTCCCGCTTGGGCTCTGGCTGGTTCCGTCGAAGTTAATTAATAATGCACCTATCGGCCGGGTGCACGGGCGCGAGCCGGGTGGCAGTGGTCACGGCGCCCCCGTCCGACCTACCGGTGGCGAACCGAATCACGTTCTGACACGATCGTCGAAACCTGCTCCTCGGGCAACCGCCCCGACACCCGGCCCACCGGCCGATGCGGGGTACGGGCCCTCGGCACGTACGCACAAGCAGGCCGACGATCGGACTGAGCATGATCGGGATCAGCGACCGCCACAGGGGGTTACCCTCGGCGGGGCGCGGCACCCGCAGCGCACGAAGCGCTCGGGCCTCGCAGCGAGACCGGCCGCGCGGGCGAGCACACTGTCCACGGGCAGCAACGAACTCGCCGGCCGACTCGCACCGCGAGGCCCGAGATGAGCGAACCTACTATGTGAACGCTCACTCAAATGCCCGCGGCCAGGCGGCCCGCGACTGCCCCCGAAGCTCGCCTGAAGCCCGGCTGAAATGCGAGGAAGGCGTTCACTCTGGGCGAACCGTTGACGAAACGGTGTCGAGCATGTATTCACTTAGCGACCGACAGCCGCTGTGATGCCCGACACACGACGTTACCGCGAGCTCGCGCTCGCCGGCGAGCTGTACGCCACACCTCCGCTGACCAAGATCGCCAACTGGGGACGACATGCCGCATACCAGGGTCGCTCGCCGCACCGTCGCCTCCAGGCGGTCATGGCGACGTCCCTCGCTGCCCCTGTTGACGATGCCCTCGGCGCCGTGGAGGCCTCGGCGATCGTGATCGACATCCCGGCCGCTGTGGGCATCCGCCGAAAGCCGGCCCCCGCGGTCTTCGACGCGGCCGGCGCCGACCTCGATCCGGTGACCGTCCCGCCGGACCAGGCCGACCTGACGCCGCGTGCACGACGCATCGCGACCGACGGCACTGGCGACCCATCATTCCCACTGTTCAAGACGGGCGCGGAGTCCTACGGTCACGACACTGACATTGACATCGACACCAGTCGCAGCGTCGCGATCGGCATGTTTCCATCGATGGCCGGCCTCCGTGCGGCCGTCGAGGGGATCTCGCGTGTGCGTGGCGGTCTGACCACCACGCTGGGCGACGAGGGCCGCGTGACCATCCACAAGCCGCCTGGCCAGTCGCCGATCGACGAGAACTGAACATAGCCGATCAAGAACTTCGCAGGGCCGATGCAAAACTGAACAGGCTGTAGACCAAACTCCACCACCACCGCCGCTTCCGCGGCCCTGTCCCGGGACGCCCCACGACAAGGGGCCGTCCCGGGTCAGGGCCATGGAAGCGGTCCTGACCCGAGAACCGCCGCTCAACGTGGTCCTGACCTGGGACGCCGATCGCGGAAGCGGTCCTCCTGGGACGACGTCGGGAGACTCCTCCATGTCACACATCGCCTCGCTCCTGCTCGGGCTCGGCAACGGCGCGGTGTTCGCCGCGCTCGCGCTCGCGCTGGTGCTGACCTACCGAAGCTCGGGGGTCATCAACTTCGCGACAGGAGCGATCGCTCTCTACGTCGCCTACACCTACGCGGACCTGCGAGAAGGCGAGTTACTGGTTCCGATTCCGGGCCTGCCAACGACCGTCAACCTCGGAACGGACAGCATGCCGTTCCTTCCGGCGGCGTTGCTCGCTCTGGCGATCGGCGCGCTGCTAGGCGCGCTGCTCTACGCGGTCGTCTTCCGCAAGCTGCTGGACGCGCCGCCGCTAGCCAAGGCGGTGGCCTCACTGGGCGTGCTGGTCATTATCCAGCAGGTGATGGTGATCCGGGTTGGTGTGGCGCCGGTCAGCGTCGAGCAGATCTTCCCGGCGGAGCGCTGGAAGTTCGGCTCGCTGACCGTGCTGTCCGACCGGTTCTACCTGGCCGTGGCCGTGGTCGTGCTGACCCTGGTGCTCACGGCGGTGTTCCGGTTCACCCGGTTCGGCCTGCTGACCAGGGCCACGGCCTCCTCGCAGACCGGCGCCTACGTCAGCGGCGTGTCCGCCTCCCGGGTGGCCCTGACCAACTGGATGATCAGCTGCGCGGTCGCGGGTGCCGCCGGCATCCTCATCGCGCCGGTCAGCCCGCTCGCGCCAACGACCTACACGCTGTTCGTGGTGCCGGCGCTGGCCGCGGCCGTGGTCGGCGGGTTCCAGAACCTGGTGCCGAGCGTGATCGCCGGCCTCGTGATCGGCATGGTCCAGGCCGAGGCGCTGTCGCTGGCCGCGCAGCACTCGTGGCTACCCAGGACCGGCTCGGCCGAGCTGGTGCCCCTCATCGTCATCGTGATCGCGCTGCTGGCGACGGGCCGGGCGATGCCCGTGCGCGGTGGCCTGGTGCGCCAGTCGCTGGGGCTGGCCCCCCGGCCGCGCTCCCTCACCCTGCCGACGGTCGCCGGCACCGTCGTCGGTGTCCTGTTCCTGGTCCTCCTCCACGGCACCTGGCGCGCCGCCGTCATCGGCACCATCATCGCCGCGGTCATCGGCCTGTCGCTGATCGTCGTCACCGGTTACGCCGGCCAGGTGTCGCTCGCCCAGCTCGCGCTCGCCGGCGCGGGCGCGTTCCTGCTGTCGAACCTCACCCAGAGCTGGCACATCCCGTTCCCGTTCGCGCCGCTGCTCGCGGCGCTCGGTGCCACCGTCCTGGGCGTCGTCATCGGCCTGCCGGCGCTGCGACTACGCGGTCTGACCCTCGGCGTGGTCACGCTCGCGCTCGCCTACGCCATCGAGGCGGTCTGGTTCCGCAACACCCAGATCGTCAGCACCTCGGGCGCGAAGGTCAGCGACCCGAAGATCTTCGGCCTCAACCTTGGGATCGGCAGCGGGCATGCTTTCCCCCGCCTGGAGTTCGGCCTGCTCTGTCTGTTCGTGCTGGTGGTGGTGGCGTTCGGTGTCGCGAAGCTGCGGATGAGCGCGCTGGGCTCGGCGATGCTCGCCGTGCGGGCCAACGAGCGCTCCGCCGCCGGTATCGGCATCAACGTGGTGCGGATCAAGGTCATCAGCTTCGCGATCGGGTCGTTCATCGCCGGCCTCGGCGGCGCGCTGCTCGCCTACCGGCGCGGCGTGGTCACCTTCGACTCGTTCTCCGCGGTCGGCGGTCTGTCGCTGCTGACGGTCGCCTACCTAGCCGGCATCACGTCAGTGTGGGGCGGTGTCAACGCCGGCCTCATCGCCAGCACCGGCATCTTCTTCATCGCGATGGACCGCTGGATCCACCTCGGCGACTGGTTCCAGGTCCTCACCGGCATCGGTCTGCTCGCCGCCCTCGTCGGCCACCCGGAGGGCCTCGCCAGCGACGCGCACAAGCTCGTGCACAAGGCCCGAGGTCTCCTGGAAAGCAGACGCCCAGCGACGCCGGTCGCCGCCCCGGTGCCGGCACTGGCGGGCATCCCTACCAACGGTCTGGCGGCCGGAGGCTCCGGGGCGCTGGATGCCCCGGCCACGCGCGCGACCACCGTGTCCGCTCCCCTGGCCTCGGTCGCCGTGGCGGGCGCCCAGGCGACGGCGCCGACCGGCGGTCACGGCGAGGTCCTGGAGGTGTCCGGCCTCACCGTCCGCTACGGCGGTGTGACCGCGGTCGACGACATCGCGCTGCGTGTCGAGCCGGGCAAGATCGTCGGTCTCATCGGCCCGAACGGCGCCGGCAAGACCAGCGCCATGGACGCCATCACCGGCTTCGCCCGGGCCAGCGGCAGCGTCACGCTCGGCGGCCAGCGCATCGACGGGCTCGCCTCGCACGTCCGGGTACACAAGGGCCTCGCGCGCACGTTCCAGTCGCTCGAGCTCTATGAGGAGCTCACCGTCGAGGAGAACGTGTCCGCCGCCCTCAGCGGCGTGCGCGGCCACGAGCGCCACCAGCGTCTCGCCGCCGCCCTCGCCGTGACGGGCATCGCCGACCGGGCCGACCGGCAGGCCGGCGAGCTCTCCCAGGGCGAGCGCCAGCTGGTGTCCATCGCCAGGGCCTGCGCCTCACGCCCGAATGTGCTGCTGCTAGACGAGCCGGCCGCCGGCCTGGACAGCACCGAGTCGGCCTGGCTCGGCGAGCGCATCCGCGGCATCGCCGCGGGCGGCGCGGGCGTCCTGCTCGTCGACCACGACGTCGCGCTGGTGCTCGGCGTCTGCGACTACATCTACGTGCTCGAGTTCGGCAAGCTCATCGCCGAGGGCACGCCGGCCGAGATCCGCGCCAACCGGCTCGTGGCCGACGCCTACCTCGGCAACGCCCACAGCACACCCGACCCGGCGCCCGCGGACGAGCAGGCCGCCGCGAGCGACGCCCAGCAGACGGCCAACGAGTCCCCGGCGGTGACGGCATGACCGCGACGGTCGAAACCTCCTCCCCCACCCCCGCCGAGGTCAGCACCGCCCGGCTCCAGACCGTCAGCCTCACCGGCGGCCGCGGCACCACGACGGCGTTCCGCGACGTCGACCTCGCCCTGGCGCCCGGCAAGGTACTCGCCCTGCTCGGGCCGAACGGCGCCGGCAAGTCGACGATGCTGCTCACGCTCGCCGGTCTCCTGGCGCCGCAGAGCGGCAACATCCTGGTCGACGGCACGAAGCTGCGCGGCGGCCGGCCGGCGGCGGCGAACCGGGCCGGGATCGTCCTCGTCCCCGACAACCGGTCGCTGTTCGTCACGCTGTCCGTCGAGGAGAACCTGAAGGTGGCGGCCCGCCGCGGCGGGCCGAAGCCACGGGACATGCTGGAGACCTTCCCCGCGCTCGAGAAGCGGTGGAAGCTGCCGGCGGGCGCGCTGTCCGGCGGCGAGCAGCAGATGCTCGCGATGGCACGCGCGCTCATCCAGCAGCCCCGGGTGCTGCTCGTCGACGAGCTGAGCCTCGGCCTCGCCCCGCTCATCGTCGAGACTCTCTTCGAGACGGTGCGCACGATCGCGGCCGACCACGGCTGCTCGGTCGTACTGGTCGAGCAGTACGCGAAACTCGCCATGGCCGCGGCCGACGATGTCGTCGTCCTGGCCCGCGGCCGGATCGCACTCTCGGGCTCCTCCGACGAGCTCGCCGACCAGGTGGACCGGCTGGAGAACCTCTACTTCGACTCCGCCGACTCCACGAACAACTGACCGAGCCCTCCCTCCGGGGAGGGCCGAGGATCCAGGCGGGTCGCGCCGAGCAACACGCGGCCCGCCTGATCTTTTTGTTCGCGTCAACGAGAGCGGGACGGGTGAGGTTTCGTGAAACTGGGATTTGCCATGCCGCATCTGCTGCGGCTGAAGGCCACCTGCCAGCAATGGGAGGCCGAGGTAACAGGCGCGGACCAGACGCGCCTCGCGAAATGGGCCGAGAAACTCGGCTACGCGATGATCGCTGTCCCCGAGCACCACATCATTCCCAGGGCACACGTGGACCTGTCCGGGCCACACTATTTCAGCGCCTACCCGGCGATGGCTTACTGGGCGGGGGCCACCGAGCAGATCCGCGTCAACTCGTGTATCGCGATCCTGCCGTTACAGCACCCGATCGTGACGGCGAAGGCGCTGTCGACCATCGACTGGCTGTCCAGCGGGCGGGTGACCGTGACGTTCGCCGTCGGCTGGCTGGAGGAGGAGTTCAGAATCCTGGGCGTTCCCTTCCAGGAACGCGGCGCGCGCGCCGAGGAGTACATCCAGGCGATCCTCGAGCTCTGGACGAAGGAGGAGCCCGAGTTCGACGGGAAATACGTCTCGTTCAAGGACGTCGCGTTCGAGCCGAAGCCGGTCCAGAAGCCGTACCCACCGGTGTGGTTCGGCGGTGACGCCGAACCGGTGCTGCGACGCGTCGCCCGCTACGCGACGGGCTGGTGGCCATTCCTCACCAAGCCCGCGGACATTCCCGCCAGGCTCGACCTCATCAGGTCCCAGCCCGACTACAACGGCAAGCTGACCGAGGTGTTCTACGGCCTGGGCACCGCGCGCGTCGGCGAGGGCCACGCGGTGAACGAGGACCCGAACGCCCGGCCCGGCATGCCCAAACAGGAGATCATCGACCGCCTCGGCTGGTTAGAGGAACTCGGAGTCACCATGAGCTCCGTTCCCATCCCCGCCCTCACCCACATTGACGAGTACTACGACTACACCCAGTGGATAGCCGAAGAAATCATGCCCGCCGTCGGGGGCTGAACGCCTTCCCCTCCCCCTGACCGCCTGGGCGTCCCGCCGTCGTCACGGAATCGGCGCCGGGACGTACCTGGTCGGGGCGCGGCCGGGACTGACGACCAGTTCGGTTCCGGGTTTGCCGGTGCGGAGGGTCTCGACGGCGGCGGTCGCGACCTCGTCGGCGGAGAGCATCGGGATGCCGGCGGCCCGGAAGCGGTCGCGTGCCGGCGAGGTCAGGGGTGTGTCGACGAGGCCGGGGCAGATGGCGCTCAGCCGGATGCCCTCGCGGGACAGCTTTCCGGACAGGGCTCGGACCAGACCGATGACGGCGTGCTTGGTCATGGTGTAGATCGGGTCCTGCTCGACGCCCATCAGCGCGGCGTGCGAGGCGGTGACCACGATCGAGCCGGTCCCGTGCCGGCGCATCACCGGGAGCGCGGCCCGCAGCCCGTACACGACGGAATGCTGGTTGACGCCGACGACCGCCTGGTACCGGTCGAGGTCGAGCGTCGCCGGGTCCTTGTCGACCGAGTTGATCCCCGCGTTCAGGACGAGCAGGTCCAGCCGCTCGCCTGCGGCCGCCACCATCCGGACGGACAGCTCGGGGTCGGTCAGGTCGCCGACCACCGCGGCACCGCCGAGAGACGCGGCGACGTCCTCGACCGCCGGGTTTCGGTCCACCAGCACGCAGCGCGCGCCCTCGGCCGCCAGCCGCCGCGCGACCGCCTCCCCGATCCCACCCGCCGCCCCTGTGATGACCGCTACCTCGCCCATTCGCCCACCTCGTCCCGTCTGCCCAGGTATTCCTGCAGGTTACGTGCGGGCCGTCAGCCCGGTCGCGACCTGGACGCACGGCAGGGACAACCCCCACCGCCTAGAGAGTCGGACGCACGAGTAGAAGCGCGGGAACGCGGCTAAAGGTCCCGATCCAACTCGCAAGATCCTGATCGACGTATCCAGCCACCCGCAGCAGATCACCGTGCAGTGTCAGCAGCGGCCGGTTGTAGATCGGCTCGTGGTGGGCGACCCGGTTCCGAAGACGCACAAGCTCATTGACAGGCAGGTAGACGGTGTCGCGACGGGCCGGACGTAGCCCTGGGAAGGCGTGCCGCAGGGCGGGCGTCCACAGCGACGACTCATAACGACCGGCGAGGAGAAACCGCCAGAAGCCGAAGCTCAGCTCGGTGACCAGGCCGCCAGGCGTCTCGGCCTTGTTCTGTCGCTGGAGTCTCCACCTGGCGTCGGCGATGTCTTGCGTTCGGCGAGCCTCTAGGACCCCGGAAGGGTCGTCGTACCAGCGGCCTGTCTGGGACCGCGCCGTATGCCATCTCGCTAGCTGATCGTGCAGCGCGTTGCGAAGCGCAACCTCCAGCAGCCCGAGCGCCTCGAAGAAGGCTCCACTGACAGTGCAGTTCCACTCGTAGAGGGCGAACGCCTTGTCAAGGTCCCCGGAGCAGGCCTGCTCGTAGGGTCCCATGCGCTCGAAACTCATCCGCTGGCGCAGCGCGAGCACCGACGGGGACGGGGTCGGGGCGTTGGACATGGCGACACTGATCCCTTAAAGTGTTCGGTGGACACCCCGGATGGCCTCTACCGCCTAGCGCGGTATGTCACCGGGGTTATTTTCTAGGTATATTTTTCTATGAAGGCCATGGCGGCTCACTCCATGACTCGCTCTTCGCCGAGGGTTGCAGCCGCTGGATCAGTTGCTCAACCAGGTCGGAGTCGGCCTTGCTGAGCGCGTTGATCCGAGCCGCGAGCCCGCGGACCCTTCGCGACTGGTCGGCGGCTTTCACCCCATACCACTCTTCCGCCACCGCAACAGCTACGTCACGTTGAGTGACGTTTAGCAGCTTCGCAAAACCGGCAAACGTGTCTTGAGCAGGCGGCCCCACGGCATCCGGGCCAAAATTGATCAACTTGTTGAACCATGCGGTCGACCGGGCTCGGTCACTGCCAGCCTCAAGATCGGCATAGCGGTACCCCCGCCGACGGAGATCCTCAATCCGCTCCGTGAACGGGCGCCCCTCCAGCTCATCTCCCACACCATGAGACTACATGAATCTCACAGTTCGTGCGATGAACGAAATAGAGGATCATGCCGAGTCTGCACCGGGTCAGATCATGCCGCCGACGCCGCAGAGGGATGCGAGAAGGCCGGCATAGGCCACCATGCCGGCGTCGGGCCCGGGCCCGACGCCGGCGGCGCCAATTTCAGGCCCGTCTCAGGACCGGGCGCGACCGCCGCGGGGGACGTTGCGGAACGCGATGCCGTGGTCCGGGGCCGCCTCGCGCGGCATGCCGAGCACGCGCTCGCTGATGACGTTGCGGGCGATCTCGGTGGTCCCGCCGGCCACGGTAGCGATCGTGCGGATCAGGTAGCCCACGCCGCAGGCGGCGGCCGGGTCGTCGTCGGCCCAGGCCGCGCCGATGGCGCCGGCGATCTCGTAGGTGATCGTGTCGCGGCGCGTGCCGAAGTGGCCGGCGAACAGCCGGCCGATCGCCGACGACTGCGGGTGCAGCCGGCCCGTGGTCATGCCGGCGGCGAGCCGACGGTTCAGCTGCTCGCGCACCACGGAGAGCAGCCGCGCCTCGCCGATCAGCTCCCGCGTCCTCGGGTCGTCGAGCCGGCCCAGCCGGCTGGCGATCGGGACAAGCGGCGCGTCGATGCCGGCGCTGCCGCGGCGGGTGTGGCTGGGGCTGGTCACGAACGGTGAGTTGCTCGCCTGCCGCTCGTGCATCATCCAGCGGGTGCCGACGGTCCAGCCGCCGTCGACGTCGCCGAGACGCTCGCTGTCGGGCACCCGGACATCGGTGAGGTACTCCTGGCAGAACTCCTTCGAGCCGTTGAGCATCTCGATGCGGCTGATCTCGATGCCCGGCTGGTGGATCGGCAGCATGAACACGCTCAGCCCGCGGTGCTTGGGCACGTCCCAGTTCGTGCGGGCCAGGCACAGCGCCCAGTCGGACCACCAGGCGCCGGTGCTCCAGATCTTCGAGCCGTTGAGCACCCACTCGTCGCCCTCGGCGACGGCCGACATGAGCGCCCCGGCGACGTCGGACCCGCCGCTCGGCTCGGAGAGGAACTGGATCCAGATCTCCTCGCCGCGCAGGATCGCCGGCAGGTGGCGGTGCTTCTGCTCCTCGCTGCCGAACTCGAGGATGACCGCGGCGCATGGCGAGAGCGTCGGCACCTGCAGGTGGCGCGGGAACTCGTAGCCGGCGAGTTCCTCGTTCAGGACCTGCTGGTGCGCGGCGGTGAGCCCCTGGCCGCCGTACTCGCGCGGGAAGGTGATGCCCGCGAGGCCCGCGTCGAACAGCATCCGCTGCAGCTTGCGGGCGTGCGCGACCTCGGCGAGCTCCTGCTCGTCGGTCAGCGTCCGCCGCAGCGTGCGGACCGTCTCGTCCTGCTTGAGATTGCCCCGGATGAATCGGCGCGCCCGCTCCCGGAAGCTGTCGAGGTCCTCGACGTCGCCCGCCGCGCCCGCCCGCGGCGCCGACGGGACGGCGGCGCGCGGGGCCGCGGGCGTCTCCTCCGGCTGAGTGTCGTCGCCCGGGGCGGTGGCCTGCGCGACGGCGATGGCGGCCAGCCGCTCCAGGTGCTCGGCCGGGGCGCCGAACAGCGAGCGGTTGACGGCACCCCGGCGCAGGAACAGGTGCAGGTCGTGCTCGAAGGTCACCCCGATGCCGCCGTGCAGCTGGACGCAGTCCTGCAGCAGCTCGACCCCGGGCTCGCCGAGGGCCTTGGCGACGCTGACCAGCTCGTCGGCCCGTGGCGAGCCCGCGTCGACGGCGGCGGCCGCGGCGTCGACGGCGGCGTGCGTCGCCTCGAGCCACATCTTCATGTCGGCGAACCGGTGCTTGAGCGCCTGGTAGGAGGCGAGCGGGCGGCCGAACGAGTAACGGTCGAAGGCCCACTCGACGGTCATGTCGAACGCGCGCTGCAGCGCGCCGACGGTCTCGGCGGTGAGCATGACCAGGGCGAGCTGAAGCTGGCGGCGCACGTCCTCGTCGGCCCCGCCGAGCTCGCCGACGACCGCCGCGCGCGGCAGCCGGACGCCGTCGAAGGTGACCGTGGCGAACCGGCGGGTCAGGTCGAGGGAACGCATCGGCGTGACGGTGACGCCGGCCGCGTCGGCGGGCACGAGCACCTGGGTGAGCCCGTCGCCGGTACGGCCGGTCACCAGCAGGTGGCTCGCGGACCCGGCGGCCTCGACCGGGCGCTTGACCCCGTCGAGCACGACCTCGTCGCCGTCGGCCCGGACGGTGAGGGTGATGGTGCCGAGGCGGTCGTGCGGGGCCGGCTCGGCCAGGCACCACGCACCGACCGTCTCGCCGGCCAGCAGCGCGTCGAGAACGTCGGCCTGCTGGGCGGCGGCCTCGGGCCCCAGGGTGGCGGCGGTGCCCGCCGTCAGCGCGCGGGACAGCGCGGCGGCGACGACGTTCGTCCCGACCAGCGGCCCCGGCGCCGCGTGGGTGCCGAACTCGTAGGCGATCAGGCTCAGGTCGACGACGGGCGCGCCGCTGACGCTGCCACCGCCAAGCTCGTCGTCGACCACCAGCGCGGTCCAGCCGAGCTCGGCGCCGGACCGCCAGTAGTCGCGGCCGAATCCCTCCGGGTCGTCGCGCAGCCGGCGCAGCGCGTCCGGGGCGGCCTCCCGCTCCAGGTAGCGCGCCGTGGTGTCACGCAGGATCTCCTGCTCCGAGCTCAGCTCGATCAGCATGGACTCGACACCCCCGTGGCGGCTCGTGGGCGGTCGCCCTTGCAGATTGATTCATAATTCACTAGAGCAATCTACGATCGGCGGGGCGGAACGCGCCACGATCTGTGGGACCGCCACGACCTGTGGGACGGAGGACACGCTCACGCCCATCCGCCCGCCGGCGGCCGTATACAGGGGAGAACCCTGGCCGGAGTGCCCGGCCGCCCGCCGTCCAGCCGCCCCACAGCCGAAGATCGCATACTGTCGAGGACCCCGACACCATCCCGTCACCACCGCGAGGACCAGCACCGTGCCGCCCAGCCGAACCGTCAAGCTCACGAAGGCGAGCAACGCCGTCGTCGACTACCTCCTCGAGGAGATCTTCGAGGGGCGGCTGCGCTCCGGGCAGCGCATCGACCTCGTCGAGGTGGGCGACGCGCTCGGCCTGTCCCGCAGCCCGGTCCGGGAAGGTCTCGTCATGCTGGAGCGGGACGGGATCGTCTCGATCCGGCCGCACCGCGGGGTGTTCGTCGAGCCGTTCGACGCCGAGTCCGTGCTCGACGACTTCGAGGTGATGGGCCTGCTCTCCGGGGTCGCCGTCTCGCGGCTGGCGCACCAGCGCGACCCGGCGGTCATCGCCGAGCTGGAGCAGCTGATCGCCGACCTGAAGGCCACCGAGTCGATCGAGAGCGTCGGCGAGATCGTCCAGCAGATCCTGCGCGCCCAGCACCGCGCCGGCGGCTCGCGGCGGCTGCGCGCCGAGCTGCGTGCCTTCGCGGGCTTCCTGCCCTGGGTGTTCCGCGTCGAGAGCGGCCTGACACACGCCGATGTCGTCGCCGAGATGGAGCGGGTCATGAACGCCATCGTCGCGGGCGACGGCGAGGCCGCGTCCCGCCAGCGCGTAGCGGACTTCCGCGCCGCCGGCGAACGCGTCATCTCGGCCCTCACCACCCGCGGCATCCTCTGAACCTGGCCTGAACCGGCGGGTGCCGGCGCTGGTCAGGTCTCCTGGAGGCCGCCCATGTGGTGGCCGCCGTCGACGGAGAGGACCTGGCCGGTGATGTACGAGGCGGCGTCGCTCGCGAAGAAGGCGATCGCCTGGGCCACCTCGTCGGGCCGGCCGACCCGGCCGAGCGGGGTGCCCGCGGCGATGTCGCCCGGGTCGATGCCGGCGACGTCCCAGGCCGCGGCCGCCCGCTCGGAGGCGATCCCGCCCACGGCGACGCAGTTGGCGCGGATGCCGTAGTGCCCCCACTCGGCGGCGGTGACCTTGGTGAACATCTGCAGCGCCGCCTTCGCCGCGGCGTAGTGCGCTCCGCCCCTGACGCCGTACACGCCCGCGTCCGAGGAGATGTTGACGATCGTGCCGGAGCGCTGCGCGACGAAGTGCCTGCCGGCCTCACGGGTGCAGAAGTAGGCCGCGCGGACGTTGAGGTCGAAGCTCGCGTCCCAGCCCTTGGTCGGCAGGGTCCGCAGCGGGCCCATCCGGGTGCCGCCGGCGTTGTTCACCAGGATGTCGACGTGTCCGAGCTCCTCGACGGTGCGCTCGACGAGGGCGACGACCTGCTCCTCGTCCTTGATGTTCGTCGGCACCGGCAGGCAGCGCCGGCCGGTGGCGTCCCGCACCGCCGCCGACGTGCGCTCCAGGTCGGCGACGGTGCGGGCGGCGATGGCGACGTCGGCGCCGTAGGCGGCCAGCAGGCTGGCGGTGGCGGCGCCGATGCCGGTGCCGCCACCCGTCACGATCGCCACGCGGCCCGTGAGGTCGTAGGGAGCATCCATAGAGCGAGAACCTCTTCCTTCTTCGAAGGTCCGGGCTTGCCAGTCGGGTACCGGCCGGTCAGCGCCAGAAGCGGGCGGTGGACTCGTAGGCCCGCCGGCAGAACTCGGGGACCGGCAGCTGGCGCAGCTCGGCGGACAGCACCTCGACGCTCACCAGACCGTCGAAGCCGCGCTCGAGCAGGGCCGAGGCGAACCTCTCCAGGTCCAGCTCGCCGTCGCCGGGCATGACGCGGCGGTGCATCGTCTCGGATATCCCGCTGCCGACGGGTGGCGGCGCGTCGTCGAACTGCAGATAGGCGATCTCCGCCAGCGGGATCGCCGCCAGCTCCTCCCAGGTGCTCTTCCCACGGAAGAAGTGCCAGGTGTCGATCAGCACTCCCGCCTGCCCGGCGCCGGCGGCGGCCACCACGTCCCTGGCCTCGGAGATCGTCCCGACGAAGCCCATCGGGCTGAACTCGACGGCGAGCCCCGCCCCGGCCTCGGCGAGTGTCTGGGCGCAGCGCCGGATCAGCGGCGCGGTCTGGGCGGTCAGCTTCGCCCGGAACCCGGCGAGCACCCAGCGGGCACCGAGCACGGCCGCCGCCTCGGCGAGCCTGGCCGCCTGCGCCAGCGTCTCCTCGGCGTCCTCGCTGACCAGCAGCGCGAGCACCTCGTGGCAGCGCAGCCCGGCGGCGTCCAGCGTCTTCGCGGCGGCCGCGGTCGCGTTGCCGGCGGCCATGCCGACGGAGGTGAAGCCCGCCCCCGCGGCGGCCGCGGCCAGCCCCGGAACGTCAATGTCCCACCGTGAGTCGGGAGTCAACGCGATCTCGACCGCCATGGGTTCTCCTCATCACATATTCTCCTCATCACATACTCGCGTCGGCCCGCACGCCGCCACGACCCCCCTTCCCCACCGATTGGCTGTGGGACGGCTCGGCGCCCGTCGGCGCGTTCGGCGCCGATGCCGCTCGGTAGCCAATCCGGACCTCCCAGATCGGCTCCGCCGATCCGGCAGGGACCCCGGGGGACCCCGCGGACAAATCGGCGCAGAAAAAGAAGGAGAGCGCACGGAAGCCAGGCCGGGGGTCAGGCCGGCTGGCGGGGCATGACGGTGACGGAGGGGATGCTGCCCCGGCAGCGCAGGACGCCGTCGAGGACACGCAGCAGCTCGTCGACGTCGAGCAGGGCGCCGGTCTGGTAGCCGCGGCTGACCCACAGCGGCCGGACCTTCGCGGCGTAGTCCCAGTCCCAGTCGGCAGGGAACTCGCTCTGGCCGGGGCCCTCGCCGCCGGCGCAGTCGCCGACGACGACGCGGGTGAAGCCGACGTCGGGGTGCTCCGTGCGGAAGGCCTCGACGAGCTTGTCGAGGGCCGCCTTGCTGACCGCGTAGGCGGCGAACCCGGGCCAGACGGGCGTCAGCGACGCACTGATCGAGGACAGGTACGCCGCGACCCCGCCGGAGGCCTTCAGGTGGGGCAGCGCGGCCGCGGTGACGAGGGCGGCCCCGGTCACGTTGGTGTCGAAGGTGCGCCGCCAGGTCGCCGCGCCCACGCGCTCGACCGGCGACAGCGGCCCGATGCCGGCGCTGTAGACGACGGCGTCGATGCCCCCCAACCCGGTCGCGGCCTCTTCGATCGCTGCCTGGCAGCTCGCCTCGTCGGTGACGTCGCACTCGATGGCGAGCGTGCCGGGCCCCGCCTCCTTCGCCGCGTCCACCAGCCGCTCGCGACGACGCGCCAACAGCGCGACCTGGTCGCCGCGGCGGCCCAGGTCGACGCCAATGCACCTCCCGAGCCCGCTCGACGCCCCGACCACCACAGCCTTCACCAGGACTCCCTTCTCGGCCGCCGGCCGCGCGCGGCGGCCGGTCGGACCTGACTGGGTCCCGAGATGGCACGAGCACGGCCGCCACGGCCCGGGACCCGGCGGCCGCGCTGCCATCGGTGGTCAGAGGACGAACGGCAGGCTCTCGTAGCCGCGGACGGTGCTGGTGTGCAGCCGGACGGCGCGGTCCCGGTCGACGTCCCACGCTGGGAAGCGACGCAGCGTCTCCTCGATCGCGACGCGCGCCTCCAGGCGGGCGAGGCCGGCGCCGAGGCAGAAGTGGATGCCGTGGCCGAAGGAGACGTGGCTGTCGAACGTCCGGTGGATGTCGAAGCGGTCGGGGTCCGGGTACCTGCGGTCGTCGCGGCCGGCGGAGCCGGTGAGCAGCAGCACCTTCGACATCGCCGGGATCGTCACCCCGTGCAGCTCGACCTCGCGGGTGGTCATGCGGCCCTGGACCGGCGACGGCGCCTCGTAGCGCATCAGCTCCTCGACCGTGTTCGGGGCGAGCGCCGGGTTGGCGGCCAGTTCGGCCCGCTGGTCGGGATGGTCGGCGAGCACCGAGCCGAACCAGCCGAGGAGGCGGGCGACGGTCTCCGTGCCGGCGCTGACGATCTCCTGGGCGACGGTCGCGGCCTGGTCGGTGGTCAGGCGGCGCGGGCCGTCCTCGGAGGCGATCTCGGCCTCGGCGAGGCCGGTGATCATGTCGTCGCGGGGTGCCTCGCGGCGCACCTCGATCTGCTTGTGCCAGTACGCCTTGAGCTTCACGGTGGCCGCGCGTGAGATCTCGTTGCTCATCCCGGCGGTCTCGTCGTGGTGGAACGTCAGGTCGATCGTCCTGCGGATCTCCTCGCGGTCCGCCGGGTCGACGCCGATGAGCTCGGAGATCACCTTCGACGGGAGCTGCGCGGCGAAGTCCTGGACGTAGTCGAAGCCGCTCCCGCCGACGTGCGGGTCGAGCATCTGGGCGCACAGGCCGCGGATGTGGCCCTCCAACCGGGCGACCCGGCGCGGGGTGAACGCCCGGGAGACGAGCGCGCGCAGCATGTTGTGGACCGGGGGGTCGGAGAAGATCAGGAACACGGGCGGCATCGGCTCCGGGCTCATGATCTCCAGGACGGTGCCGTGCGCGGAGCTGAACGTCGCCGCGTCGCGGTGGGCCTCGTCGACGTCGGCGTGGCGGGCGAGCGCGTAGAAGCCGAACCGCTCGTTGCGGTAGAGGGGTGACTCGGCGCGCATCCGCTCCCACACCGGGTACGGATCGGTGTCGATCGTCTTGTCGAACGGGTCCCAGTACAGGTCAGCAACGGCCGCCGGCGTCATCATCAGTCCTTGGGTTCATCGCATCCACCGCGGTTGTCCGCGGTCCGTCCGCCGCTCGGGCGGCCGGCACGTCGACGGCGACGGCCCTGGCGGGCATGCCCGCCGTCGCGCATTTGAACACTGTTACAACGAGTGAACGCACACTCCCCCGCGTCGCGGGAGATGTCAAGACCCGTCCGGATTGCCAGGTCGCGGGAGCGCGCCCCCGGGCCCGTCCGGCCGGCCGCGCGGGGTGCGCGGCCGGCCGGACGGGCCCGGTCAGGCAGCCGGGCGCGGTCAGGCGGCCGGTCAGCGCGCGGCCGGTCAGCGCAGCGCGGTGCCGATGATCTGGGGCAGGTCCAGGGTCGTGCGGATACCGGGGAGCGCCGCGACGACGGCGGGGATCGCATTGACCGGGCGATGGGCGGTGTAACCGGGTGACGTCGCGGCCATCTCATCGAGCGTGACGGGGAAGCGCAGGGTGATGTCGAGCGGGGCGTCGCCCTCGACGGACACGCGCCAGCCGGTGTCCAGCAGTTCCCAGGCGGGATCGAGGTCGGTACTGCAGTACCAGTTCGCCCGGAACTCCAGGAACGGTGTGCCGCCGCGCAGGCCCGTGACGGTGACGCGCTGCGCGGCCACCGTCCCCGCGGCGATGCGGCCGGCGGCTATGTCGACGTCGTGGGTCGCGACGGCGACCTCGCCGGAGGCGGTGATCTCCTCGATCGGCGCGCCGAACGCGTCGGCGGTCAGCGACAGCGAGGGGCCGAAGGCCTCGCCCAGGTACGCCGCGCGACGGTCGTCGAACGCCGCCGGCGGCTGCCCGTAACCCATGAGGTTGAAAATCATGTCGGGCGAGTCGCGCCGCGACATGTCGGCGTACTCGTTGATGACGATCCGGTCGAGCCGGCGCTGAAGGGAGGAGACCACGAGCGGGAGCGCCTCGGAGATGAACCCGGGGCTGGAGCCGGTGCTGTGGATCGAGGTGCCGCCGGCCGCGCAGGCCTTCTCCACCTGGGCGCGCAGGGTGGGATCCATGCTGGCCGGGCGGTGGAACTCGCCGCGGGTGGTGACGATGTTCGCCCCGGACTCGAGCAGCCGGCACGCCTCGTCGACGTCCAGCCGTGCCGGCATGTAGAGCACGCAGTCGGCGCCGAGAGCCACGATGTCGTCGATGCTGGTGGTCGCCAGGACGCCGGTGGTGGTGCCCAGTCCTGCCAGCTCGCCGGCGTCCTTGCCCGCTTTGTCGTCGCTGTAGACGTAGAGCCCGACCAGCTCCAGGTCCGGGTGTTCGATGACCGACCGCAGCGAGCGGGTGCCGATGTTGCCGGTCGCCCACTGGACGACCCGTAGTGGAGCCTGTCCTAACGCGGCGTCGCCGGACGTCGTGGTCATGAGTCTGCCCTCCTGAGCAGGAACGCGCCGCCAGGTGCGCCGCCGCCGGTGGAGACGACCGCGGTGCGGGCGTCGGCGACCTGGCGGGGGCCGGCCTCGTGGCGCAGTTGGGTGATCGCCTCGTACAGGAATCCGAAGCCGTGCAGCCGGCCCTCGGAGAGCTGGCCGCCGTGCGGGTTGAGCGGCAGGTCGCCGTCCAGGGCGATCCGCCGTCCCTTGTCCAGCCAGTCCTGCGCCTCGCCGAAGCCGCAGAAGCCCAGCCCCTCGAGCCAGGAGATCGCGTTGAAGGTGAAGCCGTCGTACAGGCAGGCGAAGTCGACGTCGGCGGGAGTCAGGTCGGTGCGGGTCCACAGGTGCGCGGCCGGGCCGAGCACCACTGGTTCATGCGTCATCATGCCCTGGTCCCAGGAGACGCGTTCGTTGATCTGTGTGCCGACGGCCTCGACCTTCACGGCCGGCTTCGGCAGGTCCGCCGCGGCGTCGGCGGCCGAGACGATGACGGCGACGGAACCGTCGCAGGGGACGTCACAGTCGTAGAGGCCGAACGGCGTCGAGACGAGGCGGGCCGACATGTAGTCGTCCAGGGTCATCGGGGCCCGGTAGATCGCGTCCGGGTTGCGGGCGGCGTTCGCCCGGCCGTTGAGCGCGATCGCGGCGAGCATCTCCCGGGAGGCGCCGTAGCGGTACATGTACTGGCTGGCCTGCATGGCGATCCAGCTCGCCGCCGAGATGGCGCCGAACGGGTGGCGCCACTCGGTGTTCAGGCCGGTGGCCCGGCCGGGCATCCCCCCGAGGCGCAGCTCGCGGTAGGTGGACTCCCACACGGTCCGGAAGCACAGCACGTGCCGACAGAGGCCCGCCGACACCGCCAGCATCGCCTGCACGACCGCGCCAGTCTGGCCGGGCAGGTCACCGCCGCCGTTGAACCAGGTCGGGCGCAGGCGCAGCGCCTCCTCCACGGAGGTGACACCGCCCTCGCTCATGCCCATGCCGCCGGTGCCGGGATAGGTCGACAGGCCGTCGATGTCCTCGGGGGTGAGCCCCGCGTCGGCGATCGCCTTCAGGCATGCGTCGGTCGTGAGCGACAGCGGGTCGACCATGAGCCGGCGCCCGATCCTCGATCGGCCGATGCCGGAGAGGACCACGTCGTGCTCGAAGCGACGGGCGGACAGCGGCGCGCGGGGCGCGGGGAGGTTCGGCTCGCCGACGCGGTCCCGGGTCTCGTCGGGCTCGCCGGTCGGCTCGAACAGCGGCAGCCAGACGTCCTCACGCTGCTCGAAGGTGACCTGGACCCGCTGGCCGATGTGCACCTCGACCGGCTCGCAGCCGACGATGTTGGTGGTCAGGCGGACGTCGTCGCTCTCCTCGATCGCAACCACGGCGACCACGTACGGCGGCTTCAGGTCGGGCAGCCACTGCTGGACGTTGACGGTGTAGCCGACGACGCTGGCACGGCCCGACACCGCCTTCGGCGAGACGGCGCTGCTGCGGCACGTGGGACAGACCGGGACCGGGGGGTGCACGAGCGTGCCGCAGTCGTCGCAGCCCTGGATGCGCAGGATGCCGTCGGCGCCGGACTTCCAGAACCACTCGGTCGCCGGGGTCAGCGCGGGGAGAGGCGGCATCGCGGCTCCTTGTCGACTGAGGCCCGCCGGCCGTGGACGCCGGGCGGGCCAGTCGCGTCGTGGCATGCGGGATGGCGTGCGAGGTTACGGGCTTGCATCGTGAGTGGTACCACGTTTTCAACATCGACGTCGAAACAAGCCTGGCGGGCTGGACGCCCCGACACGGGGAGATCACACGGCGCGACAACATCACCCAACCGGCAGCCGCACGTATACTAGAACCGGTTATCTCTACCCGCCGGTACGGTGACCTGACGGGGAGGCGCCACCATCATCGGCCTTCCGGCCGGCCCTTCGGCCGGCGGGGTGGGAGCAGAACGGGAGCGGGCATTGGTGACGGCAGTGCCGGCTGACCGCGACAAACCGACCGGTCCGCGCTCACGCAAGGGCGTCGCCACCAGAGCCAGGCTGCTCGGGGCGGCCAAGGCGGTGTTCGAGGAGGACGGTTTCCTCGAGGCGAGGATCTCCGATATCGCCGAGCGCGCCGGCCTGTCGCACGGCTCGTTCTACCACTATTTCGACTCCAAGGAGCAGATCTTCCGCGAGGTCGCCATGGCCCTCTCGGACCTGCTGCATTCCCCGCTGAGCACGGTGATCTTCGACCCGTCCTCCACCGCGTCCCCACAGGAGCGCATCCGCGCCGGCAACCGTCGGTTCCTGGAGGACTATCGGCGCGAGGCAAAGATCATCGGTGTCATCGAGCAGGTCTGCCGCCACGACACGCACCTCAACATGGTGCGTTTCGAGCACCAGCAGCGCGACCGGGAACGCATCTCGAACTCGATTGCGCAACTGCAGCGAAAGGGCTGGGTCGACCCCACCATCAATCCGACGATCGCAGCATCGGCGCTCGGCGCGATGGTGACCCGCTTCGCGGAGATGTGGCTCGTCCAGGGTCTTTTCAAGCCGGATTTCGACGAAGGCGTCGAGCAGCTGACGCACCTTTTCCTGAACGCGCTGAACCTGCGCGAGATGCCGACGGACGCGGACGCCGCCGAATAACGCCGACGACCGGCGCCGCCAGGCAGGCGCACCGGGCAAGATCGTGGGACAAGGCCGCCACGTAACGTCACCGGGCACTCCCCCCGGCGCTCTCGGCCCTCCGCGACCCCACCCGACGATCCCGCTGGCGGGACGGCGCGCACCTCTTTGGACGGGCTCCGCCGGCACGGAGCGCTCACGCTCGAGCTCCCATGCCTGAGCTGGCGTGATAATTCCGACTCTGACGTCAACGTCGTACAATTACGCTGCTCCGCCGACCTCCACCAATCAGGCCTTGGGCGACGAGGCGGGGCGACGCTGGCGACCGGTCCCTCGCGGGCTACCCGGCCGCGGAGCTAGCTCCGGAAGCCCGCGGACCGGGCGTCACAGCATGGCCCGGCCGACGCCCAAGGTCCCCGCGGGCCCGGGAACTGCTGTCGCCACCCGGCATCAACCTGGACGACATCACCATCGAAGGTGGGTACACGATGCGAACAGTTGTGGTCGGCGCCTCCAGCGGGTTAGGGCGTGCCATCGGGATCGCCCTCGCCCAGCGCGGCCAGCAGGTCGCGCTGCTCGCCCGGCGCAAGGACCGGCTGGACGACGCGGTCGCGGAGGCGGGTTCCGGCGCGGTCGCGATCTCCTGCGACGTCACGGACGAGACGTCTGTCAAGGCGGCGATCGAGGAGGCCGCGGCCGCGCTGGGCGGCATCGACTCCGTCGTCTACGCCACCGGCATCGGCATCCTCAAGCGGCTGGTCGACCTCGACACCGCCGCCTGGCACCACGTGTTCGACACCAACGTCATCGGCGCGTCCCACGTCACCGCGGCGGCGATCCCGTACCTGACGGAGGCGAAGGGCGTCGTCGCCTACCTGTCGTCCATCACCGGCTCGGTCACCGAGCCGTGGCCGGGGCTCGGCTCCTACGCGGTCAGCAAGGCCGCGCTGGACAAGCTGATCGAGGCCTACCGGGTCGAGCACCCGACCGTCGGCTTCACCCGAGTGACGGTCGGGAACTGCTTCGGTGGCGAAGGCGGCTCCGGGACCGAGTTCCCGTATAGCTGGGACCCCGCGCTGGCGGGCGTGGTGCACCCGATCTGGGCCGCGCGCGACTACGTCAACTCGGACTTCGTCAACATCGACGACCTGATCAACGTGGTGCACACCGTCATTACCAACGGCGCGGCACTGAAGCACGTGGTCGTCGACGCGCGCCGGTCAGCCCCGCTCCCGCTCGACGTCCCCAGCGGCCAGCCGGGCAGCATCCAGGACGTGCTCGACGCGCTTCCGGGCCAGGCCGCCGCTGCCGACTGACGAGCATTGAGAACAGGCCGCCAAGTGCCACCTGGCGGCCTGTTCTCGGCTCTTCTGGCCGCTTCCGCGGCGGGCGCGGGCCCGGCACGCGCGACACCAGCGACGTCGCTCGCCCCGGCCCGCGCCGTCGGGGTCAGGGAGCGGGGACCTCGATGACGACGGCGCTGGCCATGCCGCCACCCGCGCACATCGCGGACACGGCCTTGCCGCCACCGCGCCGGCGCAGCTCGTGGGTCAGCGTGATGATCTGACGGGCACCCGTCATCGCGATCGGGTGGCCGAGGCTGCAGCCGCTACCGAGGTAGTTGACGATCTCGTCGTCGATCCCCAGCAGCTGGCAGGCGGCGGCCGGCACCGACGCGAACGCCTCGTTGATCTCCCAGAGGGCGATGTCCTGGATGGACAGGCCGGCGCGATCGAGCGCCTTCGGGATCGCCTTCACCGGCGCGAGACCCGTCTCGGCCGGCGGGACCCCGACGGAGGCCCAGGCGCGGACGATCGCGAGCGGCTCGAGCCCGTTCGCCTCGGCGAACTCACGCGAGGTGAGCACCACCGCGCCGGCGCCGTCGTTCGAGCCGGACGCGTTGCCGGCCGTGATGCTGAAGCCCTCGATCTCCGGGTGCAGCACCCTGAGCTTGGCGAGCTTCTCCATGCTCGTGTCCCGGCGCGGGTGCTCGTCGGTGTCGAAGGAGAACGTCGTGCCGTCGCGGCGGGTCACCTCGACCGGGACGATCTCCTCCTTGAACGCGCCCGCGTCGATGCCCGCGACCGCGCGCTGGTGTGACCGCAGCGCCCAGGCGTCCAGGTCCTCGCGGGACAGGCCCGTCTTCACGGCGGCATTCCAGCCAACCGTGACCGACATGTCGTAGTTCGGGGCCTCGGGCGTGTTGCGGTGGGTGGGCGAGTACCAGTCCTCGACGTCGTCGGTGCCCGGCTTGCGGCGCTTGGCGCGGGGCGACGTGGACGAGGAGTTCGTGCCGCCGGCGACGACCACCCGGTCCATGCCGGTCATGATCGAGGCGGCGGCGGTCTGGATCGCGGCCATCCCGGACGCGCAGTGCCGGTTGTGGGCGACGCCCGGCGCGTTCGTGAGGCCGGCCTCGATCGCCGCGTACCGGGCGATGTCGCCGCCGCCGTACAGGGCCTCGCCGAGGACGACGTCGTCGACGACGTCCGGGTCGATGCCGGCGCGGCGGACGGCCTCGCCGACCACGAGCGTGGCCAGCTCGAACGCGTCGACGTCGAGCAGGGAACCCTTGATCGCGGTGCCCACCGGCGTCCGGGCTGTCGAAACAATCACCGCTTCGTGCACGTCAACAGCGCTCCTTCTCAGGCATGGCGGAACGGGGGCCCACAGCGTCCGGTCAGGTTGGCGTGCGGCGGTGCGGGCCCATGCTTAGAATTTTGACGTCGATGTCAAGACTAGGCCCGCGCGGCCGCCTCCCGCCCGGTCGACGCCGGCCGGCTCCGGACGGCGTCACCGTTCGTGGGCCGCCCAGGACATCCGCTCACGGGCCAGGCGGCTCATGAGCGGAGGCCTTGGATCACCTGGATTAGCCTTGGATCACCTGGATTAGAGGCGGTGGCCGCCGGCCGGCGACGGCGCCATCGGGCGGATCATGCTGTCCTGCACGAACGAGGCCACCAGGCCGCCGTCGGCCCGGAAGACATCGCCACGGCCGTAGCCACGGCCCCGCCCGGCGTAGGGGCTGCGCTGCGCGAGCAGCAGCCAGTCGTCGGCGGGCACCGGCTCGTGGAACGTGATCGTGTGCGACAACACGCTGGTCGAGATCGTGCGGTGCGACTGCGACTGCCCCACGCCGGGGTGCGGCCGCATGGCCGTCCCGATGAGGAAGCCGTCCGTGACGAACGCGAGCAGCGCCTGGCTGGACAGCGCGTCGCCGGGGGCGCCCGGCCAGCGCGTCCAGACGTCCAGCTCCGCCGGGCCGACGGCGTCCGGGTCGCTGATGTCGACGTCGCCGACGACCCGTACCTGCCAAGCACCCGGCTCGTCGGACGAGCCGTCCCCGTGGCCGGCGCCCACGGCGTCCCCCGGCTTCGGCGGCTCGTGCGCCGGCGCGGCGTCCGCGTGCCGGATGAAGTCGGGGTCGTCCGCCGACAGCAGGACGGTGGACTGGGAGACGACCTTGCCGCCCTGGCTGATGGTCACCGAGCTGCTGGCCATGCTGCGCCCGGAGTGCAGGCGCGTCACGGCGACGTCGAGCGGGGTGTCCGGCCGGCCAGCGCGGGCGAAGACCGTGTGCAGGGTCTTCACCGTCTTTCCGTCCTGGCCGGCGAGCGCGGCCGCGATCGACTGGGCGAGCAGCTGCCCGCCGAAGACGACCGGGTTGGGCGAGGCGACGCTGCCCGCGGTGTAGCGGTCCTCGCCCGCCGGCTCTAACGCCAGCGAACCGAGGACCGCGTCGACGGTGAACACGGCCCGCCTACTTGGGCGGGAAGCGCAGCGCGCCGTCGAGCCGGATGTTCTCGCCGTTCAGGTACGGGTTGCGGGCGATCGACTCGACCAGCAGCGCGAACTCCTCCGGCCGGCCCAGCCGCTTCGGGAACTGGATGTCCTTGGTCAGCGTCTCCAGCATCTCCGGCCGGATGCCCATCATCTTGGGCGTGCCCATGGTGCCGGGGGCGATCGCGCACACCCGGACACCGATCGGCGCGAAGTCACGCGCCATCGGCAGCGTCATGCCCAGGATGGCCGCCTTGGCCGAGCCGTAGGCGATCTGGCCGGCCTGGCCCTCCAGGCCGGCGAGCGAGCCGACGTTGACGACGACGCCGCGCTGGCCCCACTCGTCCGGCTCGTTGTCGGCGAAGGCGCCCGCGGTGACCAGGCGGCTCATGTTGAAGGTGCCGGTCGCGTTCATCGCCAGCGTGACGATGAACGACTCCTTGTCGTGAGGCTTGTTGCCCCGGCCGACGGTGCGCCCGCCGCCGACGCCGCCGCCGGCGACGTTCACGAGCAGCGACACGGTGCCCAGCGTCTTGGCGGCCTCGATCGCGGCCTGCACGTCCTCGTCGACCGTCGTGTCGCCGCCGACGGCGGTGGCCTGTCCCTCGTCGAACTCCTTGGCCACCGCTTCCGCCGCGTCACCGAACTTGTCGAAGATCACGACCTTCATGCCAAGACCGACGAGGTGGCGCACCGTCGCCGCGCCGAGACCGCCGCCACCGCCGGTCACGATCGCCACGCGTCCGTTCAGGTCCACGTTTCCAACCCTTCTAGAGGGCCAAAGGGTGTGCGAAGATGATCTTCCTTCGCACACCCGGCGGCCACTGTCCCCGGAATTCTGTTCTTTGCTCGACCCACAGACATTACTGACGCCGACGTCAATGTTGGTACACTCACGCCCCGTGACGGCCGGTGGATGTGACGGCCGTCACAGATGGGAGCAGCCACGTGGCGATCTTCACAATGCGGTTCGACTTCCGCAACCCGGCCATAGCCGGGACATCCATGGCCGAACGCTACGAAGCCGCCTTAGCGATGGCGGAGTGGGCAGATCGGCTGGGCTTCCACAGCGTAGGCCTCTCCGAGCACCACGGCGCCGATGACGGGTATCTGCCCAGCCCGCTGACCATGGCGGCCGCCGTCGCCGCCAGGACCAGCAAGATAAAGATCATGATCGCAGCACTGATCGCGCCGTTCCACGACCCGCTGCGCCTCGCGGAGGACACCGCCGTCATCGACCACCTCTCCAAGGGACGGCTCGAACTGGTGCTCGGCGGCGGCTACGTGCCCGCCGAGTTCGAGATGTTCGGCGTCTCGCCCAAGGAGCGCGCCAGGCGGGTCACCGAGCTCATCCAGACCCTGCGCCAGGCCTGGACCGGTGAGCCGTTCGAGTACCGCGGCCGCACCGTGCGGGTCACGCCCGCCGCCTTCTCCCCCGGTGGCCCGGCGATCACCATGGGCGGGAGCTCCGAGGGCGCGGCCCGGCGCGCGGCCCGGCTCGACATCGGCTTCACCCCGACCGACGGCACCACCTGGGACCACTACCGCGACGAGTTGGTCAGGCTCGGCCGTCCCGACCCCGGCCCTCGCTTCGGCGGGCGCACCGGCGCCTTCTTCCACCTGGCGCGGGACGTCGACGCCGGCTGGGAGCGGATCGCGCCGCACGCGCTGCACGAGTCGAACGCGTACGGAGCCTGGCTCACGTCCGGCGGCAGCGGCACCGCGACCGGCGTCTACGCCTCGGCCGAGTCCACCGAGGCGCTGCGCGCGACCGGCCAGTACCGGGTGCTCACCCCGGCCGAACTCGTCGAGGAGCTGCGCGCGCAGGGCCCGTTCGCACTGTGCGTCGTCAATCCGCTGATGGGCGGCATCCCGCCGGAGGTCGCCTGGGGGAGCCTGCGGCTGCTGGAGAACGAGGTCATCCCTAAGCTCTGAGGATGCGGCACTCTGTGCCATAGTGGTGTGGAGGGCGCCCCTCAGGGCAGATCCGGCACCCCGGGGTCCCTCACCGCTCTCCACCAGTGATTGCTTGATTTGCCTAGGACGAGAATGTAATTTCCGTCCCGGCGTCGGGGGTGGCGCGGCCTCAGCAGCGGGGGCCGCGCCACCCCCGGTCCGCCGGGTCCATGACTGTCTCCGCCCGCCGGCCCACTCGGGCCGGCCTCGTCAGGGACGGCGACGCCGCATCGGGGCCTCCCGGGCCCCGGGAGGAGCCGCGTCCACGACGTCAGCACGTTGGCGCGCACCGGCCGGCCCAGGCCGACGGCCGCTCGCCGACACCTGCCGGACGGCGGCCGCGTCGCCATGGGGGCGCGCCCGCCGTCAGCCGAATCCGGTTTGTCTCCCGAATGAAGGTCGCGGACGTGACGGAACTGTACTGGGACCCGTACGACAAGGTGATCGACGTCAACCCGTATCCGGTCTGGCACCGGATGCGCGACGAGGTGCCGGTCTACCTCAACGAGAAGTTCGGTTTCTACGCGCTGTCCCGGTTCAAGGACGTCGACGACGCGAGCCTCGACCCGGCGACCTTCAGCTCCGCCTACGGCACGGTGCTCGAGATCATGGGCGACCAGCCCTTCGACAACGGCATGATCATCTTCACGGACCCGCCGTCGCACACGATGATGCGCGTGCTGGTGTCCCGCGGCTTCACCCCGCGCCGGATCGCCGCGCTGGAGAGCCACATCCGCGGGCTGTGCGCCGAGCTGCTCGACGACCGGGTCGGCAGCGGCGGCTTCGACTTCGTCCAGGACTTCTCCGCGATCCTCCCGTCGATGGTCATCTCCGAGCTGATCGGCGTCGACAAGGCGGACCGCGAGGAGGTCCGGAAGCTGATCGACACCACCTTCTACCTGGACCCGGAGAAGGGGATGTTCAACGACATCTCCTTCGGGGCCCAGATCAAGCTGCACGAGATTTTCGCCGAGCAGATCGAGGCCCGCCGCAAGGCGCCGCGCGATGACGTCATGACGGCGCTGACCGAGGCCGAGATCAAGACGGCCGACGGCACCCGCCGGCTCACCACCAAGGAGGCGTGCGACTTCACCAACCTGCTCGTCTCCGCCGGCACCGAGACCGTCGCCCGCCTGCTCGGCTGGGCCTGCGCGCTGCTCGCCGAGCACCCAGACCAGCGCGCCGCGCTCGCCGCGGACCCGGCGCTGCTCCCGGGCGCCGTCGAGGAGACGCTGCGGTTCGAGGCCCCCTCCCCCGTGCAGGGCCGCACGACCACCCGCGAGCTGGAGATGCACGGGGTCACGATCCCGGAGCACTCCAAGGTGCTGCTGCTGACCGCCGCGGCCAACCGGGACGAGCGCAAGTACCCCGACCCGGACACCTTCGACATCCGGCGCAAGTTCGACAGCCACGTCAGCTTCGGCCACGGCCCGCACTTCTGCCTCGGCGCCTCGCTCGCGCGGATGGAGGGCCGGGTCGCCCTCGAGGAAGTCCTGAAGCGGTTCCCGACCTGGGAGATCGACCACGACAACGTGCACCGGCTGCACACCAGCACCGTGCGCGGCTACGAGAAGCTGCCGATCCTGCTCTGAGTCCCACCGCGCGGCTGGTGGGTGATCCGTCCCGGCTCGCCCACCAGCACCGCCGCCCCCCGACCCCGCCGCTCGTCAGCGTTGCCGAGCGGCGGCCTGGGGAGTCAGTCGGTTCGCATGGGCTCCGCGCCCCGCGGCAGTGACTCCGCGCCCCGCGGCGGTGACGGCGTGCCGGCCGCGCGGTCAGCACGTGTGCTGGGCGCGCTGATCACGAGAAACCGGACGTCGCCCGGCCCGCGGTTGAAGAACTGGTGCGGCAGTCCGGGAGATATCTCGACACCTCTGCCCGGGGCCAGCGCCACGTCGCCGTCGGCCGTTCGCAGGACCGCCTCGCCTTCGAGCACGTAGAAGAACTGGCGCGCCTCGGCGTGGACATGCCATTCCTCACCCGCGCCCGCCGGGACGCGCTCCTCCACGACGGAGAGGCCGGGCCGGTCGACGAGGCGCCACCCGTCCGACACCTCGCCCCAGACGTAGTGCGGGGCGCTGAGACGATCGACTGGCTCGGGCATGGCGACATGGTCCCAGCGGGCGATCGGGCCGGGCCGCCCAGCTGAAGATGATCTCCACAACGGTGGTGGGTACCCAGGGGCCTCCTTATACTGACGCCGATATCAAATTTGGAGAAAGGGGGCGGTCTTGGCTCAGCGCGTCGTCGCGGAAGGCCTGTTCGACTGGCCATCGGACGAGCCCCGGCTCATCGGATCGAAGTGCCAGGTCTGTGGCCTGGTCGCGTTCCCCGCCTACCCGAACTGCCCGAAGTGCGGCTCCCTGGACGTCGCCGAGACCCGGCTGTCCACGCGGGGCACGCTGTGGACGTGGACCCGGCAGCGGTTCCAGCCGAAGAACCCGCCCTACCTCGGCATCGAGCCGGCGGCGGACTTCGTGGGCTACGGGGTCGGGTACATCGAGCTCCCGGAGGCACGCGTCGAGGCCCGGCTCACCGTCGGTGTCGACGAGCCGCTGGAGATCGGTCAGGAGATGGAGCTGACTGTCGTCCCCTTCGCCACGGACGCCGACGGCACCGAGGTGCTGACGTACGCGTTCCGCCCCGTCTCCCAGTCCGTCGAGAGGAGCTGAGGCGGCCGCCATGGACGATGTCGCGATCATCGGGGTCGGCAGGACTCCCTTCGGCCGGTTCCCCGGCCAGACCGCCATCCAGCTGGGTGCGACGGCGGTGCGCGCGGCGCTCGCCGACGCGGGCCTGGAGTGGAAGCAGATCCAGTTCGGCTTCGCCGGCAGTTACGAGGTCGACAACCCGGACGCGGTCATCAATTTCCTGGGCCTGACCGGGATTCCGATCACCGACGTCTACAACGGCTGCGCGACCGCGGCCAGCGCGCTCACCCAGACAGCGAACACGATTCGTCTCGGCGAGTACGAGATCGGTATCGCGATCGGCATGGACAAGCACCCGACCGGTGCCTTCGCCGGTTACTCGGAGGAGTACGGCCTGCCGGCCTGGTACGGCGAGACCGGGCTGTTCCTCACGCCCAAGTTCTTCGCCATGAAGATCCAGCGGTACATGTACGACCACGGAATCTCCCCGGCGACGCTGGCGAAGGCCGCGGCGAAGAACTACCGCAACGGCTCGATCAGCCCGGAGGCGTTCCGGCGCACCCCGATGAGCGAGGAGAAGATCCTCGGCTCGCGGATGGTGAACGACCCGCTCACGCAGTACATGTTCTGCTCGCCGGACGAGGGCGCGGCGGCCGTGATCCTGTGCAAGGCGAGCGTCGCGCACAAGTACACCAGCCGGCCGATCTACCTGAAGGCCTCGGTCGTGCGGACCCGCAAGCTAGGCGCGTTCGAGGTCCACAGCCCGTGGCTGCCGCTGGAGCGGGAGGAGGCGCCCACCGTCTTCGCCTCCCGGGCCGCCTATGAGATGGCCGGCATCGCGCCCGACGACGTCGACGTCGCGCAGCTGCAGGACACCGACGCCGGCGCCGAGGTGATCCACCTGGCCGAGAACGGCCTGTGCAAGGACGGCGAGCAGGAGCGCCTGTACGCCGAGGGCGCCACCGAGATCGGCGGCAGCATCCCGGTCAACACCGACGGCGGCCTCATCGCCAACGGCGAGCCGATCGGCGCCTCCGGGCTCCGCCAGGTCTATGAGCTGACCAGGCAGCTGCGCGGCACCGCCGGCGACCGCCAGGTCCCCGGCACCCCGCGCGTCGGCTACGGCCAGCTCTACGGCGCCCCCGGCACCGCCGGCGTCGCGATCCTCTCTCTCTGACTCTCTGACCTCGCTCTCCGCACCGTCCCGGCCCGGCTCCTCTTGGGCGCCGGGCACCGCGGCGGGTGGCCTGAACACCAGCTACGAATCCGTTCGTACACACACCATTCGTACACACACCAGTGGAGAGGCCGTGGCGCCCGCCTTACGTGACGTCGACGAGGTCGTCGGTGACTACACCGGCCTGTCGCGCGTCGTCCTGGACTACACGCGGCTCATGAAGAGGCTGGTCGACGCCGGTAAGCGGCCGGGGTTCGACGTGGACAGCTGGACGCCGGTGGCCGAACTGGTCGACGTCGAGGGCTTCGAGCGGGTCGGCCCGTTCAAGGAGGTCATGAACTGGCCGGACTACGCGGCCTTCCTGACGACCTGGGCCCGCACCTCCGACTGGGAGTGCTCGTTCCGCCGGATCACCGAGGTCGGCAACGTCGTGCTTCTCGAACTGGAGGAGCGCAGCCGGATCGGTGAGCACAGCAGCATCGTCAACTCGGCCACGGTCTACGACTTCGACGACGACGGCAAGATCGCGTATCTCCGCGTCTACCTGCAGATGGCGTTGCCCGACCCCGAGATGCTGAAGAGCTACGAGGGCATCAAGATCTCGGAGTAGGCCGGCCCGGCCGAAGGCACCCAGCCGCACGGGACGGGCGGGACGGGCCGCCCGGGGTCAGCCGCCGCGGGCGGCGACGAGGGCGCCCCGGTTGATCTTCGTTGCCTCGCTGCGGGGGATGGCGTCGAGGAACTCGATGGTCTTGGGAACCTTGTACGCGGCCAGGCGGCTCTTCGCGTAGGCGATGATCTCGGCTTCCGCCGGTGGCGCCGTCCGGTCGGTCGGCTCGACGAGGGCGTGCACCCGCCGGCCCCACTCCTCGTCGCGCAGTCCGATGACGACGACGTCGGCGATGGCCGGGTGGTCGATGAGCGCCGCCTCGACCTCCGCGGGGAACACGTTCGCACCCCCGGTTATGATCATGTCGACGCGACGGTCGGCCAGGTAGAGGTAGCCGTCCTCGTCGACGTGGCCCATGTCGCCGGCGGTGACGAAGCCGTCGTCGGTGGTGCGCAGCCGAGGAGCGGTGCCGAGGTACTGGTAGCCGCCGAAGTGGCCGCAGCGCAGGTAGACGTCGCCGATCTGGCCGGTCCGCAGCTCGTCGCCCTCCGGGTCGAGGATGCGGATCTCGGTACCGCGGATGCCGCGGCCGACGCTGCCCTGGTGGCCCATCCACTCGTCGCCGAACAGGGCCGTCCAGCCCAGGCCCTCGGTCATCCCGTAGATCATGAAGAGCTTCTCGGGGCCGATCAGCTTCGCCCAGCGGTGCACCAGCGACGGCGGCATCGGCGCCGCGCCCTGCATGACCCACTCGACGCTGGAGAAGTCGCGGCCGTCGACGCCGGGGAGGTCCGCCATCCGCTGCAGCATGGTGGGGGCGGCGGTGAAGTGGGAGATCCGGTGGCGCTCGATGGCGTCGACGGCCTTGGCGGCGTCGAACTTGGACAGCACGACCAGCCGATCACCGGCGAGCAGGTTGTACAGCGTGGTGAACCCGTTGGCGTGGTACATCGGGGCCAGCACGAGGATCGTCTGCGGCTGGGCCACCGGCCGCCAGGCGGCGATCATCGGAATGGCCATGCGGACGTCGTAGACCGCCGGCCGCTCCGCGACGATCACCTTCGGCAGGCCCGTCGAGCCGCTGCTGCAGATGCCCTGCAGGTGCGGCGCGGTGACCTCGGGCAGGTCGGGCACCGGGTCACCCTCGGTGGCGTCGATCCAGTCGAGGTCGGCCGCGCCCAGGTGGGCCTTGGGCGCGATGACCTCGAGGACACGCGCCAGCTCCCAGTCGGGCACGTCCCAGCGCACCGGCACCGGCACGGCGCCGACCTTCCAGGCCGCGAACGCCGCCAGCACGAACTGCGGCGAGTTGCGTAACCCGAGGCCGAGCCGGTCCCCGACGCCGACGCCGCGGGCCGCGAGCGCCGCGGCGAGCTGGCTGGACCGCCGGTCCAGCCACGCCCAGGTGTACGACGACTCGGTGCCGTCGAGCTCGACGCACCACAGCGCGGAGACATCCGGCAGCTCGACGCCGAGCTGGCGAATCCGGCTGCCAATGCCGACCGGGATGACCTCAGGGACGTCCATGGCGATCCTTCCACCGGCGGGGCGCGGCGACCGAACGCGCCGGCGTCCCTCCTCCGGGAGCACGGAGTTAGGCCGAACGACAGATGATCATGGTGAACTTCGCGCGCCCGGAGGCAATCCAGGAATCAGGGCCCGCGTGCTCAATGCCCTCTCGGGGGTGCGGCAGGCCGCACCCCCGAGGCTCGTGACGTCGACATCGAGGTCCTTCGGGGACGCCGACGTGGCCAGGCGACGTGGCTAGGCGACGTGGCTAGGCGACGATGCCGCGCAGCTTGAGATCCAGCACGGCGTCGAAGTCCAGGCCCAACTCGGCGAGGACCTCGTCGGCGTGCTCGTTGAAGTCCGGCGCGCGGTGCGCCGGCGCCGGCTCGTCGCCGAACTGCACCGGGACGGCGCTGAGGTGGAACGGGGTGCCGGCGGCGTTCTCGAGGTCCTGGACATAGCCGTTGGCGACGCTCTGCGGGTCGGCCGCGGCCTCCAGCGTGTGCTGCACGACCGTCCACTGGCCGGGGAAGTCCGCCAGGCGCTCCCGCCACTCCGCCAGCGGGCGGGAGGCGAACTCGGCGGCCAGCAGGTCGCTCGCCTCCGCCTTGTTCGCCATCAGGGACGCGTGGTCGGCGAAGCGCGGGTCGGTCGCGAGCTCGGGGCGGCCGACCGCGGCGCACGCCGCCGGCCAGTAGTGCCCGGCCTGCAGGCACGAGAAGCCGAGCCAGCGCCCGTCCTCCGTCCGGTAGCTGCCGACCAGCGGGTTGCTGCGGTGCCCCGACGGCGGGCCCTGCCACGGCGTCTTCATGAGCAGCGAAAGAGCGAGCGCCTGGCCCATGGCCCACATGCCAGTGCTCAGCAGCGAGACGTCCACCGTCGTCGTCTCGCCGGTGCGCTCACGGTGGAAGAGGGCGCCCATGATGCCGCCGGCGATCGTCATCGCCCCGATCGAGTCCCCGAAGCCGGGCGCGGGCGGGCCCACCAGATCCCCGGAGTCGGCCGGCGTGCTGCCCAGGGCGACGCCGGCCCGCTGCCAGAAGGCGAGGAAGTCGTACGCGCCGCGGTCGGCCTCGGGGCCGCGCTCACCCTGACCCGTGCCGCGGACGTAGATGATGTTCGGGTTGTGGGCGCGGATGTCGTCCAGCTCCACCTTCAGCTTCTTGCGCACCCGCGGCAGCTTGTTGGTGAGGAAGACGTCCGCGGTGGCGGCCAGCTTGTAGACGATGTCGAGGCCCTCGGGCGACGTGAGATCGAGCGCGAGGCTGCGCTTCCCGCGGTTGGAGTGCTCGAACAGCACGTGGACGCCCATGGGGATGCTGACGGTCCCCGAGCTGGCGAGGCCGCGCATCGCGTCGCCGCGCTCGACGTGCTCGATCTTGATGACGTCGGCACCCAGGTCCGCCAACAGTGCGGACGCGGCGGGCACGAACGTATGCTCCGCAACCTCAAGGATCCGCACGCCCTGCATCACCGCGGTCATCCAGTGCCTCCAGTCGCGCGCCGGCTGGCATCCGCCGGCCATGTTTCAACATCGACGTCGACTCATACTCCAGGTCGCGCCCCATGCGGCGCAAGAACAGCGCTGGTCGTCCGTTCGTCACGCTGCCGGCGGCGGGAATGTCTGGCCGGACAGAGCGGCGAGCGCGTGGACGAGCGACTGGGTCCCGTCGCGGCCGCGGCCCTGGCCCTGCAGGGCGACGTAGAGCTGGCCCGCGAGGGCGAGCCCGGGCAGGGCGAGACGGGCGCGCCGGGCCTCGGCGAGCGCGATGCCGAGGTCCTTGACGAAGTGATCGACGAAGAACCCCGGGGCGAAGTTGCCGGCGACGATCCTGGGCGCGAGGTTCGACAGCGACCAGCTGCCCGCCGCCCCGCCCGAGACGGACTCGAGCGCCCGCTCGACGTCCAGGCCCGAGCGGTAGGCGTAGAGCAGCGCCTCGGTCACGCCGACCATCGTGGACGCGATCAGGATCTGGTTGACCATCTTGGTGTGCTGCCCGGCGCCGGCCCCGCCCTGCCGAATGATCGACTTCCCCATCGCGTCGAGGCACGAGCGAACCGCCTCCACGACCTCCGCCGGGCCGCCAACCATGATCGACAGGGTGGCGTCGCGGGCGCCGACATCGCCGCCGGAGACCGGCGCGTCCAGCGCGTGCACGCCGCGCGCCGCGGCCGCCCCGGCGACCTCGATGGCGAGCGCGGGCTCACTTGTCGTCATGTCCACCAGGACCGCGCCCGGCCGGGCGCCGGCGAGCGCGCCATCCGGCCCGAGCAGCACCTCGCGCACATCCTCGGGGAATCCGACCATCGAGAACACCACGTCGCTGGCCGCGGCGACCCCGGCCGGGGTATCGGCCCAGGTCGCACCCTCGTCGAGCAGCGCCTTGGCGCGCTCCGGAGTCCTGGTGGTCACGGTGAGCGGGTAGCCGGCGCGCAGCAGGTGCCCGGCCATGGCGGCGCCCATGACGCCGGTGCCGATCCACCCGACCCGGGTCGACGACGGCGAGGCCGGAGCGGGCGGCGCGGAGGCCGCCGCCTCAGAAGAAGACGAGGCGGAAGAGGACGAGGTGGAGTCAGACACGTCTCACCACCCTAATAGTCCATCCGAATAGTCCGTGGCCACGGGACCGACGGACCGGAACCAGCCCGCGAGCCGCCGGCCTCGTCGCCAGCCGGCCGCCGGGCTGCCCGCGGGGACCGCTCGGCCGCCGCTGGGGCCGCCAGCGGCCCGCGACCGCGCGTGGGTCAGCCATCCGGAGCGGCATGCCGGCGACAGCAAATGAGTGTACGTTTACTTATCGGCTGCCCCGCGCGGACGGCCAGGAGGGTCCGCCCGGCCGACACCGCGCCGGTATGCGCCCAATGAGGGTGATCTGACCAGCCCCGGCAGCCGATCAGGCGACCGCGGTGGCGGCTGTCACTACGGTGTTACCAGAGACAACTCCCAGTACTGCAACAGGAGCGGCTGGCATGCGTGACGCAGTGATCGTGGAGGCCGTCCGGACACCGGTCGGCAAGCGCAACGGCGGGCTCTCGAGCGTGCACCCGACCGACCTGTCGGCGCTCGTGCTCGCCGCCCTGGTGGAGCGGGCGGGCGTGGACTCGGCGCTGGTCGAGGACGTCGTATGGGGCTGCGTCGGCCAGGTCGGCGAGCAGACCTTCGACATCGGCCGCAACGCGGCGCTGGCCGCCGGCTTCCCGGAGACCGTCACCGGCGTCACCGTCGACCGGCAGTGCGGCTCTTCCCAGCAGGCCGTGCACTTCGCGGCCGCCGGGGTCGTCGCCGGCCACTACGACGTCGTCATCGCGGGCGGCGTCGAGTCGATGTCCCGGGTGCCGATGGGCGCCTCGCTACTCGACAAGTCGCCGTTCGGTGAGCGCTACCTGGCTCGGTACAACGGAGTTTTCCCGAACCAGGGCGTCGGCGCGGAGATGATCGCCGAGCGCTGGGGCCTCTCGCGCACCCAGTGCGACGAGTTCTCGATCGCCTCGCACGAGAAGGCGGCCGCGGCGCAGGACGACGGCCGCTTCGACGCGCAGATCGTGCCGGTGACGCTGGCCGACGGCACCGTCATCAGCAGGGACGAGGGCATCCGCCGCGGCGGCACCGTCGAGGGCCTGGCCAAGCTGAAGTCGGTGTTCAAGCCGGCCGAGGAGGGCGGCGTGATCACCGCCGGCAACTCCTCGCAGATCTCCGACGGCTCGGCCGCACTGCTGATCATGACCGGCGAGAAGGCCGCCGAGCTGGGGCTCACCCCCATCGCCCGGATCCACAGCGTCGCGCTCGCCGGCTCGGACCCGGTCATCATGCTGACCGCGCCGATCCCGGCGACGCAGAAGATCCTGGCACGCTCAGGCCTGAGCCTCGGCGACATCGGCGCGTTCGAGGTGAACGAGGCGTTCGCCCCGGTCCCGCTCGCCTGGCTCGCCGACATCGGCGCCGACGCGAAGGCGCTGAACCCGAACGGCGGCGCGATCGCGCTCGGCCACCCGCTGGGCGGCTCCGGCGCCCGGATCATGACGACGCTGGTCAGCCACATGCGGGACAACGGGATCCGCTACGGCCTGCAGACCATGTGCGAGGGCGGCGGCCAGGCCAACGCCACCATCCTCGAACTGCTGTGACATTGGTTCGCTCCGTCCGGGCGGCGCGCTCCGGCCCCTTCCCTTGCTTCGCGGCGGGAAGGGACCTCCGCGCGCCGTCCTCCTCCGCTCACGTGCGCTACGGCGACCTCCGCTGCGGCACCCCTACATCGCTTCGCTCGTAGGGATGCCTCCGCGGAGGCGCGCCTCCGCGCCAGCACGGTGACGACCCGCTTGAACGTCGCGAGACCACGACGAGCCACGGGCGGGGCACATCGCTTCGCTCGTGGCCGGGCCTCCGCGGAGGCGCGCCTCCGCGCCAGCACGGTCACCACCCGCTGAACGTCACGAACTGACCTGGTCGCTGGGCCGCCGGTCGCCGGACCGCCGGCCGAGGTCGCCTCGCGCAGTCGCCCGCGCGACTCCGGGTGAAGCCGGTTGAGCCAAGGCTTGACGAGGAAGTGATTGGGCACTAACTTCGAGCCATGGCTACAGGGACGAGGCAGACCGCGGAGGAGCGCCGCACGTCGGTGCTCGCGGCGGCCGTGGCGGAGTTCGCCCGGGGCGGGCTGGAGGGCACGTCGACTGAGACGATCGCCGCGGCGGTCGGGATCTCCCAGCCGTACCTGTTCCGGTTGTTCGGCTCGAAGAAGGGCCTGTTCCTGGCGGCGGTGCGGGAGACGTTCGCCCGGACGGTCGCCGCGTTCGAGAGCGCGGCGGGTGAGCGGTCCGGGCAGGAGGCGCTGACCGCCATGGCCGAGGCCTACAACGGCCTGCTGGCCGAGCCCAGCTACCTGCTCATGCAGATGCAGGCCTACGCGGCCTGCGGCGACCCGGACATCCGGGCCGCGACCCGGCGAGGGTTCCGCGACCTGTGGTACGCCGTCGAGCGCCTCGCCGGCCTGGACGTCGACGTGCTGCGCGCGTTCTTCGCCATGGGGATGCTCTGCAACGTCTCCGCGGCCATGGACCTGCCGGCCGTCGACGAGCGCTGGGCCCAGATCATCTGCCCTCCCGACGAGCCCGACTCGGGCAACTCGGGCATGAAGGCCAGCAAGGAGGCCCTCGTCAAAGGCTTCATGGGCACCACCACCGAGCCGGACGCCGACGCCGACGCCGACGCCGACTGAAGTATTGGGCTCTTTGGCCCCGGTAGGGAAGCGTCCTTCCCCTATCTGAGTGGAGATCGACGGCCACCGCCCAGGAGCCACTCCCGCCGACAGCTCCATCGGCCTGCGCACCTTCGCTGAACGGCAAGACATTGCTGTGCCCGCACAAGCTAGTGGTCAGTCACTACCTCGAAGGGAAACCGATGACCACCGACCGGAGCCGTCTCACCTGGACCTTCGTGATCACGTGCATCGCCGCGTTCATGACCTCCCTGGACAACCTGGTGGTCACGATGGCGCTGCCGTCGATCCGCGAGGGTCTGCACGCCAGCCTGGCCGAACTGGAATGGACGGTGAACGCCTATACCCTGACGTTCGCCGTCCTGCTGCTGCCCGCCGCGGCACTGGGCGACCGCCTCGGCCGCCGCCGCCTCTTCGCCATCGGCCTGTCGATCTTCACCGTGGCCAGCGCCGCCGCCGCGCTGGCGCCGAGCGTCGGCGCTCTCATCGCCGCCAGGGCCGTGCAGGGCGTGGGCGGGGCGATCGTGTTGCCCTTGTCGATGACCCTGCTGTCGGCCGCTGTCCCCCCGGCGCGCCGGGGGGCCGCCCTCGGCGTCTGGGGTGCCGTGTCCGGCCTGGCCATCGCGTTGGGACCGCTCGTCGGCGGGGCCATCACGCAGGGCGCCGCCTGGCAGTGGATCTTCTGGCTGAACGTCCCGCTGGGCCTCGCCGCGATCCCGCTGGCGTTCGCCCGCCTCACCGAGAGCCGCGGGGCCGAAAGCCGGCTGGACATCGCCGGTACCGTCCTGGTCAGCCTGGGGCTGTTCGGGATCGTCCTCGGCCTGGTCCGCGGCCAGGACCATGGCTGGACCAGCGCCGGCGTCCTCGGCGCCATCGTCGCCGGCGTGGCGGGGCTCGCCGCCTTCGTCGCCTGGGAGCTGCGGTCCGAGCGAGCCGGACGCGCCCCGATGCTGCCGCTGAGCCTGTTCCGCGGGCGGGGGTTCGCGGCGGTCAACGCCGTCTCGGTCTTCTTCTCCTTCGGGATGTTCGGCTCGATCTTCCTGCTCTCCCAGTACCTGCAGAACGTCATGGGCTACTCGCCGCTGGGCGCCGGGCTGCGCACCCTGCCCTGGACCGCGATGCCGCTGATCGTGGCGCCGATCGCCGGCCCGCTGTCCGACCGCATCGGCGGGCGCCCGCTGATGATCGCCGGACTGACCATGATGACCGGCGGGCTGCTGTGGATGCGCGCCGAACTGGCCCCCGACACGACGTTCCTGGCCCTGGTGCCCGCCTTCATCATCGCCGGCATCGGCATGGCCCTGTTCTTCGTCCCCGTCGCCAACGTGGTCATGGGGTCCGTGCCGCCCGAGTACGAGGGGGTCGCGTCCGGGACCAACAACGCGGTCCGCGAGGTCGGCGGGGTGTTCGGAATCGCGGTCCTGGCCTCGGTGTTCGCCGCGGCCGGCGGCTACGCCAGCGCCATCGACTTCACCCACGGGCTGCACGTCGCCCTTCTCGTCGGCGCGGCCGTCACCGGGGCCGGAGCGCTTGGCTCCCTGCTCGTGCCCCGGCGACAGACGGCCGCCGTCACCGAGCTCGCCGACGGCGACGCCGTTGAACCCGCGCCGGCCCTCCGCCTCGACCTCGAGCCCGCCAAGTCCTGACCGTCCCGCTGCGGAGGTTCTTCGGCCCCTTCGAAGGGCGGCCGGGCGACGGACGGCACCCCGATCCACCCGCGCAAGCCAACCGATAGCACTGAAGGTGCCGAGCGAGGGTCCGGCCCAGGCCAGCGAGAGCCGACCGTTCCCACCTCCGGTACAGATCTCGAGAAGGTCAGAGCCCCGTACCCGGCAGATCCGGGACGGGGCTCTGACCTGTCTCACCAGGCGCGCCCCGGGGCACGCGACAACTAGTCGGGGATGGCGCGCAGGTGGCGGGCCATGGTGAGCAGGCCGTTCGCGTTCATGTCCATCACCCGGCTGTGGATGTCATAACAGCCGGGCCGGATCTCCTCGATGCACGTCGCTCGAACCCGAACTCCTCGGGCGGACGGCCGGCCACGGCGTTCAGCCCGACATTGGTGATGACCTGGTCGCCGTAGAGCCAGGACATCGTCCCGTCGTCGCGACGGACGAACCGCGGCGCTTTCTCCCGGTACCGCGCCGGCAGCCTGCCCTCGAAGAGGTGGGCCGGCTCGACGACGTGGTCGTCCACGCTCACCATGACTAAGTCAGCGACGTCCACGGGACACCTTCCTTCTCACCGATGAGGTCGATCACAAGCCGCCGGCCGAGCTCGGAGGACTCGATGTCCGGCGAGTTGGCGTCGAGGGACTGCGCCCAGATGCGCGCGGCGCGGACGCCGTCCTCGGCCTCGAACGCGGCGACCAGTTCCGGGAAGAGCGCGACAAGGCGATGTGTCTCCGCGAGCCACGCCGGGTCGGTGATGGCCGAGCCCGCGGGGTTCGCCTGGGCGTCCGTGCGGACCCACTGCAGGACTTCGGCGATGACGGCGAGCGCCGGATTTCTCGTGGCGCCGAAGATGACCTTGCGTGCCGTCGTCCAGACCTCCGACAGGTCGGAGGCGTCCCGCGGCCGTGCCGCCAGGTCCGCGGCGAACGACCGTAGCGTAGCCAGCGAGGCCGGATCCATCCTGGCCACCGCCAGCTCGATCATGGAAGGCTCGATCATCGCGACGGCGCGGAAGAAGTCTCCCATCGTGGCGTGCCGGGCCTGCATGACCGTGCTGGCCAGCTGCACCGCCACCCGCGGCGACGGATGCCGGATCTGGGGCCCGTTGCGGTCGCCGGCACGCAGGTCGACGAGGAACTCCATCTCCAGGGTCCGGAGCGCCTCCCGCAACGTCGGCCGCGAGACCCCGAACTGCGCGGCCAGGTCCGGCAGACCCGGCAGCCTGTCCCCGTCGCCCAGCCGCCCCTCGGCGATACGGGCCCTGATCTCGTCGGCGACCGTCGCGGCCAACCGGTTCGGCTGCCCTGGCTTCGAGGACTGCCCCGCCGCGGCGGAGTCGTTCCGCGGCCGCCACAGCGGGACGACGTCGATCGACTGGCGGCTGCGACCCCGGTCGACGAGGAGCGGGCTGGTGACGGCCAGGTAGTCGGCCCACGCCCTTCTCGCCATCGCCCCGTCGCGCCGCCGGGCGGCGTCCAGGAACGCGCTGTGGCAGGCGGTGACCGTCCGCGCGATCTCCTCCGCTGACGCCGGGCCCGAGGGGGCGACGGCCGCGTACACCTGTCCCGCGTAGACATCGCGGAAGATTCCGGCGACGAGCCCGACCGAGCGGTTGCCAGACCGTTCGGTGACCGCCGTGTCGAACCCCGCCGCGGCCATGACGAACGCCAGCGGATCATCCTCGGCCGCGCGTTCCTGGTCGTGAAGCCGCCCGAGAGCGTGCAGGTCCGCGGCGGAGCAGCGAACCGCGAACCGCTCGGCGAGTGGCGGCTCGAGCACCGCCCGGGCCTCCTCCAGATCCGCCAGCGTCGTTCCCCGCAACTGCAGGAGAAGCGCGAGGTAGCGGCCGATCGAGGCAAGCCCGGGGCGGCGGACGACGGCGCCGCCACCGCGGCCGCGCCGGACCTCGACCAGCGACTGCGACTCGAGGACCCGCAGCGCCTCGCGCACGGTCTCCCGCGACACGTCGAAGGTGGCCGTGAGCTCCGCCTCGGTCGCCAGCTGCTGGTCGGCGACGAGCTCACCGGACAGGATCTGCCGCCGCAGCTCCATCGCGACGAGGTGCGAGACCTTCGCCTCGCGCGGCGCCCGTGCCGGCCTGTCGGCGCCTGCCGAACCGACGTCGGCGGGTTGGGCGATCATGCGGTCAGTACCATCGCGCCGCACTGCGGGTAGAGCCCGCTGGTGACGACCGCGACCTCGGCGCCCGGTACCTGCCGCTGGCCGCACCGGCCCCTCAAGCGCTGCAGCATGAGCCGCCCCGCGGCGGCGCCGTCCCTGTAGAAGCGCGAGATGTCGTCCGGCCACGGCCGCGGCCGCTGGTTCGTCACTGCCAGGTCTCCACGTCTGCCCCGCCCGTCTTTCCCGTCGACACCAGCAGACAACCGCAGACGAGGCACCTCGTCAACTGTTTGCCGCTCGCAGAGCGGCCCAGGTCGTCGCCATGTGCGGGAAACCAAGGCTTGACGGCCAGCCTCGTCAGATGTTTATGTGTGCCATCCGAGATCGACACCGAGATCACACGGTGGTCGAGGTGACGTTCGGCAAGATCCGCAACGTCCGCATGACCGGCACGAGCATCCCGATCGACGGGGGATCCATGGCCAAGTGGCCGAACGGGCCCGGCCAGTAACGCCTCTGGGGACGGAGGCCGCCCGAACCAGCTGTTCCACCTGCCTGGCCAGACACAGAAGTTGCCACCTTCGATCAAACGTGGAAGGTCGACATGTCGTACAGCGAACGGGCACCCGTCGACGAGGAACGTCGTCGCCTCTTACACGAGCGAGCGGCATGCCCTCGGGAGCACTTCGCCGCGCTTCGGGCCCAGGGGCCGACGACGCCGCTGCTCGAGAACGACACCATCACCTGTCTGCTGGGCCGCCGCGACGTCGAAGACGCGCTGAAGAACTGGCAGGACTTCACGTCCGACTTCGGTGGGGTCATGGGGAGCGAGGAGCCGCTCATCCCCCTTAATGTCGACCCGCCGCTGCACGCGAAGTACCGCCGGCTGCTCGACCCCTACTTCGGGCCGCGCAGGATGAAGGCGCTGCAGCCCGCGGTGGAGAAGCACACGAACGACCTGATCGACGCCTTCATCGACCGCGGCGGCTGCGACTTCTCCCAGGAGGTCGCGGTGCCGCTGCCGTGCTCGACGTTCCTGAGCCTTTTCGGCCTGCCGTTGGAACAGCGCGACGCGCTGGTGCGCTGGAAAGACATCATGATCCGCCCAGACGTCGTCGCCGAAGATCCGAGCCAGGCGCAGCAGCTCCAGCTCGAAACGGCCATGGAGATCTACGGCCGGTTCACCGAGGAGATGGCCGACCGCCGTGCGAACCCGCGTGACGACCTGATCACCTATCTCACGCAGGCGGAGGTCGAGGGGCAGAAACTCACCGACAGCGAGATAGTGCGCATCTGCTTCCTGCAGCTGTCCGCCGGGCTGGACACCGTGACCATCTCCCTGGAGTGCATCTTCGCCTTCCTCGCCGGCCACGACGACGCGCGCGGGATGCTGGTCGAGGAGCCGGGCTCGGAGGTCGACCTCATCGAGGAGCTCCTGCGCTGGGAGACGCCGGTGCAGGCGGTCGGGCGCCAGGCCACCCGGGACATCACGCTCCGGGACGGCACCGTGATCCCCAAGGGGACGGACGTCAACCTCATGCTCGCCTCCGCCAACGTCGACCCGGACGGGCTGGCGGGCGCCGACGAGGTGGACGTGCGGCGCGGCGAGATGCGCAACTTCGCGTTCGGAGGCGGACCGCACCGCTGCCTCGGATCAAATCTGGCGCGCATGGAGCTGCGCACGGTGGTGCGGGTCTGGCACGAGCGAATCCCCGAGTACTCGCTACAGCCGGGCACGGACGTGGAATGGAACAGCTCGCTGTTGCGTGGCGTCGACCACCTGCGGCTCGCCTGGCCGGCAGGAGCGACGTCATGAAGATCTGTATCGACTCCGACCTGTGTGCCGGGCACGCCCGCTGCTGGGAGACGGCGCCCGACCTCCTCGTCGACGACGAGGACGGGCGCGGCGTCGTGCGCGCCCCCGGCGCCGACATTCCCCCTGAGCTCGAGGCGCAGGCCCGCAAGGCCGCCAGCGTGTGCCCGGAAGGCGCGGTCGTCCTCTCGAACTGAGGACTGGGACATCAATTAGCCGGCTACCTCGCGCGGGCGCGGGAGATGCCCTTTTGGGGCGATTGATGCCGAAGAACGAGAAGGAGACGACCGAAGCAATGCCTGACTACGGCACGACCGATTTCTTCCTGGGCCCGGATCTCGTCGAGAACCCGTATCCGTACTTCGAGTACCTGCGTGGCCAGTGCCCCGTGCACCGGGAGAGCCAGCACGGCGTCGTGATGGTCACCGGTTTCGAGGAGGCCGTCGAGATCCAGAACGACGCGGAGCGGTATTCCTCGTGCAACTCGGTGGCCGGCCCGTTGTTCCCGTTCCCGGTGCCGCTCGAGGGCCACGACGTCAGCGCGCTGATCGAGGCGCATCGCTACGAGCTGCCGTTCAGTGACATGTTGCTGTGCCTCGACCCGCCGGAGCACACGGCCCATCGTGGGCTGCTGATGCGGCTGATCACGCCGAAGCGCCTGCGGGAGAACGAGGCGTACATGCGTCAGGTCGCCGAGCGCCAGATCGACACGTTCATCGACAAGGGCGGGTGTGATTTCATCCGTGACTTCGCCACTCCGTTCACACTGCTCATCATCGCGGATCTGATCGGCGTTCCCCCGGAGGACCGGGACGGGTTCCTGGAGGGTATGTCCCAGCCCACGGGCGGTGGCGTCGGCAGCACGACGGGCGAAGCGATGGGCGCCAACCCGCTCGCCTGGCTCTACGAGAAGTTCGCCACGTATGTCGAGGACCGCCGTCGCAACCCGCAGGACGACGTGCTCACCGGTCTGGCGACCGCCACGTTCAAGGACGGCTCCCTGCCCGAGGTCATGGACGTCGTGCGCATCGCCGCGATCATCTTCGCGGCCGGCCACGAGTCCAGCACGCGCTTCCTCTCCAGCGCGTTCAGGATTCTCGCCGAGGAGCCGGAGGTCCAGGCCAGGCTGCGCGCCGAGCCAGGGCTCATCCCGAACTTCATAGAGGAGACCCTGCGCATGGAGAGCGTGGTCAAGGGCGACTTCAGGCTCGCCAGGGTCCCGACGGAGGTCGGCGGGACGGAGATCCCCGCCGGCAGCCACGTGTTCCTGCTGCACGGAGCGGCCAACCGGGACCCCAGGAAGTTCGAGGACCCGTCGGAGTTCCAGCTGGAACGCCCCAACGCGCGCCAGCACCTCGCCTTCGGGCGGGGCGTGCACACCTGCCCGGGTGCCCCGCTCGTGCGCAGCGAGGCGGCCGTCGCCATCGAGCAGCTCCTCGCCCGTACCAGCGACATCCGCTTCTCGGAGGAAATCCACGGCCCCGCCGGGGCGCGCCGGTTCAACTACGTTCCCTCGTTCGTGCTGCGCGGCCTCACCGGCCTCACGCTTGAGTTCGACCCGCGGGGCGCCGCCGCATGACGGACCCTGTCCGTCAGCCGCGGGTCGGACTTCTCTACCGGCAGACCGACACCTCGATGCCGCTGGTCGAGCTCGCCCGCGCCGCCGAGGAACGCGGCTTCGACTGCATCGTCGTCGGCGAGCACACCCACATCCCGGTAAGCCGTATGTCCCCGTTCCCCGGCACCATCGACGGCGAGCTGCCGGACGCGTACCCCCATTTCCCCGACCCGTACGTCGCGCTCGCGTTCATCGCCGCGCGGACCTCGCTGCGGATCGCCGCGGGGATCGCCCTCGTCGCCCAGCACGACCCGATCGCGCTCGCGAAGACCATCGCGACGCTCGACCATCTGTCCGGCGGGCGGTTCACCCTCGGCGTGGGGTTCGGCTGGAACCAGGAGGAGCTCGCCAACCACGGGAAGGACTTCACCGACCGCCGGGAGATCGTCCGCGAGCACATCGAGCTGATGAGGGCGCTGTGGACGCGGGAGGAGGCCGAGTACCACGGCCGGCACGCCAACCTCGAGCGCAGCTGGTCCTGGCCGAAGCCCGCGCAGGGCTCGGTACCCGTGCTTCTCGGCGTCCAGGGCGGCGACCGCGGCTTCGAGGCGATCATCGGTTGGGCCGACGGCTGGCTGCCCGGCGGGAGCCACGGGAGGTGGCTGGCCGCCAAGCTGGGCGAGCTGCGCAGCAGGTGGGTCGACGCCGGCCGTCCCGCGTCCGGCCCCATCGTGTGGCCGATGCAGGACGTGGTCGACGACGACCGGCTGCGCGTCCAGCTCGAGCGCTTCCACGAGCTCGCGGTCGACCAGGTCGTTCTCGACATCCCGACCACCACCCGCGAGGAGATCCTGCCGCTGCTCGACCGCTACGCGAAGGTCGTCACGACCGAATGGGGCCACCGATGAGGGCGGAGGTCGACGCGAGCGCCTGCGCCGGCCACGGCGTGTGCGTGGGCCACGCTCCCGACGTGTTCGAGCTGACCGACGAGGGCTACTCCGTCGTGCGGGTGGACGAGGTCCCGGCCCAGTACGAGGCAGCTGTCCGCCTGGCGGTCAAACAGTGCCCGACGTACTCCATCACGATCACAGGAGGCATGGGTAACGATGTCTGAGCAGCCAGCGGGCACGTTGAGCGGCAAGGTCGTCATCATCACGGGCGCGGCTTCGGGGATGGGACGGGCGGCCGCGGTCCGGTGCGCCGAACTGGGCGCGGCGGTGGTCGCCGCCGACCTGAACGCGGACGGCGCGGCCGCCGTCGCCGGCGAGATCGAGTCGTCCGGCGGTACGGCGCTCGGCTTCGGCGTCGACCTGACCGTCGAGGACGAGGTGACCGCGCTCGTCGACGCCGCGGTCGCTCGGTTCGGCACGGTGCATGGCCTGCACAACAACGCCTACGCGGTTCATCCGGGAGCGGCGGTCGACCTGGTCAACACGACCCTGGAGGCGTGGGACTGGACGATCCGGACGTGCCTGACCAGCCAGTTCCTGTGCTGCCGCGCCGCGCTCCCCCACATGCTGCGGGGCGGCGAGGGATCCATCATCAACGTGTCCTCCGGCAACGGGCTGGCCGGCGCGGCGGGCGCCGCGGCCTACGGCGCGGCGAAGGCCGGCAGCATCATGCTGACCAAGTACATCGCCACCCAGTACGGCAAGTCCGGCGTCCGGTGCAACACGCTGGTGCCCGGCTGGACCATCGGGACCGGCTGGACGGGCGAGGACAACTACACCGACAGCCAGCAGAAGCTGTTCGACCGCGCGCTGGACGACGTGTGCATGCCCCGCCTCGCGCTGCCCGAGGACATCGCCCCCGTCGTCGCGTTCCTCTTCTCCGACGAGGCCAGGTACCTGCAGGCCGCCACCATCGACGTCAACGGCGGACTGCTGGCCCACATGCCCGGCGCGGCCGGCAGGCCTGCCCGGCCCACCCCGGCCGACACATGAGCTCGCCGCGGGCGATGGCGGCGGCGAGCGAGCAGGCCCGGGCGGTGCACCGGATGCTGCGTGACCAGCGCGGCGCCGCCCGTGCGTCGGCCCCTCCGTCACGCGCCGCGCAGCTCGCCATGGCCGAGGAGATCGGCAACAGCACGTCCGAGCCGGACGGGGTGACGTTCGAGGATGTCGACGCTGGCGGGGTGCCCGCGCAGTGGGCGCGGCCCGACGGCGCGCCGACGAACAGGGTGCTCCTCTACCTCCACGGCGGCGGCTACTGCTTCTGCTCGGTCCGCTCCCACCGCAGGCTCGTCGGGCACCTCGCCAGGGCGGCGGGCCGCCAGGCACTGAGCGTGGACTACCGGCTGGCGCCCGAGCACCCCCATCCCGCCGCCGTGACGGACGCCCTGACCGCCTACCGGTGGCTCCTCGAACAAGGCCTCGACCCCGCCCACCTGGCCGTCGCCGGTGACTCGGCCGGCGGCGGGCTCGCCGTCGCGCTCCTGCTGAGGGCGAGGAACGAGGGCCTGCCGCCTCCGTCGGGCGCGGTGCTCCTGTCGCCCTGGGTCGACCTCGCCATGACGGCCGACAGCCTGACCAGCCGAGCCGACGTCGACGTACGCCAGAGCCCCGCCGAGACGCGGTGGTGCGCGGGCCAGTACCTCGCCGGTCAGGACCCGCGTGACCCCTACGCGTCGCCGCTCTACGCCGACCTCACCGGCCTGCCGCCCCTGTACATCCAGGCCAGCGACTGGGACACGCTCGTCGACGACGCGCATCGCCTGGCCGAGAAGGCCCGGCGCCTCGGGGTCGACGTCCGCCTCGATCTCTTCCCAGAGATGCCGCACGCGCATCAGCTGTGGGCGGGCACCATCCCCGAGGCCGACGACGCCGTCGCCCGCGTCGGCGAGTACCTGCGAGAAAGGGAAACCTCATGACAGGCGCGGCCACGTTCCCGGGCGTCGGCGTGCTCTATCGCGCGACGGACCAGATGCCGTTCCTCGAGCTCGCCTACGCCGCCGCCGATCGGGGCTTCGCCTCACTCGTCCTCGGTGAGCACACCCACATTCCCCTCAGCTCCGACCCCGCCTGCTTTCCGGGCGCCGGGGACACCATCCCTCCGACTTACCCGCGGCTGCTCGACCCGTACATGGCGCTCTCGTTCGTCGCCGCGCGGACTCCCATGAAGATTGCGACCTGTACGTCCCTTCCCGCCCAGCACGACCCGATTGCCCTGGCCAAGGCCCTCGCGACGCTCGACCACCTGTCCGGGGGGCGCCTCACGCTCGGCGTGGGATACGGCTGGAACGCCGACGAGCTGGTCAGCCACGGGCACGAGTGGAAGAACCGGCGGGCGATCGTGCGGGAACACGTCGAGCTCATGCGGGCGCTGTGGACCGAGACCGAAGCCGAATACCACGGCCAGTACGCCAACCTCGAGCGCAGCTGGTCCTGGCCGAAGCCGGCGCAGTCCTCGATCCCGGTGCTCCTGGGCGCCGCCGGGCGCGGCCTCGCGATGGAGGCGATCGTCCAGTGGGCCGACGGCTGGATGCCGGGCGGAAGCATCAGCTGGATCGCGAACCGGCTCGTGGAGCTTCGACGCCGGTGGTCCGAGGCCGGACGCCCAGAGTCCGGCCCAGTCATCTGGGTGGTCCAGGACCCCATTGACGACGACAGGTTCCAATCCCGGCTGGAACGCCTTGCATCACTGGGTGTCGCCGAAGTTGTGGTCGCCTTCGACACGGTGGACAAGGACGAGATTCTACCGGTTCTCGATCGCTACGCGAAGCTGATCGCGACGAACGCCGGCTGATCCTGACCCCGCGACGAGTCAGGGCACGGGACCTGGCGGCACACAGGGCTGGAATCAAACAGGGCTGGAATGACACAGGACTGGGATCAAACAGGAAGGGACCACTCATGGTCGAGGACATCATCCTCTCAGCGGACGGGCATTTCGTCGAGCCCACGGATCTGTTCACCAGCCGTCTTCCGAAACACCTGCGGGAACTCGCGGTCTGGGAGGAGGACTTCGAGATCGAGCCGCTCGGGGAAGATGGAAACCACCATTTCCGGAAGCTGCACACGCCGGGCTTCGAAGGCTGGGCATACGCCCGTTACCGTCACCACGACGGAACGCCGCAGTACGGCGACCCCGCCCGGATCATCGAGGACCTCGACCACGAGGGCGTCCGGGCGACGCTGATGCATCCCAACCACGCGCTGTTCGGGTTGTTCACCCACGACCATCACGAGCTGTCGATGGCGCACGCCCGGGTCTACAACGACTACGCGGCGGAGGTCTTCGGGCCGTACCGCGATCGGGTGATCACCACCATGCCCATCCCGATGAGCGATCTCGACGACGCCGTCGCCGAGATCGAGCGGGTGGCCGCCCTGGGGGCACGAGCGCTCATCCTTCCGGCGACGTCGCCGATCCCGTACACCTCACGAGCGCTCGACCGGGTGTGGGCGGCGGCGCAGGCCCACGGGATGGTCATCGCCTTCCACGTGGCGACCGGCGGCGTGAAGGTGCGCAAGGACGCGGCGCCGACACTCCAGGCGATGATTGCCACTGCTCAGGCCCAGAACCGCGAGGTGCTGGACGACCAGCTAATCGTCGACCGCTTGATGGGTGCGGCCGTGCTGGGCCCCGTGGCCGCACAGCGGATCGTCGTGTCGCTGGTCGGTGCCGGGGTGCTCGAGCGGTTCCCAGATCTTCACTTCCTGCTGGTGGAGTTCAACGCCAACTGGCTCGTCTCGACGATGGCCGCGATGGACAAGGCCTGGACGCTCGGAGTCGGGCAGAACCGCGACTTCTGGGCCGGCACGTGGGACGACGCCCGCGCCGCCGACGACCAGCCGGGCATGGCCCAGCTGTTCCGGCTCAACGAGCGCTGGCCGTACCCGCTCATGCCGAGCGAGTACGTCCAGCGCCAGATCCACGTCTCCTTCCAGGAGGACCCCATGGCGATCGCCTGCCGGCACGTCACCGGCATCTCCACGCTGCTGTGGGGCATGGACTACCCGCATGCCGAAGGGACCTTCGGGCGCAGCCGCCAGGTCATCGACTACCTGTTCAAGGACGTCGAGCCCGAGGAGCGCCAGGCGATCCTCGGCGGCACGCTGGGCGGGCTGCTCGGCCTGCACGCCCCAAGCCCGGCCTGAGTCCTGGATCGGGCCTCCGGACGCGCCAGCGGCTTGGCCACTTCCCCTGTCGGCCTCCCGGCACTTTTCCCGGCGCCCCCTCAGACCGAAGCCGCGCACCCGCTTCGCGCACCGAGACAACCCGCGAGATAGGACGACCATGCAGCGTCTCGACACCTCCCGTATCGGCACGCCCCATAGACGACTCCGACACCGCCCGGAGGTGGTGCTCTTAACCCTGCCCTTGGCCGCGGTCACCTTCCTGGCCGCCGGCTGCGGAGGCGACGGAAAGGCCGACACCGCCGGCCGTGTGCGTGCGCGGCGGACTGATCACAGTCCTGGACGACAAGGGTGTACCCACCGTTACAAGCCCATCGGCCAGTCCCCGATCGAGGGCTGACAGGATCCGGAAGGCCCCCGACAGTCCGCCGACGCGGACTGTCGGGGGCCGCCGCCCGCCGCCTGCCGACCGCGGGCCCGACCTGAACCTCAGTCGGGGATCGCGCGCAGGTGGCGGGCCATGGCAAGCGGGGTGACGGTCAGGACGCCGGAGTCGACGGGCAGGGTGACGCCGGTGACCCAGCGGGCGTCGTCGCTGGCGAGGAAGCCGACCGCCGCGGCGACGTCCCAGCCGGTGCCCTCCGTGCCGAGCAGGCCGGCCTCCTTGCGCAGCGTGTCGACGTAGTCCGAGGACTGGCCGGGGATCGACAGCACCATCGGCGTGACGATGTGGCCGGGGGCGATGGCGTTGACCCGGATGCCCTGGCGGCCGTGGGCGTAGGCCATCTCGACGGTCATCGCGAGCATGGCGCCCTTGGCGGCCGAGTAGGCGATCGTGCCGTCCCCGCGCAGCCCGGAGATCGACGCGATGTTGACAACCGAGCCGGAGCCCTGCGCCGCCATCACCGGGAGCGTGTACTTGCAGGCCAGGAACATCGTGCGCAGGTTGATGTCCAGCGCCTTGTCCCAGGCCTCCTCGGTGATGTCGATGACCGTGCCGACCGAGGCCATGCCGATGTTGTTGACCAGGATGTCGATGGTTCCGAACGCGTCGACGGCGGCCTTCGCCATCGCCTCGCAGGCGGCGGCCTTGGTGCAGTCGCCGGCGAAGACCTCCGCCTTCCCGCCCTCGGACTCGATCAGCTTCTTCGTCTCCTCGGCCCGGTCCGCGAACAGGTCGACGAGCAGCACGCTCGCACCCTCGCGCGCGAGCACCACCGCGCTGGCCTTGCCCGTGCCGACGCCCGGGCCGGGCGTCGAGCCGGCCCCCGTCACGATCGCGACCTTGCCCTCGACCCGACCGGCCATCTGTCGCACCCCTTCCTCGATATCTCGAACGGACGGCGGCTGAGCACCGCCCGTCGTCTCCGTTGCCGACCCGTACGCGGCGCGCGCCCTACGGCATCCGGGTGAGCAGCGCCGCGCCGGCCTCGTAGCCGCCGACGCTGGTGACGGCGGCGACCCGCGCGCCCGCGACCTGCCGCTCGCCGCACTCACCACGCAGCTGGCGGACCGCCTCGGCGGTGTGGCCGAACGCGGCGTGCAGCCGGCCACCGGAGAGCTGGCCGCCCCAGGTGTTCATCGGCAGCTCCCCGCCGAGCCCGATCCGCTTACCGCCCTCGACGAACGAGCCGGCCTCCCCCGGCCCGCAGAAGCCCATCGCCTCCAGCCACCACACGGCCTCGATGGCGAAGCCGTCATAGATCTCGGCCACGTCGACGTCGGCCGGCCGCAGGTCGGTGCGCGCCCACATCGCGGCCGCGGTGGCGTAGCCGACCCGGCCCATGTCCTCCCACTGCTCCCAGCTCGGCCGCCCGTCGACGACGCCGGCCATCGCCTCGATGGCCACCGGCGCCCGCAGGTCCGCGGCCGTCTCGGCGGCGGACACGACGATCGCGGTGGCGCCGTCGGCGGGCACGTCGCAGTCGTACAGGCAGATCGGCGTCGAGATCATCCTGGACGCCAGGTAGTCCTCGACGGTGAGCGGCGAGCGGTAAACCGCGTCCGGGTTGAGCGCGGCGTGCGCACGCTGGGTCACCGGGATCCAGGCCAGCTGCTCGCGAGTGACGCCGTACTCGTGCATGTACCGGGTGGCGTACGGGGCGATCTGGCAGACGGGCGAGAGCGCGCCGACCGGCAGCAGCCAGGCCAGCGGCCCCGCGGCCGTCGGGTTCGTCGAGCCGTACGCCGGGCGGCCGCCGGCGTTGCGGGCCGCGCTGCCTTCCTTGACCGTGCGCCAGATGACGACGTGGCGGGCCTGGCCGGTCGCGACCGCCATGGCCGGCCCATAGAACGGCAGGCACATCCCCTCGACGATCCCCTGCCGCCAGGACGTCGTGATCCGCAGTGCGTCCTGGATCTCGTAGAGGTCGCCGTTGGCGTAGCCGGGGACGTTGGCCTTGCCGCCGCCGGGGAACATCGCCAGCCCGTCGACGTCGTCGAGAGTCAGCCCAGCGTCCGCGACCGCCGCGAGAATCGCGTCGAGGGTCAGCTGGAACCCCGAGCGGTCGACCTGGCGCCCGATCGCCGACTGGCCGACGCCGGAGATGACCGCCCGCCGCTCGAACAGTTCGCCGCCCATCCCGCTCACTCCCCACCGTCGCCGGTGCCGCCGATGCCATCGCCGACGTCGGCCACCGCGACGAAGCTGGGGACGGCGTAGCCGCCGGGCCCCGGCTCGAAACCGACCTCGACGGTCATCCCGACCGCCGCGTCCTCGGGCGGGCAGCCGCGCAGCCGGCCGAACACCCGCACGCCCGGGTGGTCGGCCCACTCGACCAGCACCAACGCGTACGGCACCTCGAGCCCCGGCATCCAGCGCTGGTAGTTGACGGTGAAGCTGTAGACGTGGCCCCGCCCGGTGATCTCGACGTGCTCCACGGCGCGGCTCCGGCAGGCGCGGCACATCCCGTACGGCGGGAACGACTCGGCCCCGCAGCCGGCGCAGCGCTCCACGAGCAGGCGGCCCTCGGCCGCCGCCTCCCAGAAGGCGGCGGTCTCCTCGGTGACGGCGGGCGGTATGCCTACGGTCGCGGTCACGGGTCCCCTCTGGTCGGTGCTGGGTCTGCAAGGGCCTACCAGTACTGCCGGCCAGTGCTGCCGGTGCCGGTGCACGTGCTGGGCCGCGAGGTGGTGGCCCGCGCGGCCACGGCGCCGCTCGGAGGTACACACGGCCGGGCGCGGTCCAGGCGCCCACGGCACCGACCAGTCGCGCCGGCCCTCCGCCCTGGTCATCCCGCCGGCCGGAGCAGTAGCGGGGACGACTTGCGGAGTGTACGCTCACTTCGCAATCTAGCGCCACGCCGCCGGTCCACGCGCGGGATTCCCGCCAGGCCGGCGCCCCGGGCACGGCCTTGCCCTGGCGTGCCCGCCCGGCGGCGCTTCACCATTGAGCCGCTTCACCACAGAGCACCGCTGGGCCGGCGGCCCGCGAGCCGCCGCGCCGGCATGTCGCGAAGGAGCCCCGGTTGCCTGACCGCATCGTCTTCGGCGCAGCTGCCCTACCGGAGCCCGAGCGAGGCTGGCTCGAGGCCGTGGAGCGCCTGCCGATCGAGTCCGTCTGGCAGGGCGGCCACATCCTTCCGCCCACCGGGACCGGCGAGGCCATCACCCGGCTGGCCCTGATGACGGCCTGGACCGAGCGGGTCCGAGTGGGCACCGCGATCCTGGTGCTGCCGCTCTACCAGCCGGTGGTGCTGGCCAAGCAGCTCGCCGACCTGGACGCCCGCTCCGGCGGGCGGGTCTCGGTCGGCGTGGGGGTCGGCGGCGAGTTCCCGCACGAGTTCGAGTCGGTCGGGGTGCCACCCGGCGAACGGGGCCCGCGCACCGACGAGGCGATGACGCTGCTGCGCACGCTCTGGGGCGGCGGCCAGGTCAGCCACCACGGACGGTTCTTCGACGTCGACAACGTGACGCTGCGCCCGGTCGCCCCGCCGCCCGGGGACAGGATGGCGACCACCGGCCAGCTCGGCGGCCCGCCGTTTCTGGTCTCGGGCCGCAAGGCCCCGGCGATGCGCCGCGCGGCCAGGCTCGGCGACGGCTGGATGCCGTACCTCATGTCACCGAGCGCGTACGTCCGCTCGGTCGAGACGATCCGCGCCGAGGCGGCGGCCATAGGCCGCGACCTGGGCGGCTTCGAGTGGATGATGTACGTCTACTGCTCGGTCCGCCGCGACGGCGACCGGGCACGGGCCGACGTCGCCTCGTTCCTCGGCGGCGCCTACGGCGACAAGCCGTCGGCGATGCTCGACCGGATCGCCCCCGCCGGCACGCCGGCCGAGGTGGCCGCCCGGCTGCAGCAGTACGTCGACGCCGGCGTGCGCCACTTCATCATCTCGCCGGCGGCGCACGAGAACACCCTCGAGGTCGTCCAGCTGGCCACCGAGGACGTCCTCCCTCGCCTGACCCTGCCCACCGCGCCGCCGGCGCCAGCCGGTTCGGGCAGCCCGGTCGCGGCGCCCTCCGGGCTGGTGTCGCCATGACGGCGGCGGCTACCCGGCCCTCAGTGACCCCACAGATAAAGGCCGCCGGGCACGCGAAGGAAGAGCATTTTCGCGCGCCCTTTGGCCAGACGACCCCACAGATAAAGGCCGCCGGGCACGCGAAGGAAGAGCATTTTCGCGCACCCTTTGGCCAGACGACCCCGGAGACAAAGGCCGCCGGCCCTCTGACCGGGCTGCGGGTCGTCGAGGTTGCCGTCGGGACCAGCGAACTCGGCCTCGGCCTCGCCGGCGGCGTGCCGGGCAGGCTGCTCGCGGATCTCGGCGCGGACGTCGTCCGCGTCGTCGGCCAGACGAGCCCGGGGATCGACGCGGACGTGCCCTGGGGCGAGGCCTGGCACCGTGACAAGCGGATCGTCGGGACCGACGACGCCGAGCCGGTGCGGGCGCTGCTCGCCGAGGCCGACGCCGCGCTCGTCTACGGCCCCGAGGCGCTGGTGGAGGGCCGCGGGCTCGGCCACCTCGACCTGCGCGCCGCCAACCCCGGCCTCGTCTACGCCCGCTGCCGCCCCAGCCGGACCTCGACCGGAGCCGTCGAGGACTACGGCCTGCTCGTCGAGGCCCGTTCCGGCTTCTGCACCCAGCTCGCCGGCCACCGGCCAGGGCCGATCTTCGTCGACGTCCGCGCGCCCGGAATCGGGACCGCCGCCCTGCTCACCGCCTCCGTGCTCGCGCTGCTGCGCCGCCGGGCCACGACGGGCGGCGGCGGCTGGGTGGAGACGTCGCTCTACGACGGCATGCTCGCGACGCTGGGCTGCATGATCGGGCGCTCCGAGCGGGCGCGGCCCGAGATCGAGGGCTACTGGGAGCTCGGCTCGACCTTCCCGAACTTCCTCTACCGCTGCGCGGACGGCGAGTTGATCCAGGTCTGGTTCGGCGGTAAGGGCATGTACGCCAAGCTCATCGAGGTCCTCGGCGACGAGCCGAGCGTCGAGGGCTACTACACCGACCAGGCCACCGGGAAGCTGCAGGACCGCGCGAAGCGCTGGCGCGCCCCGTTCGCGCTGCGGCCCAGGGACGTCTGGATCGAGCGGCTGCGCGAAGCCGGCGTCGCCTGCGAACCGGTCCTCGGCCCTGGCGAGGCGTTACGCGACCCGCACCTGGCCGAGATCGGCCTGGCCGTCGCGCGCGATCACGACGGCCATCCCGAGGTCATGCTGGGCTCCCCGATCGCGGTCGGCCCGCTGCCCCATCCCGAGACCCCGGCCGGCCCGTGGACGCAGGAGCGGCCGGTGGCCCGGGCAGCGGCCGGGACGCCGCCCGGAGACGGTTCCGCCGACGCCAACCTCAACGCCGCCAACCTCAACGCCGCCGGCGACACCGCGGCCAACGACGCGGACGACGGCGTTGCCAACGATGCGGCCGCCGGCAACGCGGCGCCGCTGCGCGGCGTGCGGGTCGTCGACTTCTCCGCGTTCGTCGCCGGGCCCCTCGCCGCCCAGGTGCTCGCCGACCTCGGTGCCGAGGTCATCAAGGTCGAGCCGCCCGAGGGCGAGGCGATGCGCGCCGCCGCCTACGCGGTCGCGGCCTGCCAGCGAGGCAAGCGCAGCATCGCGATCGACATCACCGCCCCCGAGGCCCGGCCCGTGGTCGAGCGGCTGATCCGCTGGGCCGACGTCGTCCTGCACAACTTCCGCGTCGGCGTCGCCGAGCGGCTCGGCATCGGCGCCGCCGACGTCGGCCGGCTCAACCCGCGCGCGGTCTACAGCCACGCCAGCGCCTTCGGGCCCACCGGCCCACGGGCGAAGCAGCCCGGCAACGACGCGCTCATGCAGGCGGTCACCGGCCTGGAGCGGGCCATCGGCGGCGACGGCAACGAGCCGATCGCGGCGACCTGGATCCCCATCGACGTGACCGGTGGCTGGGTGGCGGCGGCCGGGATCCTCGCCGGTCTGTACGCCCAGGCCGTGAGAAGCGAGGGGCAGCAGGTCGCGACCAGCCTGCTCGGCGCCGGGATGCTGCTGCAGAGCGGGTCCTTCCTGCGCGACGGCTCCCTCGTCGCCGGCCCCGCCCTGGACCAGGAGCAGACCGGCTACGGCCCCGGCTACCGCCTCTACCAGGCCGGTGACGGGGAGTGGTTCGCGCTGGTGCTGCCGGACGAGCGCTCCTGGACGCGCCTGCGCGCGGTGCTGGCGGGGGGCGAGCCCCCGCCGGCCGGAGGCCGGCTCGCGACCTACGCTCCGTTGCGCGGCGGCGCCCACGACACGGCGGCCCGCGAGGCCGAGACGCTCCTGGAGAAGGCGTTCGCGGGCGGCACGGCCGCGGCCTGGGTGGCCCGCCTGCGCGCCGAGGGCCTGCTGGCGGAGCTGGTACGGCCGACGAGTCGCGACGACTTCCGCCGTGGCATCCTCGACGACCCGCTCAACCGGCAGCTGGGCCGCGTCGCCGCCTACGAGGTCGCCGACTGGGGCCATTTCGAACAGATCGGCCCGCTCCCCCGCCTCGGTCAGCCGCCGTCGGGTGGTCCCACCCTGGCGCTTCCCGGCATCGGCGAGCACAGCATCGCCATTCTGTCCGATCTCGGCCTTCCCGCGCAGGACGTCGATGCCCTGCTGGCCGCCAAGATCGTCCGCCAGCTCTAGCCCCGCGGCAGCGAACGTCCACCCCACGGATGGCGGCCGGAGACAGCCGCCGGCCCGTGACGAGCACGCATCGGTCGATAAGTGAGCGAGTGTTTGCTAATTTGTGTGTGCTCGGTTCGCCGGATGACCGATGGAGCCTCGATGGACCTGTTGCTGCGCAACGCCACGCTGATCGACGGAAGCGGAGCGCCGGCCCGGCCGGCGGACGTCGCCGTCACCGGTGACCGGATCGCCGCCGTCGCCGAGCCGGGCGAGCTCGTGCCCGAGGCAGGCACCGAGATCGTCGACCTGCGCGGCCTGGTGCTCGCGCCCGGCTTCATCGACGTGCACACCCACTACGACGCCCAGATCCTCTGGGACGGCGACCTCACCCCGTCGAGCTGGCACGGGGTCACCAGCGTCGTCATGGGCAACTGCGGTTTCGGCGTCGCCCCGACCCGTCCGGAGCACCGCGACCTGATCGTCCGGCTCCTGGAGAACGTCGAAGGCATGTCGATGGAGGCGCTGAACGCCGGCATCGACTGGTGCTTCGAGACGTTCCCCGAATATCTTGCCGCGCTCGACGCCCGCGCCAAGCGCCTCAACGTCGGCGTCTTCATCGGCCACTCCCCGCTGCGGCTGTTCGTCACCGGCGGCGAGGAGCGCCCGGCCACGGACGACGAGCTGGCGACGATGCGCCGGCTCGTGCGGGAGGCGCTCGACGCCGGCGCGATCGGGTTCTCCACGTCCCGCCAGCCCGCGCACTCCGGCGCCTACGGCCGGCCCGTGCCGAGCCGGTTCGCCGAGGTCGACGAGGTCTACCAGCTGGCTGAGGTCCTGGGCGAGGCCGGCAAGGGCGTGCTCGCCGTCTCGATCGGGCCCGGCCTGTTCGTCGACCAGTTCTCCGAGATCGCCACCCGCTACGGCATCCCGGTCACGTGGACGGCGCTGGTCACCCGGCCGGAGAAGCCGGGCGCCGCGCTGCGCACCGTCGAGCGCGGCGCCGCGCTGCCCGGCGAGGTCTACCCACAGATCGCCTGCCGGCCGATCGTCATGCAGACCACCATGGACGACCCGACCCCGCTCGCCGCCGTGGACGAGTGGAAAGAGGTGCTCGCCCTGCCGCGGGAGCGGCGGGCGGACCTGTACCGGGACGCCTCCTGGCGGGACCGGGCGCGCCCGGCGACGCTGGCGGCCTGGGGCCACCGCTGGCACAAGATCGACGTCGAGGAGACCGAGACCCACCACGGCCTCGTCGGCATCCCGCTGGACCGGCTGGCCAGCGAGCGCGGCACCACACCGTTCGACCTGATGATCGACCTGGCGCTCGCCGACACCGGCACGACCCGCTTCCGCGTCGTCCTGGAGAACGACGGTGACGCCGAGCTCGCCGACCTGCTTGCCGACAAGCGGACCCTGCTGGGCCTGTCGGACGCCGGCGCGCACGCGAGCCAGCTCTGCGACGCCTGCTACTCGACCCACCTGCTCGGCCACTGGGTGCGCGAGCGCAAGGCGCTGAGCCTGGAGGAGGCCGTCTGGCGGCTCACCGGGCACCCGCACCAGGTCTTCCGTGTCGCCGACCGCGGGCTCGTCCAGCCTGGCTTCTACGCGGACCTCGTCGCCTTCGACCCGGACACCGTCGGTACGACTCCCATCGTGCGGGCCCACGACCAGCCGGGCGGCGCCGACCGCCTGCTGGTCCGCAGCACCGGCGTCGAGCACCTCTGGGTCAACGGCGTCGCCACCCGCACCGCCGGCGAGGAGATCCCCGACACCGCTCCCGGCCGCCTCCTACGTGCTTAGGACGGGTGGTCAGGTTCCCTTGGTGGCCGCGGCGCGGAGGGCGAGGGCGCGGCGGAGGTCGTCGGCGCCGTCGGAGGCGGTTCGGCGCAGGCCGGACGGGACGTCGGTGCGCGTCGCGAACCGCTCGGCCCAGGCGAGGGTCTCCGGGGCGACGGCTAGCGCCGGGAAGCACAGCTCGGCGAGTCTCGCCAGCGACATCGTGCCCCGGAACTGGGCGGTTGCCGGCAGGTCGTCGAACCACCGCCGCGCGTAGGGCGCCGCCAGGTCCTCCTGCCCGGCCACCCAGATCCCGCCGGCCAGCGCGGACAGCTGATAGTGGGACATCGTGCTGGCCGGGTCGATGAGCTCCGCCCACGCCGCCGCCTTCGCGTCCGGGTCGGGGCGCAGCGCCCGGCAGCGGGTCGCGTGTACCAGGCCGGACGCCGTGCGGTCCGCAGCGTAGGCCGCCTCGATCTGGTCGAGGGTGAGGTCGCCGAGGGCGGCTCGTCGTTCCAGGACCAGCCAGCTCAGTTCGTCGTCGACGGTCAGGCCCGCGAACGGCTCGCCACCTGGACGCCAGGCGCGCAGGGCGTCGAGGTCGTCGGTGAGCCCGACCCAGCCGCGGGCAGCGGTCAGCTGACCGCTGCCGCCAGGTTTCGCGTCCGCGAGCAACCCCTCGGTCGCGTCGGTGAGGACGGTGATCGCCGCCGCGCGCTCCGGGCCCGGCGCGAGGTACAGGGACACCGCGGCGGTGATCCACGGCAGCAGCCGCGCGGTGACGACATCGAGCTCGTTCGGCATGCCGGCCGCGACCGTCCGCACCGCGAGCTCGGGCGACACGAGCCCGTCGGCCAGGCCGGTACGCAGCGCGTTCCACGCCACCGAGCGGGCCACGGCGTCACCGGCCACGGCCATGACGGCGGGCAGACGTTCCCACTGGCCGGCGGCCAGCCGGATCGTCGCCCAGGTCTCGTCGCCGGCGCTAGGAAGCACGATCTCGCCGGGACCGGCCGCCGGGACCAGGACCGGCGCGCGGCCGAGGACGACCTCGGTCGGCGTGCCGCCGCCCGGAAGCACGGCGACGGTCATGGCATGGGGACGGTCGGCCGCCGGCCCGAACACCGGCGGCTGGCGGCGCAGGACGGCCCCGGACGGCCCGGTCTCGACGGCGACGATGTCGACGCCGGCGAGACGCAGCCACTCGTGGGCCCACCGCGAGAGGTCGGTGCCGGTGGGCGTGCCGGGGCCCGCCTGGGCGGACCAGGACGCGAGCAGGTCGGCGAACGTGGCGTTGCCGTAGGCGTGCGAACGGACGTGCTCGCGCAACCCGCCCAGGAACATGTCCTCGCCCAGGTAGGCAGCCAGCTGCCGCAGCACGCTGGCGCCCTTGGCGTAGGAGATGCCGTCGAAGTCGTCCAGCGCGGAGCGGGCGTCCGTGGCGCCGTTGCCGGCGACCGGATGGGTGGTGGCGCGGCGGTCGGCGGCGTAGCCCCAGCTCTTGCGCGCCGCGGCGAAGTCGGGTCCCGCCGGCATGCCCGACACCAGCGGGGTGACGCGGCGGGCCAGGTACTCGGCGAAGGACTCGTTGAGCCACAGGTCGTCCCACCAGCGCATGGTCACCAGGTCGCCGAACCACATGTGCGCCATCTCGTGGACGATCGTGTTCGCCCGGCCGAGCAGCTCCGCCTCGCTCGGCCGCGACCGAAAGATCAACTGGTCGCGGAAGGTGACGCAGCCGGGATTCTCCATCGCGCCCCAGTTGAACTCCGGGACGAAGGCCTGGTGGTATTCGCCGAACGGGTAGTGCACCTCGAACAGCTCGTGGAAGGCGTCTAGGGAATCGGCGGTCAGCCGCAGGAGCTCGGCCGCGTCACGGTCGAGCTCAGCCGACAGGGAGCGCCGGACGTGCAGGCCGAGCGGAATGCCGTCGTGCTCCCCGCGCACCGAATGCCACGGCCCGGCCACCAGGGTGACGAGGTAGGTCGAGATGGGCCTGGTCTCGGCCAGCTCCCAGGCGCCCGGCCCGGTCCGCGTCGCCGCGCCGTTGCCGACGACCGTCCAGTCCGGCGGGCACTGGACCCGCATGCTGACGCGGGCCTTCAGGTCCGGCTGGTCGAAGCAGGCGAACCACCGCTTCGCGTTGTCGACCGACGACGTCGCGCACAGGTAGACGCCTCCGTCGGCCGGGTCGACGAACCGGTGCAGGCCCTCACCGTCATGCGAGTAGCGCATGCGCGCCCTGACAAGCAGTTCATGCCGCCCGCCCAGGCCATGTACCGGCAGTCGGCCGCCTTCGAACGATTCGACCGGCTGGACCGCGCCGTCGAGAACGACCTCGAACAGTTCCTCGCAGAACAGCTCGACGAACGTCTCCGGTTCACGGGCGGTGAAGGTGATCGTCGTGGTGGAGGCGAAGAAGTCGCCCGGCTCGGTGAGATCCAGCTCGATCGCGTAGCGGTCGACGTCGACCGAATCCGCTCGCCGTACCGCCTCCGGCCTGGTCAATGCCACCATTGGTCCACCCTAGGCCAAAGGCCATGCGATGATGGCGAAGCCTCGCGTGGCCGGAGGCCGTCAGACAGGACCTAGTCGCGCCGGATTGCCGCCTCGGTCATCGCGGACCGGGGAAATCACCGGCGGTCGGGATGGTGTGGCCTCGGGCCGATCACGTTGACCGGTCCTCCACCGCCGAGACGGTGGAGGTGCCGTTCTGGTCGGGACGGGCCGGCAGGCCGTAGCCGCCGCGGAAGTACAGCAGCGGTCCGTGGTCTCGCAGGATGTGCATCTGGCGGACCGCGCCGACGACGATCTGGTGGTCGCCACCGTCGTACGTGGCATCGATGTCGCAGTGGACCCAGGCGAGCACGTTGTCCAGGACGACCGCGCCGCGGTCGGTGGCATGCCAGGGGACGGCGTCGAACTTGGCGGCGGTCTTGGAGCCGAAGGCCGTCGACACATCCTGCTGGTCCTCGGCCAGGACGTTGACGGTGAACCGTCCGGTCTGCTCGATGCGCGGCCAGCTCGTCGAGCTCCGGCCCGGGCAGATGAGCACCAGCGGCGGGTCGAGGGAGAGCGAGGTGAAGGACTGGCAGGCGAGTCCGAACGGAGACCCGGAGCCATCCAGGCCGGTGACGATCGTTATTCCGGTGCAGAAGTGGCCCAGCACCTTGCGGAAGGTGGTCGGATCGACGTTGTCGGCCTCGGCACCGTAGGCGACGAGTCCGGGGGCGGTCATCGCTCTTCCAGTCCGGTGCCGCCTCCGGCGAACCGCTCGGCCGGGTCACCAGATCGGGCACGGACGGCGGCGTGCTTCAGGAGAGTGCGCTCGTCGACCATCGTGGGATGTCTCCTTGGACGTCGGCGTTGGGGGCGGCGGCGGCCAGCAGCGGCCGGATGACGGCGTCCACGGCGGCGGGGTCGTCGACCGGCGTCCCCGTGGGCCCGCGGTGCCAGCCTTCGGCGATCGCGATGCGCACACCCGAGGCGACGATCACCCGGCCGGTGACGTCGGCCGCCAGCGGCGAGGCGAGCCACACCAGCGCCGCGGCCACCCACCGTGGATCGAGCCGGCCTTCGCGGGCGGCCTCGCTGTCGCCCAGGCCCACGGCCTCGGTCATCGGCGTCAGCGCCGTCGGGCAGACGGCGTTGACGGTCGCCCCGTAGCGGCCGAGCTCCATGGCGGCGACGAGGGTGAACGAGGCGATCGCGCCCTTGGCCGCGGCGTAGTTGGCCTGGCCGACGTGGCCGTACAGGCCCACCGACGAGACCGTGTTGATGACGCGGGCGTCGACGGCGTCGCCCGCCTTCGACCGCTCCCGCCAGTGGCGGGCGGCCCGCTGGGTGACCAGGAACGTGCCCTTGAGGTGCACGCGCAGCACGTCGTCCCAGTCGGCCTCGGCCATGTTCACCAGCATCTTGTCGCGGGCGATGCCGGCGTTGTTCACGACGGCGTCGAGGCCGCCCCAGGTGTCGGTGGCGGTGGCGATCAGACCGTCGGCGCCGGCCGCGGTCGACACGTCACCGACGTGTCCGACGGCTCCCCCGCCGCCCGCCCGCACCGCGGCGACGACGTCGGCGACCGCGTCGGCGGCGACGTCGTTGACCACCACCAGCGCACCTTCGGCGGCGAGTGCCTCGACGTAGGCCCGGCCGATCCCCTGGCCGGCACCGGTGACGAGGCACACCCGTCCATCACACAGGCCCATAGCGGCGCGCTCTCAGGAGACGGCCGTCGGCGCGGCGTCGTAGGTCACGCCGATGTCACCGCCGACGTCGTGGCGTCGCAGCTCGGGGAGCACCTCGGAGGCGAACAGCTCGAAGCTGTCCTGAGCCTCCTCGGCCGGCATGCCGCCGAAGCACATGGGCACGACAATGCCGCCCGCGTCGGTCATGGTCGCGTACTCGAGCAGCTTCTCCGTGACCTCCGCCGGTTTGCCCCAGACCTGGAGGTCGGCGAGGAAGCCGTTGAACTTCTCGAGCCCGTGCCTCTGGATGTTGGCGGCCAGGCCGGCGTAGTACTCGTAGCCCTCGATCTGGGCGAAGCCGACGTTGTCGAACTCGTAGTGCTCGACCGTCGACCGGGCCCAGCGCTGGAGGTACACGTCGCGGATCCTGTCGACCTGCGCCTGCTTGTCGCTCACGCCAGCCACGATCACGAGGACCGGCTTCGGCGCCTCGGTGCCGTTCAGCTCGAAGTAGCGCTCGCGGTACTTCTTGAGCTCCTCGATGGCCGTGGGCCAGGGCTTCTGGGCGATGACCATCAGCCCGACACCCATGCCGGCCATGATCTCCATCGACTCCGGCGACACCGCGGAGGCGAACGTGCGGCCCTTGAAGCTCGCCAGGGGCCGGGGCCGGATCTCGACCCGCGGCTGCTGGTAGAGCTCGCCGTCGCACTCCATCACGCCGGTCTCCAAGGCGGTGAGGAGCGCGGCGCTGTACTCCTTGAAGCGGCGGCGGGACTCGCCCATCGGCACCCGGAAGCCGACGAACTCCTTCTGCCCGAGGCCGCGCCCGAGGCCGAGGATGGCCCGTCCGCCGGAAAGGTGGTCGAGCACCGAGAACTTCTCCGCCACCCGCACCGGGTCGTTCCACGGCAGGACGGTGACCATCGTGCCGAGCTTCACCCGGCTGGTCTGACCGGCCAACCACGCCAGCACCATCGACTGCTGCGAGGTGAGCTGGTAGTCGGAGAAATGGTGCTCGGACAGCCAGACCGAGTCGAAACCGACCTCTTCGGCGCGGGACGCGAGGCCCAGCTCCGTCCGGTACACGTCCGCGTCAGCCACGTCGCGATCAAGAGCCGCGAACTGGAGGCCAAGTCCTATGTGCATGAGCGCTCACTTTATACGGTCGGCCGATCAGGCGCTAGCCCTCGCAGCGAGTTACCGGACGGCGACAGCCGTCCGCAGGTGGGACACCTCCTGCGCCGAGAACCCCCAGTCGGCCAAGGCCTCGTCGGTGTGCTGCCCAGGGGCGGGGGGCGGGCCGGCGACCGCCGGCGGGGTTCGGCTGAAACGTGGCGCCGGAGCCGGCTGCACCACTCCGCCGACCTCGGTGAAGGTCCCGCGGTGGCGGTTGTGCGGATGGGCCGGCGCCTCGTCCGGATCGAGGACCGGGGCGAAGCAGACGTCGGTGCCTTCGAGTGCGGCGCACCACTCGTCCCGGGTCCTGGCCCGGATCGCCGCCGCCAGCCGGGCCTTCGTGTCCGGCCACGACGAGCGGTCGTCGTCCGGGCCGGGATCGACCCCGGTCAGCTCGGCGAGCTGCCGGCGGGCCCGGGGGTCGATCGCCCCGACCGAGACGTACTTGCCGTCGGCCGTCTCATAGGCGTCGTAGAACCAGGCGCCGCCGTCGAGCAGGTTGGTCCCCCGCCCGCCCCAGTCGCCGGCCGCCCGCAGCCCATGGATCATCCCGGCCAGAAGGGCCGCGCCGTCGACCATCGCGGCGTCGACCACCTGGCCCCGGCCGGAGCCGCCGGCCTCGAGCAGCGCGCACACGATGCCGAAGGCGAGCAGCAGGCCACCCCCGCCGAAGTCGCCCACGACGTTGAGCGGCGGCACCGGCGGCGCACCCGCGGGGCCGATCATGCCCAGGGTGCCGGAGAGCGCGACATAGTTGATGTCGCGGCCGGGCGCCTGCGCGTAGGGGCCGTCCTGTCCCCATCCCGTCATGCGCCCGTAGACGAGCCGCGGCTGGCGGGCCAGGCAGTCGTCCGGCCCGAGCCCGAGCCGCTCGGTCACCCCGGGACGGAACCCCTCGATGAGCACGTCGGCCCGCTCGACCAGCCGGAGCACGGCTTCCCGCCCGTCGGGGTGTTTCAGGTCGATACCCACCGAGCGGCGACCGCGGGCGTTCACGTCCCACAGCGGCGCATCGAGGCCGACGGCGTCGGCCCGGTCGACGCGGAGCACCTCCGCGCCCATGTCGGACAGCATCATGGCGGCGAACGGCCCGGGCCCGATGCCGGCCAGCTCGACGACCCGGTAACCCCTGAGCGCGCCAGTCATACCTCAGTATCCCTGATAAGCGTGCGTTCACTCCACCAGGGCGGAAGCGTTCGTCACGGGGCCGCGACGTCGAACACGACGGCGGTGGCCATGCCGCCGCCCGCGCACATGGCGGCCACGCCGGTGCCGCCCCCTCGACGGCGCAGCTCGTGCACCATCGTGATGATCATTCGCGAGCCGCTCATGGCGACCGGGTGGCCGAGGCTGCAGCCGCTGCCGGCGACGTTCACCAGGGTCTCGTCGAGCCCGAGGATGCGGGTGGTGGCGACGGCGACCGAGGCGAACGCCTCGTTGATCTCCCAGAGCGCGACGTCGCCGATCGTGAGCCCGGCCCGCTCCAGCGCCTTCGGGATCGCGAGCGTCGGCGCGAGGCCCGTGTCGGCCGGCGGTACGCCCACCGATGCCCAGGCGCGGATGACAGCCAGCGGCTCGAGCCCGTGCCGCTCGGCGAACCCGCTGTCGGTGAGCACCATCGCCGCGGCACCGTCGTTGACACCGGACGCGTTGCCGGCCGTGATACTGAAGCCGTCGATCTCCGGATGGATCGGCTTCAGGGCGGCGAGCCGCTCCAGCGAGGTGTTCCGCCGCGGGTGCTCATCCACGGCGAACCTCACGGTGGTGCCGTCGCGCCGCGGCACGTCGATCGGGAAGATCTCCTCAGTGAAGCTGCCGGCGTCGATAGCGGCGATCGCGCGCTGATGCGACCGCAGCGCCCACGCGTCCATCTCCTCCCGGGTGAGGTTCGCCTGGACCGCGGCGTTCCAGCCCACCGTGATCGACATGTCCCGGCACGGCGCGTCCGGCGTCTCGGGGTGGCTGTACGCGAGCCAGTCCTCGTCCCAGTCGTCGGTGCCCGGGATCCGCCAACGCGCGCGCGGCTTCGTCGAGGCCGACTGCACGCCACCGGCGATGACCACTCGGTCCATCCCCGACCGGATCGACGCCGCCGCGCTCTGCACGGCGGCGAGCCCGGACGCGCAGTGCCGGTTGTGGGCGACGCCCGGCACGTTGGGGATGCCGGCGTTGACCGCCGCGTACCGGGCGAGGTCTCCCCCGCCGTACAGCGACTCGCCGAGCACGACGTCGTCGACGAGCGCCGGGTCGATCCCCGACCGCCCGAGCGCCTCGGCCACCGCCCGGGTGCCGAGCTCGAACGCGCTCATCTCGGTGAGCGTGCCCTTGAACGCCGTCCCGATCGCCGTCCGAGCCGTCGAGACAATGACCGCCTCATCCACTGGGCGCTCCTCCTGGTCCTGGACAGGCCATCTGGACCCGCCGGCCGGTCCGGCGGCCCGAAAGATCATAGATGACAAAGTATATGCTCACTTACCATAAGCAGCCAGACGAGGCCGCGCAACCAGACAGACGCGGCCCAGACGCGACCCATCGGAGCGATCCGTCCGCAGCGGCGGGGCGTAATCCACCCGCCGAACGGGCAGCTTGACCGGACGCCGCGGCAGCCTTAATAAACGAGCACTCGTTTACTTGCCCACTGGCCGGAAGTGGTGGGCGCCGTGAACCACGCGCTGATCGAACCGTGTTGGATGAGCCCGCCTATAGACAGGCTGAGCCGACACACTTCGCGACGCGGCCATTGAGGTGTGTTGGATGGGCAAGCCTATAGACAGGCCCATCCAACACGGTTCGAGATTCCGTTTAGGCAGACGAGAAGGGCAGGTGCGGTGGGGGGAGGCCGTCCCTCCACTCCGCCGGCCTCAGCGCCTCAGCGGCCCGCTCAGCCGCACACGCACAGACGCGTTCTGTGATCGGGGCGGCGCGGCGGCGGTCAGGCGGCCTCGTCGACGCCGCCGAGGTACAGGCGCTCGATCTCGGACTCACGGGCGACCAGCTCGGACGCCGGGATCTCCGCGCGCACCAGGCCCTCGTTCATGATCAATGCCCGGTCGACGAAGCTCGCGGCGAAGTGGATGTGCTGTTCGACGAGCACGACGCCCGCGGACAGCGCCGTCGCCACCAGGCGCAGCCGTTCGAGGATGCGCTCGCTGACGGCCGGCGCAAGGCCGAACGACAGCTCGTCGATGAGCAGGACGGACGGGCGGCGCCCGACGGTACGCGCGAGCGCCAGCATCTGCTGCTCGCCGCCGGAGAGCACCCCGGCCCGCAGCGGCAGCTTCGGGCGCAGCTCGGGGAAGAGCTCGACCGACTCGTCCACATCGACGCCGGCCATCTGCAGGTTCTGGCGGACCGTCAGCGTGCCGAACACGCTGCGACCCTCGACCATGATCCCGATCTTGCCGCGGCTGCGCCGGTAGGACGGGCCGGTCAGCGGGACGCCCCCCACGAGCACCTCGCCGGTGTACTTCCCGAGGAAGCCGGCGATCGCCATCAGTGTGGTCGTCTTCCCGGCGCCGTTGCGGCCGAGCAGGCCGACGATCTCACCCTTGCCGACCGTGAACGTGACGTCGTGGATCACCGCGAGCGCCCCGTAGCCCGCGGTCAGCCCACGCACCTCTAACGCCGCCGTCCCCGTCTCCTGCGCCATCAACGCCTCCGCCTTCTCGGTCGTCTTCTGGGTGGTCCGTGCCCGGCCCGCGGGGCGCCGGTCAGCCCGCGCGCGCCGCGTCGCCGCGCGCGAACCGGAGCAGCTTGTTCATGCGTCCCCGCCAGCGGTGGCCGACGCGCCAGGGGCGACCTGGGCGCGCCAGCGCTCGACAGCCGCCGCCTTGATCGACTCATAGCCCTTGATCATCTGTGCGGACTCCGCGAGGCTGACCAGATCCGCGTAGGGCCGCCCCGCGGCCAGGCTCCCGGTGACCAGCGCCTCGTACTCCCTGATGACGGCCCGCTCGAGGCGGCGGTCCCGGTCGAGGCCGAAGACGTCGAACGGGGTGCCGCGCAGCCGGCGCATCGTGCGCAGCCCGTGGAACATGACCGCCCACGGCCGCGCGGCGGGCAGCTTGTGCTTGAGCCCCATGCGCCGCAGCGACGGCGGGTGCAGGTGGTAGGTCACCTTGTACGGGCCCTCGATGCCGAGGTCGGCGGCGGTCTGGGCGTGGTCGGCGAGCAGGTGGAGGCGGGCGACCTCGTACTCGTCCTTGTAGGTGAGCAGCTTGAACCAGCTCTCGGCCACCGCGCGGGTGAGCGCCCATCCGTGGCCGGCGCCGTCCTGCCCGGCGGCGGTCGCCACCAGGCCGAGGAAGCGGGCCGCCCGTCCCGCGTCCTGGTAGTCGATGGCCTGGGCGGCGCGGCGGACGAGCAGGGCACGCAGGTCGTCGGGCAGACCGGCCGGCAGGTCGCTCTCCGCGACGAGCCGGCCGGCGGTCGCGAACGCGCCGGGCGACGGGTCGAAGATGCTCGGCTTCGCGACCGCGGTCGCGGCGGCGCCGGTATCGGCGCCGGCGGTGGCCGCGAGCGCGGCCTCGACGGCGGCCGGGTCATGCGCGGCCCACCGGCCCCAGGCGAAGGCCGCCCGGTTGTCGGCCACCGCCTTGCCGTTGCGGCCCATGGCCTTCTCGAGGTCGGCCAGTGGCAGCGGCAGCCCGCCGAGCTGGTAGGCGGCGCCGAGCAGCACGATGTTGCCCAGCAGCTGGTTGGCGAACACCTGCTCGGCGATCCGCTTGCTGTCCAGGAACAGGGCTCGGTCGTCGCCGACACGCTCGGAGACCGCCGCGCGCATGACCGCCTCGTCCGGCGCGGCGACGTCGCGCTGCAGCATCGCCGCGGTGGGCGTGACGGTCACGTCGACGACGGCGACCGTCCGGCCGGGGCGGACCGTCGCGAGGTGCTTGGCCGCGGCGGCCTGCAGGATGTCACCGGACAGGTACAGGTCGGCCCCGCCCTCGCCCACGGTGGACGCGCCCGCCGCCTCGGCACCCCCGGCCCGCTTCGGCGAGAGCCTCAGGTGGGAGACGACGGCGCCGGCCTTCTGCGACAGGCCGGTCTGGTCGAGGCCGGCGACCGCGAGCCCCGCGGCCTGCGCCGCCGCCGCGATCACCCGGTTGGCGGTCACGACGCCGGTGCCGCCGACGCCGGTGAAGTAGACGCCGAAACTCTCCGTGATGGGCTGGACGTCCGGCGCTGGGAGGTCGCCGGCTGGCAGGTGGGGACGGACGTGCGAAGCCGCGTTCTTGCCGGCCGGCTGTCCCGCCCGCCGACCGGCGCCGAGCCGCGCGAGCGGGCCTGGCTTACGGGGCGTGATCGTGACGAACGACGGGCAGTCGCCCTCGAGGCAGGTGTAGTCGCGGTTGCACGACAGGTCGTCGATGCGGCGCTTCTCGCCGAACTCGGTGTGGTGCGGCAGCACGGACAGGCAGTTGCTCTTGACCGAGCAGTCGCCACAGCCCTCGCACACCGCCTCGTTGATGACGACGCGCCGCGGCGGCTCGGGCAGCAGGCCGCGCTTGCGCAGCCGGCGCGACTCGGCCGCGCAGCGCTGGTCGTAGATGATCGTCGTAACCCCGGGGACGGAGCGCAGCTCCTCCTGGACCTCCTCCAGGTGGTCGCGCCCGAGCACCCGGACGCCGGGGGCGAACCGGGCGCGGCGGCCGTAGTGCTTCGGGTCCTCGGCGCAGACGACGACCCGGGTGACGCCCTCGGCCTCAAGTGCCCGGGTCATCGCCGGGACGTCCATGAGCCCGACGACGTCCTGGCCGCCGGTCATCGCGACCGCGGTGTTGTAGAGGATCTTGAAAGTGACGTTGACGCCGGCCGCGACGCTCGCGCGGATCGCGAGGATGCCCGAGTGCGACAGCGTCCCGTCGCCGAGGTTCTGGATGAGGTGCGGCTCGTCGACGAACGGCGACAGCCCCAGCCACGGCACGCCCTCGGCACCCATCGGTGTCGGCGGGAGGCTCTTCATGCCCAGGTGGCGGGCCTCGAAGTACATGATCCCGTGGCAGCCAACCCCGCCGCCGACCAGCGCGCCCTCCGGGAAGACCGTCGAGCGGTTGTGCGGGCAGCCACTGCAGAAACCCGGCGGGCGCGCGGGCAGGTCGACGAGCGGCAGGGTGATGACCGGCGCCGGCGCCGAGGCCGTGACGACCGGGAGCAGCCGCCGGGCCGGGGAACCGTTCGAGGCGCCGTTCGCCGTCGCCGCCGCCCTGGCGGCCACCAGGTCAGGCAGGACCCTCCGCAGGACCGCGGCGACCTTCGACGCGTCCAGCTCGCCAGGGGTGGTCACGAGCGGGCGGCCGTCGCGGTCGCGCTTTCCCGCGACGCGGGTCGTGAGCCCGGCCTCGTGCAGGATCGCGCGCAGCTGCGTCTCGACGAACGGCCGCTTCTCCTCGATGACGACGATCTCGTCGACGGAGCGGGCGAACTCGAGGACGGTCTCGCGCCCCAGCGGGTAGGTGACGGCGAGCCGGAGCACCCGGACTCCGACGTCGGCGAGCCGGTCCATCCCGACGCCGAGGTCCGCGAACGCCTGGACGACGTCGAAGTAGGTCTTGCCCGCGCAGACGACGCCGAGGCGCGCGCCAGCCGGGGCGCCGACGACGCGGTCGAGCCGGTTGTGCCGGGCGTAGGCCTCGGCGGCCCGCAGCCGCAGGTCGATGACCTGCTCCTCCTGGCCCGGGGCGGCGTGCGGGCCGACCGCGGTCGACGGGATGTGCCGCCACGGCCGGCCGTCGACCGCGTGGTCGGTCGGGTCGCTCGGGGTGTGCCGGTCCACGCCCGCGTCGACGGTGCCGATGCCGTCGGCGACGGAGGTGACGATCTTCAGGCCGGCCCAGGCACCGCTGTAGCGCGACATCCGGAAGGCGTGGACGCCGAGGTCGAGGATGTCCTGCTGGTCGCCGGGGACGAGCACCGGGACGCAGGCGTCCTCGAAGGTGTACTGGCTGTCGCAGGCGAGGGTCGACGACTTGGCCGACGGGTCGTCGCCGCAGAACATCACGACGCCGCCGTTCGGTCCGGTGCCCATCGCGCCGGCGTGCTTGAGGACGTCGCCGCAGCGGTCCAGGCCCGGGGTCTTGCCGTACCAGGCCCCCACCACGCCGTCAAGCGCGCCGCCTTCCGGGAGCGCGGCCCCTCGCGGGGCGGAGCCGTCATCCGCGGAAGCACGCGCGGCGGCGCCGGCGGGGGCGCTGGGCGCCGCCGTTTCGCCCGGGCCCGCTTCGGCGCTGCCCGGGGCCAGCAGCGACCGGCCGGCGCCCATCTGGCTGCCCCAGACGGTGGCGGCCGCGAGCTCCTCGTTCAGGCCGGGGCGGTGCAGCACCCGATGCTCGGTGAGCAGGGCGGCGGCACGCTCGATGGTGAGGTCGAAGGTGCCCAGCGGCGAGCCGGGGTAACCGGAGACCATGGTCGCCGTCGTGAGGCCGTCGCGCGCGTCCAGCTCGGCGCGCACGACCAGCAGCCGTGCGAGCGCCTCGACGCCGGAGAGCAGCGCCGGCTCGGCGGCGACCGGCGCCGGTGCCGCCTGGTCTGGCCCGGCCGCGCCGGCGCCGCCGGCGTGCTCGGTGACGGCCCCGCTCACAGGTAGACCGACGGGTTCACGTAGGCGACCTCGCCATCCTTGAAGACCAGCCGGCGGCGGGCCGGGTCGCGCAGGACGGAGATGTCCTCGGTCGGGTCGCCGTCGACGACGACCAGGTCGGCCAGGTAGCCCTCACGGATCTGGCCGGTCTCCAGGCCGACGAGCGGGCCCATGTCCCGGGTGGCGGTGTGCACGGCCTCGGCGGGCGTCATGCCGACCAGGTCGACGTAGCGCTCGAGCTCCGCCGCGTACGTGCCGTGCCTCGTCCACTGGTGGCCGAAGTCGCCACCGGCGACGATCCGGATCCCGGACTCCCGCAGCCGTTGTAACCCCTCGACCTGGGACTTCAGCTCGTCCCGGTAGCCGGACAGCTCGACCTTCTCCGGTGAGAGTCCCCACGGCTCGGCGTGGCCGTTGACCACCGCGTACAGGTAGTGCAGCCCCGGGCAGACCCAGACGTCGTCGCGGCGGGCCTCCAGGGCGCGCAGCGCCTCGTCGTCGAGGAAGCAGGCGTGGTGGATGAGCCGCACGCCGGTGCGCGCGGCCATGGCGACGCTCGCGGACCCACGGGCGTGCACCGTGATGAAGGCGCCGTACTTCGCCGCCTCGTCGACGGCGGCCTCGAGCATCTCGTCGTTCATGTACACGTCGTCGGACGGGAACTCGGGCACGATGCCGTCGCCGGAGATGAACAGCTTGATCGCCCGCGCGCCGGCGTCGCACTGCCGGGCGACGATCGCGCGCAGCTCGCGGGCGTCGGCCGCGACCACCGACATCGGGGTGCCGTCGCTGATCGCCCCCGGCGAGGTCACCAGCAGGTTGCCCGGCACGATCCGCGGGCCGGGGATCAGGCCGCGCTCGATCGCGTCCCGCGCGACCACGTCGTCCTGCGGCTGCAGGACGCTCGCGCTGACGATGAGCGTGTAGCCGCTCTCCAGGAAGGTGCGCACGACGGCGGCGACGTCCAGGGCGTGCTGGGCCGGTGGTGAGGCGGCGACGCCGGCATGGTCGAAGACGAAGTCCAGCGGCCAGCTGATGTGGGTGTGCGCGTCGCCGAGGCCGGGCAGGACGGTGGCCCCGCGCACGTCGACGACCCTGGCCGACACCGCGTCCAGGTCGAGGCGGCCGGGCGTCACCAGCTCGACGCGGTTGCCCTCGACGAGGATGTCGCCGTCGAACGGCCGCTCGCTCGCATCGCCGGTGCAGGCGAGCACTCGAGCGTTCCTGATCAGTGTCCGCGCGGTCATGCGCTCCTCCTTGTCAGGCCGCTTACCGGGCCGGCGGGCCAGCCGGGCCGCCGCGAGCTCTTCGTCGGCCCGCTCCCTGGCCACGGCTCGCCCCGCCAGTACTTCGAGGATGGGCCGCTGGAGGCACGAAGAAAGATCATTTTCACACCTCCCTTGGCCCCTTCAGACGATGACGGTGCGCGTGCCCTCGGCGCCAGCCGTCAGCCGGATGCCCTCGTTGATCTCCGCCAGCTTGATCCGCTGGGAGACCATCTGCCCGAGATCGAGCCGGCCGCTCTCGGCGAGCCGGATGAAGCGCGGGAAGTCGCGGAGGATCTGCGAGCCGCCGACGGGCGAGCCGACCAGCTTCTTGCCGGAGAACACCGCCCCGATCGCGGGCAGGGTGATCGTGGCGCCCACCGCCGGCATGCCGACGAGCGTCACCGTCCCCTCCATCCGGGCCAGCGCGAACGCCTGCTCCATCAGCTTGGGGAAACCAACGACCTCAAAGCTGTAGTCCGCGCCGCGCCCACCGGTGAGCGCCCTGACCTGTTCGACCGGGTCGTCGGCGGTCGGGTCGACAGTGTGGGTCGCGCCGGCGCGCAGCGCGGCGTCGCGGCGCGACGACGCCGGGTCGATCGCGATGATCACGGCCGCGCCGGCGATCCGGGCACCCTGGATGACGGACTGCCCGACGCCTCCACAACCGATCACCGCGACGGTCGACCCCGGGGAGACCTGGGCGGTGTTCAGCGCGGCGCCGACGCCGGTGGTCACCCCGCAGCCGAGCAGGGCCAGCTGCTCGTCCGGCAGGTCCGTCTCGACCGCGACGACGCTCGCCTCGTCGACGACCATCGCCTCGGCGAACGAGCCGCAGCCGCAGACCGCGCGCGCCGTACGGCCGTCGGCGAGGGTGAACCGCGTCGCGGCCTGGACGAGCGGCCCGCGCTCGCAGTGGTTGGTCATGCCGTTCTGGCACCACCAGCAGGAGCCGCAGGCCGGCGAGACGGAGGCCAGCACGCGGTCGCCCGGCCGGACCCGGCGGACCTCGGCGCCGACCTCCTCGACGGTCCCGGTGGCCTCGTGGCCTGGGACGATCGGCAGCTGCAGCGCCGAGTGGCCCTCGATGACGTTGAGGTCGGTGTGGCAGATGCCGCTGGCGGTGATGCGCACGAGCACGTCGCGCGGGCCGACGGCGGGGACCGGCAGGTCCTCGAGGACGAGCGGCTTGCCAGGCTCATACGCGACGGCGACCCTCATCGAGGCCCATCTCCTGTCCGTGCTGGCGGCGCGGCGCGCCGCGGTGCCCTGCCCGGGTGTGTCCCGCCGTTGACGTGCCCCGCCGTTGATGTCACCCGCCGTCGACGTGCGACGCCGGGTGACGTGCGCTGTCGGTGACGCGGTGCCGCGCCGCCGGCTGCGGGCGAGCAGCACGCCAGGCGCGCTCGGCCGGTGGCTGGACACTAGCTCAGTAACCGCTCACTCCACAACCGGAAGCACACCCCCAGCGCGGCCCGGTGCGGGTCGCGTCCACCCGAAACCATCTTCACAAGAGGGCGACGGTGTCGCACGCAGCGGTCGCGGCCATGCCCAGCTCGGGTAAGTATGTGAGCGCTCTGTTAGCATGAGGCCCGCCGGCCGTGCCGGCGAGCCCCTGGCCGGATCGTCTACAGCATGGACCTGCTCGGCCGCCCCTTCCCGGACGGCCCGTGGGCCGTTTCCGCTACGTTCTGACCTTGCGTCCCTGACCGGGCCGGCCGGGGTATGCCACCGGCGAAGAACGCGACGAAGCGAAGGAGAGGCTCCCATGAAGGCCGAGGTCGACCCTCACCTGTGCCAGGGGCACGCCCGCTGCTGGGACATCTGCCCGGAGGTCTTCTCGCTTGACGAGGAAGGCCACGGCTTCGTCCCGATCCCCGACGTCCCGCCGCAGTTCGAGGCGAAGGCCCGCGAGGCCGCCGACAACTGCCCCGAGCGCGCCATCACGGTTTCCTCCTGAGGGAGGCCGTCCCACCGGGACGCCCCGGACGGTCTGACCGGGAATGTCACGGGCGGGTAGGACCGGGGACGTCCCGGGCGACGCGGGCTACTCGTCCTGTTCGGCGGCGGGCACGGCCGCTTCCCGCGCGCCCGGTCGGGTGAGGTCGACCAGGATGCGCAGGAACCGCTCCTGGCCGACGCCGTTGAACGGGTGCCCCTGCATCGTCGAGAACAGGTGGTAGCCACCGAGCGCGGCGACCGCGATCGCGTCGACCACGTCCTCCTCCCGCGGCTCGGCGAGCACTGGCCGCTGCAGCGCGGTCCAGATCGCCTCGCGCAGTTCGGGGACGCGGTCACCCTCATTGAGCATGAGCCGGAACAACCGGTCGAAACGGCGGATGTCCGCGAGCAGCTGTTCGCACACGTGCAGGCGGTGCTCCACCGCGTCCGCCGACGGGGGAATCGCCGCGCGCCTCTCGGCCATCTCGGCACGCAGGCGGCTGACCTCGCGGTCCACGGCCGCCGTCAGTAGCGCCTCCTTGGACGGGAAATGCCGGTACAGGCTGCCCGTGCCCACCGCCAGGCCGACGCGCCGCTCCACCTCGCTGATCGTGGCGCCGGTGAACCCGGCCTCGGCGAACACATCCATCGCCGCTTCGAGAATCCGGTCGCGGGTCGTCCGCCGCGATCCAGCGGGCCGGGTGGCCCTGGTTGTGGCCTTTGGGCGCGAGGTCTCCTGATTCGCGGTCCCCCGGCTCGCCGTCACGGCGCCAGCCTACGCAGCCGGGACGCGGGCACCGGCCCTGTGCGCGCCGTCCGTGCACAAATGGTCGCGCGTCACGCGGGCTCGAACACGAGCGGGATGGATGCCGGCCCCCGGGCCTGCAGGCTGAAGTAGGTGATCTCGGCGCCGCCGGGGACGCGGAACGGGCCGAGCCTTTCCAGCAGCCGGCGGATCGCCACCCGGACCTGCAGCCGGGCGAGGTTCGAGCCGACGCAGCGGTGCGGCCCGGCGCCGAACGTCAGATGCCGGTTGCGCGGCCGGTGGAGAACGACCTCGTCCGGTCGTTCGAAGACCTCGGGGTCACGGTTTGCCGCGCCGAAGAACAGGCCGACCTTGTCGCCCTTCCTGATGGGCCGGCCGAGGATCTCGACGTCTCTGGTCGCCGTGCGGAACATCAGCGGGAGCGGGGTCTCCAGCCGCAGGCATTCCTCCACCAGCGCCGGCACCAGCGAGAGGTCGGCGCGGACCGCCGCCTGCAGACGCGGGTTCTCGGCGAGGATCCGCATGGTCGCGCCGATGGCGCTCGCCGACGTGCCGATCCCGCCCTGGATGAGCAGCTGCAGGCCCGACAGGAACTCGTGGTCGACGAACGTCTCACCCGAGTCGTTCAGGCATTGGACGGCGCTGACCACGTCGTCGCGCTTCGCCTGGCCGTTCTTCCGGCTCTCGAAGACGCCGGCGGCCCAGGCCCGCAACGTCGCCGCGCCCGCGGCCGTCTTCTGGGGGTCGGACTCGAAGCTGATGGCGCGCGCGGCGGGTTCGACGGCGCGGAAGTCCTCGTCGGTCGCGTGGAACAGCAACCGGAACAGGATGGTGCCCGGCAGCTTGCGGGCGAAGTCCACCGCGAGGTCGCATTCCCCCGCGTCCACGAAGGTGTCGATCAGCTCGTCGGCCACGCTCCTGATCGGGTCTTCCAGATGGGCGAGGGACGTCACCGTCAGGTGCGGGTTCACCTGGCGGCGATAGGCGCGCTGGCGTGGCGGGTCCAGCTCGATAGGGACCAGCCGCGGCATCAGGTCGAACCCCGGACGGGTGATCGACACACCCTCGGTAGAGGTGAACGTCTCCCAGTCCTGCGCGATGCGCAGCACCAGGTCGCATGAGGTCGCCGCCCAGTAGCCGTGACCGCTTTCGACCCAGGTCAGAGGGCCAAGCCCGGCAAGCTCCCGGACCGCGTCCCAGTACGCCGGGCCGGCGACCGCCGGTGACAGGTGGTCGAACGTCGAGGTCGGGTACGGCGCCATCCAGGCCTCCCAAACAGAGATGCAAGGGTACTCTTGCATTCAATGGGAGGAAAAATAACGTCGACGTTTCGGCGCGGTCAACGCCCACCGTGACGGCAGCCGACGGCGGCCTGCGGCCGCCCATACCCGGGACGGCGGCGCGCCGTGGCTGGCGCAGGTCTCAGTTGGGAGCGGTCATGGACGCGGTGCCCTTCCACATCGGCATCACCACCAACGATCTCGGCGCCTCGATGCGGGATCTCACGCGGGCCCTCGGCGTCACCTGGACCGCGCCCACCGCCGGCGAGGGCCTGTTCCACACCGTCGACGACGTCCCGCAGCCCCGGCCGACGTCCTGTATCTCCCGACAGGGCCCCATCCACGTGGACCTCATCAAGGGAGAACCCGGCACCATCTGGGAGACCGCCGGGCCGCGGCTGCACCATTTCGCCTACTGGACCGACGACCTGGCGGCCGACGTCATTCGCCTTACAAGCGAAGGCTGGCGCCTCGAAATGACGAAGCCGGACGAGAACGGCCGCCCCACCCTCTTCGCCTACCTGGTCCGCGCCGACGGCTTCCGCCTGGAACTCATCGACGCCGCCGGCCGCGACGACTACGCCGCCCGCCTCCGCGAGTAAGACTCAGTCCAGGTCGTACGGCTTGGGGGTGCCGTCGTGGATCTCGATCCATTCGGCGCCTTCCGGGCCGGCGACCCAGGTGTACTTCTGGTTCGGCGTGAAAACACCCTGGCCCGCCCGGGTGACCCGCCTTCCGTAACGGAGCTCGCCGGACAGCACATAGGTGATCTGGTGCGTGCCGTGCCGGTGCGGCCGAACCTGGGCACCGGGACCGACCCGTGACCGGACGACCGTCATGGTCGGCGACAGCAGGATCGTCGTCGAGAGCATGTCGCGCCCGACGGCGTCGAGGAAGACCTCCCGCTGCTCTTCCGGCAACCATTCGGAGAGTTCCTGGTTGCTCCGGTACGGCAATGTGTTCGAGTCGTAGAAGAACATCCGCGCGCCATCCCCCGGCACGCCCTCGTTCGGGTGCCCGGCACGCTCCTCGGACGCTTCACTCACGCCGCATCCACCTCCCACGGCCCCAGCCGCGACCACACGGTGGCCGAACCTGGGTCACAGTGCTCTCGCCCAGCGGGCGCAAGGGAAGTCTTGCCCCGCCCTCCGCCGCGGGCAACTGATCGCTCACCGCGCCGCCGGGCGGCCGGGCGGCCCGGCGGCCCGGCGCCCGACGGAGCCGACCGGAGCCCTGCCTACTCGGGCTCCGCGGGCGACAGCCGGGCACCCGGCGTGAAGGTGATGGGCACGGTGAGGGGGGCACGGTTGTAGGTCGAGTGGAACTCGACCTCGGCGCCGGGCGCCAGCCGAATGTCGTGCAGGCGGTTGACGAGCTCCTCGACGGCGATGCGCAGGTTCATCCGGGCGAGGTTCGAGCCGGCGCAACGGTGCGGGCCGGCGCCGAAGGCGATGTGCCGGTTGCGGGGCCGCTCGGCGTCGAACGTCTCCGGGTCCTCGAACTCGTTCTCGTCATGGTTGGCCGCGGCCCAGTACAGCAGGATCTGCTCGCCCGCCTTGATCTGCTGGCCGTTCACCTCGGTGTCGTGCCGGGCGGTGCGCGCGACCGAGATGAACGAGCTGTCGAGGCGCAGCAGCTCCTCCACCCCGTTCGGGATCAGCTCCGGCCGGGCACGCAGCAGCTCCGGAATCTCGGGGTGCTCGCAGAAACGCAGCATCGACATGCCGAGTGCGCCGGCCGTCGTGTCGAGACCACCGAGAATGAGCAGGTGGATGGTGCCGATCGCCTCCGCGTCGGTGATCGGCCGGCCCTCGATCTCGGCGGCGAGCACCGCGTCGATCACGTCGCCGCGCGGTCCTGTCTGGCGCCGCTCGGCGATGCGTTCGGCGATCCAGCCGGCGAGCTTGAAGATGCACTCGCGTGCCTCGGGGACGGGCTGCGCGGTCGTGATCGCCCATTCGTTGACCTGGGCGAGGTCCTCCTTCGGCGCGTGCAGGGCGAAGTCGAAGAAGGCCAGCCCCGGCAGCGGCCGGGCGAACTCGGCGATGAAGTCGCACTCGCCGCGTTCGATGAAACCGTCGATCAGCCGGTTCACCAGGTCGCGGGTCTGCTTCTCCCATTCGGCGACGACGACGGGCCGGAAGGAGGGGTTGATGACGCGGCGGAACTCGCGCTGCAGCGGCGGGTCGATCGTGACCGGAAGGATCGTGTGCCTTTCCGTCGCCGCGATCGTGATGCCGTCGGCGGAGCTGAAGGTCTCCCAATCCTGGGCGACGCCGAGCACCTGCTCGTAGCCGGTGGCCACCCAGAAGCCGCCGTGCTGGTCGCTATGCGCGACGGGGCAGCGCGACCGGGCGCGCGCCAGCGTCGGGTGGAAGTCCTGGGCCAACGCGGCCGACTGGTGGTCGAAGTGGTGCTCGACCCACTCGTCGTCGATCGCGGCCTCGGCCGGGCCAGGCGGCGTCGCCGTCACGTCCATCTCCCACCTCACGAACGTCAGTGGCCTGGACGACCAACGGGTCCTCGGCCATTCCGCGAGAAGAATAGCAATAAGTGAGCGCTCGTTTAGCGTTCGCCCAGCACATGAGGCGCCGGGGATGGCCACGGGGCGTGGCGGCGGCGCTATCCCAGCGTGCCTAGCAGGGCCTTCGTGTCGTGGACGAAGGCCTCGACCTCGACGATCTGGCCGCCGCGGATCCGGATCAGGTCGATCATCGGGAGGACGACCGATCGGCCGGTGGCCCGCGCCGTCCACCGGATGACGATCCGCAGCGCGTAAAGGTCCTCCGCGCACCGCCAGTACTCGGTTCCCTCGATGCGCTGCTCCCAGTGCTCGCGCATGCCCGTCTGGACGGCGCGGAACGCGTCGAGCCCTTCGTGGACGCCGCCGTGCGGCAGCGACGCCGGCTCCACCAGCACGATGTCGTCCGCGAACAGCGTCGCCCAGCGCTCGGCCGTCGCGGGGTCGCTCATCGCGTCCGGTTTCCAGGACGCCGCGAGCGTCTCCATCACCTGCGCCGCCGTCAGCCCCACAGAAGTACCCCCTCCGTCCTCGGCGCCGGCTTGGCGGCCTCCCGTCCTAACCGAGGAAGAACTTGCCGCCGTCGTAGGAGATGGTCTGGCCGGTCATGTATCGGGAGGCGTCGCTGGCGAGGAACACCACCGGGCCGGCCACGTCGTCCTCCGTGGCGACCCGCCCGATGAGCTGCATGCGGAACTCCGGGGTACCCGTCATCTGCTCCTCGCGTTCCAGCACACCAAGCGCGATCGCCTCGGCCGCCATCGAGCCGACCGACAGGGCGTTGACCCGGATTCCCAGCGAGGCCAGCTCCTTGGCCAGCGACTTCGTCATCGCGATGACCGCGCCGCGGGCCGTCCCGTAGTCGAGCCAGTTGCGCACGCCGTAGGCGGCCGACGAGGTGTGGTTGACGATCGCCGGGCACGGCGACCTGGCGAGCTCCGGGACGGCGGCCTTGCAGAGGAGAAACGTCCCGCGCACCATCACCGCCATCGTCGTGTCCCAGTGCTCGGTCGTCATCTGGGCGAGCGGCGTGTACGTCGTGTCCCGGTAACGGTTCGGGTTGTTCACCAGCACGTCGAGCCGGCCGAACTCCGCCATGGCGAACGCGACCGCGCCCTGGGCGCTGGCCTCGTCCGTGACGTCGAGATGGCAGAACCGGGCGGTCCCACCGTCCTTCTCGATGAGGCCGACCGTCTCCTCCCCCGCATCGGCGAACCGGTCGGCGACGACGACGCAGGCGCCCGCGGACGCCAGGGCGCGGGCATACCCACGCCCGGCCCCCTGCGCCGCTCCCGTCACCAGGGCTACCCGTCCGGCGAGCGGGCCGGTCGAACCGCCGACGGCGTGGGCCGCACCGGTCGGTTCCTCGGTCCCGGTCATACCGGCTGCTCCCCGGCCGATCCCAGGACCTGACGCAGCGTGCGCGCCATGTGCTGCATCACTGGCTCGTTGCGGCCGAACACCAGCGTCTTCGGGACGAACGGCGAGCGCAGCCCGAGGCCGGCCCGCGTCGCCATCTCGTAGTCCTCCTTGTCGACGACCGTCTGGCACGCCCAGCGGACCGCCTCCTCCAGCTCCTTCGCCTCCTGGGGCGAGTCGGGAAGCTCGCGGCGGTAGGCGTAGTGCAGCGCCACCGTCTCGTGCAGGCCCTGGCCCGGGTAGATCGTGAAGATCTCCAGCCGGTCGCCGACGACCGAGAAGCTCAGGTTCGGGAAGAGCCGGTAGTTGAGGTTGATCTGGCCGTCGTCGACCGGCCGCCAGTCCTCCTCCGGCACCTCGCGCAGCCTGTCGACGGTGCGCATCGTCGAGGTCATCAGTGCGTGCTCGCCGTAGAAGTCGGCGATCGAGGTGTTGCTGTAGACGAGCGGCCGAGCGGTCTCGCGGTGCAGGTGGGCGAAGTGGTAGGTCTCGCAGTGGGTGCCCCAGACGACCTTCCAGTTCGTCGCCACCGGGTGCGGATGGGTCGCGGCTATCGCGTGCCAGGTCCCGAAGCCGAACGAGGCGAACTGCTCGCCGAGGCCGGCGAGGTACTCGTCCACCGAGAACGGCGCGTCGGGGTTGGCCGACGCGAAGATCATGCCGTGGCGTTCCTCGGCGGGCAGCTCGATCAGCCCCCGGTCCTCGCGGCGCATGTCGGAGAACCCCTCGGCGCCCGGCAGGCCGACGAGCCGGCCCTCCAGGTCGTACACCCACGCGTGGAACGGGCAGGTGAACCGGCGGGCGCCCGTCCCGCACCCCGGCTCGACGACCCGCACGCCACGGTGCTGGCACATGTTGAGAAACGCCCGCACCCGGCCCGACGCGTCGCGGGTGAGCAGCATCGGCGTGCCGGTCGCGTCGAACGTCATCCACGACCCCGGCTCGGGCAGGTCGCGGGTGAGGCCGACGAACATCGGGTAGCGGTTGAAGACGATCCGGCGCTCCAGCTCGAACTGCTCGGACGACCGGTAGCCGTCCAGCGGCTCCTCCATGGTGTGCTCGGCCAGGTCGGTCGTCCGCCGGTCGATCAGATCCAGGGTCCGCCGGCCTAACTCGCGCTGCATCTGTGCGTTCATGCGGTCCGCTCCAGTTCCCTCGCTCCTGGCTCGCCGGCGGCCCGGTCAGCCACCTGGATCCGTTCGGCGTCCGCCGCGACGGTGGTGCCGGCGAAGAACTCGGGGGAGGTGCCGCCGTAGAACCGCACCGCGTTCACGCAGGTGAACTCCTCGAACTGCGCGGGCGTGAGAATGCCGTCCTCGACCAGCTCATAGGCCTCGAGGAGCGGGTGGGTGAACGACGGGACGTCCCAGTGCCCGAGGTCGGAGCCCATCATCGGGCGCAGCTGGGCACCGAGCGGGTTGACCCGCCTGTCGTAGGCGAGGCCCACCAGCGGGTCGTCGCCCTCGCATCCCCAGTAGAAGCCGCGGACGAACGCGTCCCGGATCTCCTCGACCGACGTGACCCCGCTGGCGGCGAAGTCGTCGACCTGGCCGTCCGCCGCCGACACGCCGGGCACGAGCTGCTCCGGCCGGTAGTGGGCGAGCTCGGGGGCGTGCCTCGTCGCCAGCCGGGCAAGCTCCGCCGGGTCGAGCCGGGCCGGGTCGAGCCGGCCCAGCCCCGCCTTGCCGCGCTTCTCGAACCGCGACACCAGGTCGCCGTAGACCCGCACGCCGCCCGCCACGCCGCCCTCGAGCAGCGCGACCCGCAGGTCGGGAAACCTCGTCGTGACCCCGCCGAGGAACAGCGACTTGGCGGTCGCCTCCCCCACCGCGGCGAAATGCCCGGCGGCGTAGGAGTAGTTGGACGGCGAGAAATGGCCGGTGAACCTGAAGCCGTTCGAATGGCACGACAGCGGGACGCCGAGCTCGACCGCCTTGGCCCAGAACGGGTCGTAGTCGTGGTCGCTGTCCAGCCCGAAGTTGTCGATCCGCTGCAGCCGCGACCGGTACTCGGGCGGCGCGTCGGCGAACGCCGGGATCGGCCGCCAGACGAACGACGGCATCAGCGCCGCCCGCAGCCCGAGCGACACCGCGTGCTCCAGCGCCTCGATCCCCTCGTCGGGGGTGTGCGCGGGGATGACCGCGACCGGGGCGAGCCGGTCCCGGTAGGGCGCGTAGGCCTGCGCGACGTAGGCGTTGTAGAGCCGGGCGAGCCCGACCCGGGTCTCGGGGTTCTCCAGCGACAGCAGCACCATGCCGCGCGACGGGTAGACGACGGCGAAGTCGATCCCGGCCTCGCCGAGCCGCTCGTGGTACAGCGACGGCATGGCGACGGTCGCGTAGTCGAGGGTGTCGCTCGGCGTCCACCACACCGGGCGGGCCGACAGGTGCAGCCGGCGGCGCTCGGCGAGCGACGGCACGCGCTCGCCGGACCCGTCGGCGAGGCCGAGGGCCTTCACCGCCGGGTCGTCGAGCAGGTGCCCGCCGCCGTTGTCCCGCACGAAGTCGGCGAACGCGACGCTGATCTCGACGTGGTGCGCGTCGGCGTCGATGATGACGTGGCCGAGGTCCGCCCGGACGCGCCGGGCGCTGGTCGACTGACCGGTCATCGCGGAGCCCCCTCGGCGAAGACGAGCATGGTGGCGATCCTTCCGTTCTCGACGCGGATGATGTCGAGGCCGACCGCGACGGCGGTCGGGAAGATCCAGCGGACGTAGGCCCGGCTCCAGCTGTGATGGCTCTCGGGCGGCGCCGCGAGCGCCACTGTCACCCCGTCCGGCCAGGCGGCGGTGTACTCGGTGACGTGGTCGGCGAGGGCGCGGCGCCCGCGCACGACCGGCCGTTCGTCCGGCGGGACGAACTCCACCTCGTCGGCGCAGCAGGCCTCGAAGTGGCGCAGCCGCTCGGCCGGGTCGCGGGTGACCCAGGCCGCCGTCCACTCGGTGAACAGCTCCTCGGGGGTCACTGCCCGCTCCCGCGGCGCAGGCCGGCGAGGGCGACGGCGGGCAGGGTGACGCTGGCGCCGCCGTCGGTGGCGAGCACCTGGCCGGAGATCCAGCTGGACTCGTCGCTGGCGAAGAACAGCGCCGCGTACGCGACGTCCCAGCCGGTGCCGTGGGTGACCGCGCCGAGCGGCAGGACGGAGGCCGCGGTCTTCTGGATCTCGCCGAGGTCCTGGCCGAGCTTCTCGGCGGCGCCCTGGGTGCGCGGCGTCTGCACCGAGCCGGGAACGACGACGTTCACCCGGATGCCCAGCGGTCCGTGCGCCGCGGCCATCTCCTGGGACAGCGAGATCATCCCGCCCTTCGCCGCGGAGTAGGCGGCGAACCCGATCGCGCGCAGCGCGCCAATCGAGGAGATGTTGACGATCGACCCGCCGCCGGTGGCGGCCATCGCCGGGATGGCGAACCGGGACACCTGGTAGACGGACTTCAGATTGATCCGCAGCAGGTCGTCCCAGGTGTCCTCGGCCGTGTCGAGGACACTGCCGGGACGGGAGACGCCGACGTTGTTCACCAGGATGTCCAGCCGGCCGAACGTGTCGAGCGCCGCCTGGGTGAAGCGCTCGCCGTCCGCCGCGACGGTGACGTCGCCTGCGACGACGACGGCACGGCCGCCGACCTGTTCGATCTCCTTGCGGGTCACCTCGGCGCGGTCGGGGGTGATGTCGACGAGCACGACGGCGGCGCCGTGCCGGGCGAGCAGCAGCGCGGTCGCCTTGCCGGTGCCGACGCCCGGCCCCGGCACCTGGCCTGCGCCCGTCACGATCGCCACCTTGCCGGCGACCCGCCCGCGGCCGGGCTCCGCCGCGTTCCCCGACTCCTCCAGAACAGTCACGGTCAGTCACCTTCGATCAGCGCGAGCGGGGTGAAGACGGGAACGGTCTCCTCGGGCTGGACGAGGATCCGGGACAGGACGCCGGTCGCCGGCGCGACCACGACGACGGTGGTCTTCTCGGCCTCGATCTCGGCGATCTCCTCGTCCTCCTCGACCGGGTCGCCCTCGTTCTTGAACCACTGCAGGACGGTGCCCTCGGTCATCCCCATCCCGAACTGGGGCAGGTTCACCTCGGTGGTCATGGGACGGCGAGCTCCTTCGGCGAGCCGACGAGCGCGGTCGCGGCGGCGGCGATCCGCTCCGGCGTCGGGTACATGAGCCGTTCGAGCGCGGGGCTGAACGGCGGGTGGACGTCCGGGGCGACGACCCTGGCGATCGGGGCGCGCAGCGAGGAGAAACCATCCTCGGCGACGATGGCCGCGATCTCGGCCGCCGCCCCGCAGGTCTTGTGCGCCGGGTCGGCGATGACGAGCCGGCCGGTCTTGTCGACCGAGGCCAGGATCGCCCCCTTGTCCAGCGGCACCAGCGTGCGCGGGTCGATCACTTCCAGCTCGACGCCCTGTCTCGCGAGCTCGGCCGCGGCCTTCAGCGCCGCGGGCACGGCGTCGCCGATCGCGACGACAGTGACGTCCCGCCCCTCGCGGGCGATGGCCGCCTTCCCGAGCGGGACGAGATGGTCGCCGTCCGGCACCTCGCCCTTCACGCCCCACAGCCGCAGGGGCTCGAAGAAGACGACCGGGTCGTCGTCGCGGATGGCCGACTTCAGCAGCCCGAGCGCGTCCGCCGGCGTCGTCGGCACCACGATCTTCAGCCCGGGGACGTTCATGAGCTGCGGGTAGGGCCGGTCGGAATGCTGGGCCGCGGTCGCGTTCGCGTACTTCATCGCGGCGCGGAACACGATCGGCACGCTCGCCTGGCCGCCGAACAGGTACCGGTTCTTCGCGGCGTGGTTCACGATCTGGTCCCACGCGACGTACATCAGGTTGGCGATCGTGTAGTCGACGATCGGGCGCAGACCCGTCATCGCGGCGCCGATCGCGGCGCCGGTGAAGCCCTCCTCGGAGATCGGCATGACCGGCACCCGGTCCGGGCCGAACTCGTCGACGAACCCGTTCGTCGGCATCGTCCAGAACCGGCCGTCCTCGCAGAACACGACGACGGCCGGGTCGCGCCGCATCTCCTCGAGCATCGCCTCGCGCAATGCCTCGCGGTAGCTCATCGTCCTCATCGCGAAGCCTCCGCCGGCGCGGCGTCGAGCGGCGTCGCCCAGAGGTCCTCGAACAGTTCCTCCGGCGCCGGCTGGGGGCTTCTCTTCGCGAAGGCGACCGCGGCGCGCACCTCGCCCGCGGCGGATTCCGCGACCGCCGCGAGCTGGTCCTCGGCGACGCCGTCCGCGAGCAGCCGGGCGCGGAACAGCTCGACCGGGTCGCGCGACCGCCAGTGCTCGACCTCGTCGGGCGGGCGGTGGGAGAGGTCCATGTTTCCGTACTCGGCGTGGTCACGGTAGCGGTAGGTCCGCGCCTCGACGAGGGTCGGGCCACCGCCGGAACGCCCGCGCTCGACGGCTGCGTCCACCGCGTCGAACACGGCGGCGACATCCTGCCCGTCGACGACGACACCCGGCATCCGGTAGGCGGCGGCGCGGGCGGCGATGCTCTCGCTCGCCATCGTGTCGGCCAGCGCCGTCGACATCGCGTACAGGTTGTTCTCGCAGACGAAAACGACGCCCAGGCCCCACACCGAGGCGAGGTTCAGCCCCTCGTGGAACGACCCGATGTTGGCGGCGCCGTCGCCGAAGAACGCGAGCGCCACCTGGTCCGTGCCGCGCACGCGGGCGCTGTACGCGGCGCCGACGGCCTGTGGGATGCCCGCGCCGATGATCGCCGTCTCGCCGAGGCTGCCGACGCCGAAGTCGGCGAGGTGCATCGAGCCGCCCTTGCCGTGGCAGACGCCGGTACGCCGGCCCATCAGTTCCGCCATGAGCGGGCCGAGCGGCGCGCCCTTGGCGATCGGGTGGCCGTGGGAGCGGTGGTAGCCGACGATGTAGTCGTCGTCGCGCAGCGCCAGGCACGATCCGACGATCGCCGCCTCCTGGCCGATACAGATGTGCACCGAGCCGGCTATGCCCTGGCCCTTGCGCACGATGTCCATAGCCGCCTCCTCGAAACGGCGGATTCGCAGCATCCGGCGTAACGCCTCGAGGTCCTGCTCTCTGTTCATCAACCCTGCTTCTTTCCCCGTGTGCACGGCTCAGGGTTCCGCCCGGTCCATGAGCGACGGCACTCGCGAGCCGCCAGCCGCGAGGCAGGCTCCCGGCGATGCCGTCTCCGGGCCATCCGTCGCGGGCGGGGCTGGGCCGGCGCGGCCGGTGACCGCGCCGCGTCAGTGGTTCGCGTCGCCCGCCGGGACGCATCATCCCTTGCAGGCGGTTTCTATGCAAGGGTACCCTTGCATTCTGTCTGGCCGGCAGCGAGAGAGGTTCCCATGACTGACTTCACGGGGCGCGTGGCCGTCATCACCGGCGCCGCGCACGGCATCGGGTCGGAGTACGCGCGGCACTTCGCCGGCCGCGGCGCCCACGTCGTCGTCGCCGACATCGACGGTCCGGCGGCCGAAACCATGACCAAGGAGCTCTTATCGGCCGGGTTGTCGGCCAGCACCCTCGTCCTGGACATCTCCGACGCGGACGCCTGCCGCGCCGCCGTCGACGGGGTCGTCGCCGAGCACTCGTCGATCGACTTCCTCGTCAACAACGCCGCGCTCTACGCGAACCGCGACTTCGCGATCGCCGAGGAGATCGACCTCGGCATGTGGCAGCGGATGATCGACATCAACGTCAGCGGCACGTTCTTCATGTGCCGGGCGGCGATCCCGCACATGAAGGGGCAGAGCTTCGGCCGCATCGTCAACCAGAGCTCCGCCTCGGTCTACGCGACCGTTCCCCGCTCGCTGCACTACTCGATGTCGAAGGCCGCCGTCATCACGATGACGAAGACGCTCGCCCGCGAGCTGGGCCCGTTCGGCATCACGGTGAACGCCATCGCTCCGGGCGTCATCGACACCGAGGCGACGCTGAAGGTGGTACCTCGCGAGGTCCTGGAGAAGGGCCTCGGCAACGCGGCGCTGCGCCGCATCGGCCACCCGGCCGACCTGGCCCCGGTCGTCGGCTTCCTGTGCTCGGAGGGCGCCAGCTACATCACCGGGCAGACGATCATCGTCGACGGCGGCATCAACATGCTCGGCTGACCGCGCCACCCGGCGCGGCGCCGGGCGGCGGGCAGGGCGTTCGGCAGACAGCGTTTCAGCGGGCGACGTGCTCAGCGGGCCCGGTGTTCGGCGGGCGGACGACGAAGGGAAGCGATCAGGCGTGGACCAGCGACTGATGTACCGGGACGCGTTCTTCATCGACGGCGGCTGGGCCGCGCCGAGCGGGCCGGACCGGTTCGGCGTCATCTCGCCGTCGAGCGAGGACGTCGTCGGCGAGGTTCCGCTCGCGACGGGCGGCGACATCGACCGGGCGGTCGCCGCCGCCCGGGCCGCGTTCGACGACGGCCCGTGGCCGCGGATGACGCCCGCGGAACGCGGCGAGGTCCTCGCCCGCGCCGCGAAGCTGCTGGCCGAGCGCGCGGGCCAGATCGCCGCCGTCACGGTCGACGAGATCGGCTGCCCGGTGAGCAACCCGGCATCGCAGACCGGGCTGGTGGGGCCGGTGTTCGACTACTACGCGGGCTTGGCGGCGACGTTCCCCTTCGAGCGGACCGTCACGGCCGGCCCTCGTGCCGGCCTCGTCACCCAGGAGCCGGTCGGCGTCGTCGGCGCGATCGTGCCGTGGAACGCGCCCGTCACCCTGGCCGCCTGGAAGTCGGCGCCCGCGCTGGCCGCCGGCTGCACGGTGGTGATCAAGCCTCCGCCGGAGGCGCCGCTGTCCACGTTCGTGCTCGCCGAGGCGCTGCGCGACGCCGGCATCCCGCCCGGCGTCGTCAACGTGGTGCCCGGCGGCCGGCAGGTCGGCGAACGCCTCGTCACCCACCCCGGCACCGACAAGATCGCCTTCACCGGCTCGACCGCCGCAGGCAAGCGGATCATGAGCCTGTGCGGTGAACAGATCAAACGAGTGTCGCTGGAGCTCGGCGGCAAGTCCGCCTGCATCCTGCTCGACGACACCGACGTGGCGGCGATCGTGCCGACGGTCGTCGGCATCGGGATGAACCGTTCCGGCCAGGTCTGCGCCGCCCAGACCCGCATCCTCGTGCACCGGTCCCGCTACGCCGAGGCGCTGGAGGCCGCGGGCGTCACCGCGGCGGCGATCCCGCTCGGCGACCCGCACGACCCGGCGACGGTGATCGGCCCGCTGGTCGCCGAGCGGCAGCGCGCCCGCGTCGAGGGCTACATCGGCGACGCCGTGGAGCACGGCGCGCGGGTCGTCACCGGCGGCGGACGGCCCGCCGACCCGCCGAAGGGCTGGTACGTCGAGCCCACGATCCTCGGCGACGTCGACAACGGGATGCGGATCGCCCGGGAGGAGATCTTCGGCCCGGTGCTGTGCGTCATCCCGTTCGACGACGCCGACGAGGCCGTCCGGATCGCCAATGACTCGCCGTACGGGCTCGCGGGCGGCGTCTGGAGCGCGGACCCGGCGCGGGCGCTCGCGGTCGCGCGCCGCCTGCGCACCGGCGCGGTGAACATCAACGCCGACTTCCCCCCGTTCCCGCTGGTGCCCTTCGGCGGATTCAAGCAGTCCGGGCTCGGCCGTGAGCTCGGACCGGAGGGGCTCGCGAGCTTCCTGGAGCCCCGCAGCATCGGCCTGCCGGTATCGCTGGCCGAGTCACTGGCCGCGTCGCCGACGTCGACCGCGCCGGGCGGCGACGCGTGAGCGCCGCCCAGTTCTCGATCCGTTACCTGGCCCTGGCGCCGGCGGACCCCGGCTCGTGGCGACCGCTGCTCAACCGGGTCGTCGCCGCCGACCGGGCCGGCGTCGACCGGGTGGTGCTCTCCGGCGAGCACGTCGTCTTCGGCGAGCACATGGACGACTACGCGCGGCCCGAGATCGGCGGCCGGGCCGGCGGCGGGCAGCCGACCGGGCCGGACGGCCACTTCCTCGAGCCGATGACGACGATGTCGTTCCTGGCCGGCATGACGTCGCGGGTGCGTCTCACCAACAGCATCCTGCTCGCCGCGCTGCGCCGGCCGATCGTGCTGGCAAAGAGCGCCGCCACGCTGGACGTGCTCTCCGGCGGCCGGCTCGACCTCGGCGTCGGCATCGGCTGGCAGCGCGAGGAGTACGAGGCCGCCGGGCTGGAGTTCTCCCGGCGCGGACGGCTACTCGACCACACCCTCGAGGTCTGCCAGCTGCTGTGGCGGGAACCCCGGGCCAGCTACCACTCCCCCGAGCTGTCCTTCGAGAACATCCACCTCAACCCGAAGCCGGTCCAGCCGGGTGGCGTGCCGATCTGGGTCAGCGGGACGGTCAACCCCGGCGCGATGCGCCGTCTCGCCCGGTTCGGCGCCGGCTGGATCCCCTGGGGGCCGGCGTCCGACCGCGCCGCCGACCTGGTCGAGACGATCCCCCGGATGCGCGACGCCGTCGCCGCGCTCGGCCGCGACCCGCTGGAGCTCGGGATCGCCGGCAAGCTCGCGAACGTGCCCGGCCGGGACGGGACGCCGGACCCGGGCGCGACGCTGGACGGCCTTCCGGCGCTGCTCGCGGCCGGGGTCACCGACGTGCGCCTCCAGCTGCCAGTGCCGGATGACACATCCGCGGCGGAGGCCTACCTCACCCTGTGGGTAAGTAGGTTTCAGGAAATGACCGGCGACGGCGGGGCCGAAGACCGCGGCGGCCTCGCCGCCACGGCCCTCGCGGGCACCAGAGCCCAGGGCGCCGTCGTTCGAGACACCACCGTCCGAGACACCACCGCCCGAGACACCGCCGTCCGGGCCGGGCTCGGCTGAACGGAAGGTGACCGCCGTGACCGTCGGCCCCTCGTCGCCAATGACGTCCCCAGGGCTCGCCCCGTCCTTCCGGTGCGCCCCCTGGACCCGGGCACAGGGAGCGGACCCGATCGGCTCGGCGCTCAGCTGCGACCTGTTCATCCTGGTCGAGACTCCGCCGCCCTGGCCGCGCGACGTAGGCGAGCTGCCGGTCTTCGCCGAGCTCGCCCGGCGCGGGCTGCCACCGGCCCGGCTGCTCGCCGTGCGCCCGCCGATCGACGGGCCGCCGCCGGCGTCAGCCTCGCCCGCCCAGCTCACGGCGGGCGTACGCACCGGGGTGGGCGTGACGATCTGGCGGCGTTCTCCCACGGGCAGCTTCACCGGCACCGACCATGTCGTCGACCAGGTGAACGTCGTCGACGAGATCGCCCGGCTCGTCGAGGCACCGGACGGGCGGGGCTGGCCCGCGCCGCCGGAGGTGCTGATCTGCGGGCACGGCGCACGGGACGCCTGCTGCGGGCGGCTGGGCACCCGGCTCGCCCTGGACGAGGCCGGCGCGTGGCCGGACGTGCGCATCCGCCGCTGCAGTCACACCGGCGGCCACCGCTTCGCCCCCACCGGCTTCACGCTGCCGGACGGGCTGGCCTGGGGTTATCTCGACACCGACGTGCTCGACACGATCGTCCGCCGAGCCGGGAGACCGCCGCTGCGCGGTCACTACCGCGGCACCACCGCCCTGGGGATGTGGGGCCAGGTCGCCGAACGTGAGCTTTTCGAACGCTTCGGCTGGGTCTGGCTGGACCACCGGCTCACCTCGGCGACGACCGACGTGGCGCCCGATGGCCGTTCCGCGGCCGTCGAGCTTGCCTGGGACGGCCCATCCGGTCCGGGGCGCGCGACCGCGACGGTCGCGATCGCCCGCGACCTTCCGGTCCTTATCTGCGGCGAGCCCCCCGAGAACGCCACGAAGAGCGCCCCGGACCTCGCCCTGCGCACCTTCGTCATCGGCGGTGGCGGCTGAACCCGCCGCGGTCGCCCTGAGTGCCGACCCGCTGCGAGCACAGCGGAACTCGTCTACCAGCCGGTCCAGGCTCGCGAAAACCCTGGGTTAGGTGCGAGCACCGCCCCGCAGATGGTCCTTCCGTTTCAGCGAAGCGTGTCAGGCAGCTATGAACTCGAAGGGCACCTGCGGCGAGTTCCTTGGCTTGGCCTTCGCGTCGCTACCGACTTTAGCGCCGCACGCTGTCGAGCCAGGTGAGGAGGAGTTCGTTGAATGCCTCCGGACGTTCCTGGTGCAACCAGTGCCCGGCGCCCGGATAGGCGACCGCGCGGCTGTTCGCCGTGGTGAAGGTCTTTTCCTCCCAGACGACCCGGGTCGGGTCGGCGTAGACCGCCAGCACAGGAACGGCCCGACGGGTGAGCCAGGTCTTCGCCTCGTCGCTCAGGACGGTCGCGGGGTGCCGCAGGCCCCACTGCCGCATCGAGTCGGCAAGCATGTGCGGGGGGGCGGTCAGCACCTTGCGTGCGTGCCAGCAGCGCAGGGCCAACGGAGTCTCTGCGGTCCAGAACGCTGCCAGGCCGGGCACGGCGGCCGCCGAGCCCTGCTCATCGATGGCGTCCGCGACCTGTTGGAATCCCGCGGGCCAGGACGGGTCGTAGCCGTAGGCCGGGTCCACCTCGACCACGCCCAGGACCCGGTCGGGATGCTCGACGGCCAGGTGCGCCACGATCATGCCGCCGAGCGAATGACCGACGGCAACCACCCGGTCGATGTCGAGATGATCGATCAGGCGGACGAGATCCGTGACATAGTCGCCGACGGCATAGCCGGAGGTTGGAACCGTAGAGTGCCCGTGCCCTCGGAGATCGACAGCGATGACCCGGTGGGACGCCGCCAGCGCAGGGATGTTGAAGATCCAGTCGTGGGAATCCGCGCCCAGACCATGCACCAGTAACAAGGACATCTCCCCGGCACCGTCGTCCGAGTAAAACAGCTTGACTCCGTCAACGTCGGCGAATGGCATGTCGGACGCCTCCAAAGGGACGCGAGAAATGGTTGTCTCGGATGGTTCTGACTAGCGGCGGCCGGCCGTCGTGCTTGGCTGGACGAGGTCGCCGACCGGTTGCCACTGCGGCACGACCACGCCCACGGCGTCGTCGAACCAGACCCGCATGCGCTGCCCCGCGACGAGGGCGGGAGCACCGGGAAGGTGGCCGACGAACCGGACGGACGGGACGTCCAGGAGCTCGACGAGGACCACCGTGTAGGGCACCGGGTACAACGGGTGGACCTGGTGCTCGACGACCGTCCACGAGTAGAGGGTTCCGAAACCCGCCACCGGCTGCCAACGGCCGTCCCAGCTTCCACAGGTGTGGCAGTAGGCGCGCGGCAGGTGAAGAACGGCACCGCAGCCCGCGCACACCCGGATGACCAGTTCCTCGCGCCGGGCCGCTTCGAAGAATCCCCCGGTGTCGGGATCGTCGTCGACCGGGACGAGGTGGGTGCGTCGGATCCGGTCCATCAGGCCGCTCGCAGCATCAGCGCGCTGCCCGGCGGCAGCGGGGTCGAGGTCACCAGGCACACCTCGGCGCCCGGGACCTGGGAGGTCGACTCCCCACGGATCTGGCGGACCCCCTCGAGGATGTGGTTCATGCCGTGGATGTAGCCCTCGGACAGGTGACCGCCGCCGGTGTTGATCGGAATGCTGCCCCCGAGATCGATCTCGCCTCCGGCCACGAACGGCCCGCCCTCGCCCTTCTTGCAGAAGCCCCAGTCCTCGATCTGAAGCAGGACGGTGATCGTGAAGCAGTCGTAGATCTGGGCGACGTCCACGTCCTGCGGGCCGAGGCCCGCCCGTCGGTACAACGTGCGAGCGACCGAACTCGCCGGCAGCTCGGTGATCGACTTCCGCATCAGGGTCGGGAACTGGATTCCGGGCTGCGGATCGGGCACGCTGCCCTGAGCGACCGCCCGGATCAGGACCGGAGGCTTTCGACAGTCCCGGGCGCGGGCGGCGCTGGTCACCACCACGGCGCAGGCCCCGTCGGTCTCGAGACAGAAGTCGAACAGCCCGAGTGGCCGGGCGATCGGGCGGGCCGACAGGTACTGCTCCATGGTGAGGGTGCGAGCGTGCATCTGGGCCGCCGGGTTCGCGTTCGCCCTGGCCCGACAGGTGAGCGCGATGTGGCCCATCTCCTCCTTCTTCGTGCCGTACTCGATCATGTGACGCTGGGCCATGAGGGCGAARATCTGCCCGGGAGTGAGCAGCCCGTACGGAGCGAAGAACTCGTCGTAGCTGCCCCATCCACCCACCCTGGCGTCGGCCGCCGCGGACAGCCCGAACCGGCGCCCYGAYCGKCCCCTGAGTTCCCGGAAGACGAGGACCGTCGTCGCCTGGCCCGAGAGGATGGCGCCCACCGCCTGCCCGACCATGGCGCACGGCGCCACTCCCCCCGGCCCCACCTGGGCCCAGTAGGTGAGTTCGCGTATCCCGAGCGAGTCGGCCAGGTCGTTGTGCAGGACGCTGTCCATGTCGCAACGGACGATGCCGTCGATGTCCCCCGGCGTCAGACCGGCATCCTCGATGGCGGCCAGCGCGGCCTGGGTCGCCAGGGTCAGGTCGCTGCGACCGGCGTCACGCGAGTAGTCGGTGGCGCCGATCCCGACGATCGCGCAACGGTCTCGGTGCTGGAACTCCTCGTTCGTCGCCGTCATCGGACGCGGTAGAGGCGCGCGGCGTTGTCGTGCAGGATCTTGCGCAG